>NZ_CP018793.1:600000-1200000 GCF_002139875.1 Campylobacter vicugnae
CAGTGCTAAAAAAGAGTTTAAATGCTAGTGGAGTTAATATCGGAATGAATCTAGGAGCTGCAGCTGGTGCTGGTATAGCTGAACATATACACTATCACCTTGTGCCAAGATGGGAGAGAGATACAAATTTTATCACTACAATTGCATATACTAGAGTTCATGGGGTTCCATTTATGCAGCAATATAATAGTTTAAAGAGCGAGTTTCAAAGGTTAGAGCGTGAAGATCCTATTTTCTCCAAGTGAGGCTAAGAGGCCAACGCTAAATCCGCTTACTTCGCCTATTAATTCAATAATTTGCGATAGAGACGAGATACTACAAAAGTATTATGATTTAATTAGCAGCCAAGACCAGAGTATTTTGGGCCAAATTTTTGGCGTAAAGAGTGCTAATGATATAACCAAAATAAAAAATTTAACTATGCAAAAAAGCTATCATAAAGCTGTGCTTATGTATGATGGAGTAGCATATGAAGCGCTTAATTACTCAAATTTAGATGAATCATCATCTAGATATATAGATGAGAATTTGCTTATATTTTCTAATCTTTATGGGGTATTAAGAGCTGGAGATTATATACAGTTTTATAAGCTCAAACAGGGTGAAAAAATATCGCAAATAGATAGCGCAAAATATTATAAGTCAAGACTTGATAAAGTTTTAGATGAGATTTTAGAAGGTGAGGATATACTTGATCTTCGGGCTGGATATTATGATAAATTCTATAGTATAAAAACCCCATATATAACTATGAAATTTTTAAAAAATAATAAGATTGTAAGCCACTTTGCCAAGTATTATCGTGGGCTAGTTTTGCGTGATTTAGCACTTAATAAAGCTAGTAATTTTGATGAGTTAATGCAGATTAAATTCCCAAATTTAAGCTTATTAGAGATTAGAAAAACCAAACTAAAAAGCGAACTAGTTTTTGATATTAATGATGATTGTTAGATTTAGATTGGTTAAAATAGGATATAATTTGTAATTCAAGGAGATGTTTATGAAAATTTTATATAGTAATGAAGCAAATTTTAAAGATGAATTCTCATTATTGGTAGATCGTTCAAATATAGATATGCAAAGCGTAATGCCAATTGTAAATGGAATTATTAATGATATTAAAGAGCGTGGCGATGCTGCTTTAAACGAGCAAATAGCTAAATTTGACAAGTGGGAAGTAAATGGTAATTTAGCTATAACTACCGATGAGATGAAAACAGCCTATGACAATCTAGATGATAAGCTAAGAAATGCCTTAAAATTAGCATATGAAAGGATAAAAGCCTATCATGAAAAGCAAGTAGAAAAATCTTGGATAGATTTTGAGCCAAGCGGTGCAATATTGGGCCAGAAGGTTACTCCAGTAGATCGTGCTGGTTTATATATTCCAGGAGGAAAAGCAGCCTATCCTAGCTCACTAATTATGAATGCAGTTCCTGCTATAGTAGCTGGAGTTAAAGAAATAGTAGTTTGTACCCCAGCAGTAGGCGGAGAGGTAAATTCGCTCTTGCTTGCAGCTATGCATCTTTTGGGTATTAAAACTGCATATAAGGTTGGTGGTGCTAGTGCTGTTGCTGCTATGGCATATGGTACGCAAACTATTAAAAAAGTGGATGTAATCACAGGCCCTGGTAATATCTTTGTCGCTACTGCTAAAAAGATGGTATATGGCGATGTAAATATAGATATGATAGCAGGACCAAGCGAGATAGGAGTGATAGCTGATGAGAGTGCTAATCCTACTCATATAGCTATTGATCTATTAAGCCAAGCTGAGCATGATGAGATTGCTAGTAGCTTTTTGATCACATTTAGTGCTGAGTTTGCTAATAAAGTAAATGATGAAATTCAACGATTATTACCAAATTTAAAACGATATGAGATTGCTAAGGCTAGTATAGATAATAAGGCTGCTATTATCGTAACTAGTGATATTGATGAGTGTATAGAGCTGATGAATGCATTAGCCGTAGAGCATTTAGAGATTGCTACGGATAATGCGTATGAGTATTTGCCACGCATTAAGCATGCTGGAGCTATATTTTTAGGTCACTATACGCCTGAGGCGATTGGGGATTATCTAGCTGGGCCAAATCACACGCTACCAACAGGCGGTAGTGCTAGATTTTTCTCACCACTTAGTGTAAGTAACTTTATCAAAAAAAGCTCTATAATCTCAATGAATAAAAGAGCAATTGATGAGATTGGAAGTGCTTGTATGGCTCTAGCCGATACTGAAGGGCTAGAAGCACACAAACTCTCGGTTGAATTTAGAATGTAAAACTCTTAGCTATCATGTGTGGCTTGTATATTTATATAGTCATGCTTGATAGCACCATTATCTAGCCAGTAATGATTTTTTTCTATGCTAATGATTTTAAGTCCAGCTTTTTTAAGTAGATCTTCTATCATCTCTAAACTATAAAATGTAAAAATCAGCCCCCTATGAGTAGCTTCTGTAATCTCATACATATTATCTTCTAGCATTTTTGCATCACTTTTTAGGCTATCATCTGTGGAGATAAAGTTTATTAAGATTTTACCATTTTGATTTAGATGTGATTTTAGCGATTTTAGTAGTTCTATAACTATATTTGGAGTATATAAATAAACTATCTCCCAAGCTAGTATCGCATCTACTTTGGTATCTTTTAAAATCTCATCTATAGAGCAATTTTTGTTGCTATATAGCTCTAAGGTTGCACCACGACTTTTCATAATTGGCTCAAGTCTAGAGCGTGCAAGATCCAATGGTTTTTGATTTAAATCAATACCGATTAATCTAGTAGCACCAGCTTTGCTAAAGCACTCTAAATGGCGACCATTTGCACAGCCAAAATCTAATACGCTTTTAAATTTGTTTTTAAATGCAAAACGCACCACAAATTCACTTGGATAGATTCTATCTCCGCTTAAGATTAAATCCTCCCAAAGCTCAAAATGCTCTTTATAGTCTTCTACGCTATTTCTCATTTTTATCCTTTTAAATTTTCTTAGCTTCTATTATGTGCCATGAATTTATTATTTTACCATTATTATTTGTAAATTTCTCACTATCAATGCTTATAATCTCTAGCCCAGCATCTTTATAAATAGCTTTTATATCATCTAAATTTGGTATATAATATAACATTCCTTTGTGACTTTGACGCTCTATTATAAATGTATCTTTTTCAATCTCTTTTCCATCGCCATATAGTGAGTCATCTTGTGCTCTCCAGTTAGCTATAACTTTACCGCCAGGTTTTAATACACTAGCAAACTGCTTAAATATATCACTTGTTACATAGTGTGCATTAGCAAGGGTTATCCCCCAGCAGATTACGCAGTCTAGCTCATCTTTTATTAGCTCGTTTAATTTTTTGTTTTGATTATTTTGATATAGCTCGCATTTGATATTATACTTTTGACATCTTTGTTGGGCTACATCTAGTACTGAGTGGTTATAATCTACGCCAATTATATGCTCTAGTCCAGCTCTAGCCATCATTTCAAGGTGTCTTCCATCTCCACATCCAAAATCCAAGACACTTTTAAATTTCTTACGATTAGCATATATATAGCGAGTTAAATACTCATTAGGATATAGTAGCATTCCACTACTTACATGTTTTCCCCATAGTTCATAGGCATATTCTTGAGCTTTTATTACTTCTTGATTCATCTTTTAATCCTTTTAAAATTTGATATTAGTTTATGAGCGTTATTTATACACTCTTCTTTAGAGTTAGCTTCTATAATGGCATAGCCTCTATCCATTATGGTAGAGCTATCTATAACTTTTGGTAGTGTTGAATTAATTTCGCACCTATAATCTATAATCCCTAAGCTATCTTTAAGCAAGTCAAAATCAGCTGCTATCCAGTCGCCTTCAAAATCAAAATAGCGCATTATTGTATTTTTTCTAAATTTTGGCTTGAAGTTATATGGTAGATTTAAGCTTTTATTTATCCACTCTTTTGTAGGATTTATACCAGTTGTAATCTCTATAAATTTACTTAGATAATGCCCGCTTGGGCGAGTAGATAGCTCTATGATAAATGCTCTATTATCTTTGGTTATTATATCAGCGTGTAATAAACAATTATCTATATTTAATTTGGTTATTATATTTTGGATATAGCTACTTATAGATGGAATTTCATCTATGCTAATATACCCTATAGCCTGTCTATATGGGAGCGTGGTTAATAGCTTTTGTCTTGATAAGATATGATGAAATTCGCCATTGATAATAACAGCATCAATCCCATACTCTAAGCCATCTATAAACTCTTCGATTAAAAAATCCATTTTAGTAAATTTAATATTTTTAGCGATATTTTTGAGCTCATCAAGATTAGATATAACCATCGTATCTTTGCTACCACTGCCAAATCTTGGCTTGATTATTAGTGGAAATTTAAGCTTATTGTGATTTAAATTTGGATCAAATATATCAAATTTTATATCTCTTAAAGAGCCTAACCCCCCCCCATTATCTGCTAAAGCGCTAGCAAATTTGAGCTTATCAGTACAAATATCTGCCATTTTATAACTAAAACCATTTAGATTATAATAGTCATTTAAAGCGCCAATAGTGATTAGATAGCGACCAATTGGTACTGGCAATATTATATCTAGAGTTATATTTTCTTTAGATAAGGTTTGTATGATATTGCTTGGGTTGATGATATCTATATTATAAGATATATCCGCTTCTTTCAACCCTGGTGCTTTAGGATTAGCATCAAAGGCTATAACTTTTAAACCAAGAGCTTTAGCGTGTTTAATTGCTATAATGCTTTCGCTACTTGCACCAATGATTAAAGCTATTTTATTTTGATTCATTATTTACCTTTAAATTTGCTAAATTATAGCTTAGGGTTACTAAATTTTACTATAAATAAAATAATATTTAAGCATAAATAAGATAAAATCTATCATAGGACTTTTATAAGGAGTATGAGATGAAGATAGATAACTACTCAAATAGTATGCAAAACTACTATCTAAACAACGCTCAAAATAGCGCTAATAAAGCTTTAGATAATATATCGGCTAATCGCGCAATTAGTGGAAGTGATAGTGCTAATATGGTAATTGCCAATGCACTTTTAAGTGATGCAAATGCAATTTCTCAAGGCGTTAGTAATGCAAATGACGCAATTGGTGTGTTGCAGATTGCTGATGGAGCATTGCAAAATTTAACAGATAGTGCAGATAGATTAAATGAGCTATCGATTCGCTCAACTAGTTTGGCAATGGATGATAACTCAAGAGCTGCTATTAAGAGTGAAGCCCAAGCACTTAAAACATCTATGCAAGATACTTTAAACTCAACTAGCTTTAATGGTAATAATATCTTTGGCTCAACTCTAAATTTTCAAACTGGAAGCTCTGAGACTACTATTTCATTAAATGCTCCAAACATTAGCTCAATTGATATAGATTCTCAAGAGAGTATAGCAGCCTTTAGAGATGGTATAAATGCGATGCGTGGAGATATAGGTAGTACTCAGCAAGGACTACTTAGTGATATTAATGCTAGTATTACAGCAGCAAATTCAGCCAGATCTAGTGAGTCGCAACTACAAAATAATGATGTAGTTAAAAATCTAAGCGATTTAAATAAGGCAGATCTGCTTCTAAATAGCACAACTCTAACTGCTGCTCACAATATGACTTTACTAGCTCAACAAGTATCAACTCTGTTAAGATAATAAAGATAGCCAAATTTGGCTATCTTAAATCATATATTCTATATTCTCTACTTGTCCGTTTATTAGCTTATATATAGTGGATTTAAGCTCAAAATACTTTGGAGTATTTGGAGTAAATTTAGGATTTTGTAGCTCTTTGATTATTTTTCCAGCATGTAAAATCACAATCTTATCACCTAAAAGTATAGCCTCATCGATATCGTGAGTTACAAATATGGCTTGTTTATTTTGCATTAGGGCTTTTAGCTCACTTTGTAAATTGGCCCTTACTACTGGATCTAAAGCACTAAAAGGCTCATCTAAAAATAGCACCTTTGGATCTAAGCTTAAAGCTCTAGCAATCGCAACTCTTTGAGATTGACCGCCGCTTAGGCTATTTGGATATAAGTTCATTTTATCTTTTAACCCTACTAGACTTAGATATTTTTTAGCTATTTCATCTATTAGTTTTTTATCCTTTAAGCCAGAACACTTTAGAGCAAATTTGATATTATCAAGTGCAGTAAGCCATGGCATTAAGCAGTAGTGTTGCATTATTATCTGACGCTCTTTGGAGTTTGGAATTTGAGATTTAAAGCTCTCGTTATCAAATTTAATCTCACCACTATCAAAGCTTTCAAGAGAGCTTAAAATTTTCAATATTGTGCTTTTGCCGCTTCCGCTAGAGCCTAAAAGTACGCAAAACTCACCATCATTAATCTTTAAATTTATATCATCTAAAACGCAAATATCACCAAATGATTTTCTAAGATTTTTAATTTCTATCATAGCCATATCTCCTTGATACTACTTTTTCTATATATCCAAATATAGTATTAATTATCATACCAATGATACCTATAGTGATAATTGTAGCTATTAATATATCTATTCTTAATTGATTTCTACTATCGATAATCATATATCCAAGTCCAGTTTGAGCTCCTAACATTTCTCCTACGACTAAATTTATCCAAGCAAGAGCTGCGGCTAATTTAAGGCTAGATATAAGAGATAAAAAACTAGATGGTATGATAACTCCGGTGAAAATTTGCAATTTAGAAGCACCGAAATTTTTAGCTACTAATATTAGTTGGCTAGGTAGATCTTTTATGGCTTTTGTAGATAATAATACCATAGGGAAAAATACTGAATATGCTATAATAAATATAGTTGGTAAATCTCCAATTCCAAATATTATTAAGATAATTGGTACCCATGCAATTGGCGAGATAGGACGCAAAATATTAAATAGCGGATCAAATGCTTGAGCAAATTTTGGATTATAACCAAAGATAAAACCAATTATAACCCCAAAAATAACACCCAAAATAAGCCCAATACCATATCTATATAGCGAATCTATAATTCCAATTTGTAAGCTATTATTATCTATTATTAGCCTAAATGCGTCTAAAACCTGCATAGGCGATGGAATTAGCTCAGAGCTAAATATATGCCATATTAATATAACAAAAGCTAAAACTATACTTTGATAAATATATTTCATACTTGCTCCACTAAATAACTATCTATATCTAAATTTCTCAACCCATCATTTGCTAAATTTTGAGATATTAAGAACTCTTTTAGATCTATTAGATCTTCTTTATTTATCTTTAAATCGCTATATGATACGATTTTTTCACTAATGATTTTATTTATAATATCTGCATCTTGAGCCAAAATTTTTGATCCTATAGTAGCAGCTTCACTATGGTTTTTTTCTATAAAATTTGCTGCTAATTTAAATGCGTTAGTTAGCTGATTTGCTACTTTGGAATTTGCTAGCTCGTTAGAATAATTAAGTAAGCAGCATATATGATTTGGCACTACATCTTTGCTTAAAATTAGATTAACAGCACCTCTTTTTACGGCTAATTGTCCAAATGGCTCAGCTACTATATATGCATCTACTTTATTTGTCAAAAGTGCAAATGGCATTTCAGTAGGAGCCATATCAACTAAATTAACCTTAATATTATACTTAGTTAAAAGATGATGAAGTATATAATAATGGCTAGAAAATCTAGATGGAATTGCTATATTTTTGCCATTTAACTCTTTTATACTTTTTATCTTTTTGTTTGCTACTAATGCTGAGCCATTTTTATGTGCTGCCATAATTGCTTTTATATCTACACCGCTACCTTTTAGCATTAATCCTAATGGAGCTAGTAAAAAAGCAGCATCTATAGCTTTTGCTCTTAAAGCCTCACTTAAATCTGCCCAGTTAGAAAATTTAATTGGAGTTATTGTAAATTCATCACTGCTAAATATATCCTTAGCTATGATTATTAAATGATCGCAAATTGGTAAATAGCCTATCTTTATACCTTTTTTAAATTTAGGATTTGCCAAGCTTTTAGTAGTGCTTAGAGCCAAAAAACCAGCCAAAAATCCAAGAGCATATCTTCTATCCATATCTTCTCCTTTTATTTATTAATTTTATTAATAACACTATAAAAATACTAAAATATATTAATTATATTGCTTGTTTGCTCTTCCATGATTTTATACATCCTCTGCCAGCTTTGACTTCGCTTATCTCTTTTAAAAGATGCTTGATACTTGGAGTAACTATTAGCACAAAATTACCCTCTTTTTGAAGGCGTGCTACTTTTGAGCTTTCTAAATATCCTCTAGCGCCGCTAAATAGCACTGCTGCTGATGTAGTCTTTTGTGTTAAATTTGAGCCTAAAAGTCTAGTTTCTAAAATATCTAAAGGATTTATATTATCAATATTTTTGGCTAAATTTTGAACTAAATTTAAAAGAGATATATACTCATTTTGCAAACTTTTAAAATCAAAATTTAAATATGAGTTGATATCAGCATGACTTGCGTTTGATTTATTTATCTCTTCAAGACTAGCTTTGATAATTCCAGCTGCTATGCCAGTTTGCAATAGAATAAATCCTGGCGTTATACGCACTAAATACTCATAGATATTTTGGCTTAAAATATCATTGTTGCTTAAGAAATAATTCTTTATCACTACGCTTTTTGTAGCTGAACCCTCTAGAGCTGAGTATTTAATAGATGATTTTAGTCTAGCATTATCTCCAACTCTTATAACGCCCATTACTGGCGTATTATCATCATCTAAGGCTATAGCTCCAAAAACGCTATCTTCGCTAATATTTGATACCCATGGTAGATTGCCATTAATGATATATCCGCCTTCTACTTTTGTAGCTTTTAGATGATTTTTCTCAATTCCAGCAAATGCTTTCATAGGATTAGAAAGCGCTGTACCACCTAGAATTTGACCGCTATAAAGCTTTGGTAGTAGCTCGTTTTTTAGCTCTGTATTGTCGCTATTTATAAGGTAGTAGATAATAGCAAATTGGCACCACATGCAAAATCCACTTGTACCGCAAATTTTAGAGATCTTAGCTATATTTTCTATGGCTTGATATAGATCTGCTCTAGATTGTAGTGCAGCAAAATCGCCATTTTGAGCTATCTGTTTTAAGATCTCTTTAGGATATATTCCCTCTTTATCTATTAAGTGTGCTAATTTTGCTAATTTTTGTAGTGCCATTTTTTATCCTTATTTAGCTTCTAAATTTACCTGTCTAAGCAGAGTATTTGCTACTGGTGAATATTTTAGAGCGTGAGCGATTAGAGCATTTTTTCTCTCTTCGTCTGCATTGCTTTCTAGTATTACATTTACTCTTACATCTGTAAAACCAAGTGGTTTATCGCTTAAATCGCCTGTTCCCCATACTGCAGTGATATTTAGATCACCTTCAAGCTCAACTTCAAGTTTTGTAATAACTATATTTTGAGCTATTGCATTAGCGTGAATTCCTACAGCTATACAACTTCCAAGTGCTGCAAGAACAGCCTCGCTAGGATTTGGTGCAGTATCATCGCCTAAAAGTGTAGGTGGCTCATCTACTATATATGCTGGTAGATTTCTTATATAGTTAGCGTGGCGAAATTTACCCTCAGCCACTGTACGACATTTTAGAGTTTTAATAACATCTGGATTTTCTTTTCCAGCTTTGATTAGAGCCTCTAGACCTGCTTTATCTATCGGATCTAATCTTGTACATGAATTTATAGCGCAGTTTGCCATTTTTATCTCCTTATTAAAATATAGTAAAAAGATATATTAATCTTTTAATGTGAGAATTATATCAATAAAATAGGTATTTGTCAATATAAAGTAATTTAATATATTTTTAAATTTATTAAATTTAGATTTAAATTTGCTAAGTTAAATTTAATTCAAATTCCCATAAAATGGATAGATTTAAGGCAAAATTAGTATAATTGAGCTTTAAATTAATTTTTGTAGGATTTTATGGAAGAACTATTTAAAAAACTAGATTTAAATGAATATTTAAGTGCTTATAATGAATTTTTATCTCGCCCTAAGCCGCTTTTTATAAGTGGAGATAGCAAGGCAAATTATGAAAAAATAGAAGAGATTTCACAAATTAATATAAAAAGCCCAAAAGAGATAGCAAATTTAGATGATGCATTGATGAGATTATCAAAACAGGCTGTTTTGCATATTAGTGAAATATATGAATTTAGTAAGATTATAGAGTATTTTAAATATCTAAAAGCTCAAAATTTCGCCCCTAAAATGCGTGGATATCTAGATAAGATTGAAATTCCAGCAAGTATAGAGCAAATTGATCAATATTTTGATGAAAATGGTGAGTTTAAAGAGAGTATTGATGAGCGTTTAGTATCTATAAATGAGGCCTACAAAAATAAAAAACGCCAAATAGATGAGAGTTTAAAAAAATTAATTTATACAAAAAGCCTTAGCCCATACTTAGTAGATACTCAAATTCACTATATAAATTCCAATGAAGCTTTGCTAGTTCGTGGAGGGTTTAATCACGCTTTAAAAGGTACAGTAATTGGTAGAAGTAGTGGTGGATATTTTTATATTTTGCCTGATATTGTAAGTAATTTAAAGACCCAGCAAAGCGATTTACTAGATAAAAAAGAGGAGATTTTATACGAACATGCTAAGATAATTAGCTCAATTTTTAGTAAAAATTTACCATTTTTGAAATTTATAAACTCAGCTTTTGACTATATAGATAGCTTAATCTCTAGGGTTAGCTTTGCTAAGAGTAGGGACTATAATTTTGTGCTTGCTAACTCTAGTAAGGATATAATTTTAAGCCAGTTTGCCCACCCAGCGCTAAAAAATCCCAAAAGAGTTAGTGTAGATTTTCGTGGTAAAATTTTGCTAATAACTGGTGTAAATGCCGGTGGTAAAAGTATGCTTTTAAAGAGCATAATGAGTGCAGCATTGCTAGCTAAGTATCTTTTACCAATGAGTATAAATAGTGATAAATCCAGCATAGGTAGTTTTAAAGAATTTGAAGCCATTATAGAAGATCCGCAAAACTCTAAAAACGATATATCAACCTTTGCTGGTAGAATGATTGGATTTAGTAGAGTTTTGGGTAAAAAGCAGATATTAATTGGCGTTGATGAGATTGAGCTAGGAACTGATTTTGAAGAGGCTGCAAGCTTATATAGTATTTTGCTTACTTCGATGATGAAAAATGATGTCAAAATGGTTATAACTACTCATCACAAACGCCTTGCTATGTTACTTGCTAAAAATAGTGAAGTTGAGCTTTTAGCAGCTTTATATGATGAGCAAAACTCAAGACCAAAGTATGAGTTTTTAAAAGGAATAATTGGCAAAAGTTATGCATTTGAGACTGCTAGTAGATATGGAATTCCAGACAATCTTGTAGCTAGTGCTAAAAGTGCATATGGTGATGATAAAGAGAATTTAAATGAGATGATCTCAAAAGCGATAAATTTAGAATTAGAGTTAAAATTAAAACTTGATAATCTAAAAGAAAAAGAGCTAAAATTAGATCTACTCTTAAAAGATGCCAAAGAGGCAAAAGTAAAAGCTGATGATATGCTAAGAGCAAGATTAAATGCGTTAGAAACTGAGTTTTATAAAGCTATTAATGAGGCAAAAAGAGGTATAAATCTAAAAGATACAAAAGATAAACAAAGAAGCCTAAATAATGCAAATTCTATGGCAAAAGCGATTCAAAAACCAAATATTATAAGCGAGCCACCAAAATTAAAAGTAGGCGATAGAGTAAAATATGATAAGATAAAAGGCGTAGTAGTAAGCATTAGTAAAAATGATGCTACTATAGATAGCAATGGAGTTAGCTTTAGAGTGCCTATTGCTTTGCTTAAAATCATTAGCGAGGCTCCTTTAAATAGTCAAAATAAGATAAATGTAAGCGTAGCTAGACCAGTAAGTGCTAGCGTGATGATTGACTTACATGGACTACGCGCAGAAGAGGCGATAGATAGATTAGATAAGTTTATATCAGATAGTTTATTAGCTGGATTTGATGAGGTTTTAATTAAGCATGGAATTGGTACTGGTAAGCTAGCATATGCTGTAAAAGAGTTTTTAAAATCACATCCAAGCGTAAAAGCATTTAAAGATGGTACGCCAAGCGAAGGTGGATTTGGCTCAAAAGTTGTGAAATTATAGCTAAGAGGTTTATAATGCAAGGATTTATAGAGGGATTAGCCTTAGGATTTGGTGCAGCAGTGCCAATTGGTCCAGTTAATGTGCTTATAATGAGCTATGCGTTAGTAAAATTTAGACTTGGTCTTGGGGTTGGACTAGGTGCGATGGCTGTAGATATGGGATATCTATTTGGGATTAGTTTTGGTGTTTTGAAATTTAGCCAAAATGAGCTTTTAACTCAAATTCTAGCTATTTTTGGATCGATTTTTTTTATTTTATATTGCTTATTTGACATTTTTTGGAGCTAAAAATTTAGCTACGCAAAAAAGTGGGCTTAATGGTTCATTTTGGAGCTGCTTTGTTAAGGGTGCTTTAATGAATTTAGTAAATCCATATATAATTGGTTTTTGGCTCTCTGTTAGTGGGATTGTAGCACTTTTGCCAAGTGCTATTATGGGACTTGCTGGGCTATTTGTAAGCATTGCTAGTTGGGTTTTATTTTTATCATTTATAGTTAGTCGCTCCAAAAAATTTATAGGAGCTAAAGCACAAATAGCATTTGCTTATATCTCGGCAATTTTGATGGTAGGATTTGCTATTATGCTGATATTTAATACATTTTTAAAGGGTTAAAATGGAAGTTATAGAACTTTTAAAAGAGTTACTTAAATTTAGAAGTATTACACCAGATGATGATGGTGCGATGAATTATATCACGCTATTTATGAATGAATTTGATGCAAAGCTTTTAGAAGTTAATGGGGTGAAAAATCTCATTCTTACTAAGAAATTTGGCGATGGAGCGCATTTGTGCTTTGCTGGTCATATAGATGTGGTGCCTCCAGGGCAGGGGTGGAGTAGTGATCCATTTGAGCCAGTTGATAAAGATGGATATATCTATGCTCGTGGAACTCAAGATATGAAAAGCGGAGTAGCCGCAATGCTTCAAGCTTGTAAGGATGCAAGTAGTTTTGATGGAACTTTAAGCCTTATCATTACAAGTGACGAAGAGGGCGATGGAATTTATGGGACAAAAGAGGCTTTAAAATATCTTCAAGAAATAGGTGAGTTACCTGAGTTTGCCGTAGTAGCCGAACCGACATCTTTTAATAAAATAGGTGATATGATTAAGATTGGTCGTCGCGGTTCTATAAATGGTGTAATTACTATTAAAGGCGTTCAAGGACACGCAGCTTATCCATCTAAATGCATAAATCCAATCCATCAAGCAAGTGCTGTGTTGGCTAATTTTGCTGGATACGATATGGATGCTGGAAGTAGATATTTTGACCCTTCAAAAATTGTAATTACTGATATTCGTGGCGGTATGGAGGTGTGTAATGTAACTCCAAATGAGCTTAAGATAATGTTTAATATTAGAAACTCAGACCTAACAAGCTATGAAGATGTTAAGCAGTATTGTGAGCATATATTTAATGGGCTTGATTATGAGCTAACTCTTAAGGAGAGTTCAAAGCCATTTTTGACTGATGAGAACTCAAAAATTGCTTTAAATTTAAAATCTAGCATAGAGAGAATTTGCGGTCTTACTCCTGAGTTTAGCACTACTGGAGGGACAAGCGATGCAAGATATTTTGCTGCTTTTGGCGTGCCAGTTGTTGAGTGTGGAGTTGTAAATGATAGAATTCACGCTGTTGATGAAAGAGTAGGCGTGAGCGAAGTAGAGACGCTTTATAGGGTATTTAGTGATTTAATTAGCAATTTTAATAGCGTTAATTGATTTCATTTTTTAAGATTGTTTTGGCTAAAATTATGAGTAAATTCAAAAGGAAATATCATTAAAAGATTAGCTGTAGCCTTTAGTGGGGCTAGTGGAAGTGGTAAGACAACATTGATATCAAAGGTAGCAAAGGAGCTTATAAGTCGTGGATTTAAGGTTGCTATAACTAAGCACGACCCAGGAGATAAGGCTAAATTTGATTATGAAGGTAAAGATAGCTATATTTATAGTAGTATAGGTGCAGATGTAGCAGTAGTTAGTCCAAATAGAACATCAATCTTTTTAAAAAATGGGATTTTTGGGGGTAAAGATAGGATTAATTCAGTTGCTCATAATAGCAAAAGCGAGAAATTTGAGCCAAATTTGGAGAAATTTGAGAGCGAGATGGCAAATTTAGCAAGTCATTTTGGTGAGTTTGATTATTTAATAATTGAAGGGTTAAAGAGCTTAAAACTTCCTAGAATTACAGTTTTTAGAGATGAGATTATAGAGGAGTTTATCCCATTTAGTAATGCATTTGCTACAAATATAACAGAGTTTAGCACTAATAGGGATAAATTTGACCTAGATGATATAGATAAAATCATAAACTGGATAGATAAAAATGCAAAAAGGGTATAAAATGCAAGAGATTATAAAAGCAGTACAAGATATAGCTATAAAGATTAGTGAGGTTTTAAAGTATGGTGATTTAGGCTATGCGACAAGTTCAAATGCTACTGGAGATACTCAATTAAAGCTTGATATCTTAAGCGATGAGATAATAGAAAATAGATTAAAAGAGTTAAAATGCGTAAATTCTATTATCAGCGAAGAAAAAGAGTCCCCACTATCAATAGATAAAGATGGTGAGTATATTATTGCTTATGATCCTCTTGATGGAAGTAGCTTAGTAGATGTTAATTTTGCTGTTGGGTCTATATTTGGAATTTATAAGGGTGCTTTAGATGCTAAAAATCTAGTAGCTGCTATTTATACAGTATATGGTCCAAGAGTTGAGATGGTGGTGTGCGAAGATAAACCAGAGTTATTTAGACTTGATAGAGCTGGTGAGTTTAAATTTATTAAAACTTTACAGTTAAAAGAAAAGGGTAAATTAAATGCAACTGGTGGAACGCAAAAAGGTTGGAGTGATTCACATAGATCTATGATAAAATCATTATTTGATGATGGATATAGACTTAGATATAGTGGTGCAATGGTAAGCGATTTACATCAAGTATTACTAAAAGGCGGCGGGTTATTTAGTTATCCAGCTACGCCAGATGCGCCAAATGGTAAGCTTAGGCTTGCTTTTGAGGTTTTACCATTTGCTTATATATATGAAAAAGCAGGTGGCGCTACAACTAATGGGGTAAATTCAAGTTTATTAGATATTAAAATTGAGCAGACTCATCAGACTACTCCTTGCTATTTTGGTTCTAAATTTGAGATTGATAGAGTAAGAAATGGCTGAGATTAGCGATTTTGTTGGGATTGATGAGAGCGAACTAAATTCCAAAAAAGCCTCTTTAGATAGTTGCATTGCTCAAAACTCATCTGGGGATAACTGCTCAAAATGCCAAAGGGTATTTGGTTGTGATAAAATTAAAGAGTTTGTAATATTGCAATTTGATATTGCTATAGCTAAGCTTAAACAGTGTCAAGAGGCAAATAATATAAGTAGCTGTATGAATTGTAGCGAGTTTTTTGAGTGCAAGATACGAAGCGGATATGTAAATGCAACCTATGAAAAGATGAATGAAGGCCGTGGCGGTCAATTTGATTTTTAGTAAATTTAAAGGATAATGATGAAAAAATTTATAACAACACCAATATATTATGTAAATGATGTTCCGCATATTGGACATGCTTATACTACAATAATTTGTGATACATTAGCTAGATTTTATCGCTTAAGAGGAGATGATGTATTTTTCTTAACAGGTACTGATGAACATGGCCAAAAGATAGAAGAAGCAGCCAAAAGCCGTGGCAAAAGCCCAAAAGAGTATGCTGATGAGATTAGTGCTAAATTTAGAGCTTTATGGGATGAATTTGAGATTAGTTATGATCATTTTATCCGTACAACTGATGATTATCACAAGATTACAAGTCAAAATGTATTTGCTAAGATGCTTGCAAATGGTGATATATATAAAGGCGAATATGAGGGTAGTTATTGCGTAAGCTGTGAAAGCTTCTTTGCTGCTAATCAATTAATAGATGATGAATGTTGTCCAGATTGTGGTAAAAAGACTAGACTAGTTAAAGAAGAGAGCTACTTTTTTGCATTATCAAAATATCAAGATAGACTTTTAAAATGGTATGAAGATGACAAATGCGTCCTACCAAAAGGCAAGAAAAATGAAGTTATAAGTTTTGTTAAAGGTGGATTAAAAGATCTATCTATTACTAGAACTAGTTTTGAGTGGGGGATAAAATTACCTGAGTCTTTAAATGAGCCAAAGCATGTAATGTATGTATGGCTAGATGCACTAGTTAATTATCTTTCAGCCTTAGGATATAGTAGGGGCGAAGAAAAAATGGAGTATTGGAATAATACTCTTCATATGGTTGGTAAGGATATTTTACGCTTTCATGCTGTATATTGGCCGGCGTTTTTGATGAGTTTAGAACTACCATTGCCTGTAAGCGTAGCAGCACATGGCTGGTGGACTAGAGATGGCGTAAAGATGAGTAAAAGCCTAGGTAATGTAGTAAATCCAAAAGAGGTAGCTGATGCATATGGTCTAGAGACATTTAGATATTTCTTGCTTAGAGAGGTTCCATTTGGTCAAGATGGAGACTTTTCTCAAAAAGCATTAATAGATCGCATAAATAGCGAGTTAAGCAATGATCTTGGAAATTTACTAAGTAGAATAGTAGGTATGAGTTCAAAATATTCAGCTAATATAATTAATTCAAATAGTGTAAAAGAGTTTTATTCTAGTGAGCTTGAAGCTTCAAAAATACATATAGACCAAGCACTTGCTAGTTTAGAAGATATTGCTCCAAATAGATATTTAGAAGAGCTTTGGAAAGTTTTAAATATAGCAAATGCTGCAATAGCTAAGTATGAACCTTGGAATTTGATTAAAAATGGTAAAGAGAATGAGGCAAATGCATTAGTAGCTTTAGTAGCAAATTTATTAGCTAAAGTAGCTATACTTCTAAGTCCTGCCATGCCAAAAACAGCTCAAAAGATAGCTGATGCTCTTGAATTTAAAATTAGCACTCAAAGCTTTAAAGAGCTTATAATTGACTCAAATTTAACTAATTTTAAAGCAAATTCAGTAACTCCTTTATTTGTTAAGATAGAACAAGAGCTGATGGCTCCACCACCAGTAGCAAATATAGAAGAGTTAAAAGCTAAAGATGAAGAGATTAAAATCGATGATTTTAAAAAGTGCGTGATCAAAGTCGGCACAATCTTAGAGTGTGATAATATAGAAGGTAGTGATAAATTGCTTAAATTTAGCATTGATTTAGGAGAGCAAAAACCAAGACAGATTATCAGTGGAATAGCAAAATATTATGAACCAAAAAGTTTAGTAGGTAAGCAAGTCTGTGTTTTAGCAAATCTAAAACCTGCTAAGATATTTAAGCACTTAAGCGAAGGTATGATATTAAGCGCTGAAGATGGAAATCTAACGCTTTTAGGTACGCACTCACCAGTAAAAAATGGAGCAATTGTCGGATAAATGAGAATAGAAAACCTAACCACACTAGTAAATGGCGAGTTAAAAAATAGCCCTAAAATTAGCATGATAAATGGATTTTGTATAGATCCAAATAGTATTAAAGTCGGTATGGCTTATCTAGCTTTAAATGCTACAATTGATGATGCCTTGCTAGCTATAAAGAGTGGGGCTTATGCTATTATTACTGATCTTAATTTAAATAGCAAAGATGATGAGATAGCTATTATTAAGGTTGATAGTGTAGTTATGGCTATGGTTAGACTTATGAGATTTATTTCAGCTCAAAAGGAGCTTGAATTTGTCTATATTACAAGATTGCAAAGCTCAATTTTAGAGTGTTTATATCTACCTAGATCGATGTGTCTATTTAGCTGTGATATTAGTAAAGCCTTTATGCAGATTATAGATGCTGATGAAAAGACACAAATTATGAGTTGTGATGAGGCTATGATAGATAAGCTTAGTTTTTCTTACTCTAGTTTAGATGATGATAGTCTAAGTGATTTACACTATGATTTAAAAGATACTAAATCTTTATTTTTTACTACAATTTTATTTAAAGATAGCTATTATAGTGAGCTTAAATTTCCAAATATTTTTATTAAAGATTTAGTAAGCATCATGAGCTTTTTTGATAGGCATGGAGTTGGATTTAGAGTAAATAGTTTTGATGATTTTAATCATTTTAAGGCAATTTTTATAGATAGATTTTTTAATATTAAAGAATTTGGTCAAAGCTATAGGGCGATTATTTGCGAAAGCGATGAAGAGCTTTTTAAGCTTGAGGCTAGTAGCTTAAGAGCTAAATTTAGCGATATTTTCATATGTGCTAGAGTAGGTAGTAGCGTGGCTTTTATGGCTGATTTTATATATAATGATATAAAAGATATAAAAAAGCTTGATGAGTTTAAATATGCTTTAGTATTTGAAAATTATGAAGATGTAGAGAGCATGCTGGCTCAAAGCATAGATGAGCCAACACTATTTTGATGTAGTTATATTTTATTAAATTTAACTTTTAACTCCTTAATTCTCTCATTTAATAAGGTATTTAAAATATCTATAACAGATTCGCTTGCACTCTCAGCCGCATTTAGTTGTTTATAAATTTTATCTAAACACCCATTTGTCTTGCCGTGTTCTACCATTATTTTGTGTGCGTTGGCGATATTTTCATGAACATCTTTATGAACTGGTTCTAATTTAGCATAGTTTTGATATTTGCTAAATAGCTCTTTGCCGCGTCCTGTTTCATACCATTTGCCAAGACGACAACTATGGTGATCGGCAAATTTTTCACCTAAGTTTTCATCAAAAATCACCTTATAACCTTTAACTTTAAATAATAGATGATCTAATTTAATAAGGCTGATAAATATCGTAGATAGTGCCTTTTGAGAATTATAATTGATTGTATTTGATAGCTCATGAGTATCGCTCATTGTCTTATTTTGAGTAGCTAAGGAGCGCATCTGTTCTACTACATCATCAGTAGAAGTTTGCATTTTATAAAAATTTTGCTGAACAATTGCCATATTCATCTCAATCTCTTTTGTAGCTTTTTGAGTTCTTTCAGCTAGTTTTCTAACTTCATCAGCTACTACAGCAAAGCCACGCCCATGCTCTCCAGCGCGTGCTGCTTCTATGGCAGCATTTAGTGCTAGTAAATTTGTCTGATCGGATATATCAATAATTAAAGAAATTACGCTAGAGATAGAGACGAAATCCTTTTGTACCTGCTCTACAGTCTCGTGAAAATCTTGCAATTTGGCTTCCATATGGCTTAACCCATCTAGAAGCATATCTTGAATTTTTATACCATTTTGTTGATTTTTAGTTGATAATTCTTGAGTATCATTTAACAAAGTAATTGAGTCGCTAAATTCACTTTGGAGTAGGTTTAAATTTGATACGCAGTTATTTGTCATACTTAGTGTAATATCGCGAAATACTTCATCGCAACTAGATTTTTGGTTTTTTAAAAGATCTTTTATCTGCTCTTTTAACTCTTTATTGGATTTTAGGAGTTCTTGGTTTTGTGCTTTTAGTTGTTCAAGTTCATTAGTTAGATAGATAGGGGGGGGGTAGTAGCATTTTTGCTATTGAAAAATTTTAGCATTTTTATCCTTTTTTATGATTTTCTTAAAAAATTATTATTTTAATTATACAATAAATTTGGTAAATATTATTATATTATTATGAAATATATGATAAAATGAGAATTTTAAATTTAAACTAAGGAGAAGAGTATGAATATACCAGTACTTGACCTAAGTGAGTTAGATAGTAATCAAGAAAAATTTATAGCAGATTTAAAAGGAGCATTTACTACTTTTGGGACTTGCTATTTGATAAATCATGGTATCGATTTAGATCTTTGCAAAGAGCTTCAAAGGCTTAGCAAGGAGTTTTTTGCTCTAAGTTTAGAACAAAAAGAGCAAATTTCGATGCTTAAATCTCCACAATTTCGTGGTTATTCAAAAGAGGGTGGTGAATATACAGCTGGCGGAATGGATTATAGAGAACAAATAGATGCTGGAAGCGATAAAGAGGCTTTAAATTGGGATATAAACTCGCCTATTTGGATGAGAATTCAAGGTCCAAATTTATTCCCAGATCAAATTCCAAGTCTAAAAGATCTATTTAATGAGTGGTTTGAGCAAACAAGTGCGGCAACTTTAAAACTTCTAAAAGGATTTGCTATAGCTCTTGAGTTACCGCAAGACTCTTTTGATAAGCTTTATGGAAAAAACTCATACGCTCATGCTAAATTATTGCGTTACCCGCCAGCATTTGATGGCAACACTCAAGGTGTTGGATCGCATAAAGATGGCGGTTTAATCACCTTTGTTTTACAAGATAAAGAGTCAGGATTGCAAGGATTATTAAATGGCGAGTGGATTGATGTGCCGCCAATGGAAGGCTCTGTGGTGGTAAATATCGGTGAGTTTTTGGAACTTGCGACAAATGGGTATTTAAAGGCTACTATCCATAGAGTAAATTTGACGCCTAATGAGAGATTTTCTATTGCATATTTTTTGGGTGTGCAGCTTGATAAGGATATACCGATTTTAGAACTGCCAGAGCATTTAAAAAAAGAGAGTACCGGAGTAGATACAGACCCTAAAAATCCGCTACTTAGAAATGTTGCAGAAAATTATTTTAAAAGAATGATTAGATCTCATCCAGATGTAGCTAAAAAATATCATAGCGATCTAATTGAGAGATTTAGTTTTTAAATTTGAATTTATATAACAATTAAAGCATATCTGATTTAGATATGCTTTAATTGGATTTATTGAGCGATCGGTTTTAGATTTTGTTTTTGGTCATCTGTTAAATCGCTAATTAGTTTGATAGATACATTGTTGCTTTTATTTTCTATATTTGGATTTTTAGATATATCTAGTGTCCACATTGCACCTGTGAGTGGATCTACAACTAGCCAACCTATAAGACCACCAAATATTAAATTACCAGCTAAGTATATTCCATTTGCTCTACTATCAATAGTAAATTCAATATCTTTATACCCATCTTTGCTTACTAAAACTTTGTAAGATTTGCCAGAAAAATAGCCATTATATTTTTTTAGGTCTATCTCTAATGGGGTTTTGGTATCTATCACTACTTTATTTGTAGTTAAATCAGTGATGATTATTTTAGCTTCATTTGGGTCTGAAGTGATATCAAAATGATCATAACCACCTTGACCAAAAATCGTAGCACATCCACTTAGCATTGCTGCTAAACCTAATCCTAAAAGAAAATTCTTAAACATCAAAACTCCTTAAAAATTATAATAAAAATGTAATTATATATATATTAATTTTTAATAAATTTATTGATTTAATGCAAATTTTAAATCATCTGGAATAGAATATAGCGTCTCTTTATTTAGCGTTACTGCTACTTGAGTTGTGTTTGCTTTAGCTATTGTGAGTTCATCTTTAGATAATAGTGTATATTTAAATTTTTTAAAGCTTCTTTTGATTTATGATCTGAGCCATCATCTACTACTATTATATTAATATTATATTTTGATAGATAATCTACTAAAGATTTTATTGTTTTTGGATGATTGTAGTATGGTATTAAAAATGCAAATTTCATAACTATCCTAGATTGTGATTTTGATTTTACCATTTGTACACTCTTTATCATTAACATATAGTGTAAAATATAGTTTATTGCCATATTCATCTTTGATTAGTAGTTTTATTTGATCTACAATGCCATTTTTGCCTTTAGTTTTATATAATTTTTTACCTTATTTGAATTTGCGTGAGAGATATTTTGGTATTTTGCTTGCTAGTTTAACTAGTATAATATCATTTGGAATGCTAGGATTTAGCGCTACTTATGCTGTATTTAGCTTTGGTGTAGCTACGGCTTTGTGTATGCTATTATCGGCATATTTTGCTCTGTTATATGCTACTGTTAATTTTAAAAAATAGATATGAAAATTTGAATTCTTAGGCAAATTGATGGAGGGTTTAAAAAAGATATTATAGCTATGATAATTTAAGTATAAGTGATAAAAAAAGATTAAAGCATTATCTAAATTTAGCTGATAAAATAGAATTTAAAATATCTAGATCTTTAAAAACTGCATTTGAAAAGTCATATATAAACATTGATAAAGTACCACTTTATTACTCAATTAGTCATAGCAATAATCACGCTATATTAGCTATTAGTACTAAATTTATAGGTGTAGATTTAGAGTTGATAAAAAATAGAAATTTTGATATTCATATGGAGTATTGTTTTAGCAATCATCAAATATTTAGAGTTGAAAATTCAGATAATAAATTAATTGAATTTTATAAAATTTGGACTTTAAAAGAGGCTCAAATAAAGCTTTTAAATCTTGGATTTTATGCTATTGAAAAGGTAGGAGATGAAGATTTAATGAATTATAGCGATATTATAGAAAGCGGCGATATGAAGTTTATCTATACCGCCATTACTTTTTAAAATCTTTCTAAAATATCGTAATTTGTGTTGCGTTTAGCTGGAAATTCGCCTATATCTTTGATTAATTCTATCATTTGTGATTGGCTCATTCTATAGCTTGCTCCTGCGGCTTTTACTACATTTTCTTCCATCATTGTGCTACCTAGGTCATTTGCACCAAATTTAAGAGCTAGTTGCCCTATATATGAACCTTGTGTAACCCAGCTGCTTTGTATATTTTTAAAATTATCTAAAAATAGTCTTGATACTGCAAGTAGGCGTAGGTAGCGGTTTGGTGATTGCTTTTTAATCTGTGGATATTGGAGAATGAGTTTTGTATTGGCCGATTGAAAGCTCCAAAGGATAAATGCTCTAAATCCGCCAGTCTCATCTTGTAATGTTCTGATTTTATCTAGATGTTCTACTATTTCTTCATCACTCTCAACAGTGCCAAACATCATTGTAGCTGTGCTTTTCATACCGATTTTATGAGCCTCTTTATGCACTTCTAGCCATGTAGCACTAGAGCATTTCTTAGGTGAGATAATATCGCGAACTCTATCGCTTAATATTTCAGCCCCAGCACCTGGAATACTATATAATCCAGCCTTTTGAAGTCTAGATAAAACTTCTTTAATAGAGATTTTAGAAACCTTAGCTATATAATCTATCTCCACAGCTGAAAAGCCATGTATATCGATATTTGGGTATTTAGTAGCAATATGAGATACTAACTCTTCATACCATTGTATTTTTAGTTTTGGATGTACGCCGCCTTGGAATAAAATTTGAGTTCCACCGATATCTATTAGCTCATCTATCTTTTTATCAATCTCATCAAAACTAAGCAAGTAAGCCTCATCTTCATTAACATGCTTATAAAAAGCACAAAATTTACAATCTACCCAACAGGTGTTGGTGTAGTTTATATTTCTATCTACTATAAAAGTTGTAATTTTATTTGGATGAAGTTCTAATTTTTTGGCACTTGCCATCTCTCCAAGCTCTCTTAAATCTCCATTTTTAATAAGATTTAAAGCCTCATCAACGCTTAATCTACTCACACAATATCCTTAAATTTTAGGCGATATTGTATCAAAAACTGGCAAAATTCAAGCTTATTTAACAAAAATATAAATTTTTAAAAGCCTAATATCTCTTTTAAAATTTATAAAAATCAATTGCTAGTCTAAAATTATAATATAAAATACTATATGCTTATTTTATAATTTAATAAAATTTAGCTATAATCCTATGCTTTTTATATCATTTTAAGGTCAAAAATTGAAAAAATACTATGCACTATTTTGTTATAAGCCAAATTTAAGAGTGCTTAGCTCTATTCAGTTTATATGCTATTTTGGGATGTGGTTTAGCCATACTGGAATATTTACTCTTTTAATAGATATGTCTGCGCCAGTGTGGGCAATCACTTTAGCTGCTGCGATGGCATTTATCCCAAATGTTATTTTAGCTCCGATAAATGGTGTGATAGTAGATAAATTTAACCCTAAAAAGCTGATGATGTTAATGCTTTTTATAGAGGTTATAACTGTATTTATGCTGGTTTTTATAGATGATATCTCCTTGCTTTGGTTGCTTTTTGTAATTATTTTTGTTCGTATGGGCGTAGGGGTTGTCTATTTTCAAACTGAGATGAGTCTTTTGCCAAGTCTAATGAATAAGAAAAATTTAAAATTAGCCAATGAGATTCACTCCATTATCTGGGCGGTATCATATACGGCTGGTATGGGTCTTGCTGGAATATTTATCTACTATTTTGGAATAAAAGCATCGTTTTTGTTTGATTTTGGGCTTTATATTATTGGTATGATATTGCTAACTAAACTTAAAGCGCCTGAGGTTATTAAAGTAACTAGTCAAAATATATTTAAGATGATGAAAGAGGGTCTAATTTATATAAAAGCTAATAAAACCTTAATGCATATAATATTCTTGCACGCATTTGTAGGTGTAACAGCATATGATAATCTCATAGCTCTTATGGCTAAATATGAGTATAAAGAGATTATGAGCATATCTCTTATTATAGGATTTATGAATATGACAAGAGCAATTTCGCTAGTTATTGGGCCTATGATTTTGAGTAAATTTATAAATAATAAGACGCTTATATGGCTTTTTATTGGTGAGTTTTTAGGTATCGGTCTTTGGGCTTTACTGCAGTTTGATTATTATTTGGGGCTTATTGGGCTTTTAGCAGCTGGATTTTGTACATCTACACTATGGTCATATACATTTACAATGCTGCAAAATAACTGCGATAAGAGCTTTTATGGTAGGGCTATTGCCTATAAAGATATGGTATATTACTTAGTGTCAGCTACTATATCTTTTATGATTGGAATTTTGTATGAAAGTGGTATAAGCTTGGCTATGATTACATTTTTGATGGCATTGACATTTTTGTTTGGGGCATTTTATTATGCTTATGTATATAGGCGTTATACTTTTTCGTAGTATGTGCCAGATAGATCAATTATCTTGCTATATAGATCGCAATAAGGCACCAAATCAGCACTACCAAAGTAGATTCTTCCATATGGTTTTAAGATTTTAGCAAACCTTTCAATAGTCAAAACCCTATAACTCTCATCAAAATATATCATCATATTTCTAGATAAAATTATATCAAACTGCCCAAGAGCAAATAGCGAATCATCAAAAATATTAATAGTCTTAAACTCAATCATAGGCATAAGCTCTTGTCTGATTTGATAATCAGGTTCTATTTTTTTAAAGTATAGTTCTTTTTGTGATGCTTTTAAATTTTTTACTGAGCGTTCATTATATATCCCATCTTTGCATTTTTGGATCATATTTGAGTTGATATCTATTCCAGTTATCTTTAAGCGATATCTATCCATACCAATTGACTTGGCTAATATTCCAAGAGAATACACCTCCTCACCACTACTGCATGGAGCGCATAATATCTTTACATTACCTCCGCCTATGCTAAGAGTATTGGCGTATTGTATGGCTGAGTTTAATTGATTTAATTCACGCATAAAGTATGTCTCATTAATTGTGATTAAATTTAAAAGCTCTTGTCTAAGTGCTCTATCAAAGTTAAATTTATTACATAGAGTTTGCATATTATCGATATTTTTATTTTTAGCAAAATGGGCTATTTTATTTTTGACAATCTCTTTTTTGCTTATTAGATTATTTCCACTTAGTTTCTTAGCTAGTTCTATAAACTCTAAAAGATCGCTACTGCTACACTCAAATTCGCTCATACAATAAACCTTTGTAAGTTTGTTCTAATCATATCTAAATTGGCAATTTCTAAATTTGGATTTATATCCTTAGCTCGCCTTGGCATACCATATACTATGGCTGATTGTTCATTTTCTGCGATACATTTAGCCCCAGCTTTATATAGTTCATTTAATCCACTAGCTCCATCGTCGCCAATGCCAGTAAGTAGTATTCCCATTACATCGGCTATTTTGCATATTGGTACAGCAGAGTTAAATAGCATATTTACATTTGGATTGTATGTAGTTATTGCTCCGCTTTGGTCTATATTTGCAGTTAGAATTTGAGAATTTAATATAATGCTATTTTGCGCACAGATATAAATTTTATTTTTTAGAGTTACTTTGTTGTTTAGTAACTCTACATCTGAGTTTAGCTCTTGACTTAATCTGCTAGCAAATGATCCTACAAAATTTTTGCTCATATGCTGAGCTATGATTATAGAGACATTTATTGGCAAACTTATTCCGGTTAAAAGCTTTTTTAAATGACCAGGTCCGCCAGTAGAAGCTCCGATTAAGATTAGTTTTTGTTTCAAATCCTACTCCAAAAATTAATTTTGTAAGTATAATACAATTAGGCTTAAAAGCCGTTTTATCTTTTTTGGATATAATTTTGCAGTATAATTTTAAGACAACTCCCTAAAAGGTTTATAGATGGTAGAAGATAGCAAGAACCCATATCAAGATATTGATGCGGTTTCTAAGAGTATGGGCGTACCGCCGGAGTATCTTGATTTTGATATCTTAGAGATCTTTACTAGCTATAAAACTAACCCGCAAGCTGAATTTACCCCAGTACAAGATGGAGATATATTTGATGATGATGAATTCTTTTTAGATGAGAATTTATCTATTATGCAGACCTATAAGGTTAAATTTTACGATATTAGAAAAGATATTAGACCACACCTTCCTAAAGTTACTTTAGGGACAAATAAAAACTCTACTAAAATAGCAGTTACTATAAAAGAAGATGCTTTGGCTAGATATACTCCAATGTTTGAAAAAGAGCTTATAAATACAATATATAAAAAGATGCTAAAGGCTGGATTTTTAATAGGTTTAAGAGAAAAAGATTTTAAAAAGAAAATATCAAAACTAACATCAATGCTAAGAATTAAAGAGATAATAGACAAGCCAGAGACTATTATAGTAGCTACAGGAATTGAGCCGGTTTTGCCTATAGATGATAAGCTACTAATATATTATAAAAATAGCGAAGAGGTAGGCGAAGATAAAGGTAAGAGTAGAAATGATATCGATAGAGGATTTTTAAGTAGTGTTTTAGAGGGTGATTTGATAATGGAGTATATCAAGCCAAAAACTGGCACCCATGGACGCAACTTAAAGGGTGATTTAATTCCAGTAATTGAGCCAAAAACTAGCCAAGAGACTCAAATTACAGTAAGTCCAAATATTCAAGTAGAAGAGGGTGAAGATAATATCAAATATATAGCTCTTAAAAGTGGCTATGTTAGCGAAGAAAATAATAAATATGATATAAAAGAGGAGCTAGAAGTAGGTGCTGTAAATTTAAAATCTACTGGCTCAATTACTACAAGCTTAGATTCAGATGTTAAGATAAATATTAAAGAGAATAACTATTTAAAAGATGCCATAGGTAGCGGAATGAAGGTAGAAACTAGCGAGGTTAGAGCTAGTGGCAATGTGGCTAAAGATGCAGTCATTAAAGCCAAAACTGTAGTTATAGAGGGCAACACTCACGCCCAGTCAAAAATATATGCACAAAATGTAACTATATCTTTGCATATGGGATATTTAGAGTGCGATGAGGCTCATATAGATAGATTAGAAGGTGGTAAAGTAAGAGCTAAAATAGTGCATTTAAACCGAGTTTTGGGTGGAGATATAGAAGCTGAAGAGGTGCATATTCAAATTTTGCATTCTAACTCAACTATAAAGGCCTCTTCATTAATAAGCATAGATGAGCTAAAAGGTGATAATAATAGATTGATAATAGATGTAAATAGTATCCTTGATGAAAAGGGCGATGTGACAGAACATCATCAAAAAATGAAAGCCTTAGAAGAGGAGTTAAAAACTCTACCAAAAGAGCTAGAGCATAAAAGAAACATAATAGATAGCAATAAAAACTCTATAAATATGATAAAAAATAGATTAGTAGAGATGAGACAAGAAGGAATAACCCCGCCAGCTGCGTTCTTAAAAAAACTAAAAGATTTTCAAGGTTTAGTAACAGAGTATAATCAAATTTTAAAAAGTATAAATTCCAAGCAGATGGAGCTAGCTACATTAAAAGATGAGTTAGTAGGTATGGAGAGTATAATCTTTGATGCTAAAATCATAAATAAAGACCGATGGACTGAGCTAAATGAGGTTAAATTTAGGCTTATTGAACCGCCAGTAGATGTGACATATAGCACTAAAGAAAATGAGATAGCAAGAGTAATGTCTTTAAAAGCTGGAATAAATGGATATGAGATAAAAAGGTCAAACGAGATATGATAAAAGCAATTGAGGGATTAATAACTAAAAAAGATCCAACATCAATCTGGATAAAATGTGCTGGTATTACATATGGGGTAAATATCTCACTATTTACTAGTGCTTCGTTGCAAAAGGGAGATAGTGTAGAGCTATTTATAACGCAAATTATCAGAGAGGATGCAAATCTATTATATGGATTTTTAAAAGAGAGTGAGCAGAGAATTTTTGAGCTACTTTTAAAAGTCAATGGAATTGGAGCATCTACTGCGATGGCCGTGTGTTCTTCTCTTAGTCCAGATGAGTTTAGCTCAGCAGTGATAAATGGTGATGATGGGGTTTTAAAACGAGTACCAGGAATTGGCCCAAAAACTGCAAGAACACTAATAGCTCAGCTAAGCGATGCTAAACTAGGTGAGATAAGTAGCGCAAATAGTGCTAGTAATGAGGCATTTATGGCACTTGAGAGTTTAGGATTTAAACGAGATAAGATTAGTGCTGCACTAGCTAAATGCTCTAGTAATGATACGCCATCTTTAATCAAAGAGGCGCTTAAAATATTGGCTTAAAGGATAGTGATGAATTATGGTATAGTTTTTGGTGGGGCAAGCTGGGAGCATGAGATTAGCATAGTCTCGGCCATAGCAATAAAAAAGGCCTTAAAGGCAAATTTAAAATTTATATTTGTAGATGCTAATAGGGATTTTTATCTGATTGAACCTGGTGATATGAGAGCAAATTTTTTTAGCTCACAAAAGTATAAAAAATGCAAAAAACTCTATTTAAAAGAGGGTGGCTTTGTTACGCATGGTATATTTGGAGTTAAGGGTATTGATGTTGATTGCTATATAAATTTAATCCATGGATGCGATGGCGAAGATGGTAAAATAGCTGGGATGTTTGAGTTTTACTCGCTTAAGTTTATTGGACCAAGACTTGAAGCTAGTGTGATGAGTTACTCAAAGGTTTTAACTAAATTTTTAGCATTAAAATGTTCAGTTAAAACGCTTGATTATGAGGTAATAACCAAAAATCAAAAGCCAAATTTGACTCTGCCTTATATCTTAAAACCATCACATCTTGGAAGCAGCATAGGTGTAAGTGTAGTAAATAATCTTGATGAGCTTGATTATGCTTTAGATGTGGGATTTGAATTTGATAATGAGATATTGGTTGAGCCATTTGTAGATGGTGTTAGGGAATTTAATCTAGCTGGATTTAAGGGTGCCAAAGGGCTAGAACTATCTATGATAGAAGAGCCAAAAAAGGGTAAAATGCTAGATTTTAAGCAAAAATATATGAGTTTTACAAGTTCTAGCTCAGTAGAAGCTGATCTAAGTGATGAGATAAAAAATAAGATAAAAGATGCTTTTGATAGAATTTATACAGGCGGTAGATTTGATGGAGCACTTATTAGATGTGATTTTTTTGTAATTGGCGATGAGGTCTATCTAAATGAGATAAATCCAAACCCAGGAAGCTTGGCAAACTATCTATTTAGCGACTTTACAGGCTCTATAAATCGTCTAGCAAATAGTATAAAAGTTGAGAAAAAAATCCATGTTGATTATAAATACATTCACTCTATTACGAGTAATAAAGGCAAACTAGCCTAAACTTATTAAAAGAGCCTTATGATTTTAGGCTCTTTTTATTTATTTCATTTCATAGCTACTAAAGTTAAATTTATGTATAATTTTATGTAAAATTATACGCAAGGAATATAAATGGCAAAGTTTAGCAAAGATGAGGTCTATACTGCTACGCAGGTAGTGCGAAATTTTAGTTCAATTTTAGGCGATATCTCTCAAGCTAAGATTAAACGAGCTTTCATAGTTAAAAATAATCGCTTTGAGGCTGTGCTTTTAAATATAGATGAATATGAACGCTTAAGCGAGGCTGTAACCTTGCTAGAAGCAATTTATAATAAGAAAAAAGAGAGTTAATATGGCGATAAAAGAGATAGAGTATAATGGTTTAAAATATAGATTAAGCTATGAAATTTTAGGGCAATCTAGTGGTAAAAATATGCTGATTTTACATGGTTGGGGAGCGAATAAGGAGCTAATGAAAAGAGCATTTAGCAAGCATCTTAGCAACTATAATTGCATCTATTTAGATTTGCCTGGATTTGGATTTAGTAGTGACTTGGAGATACCGCTTTGTACGAGTGATTATGCTAAGATAACTGCTAAATTTATAGAGCTTTTAGATATTGATTTTGAGTTTATTATGGGGCATAGTTTTGGTGGCAAGATAGCTGCTCTTTTAGAACCTAAAAATTTAATACTACTTAGTAGTGCTGGAATTATTAAGAAAAAACGATTTAGCATTAAAGTTAAGATTGCAATTTTTAAAATTTTAAAGAGAATTGGGCTTGGTAGATTTTGGAGATTTTTTGCTACAAAAGATGTGGATAATATGAGTAAGGTAATGTATGAGACGCTAAAAAATGTAGTAGATGAAGATTTTAGTTCTATTTTTGCTAAGATTAATTCAAATTCACTTATATTTTGGGGAGTTAGCGATGAGGCTACTCCACTTAGTAGTGGGCAGATGATAGCTAGACTAATTCAAAATAGTAAATTTTATGAGCTTGAAGGCGATCACTTTTTCTTTTTAAATCATGGTGAGTTTATTGCTACAACTATATCAAAGGAGCAAAAATGAGCCTAGCTTTTATCATTTCAATTGTGGCTAAATTTGGCTTTACTATCGCTTTTGGATACTATTTAATTAGTGCTTTGCAATGGTTTAGTTATAAGATTAAAAGGGTTATTTTTCACTATACTAAGCCAATGTGGCATATATATTTTGTTGTTTTGCCACTTGTAGCAATTGCTATTTGTCCAAATTTAATATCTTTAATCTGTATTAGTACTATTTATATTTTAGCTACTATCTTTTGGGCGTATAAATTAGATAAAAGAGTTGTAATAACTGCTAGAGTAAAGAGATTTTTTGCTTTTTTGATTGTAGGATTTGGACTTTTTATTTTTTGTCCTTATAGTCAAAATGGGCTATTTCATACGCTTTTTAGCGTAATATTTGCTCTTATATTTAGTGCTATTGGTGAGAAAATATTGGCTATAAGATATAAAAATAAAGCCCTTGAAAAGCTAAAATCTATGCCAAATTTAAAGATTATCTTAGTAACTGCAAGTTTTGGTAAAACTAGTATAAAAAATTTTATTTATGATATTGCTAGTAAGGAGCTAAAGACTCACAAAACTCCACGCAGTGTAAATACTCTACTTGGAATTATTCGCGATATTAACGAAGGCTTAAGTAGTGATACAGAGCTTTATATTGTCGAAGCTGGTGCTAGACTTAGGGGCGATATAGATGAGATAGCTAAATTTATCAATCCGCAAATTGTAGTTATCGGGCAGATTGGTGGAGCGCATTTAGAGTATTTTGGCTCTATTGAAGGGGTAAGAACAACAAAGCTAGAAGCATTAAATTCAAAACGCCTAATCAAATCCATAGCACATAGTTCTACAAATTTACAAGGTAAATCTATAATTTATGATGAGCTTGTAAGCAATATCAAAAGTAATCTTGATGGGATTGAGTTTGATATGAGATTAGATGATGAAACTCACCACTTTAGTGCAAAATTACTAGGTGAGTTTAATAGCTATAATCTTGCTGCTGCGTTACTAGCTTCACAGGCTGCTGGTGTTAAAAATCTTAGTTTAGAGCATGTAAAAAGTATAGAGCATAGACTTCAAAGGATAGATGCTGGTGGTAAGATTATAATTGATGATAGCTTTAATGGTAATCTAAATGGAATGATAGCAAGCTATAAGCTTGTAAAAGAGTATAATGGGCGAAAAATTCTACTAACTCCAGGTATAATAGAGGGTGGAAATGGAGTAAATAGCGAGCTTTCAAAAGTGATTAATGAGGTTTTTGATATAGTAGTAATTACAAGTGCGATAAATGAATCTGAATTAAAAGAGCATTTAGATAGACCTGAGGTTATTAGGTTGTTTGATAAGTCTAAGATGAATGAATTTTTAGCCTTGCATACTATGAGTGGGGATCTGATTTTATTTAGTAATGATGCGCCAAGTTTTATTTAATTTACTTGGCACTGTTTTTGTGGATTTCCTATGGTTATTAGTCCAGTAATTGGAGTAATGTTTATATAGATACACTCTTTATTTTTATGTGTTAAACGAATTTGGCAGATAGAAGTAATTAAATTTTGAGTTGAATTTGCAGAGCTTTTTGGATTGCCTTTATATGGTCTTCCTAGATTATCAAAACTAATTCTTGTTGAATTATAGTGGCTACATCCACCTAAAAGCTCTATATCTTTTATATTAAATTTACTCATTAAATCTAGCTCATCAGTTGGTTTTATCGTGCTGATACCTGCGTGTGAGACTGTAAGAACTTTAGTTGGATTTAGTGGATTTTTTGCTACTTCGTAGCCATCAGGACTTCCGCTATATCCTCCACTATCACTAAATATTGCATAGTGTAATACGCTTTTGCTATCAACTGTTTTAATAAAATATATCTGCCATCTGCCTTTAAACCAGTTTTTATCTTCTGGGTTAAATTTATCATCTATAAGCGCTAGATATTGTGTATATTTTATATGCGTTGCAACTTGGTTAGCGGCTCTTAGTAGTTCGTCATTTTTGAAATTTATAACTATTATAGATAGAATTATTCCAATAATAATCATAACAAGAACAAGCTCAAAAACGCTAAAAGCTCTTATTTTTTGCATAGATAAAATGTCGCAATGGTTTTATCAAATTTAGATATTTTGATAGTTTGACAAGATTTTTGTTGTTTTTGGCTTAGGGTATAGCTACCACCACTTTCTATGCCATAAAATTTAAGTCTAATAGCTAAGGCTGAATTGGTAGTAATTTTATTAATTTTTCTGTTTTTTAGCTCATTGGCTAGCTCTTTTGCTATATCATATTTGTAGGCAAAATGATGGCTAGGCTTATCTAAAAAGAGATATAAATATTGATGAAATATAATGGTTAAACTATTTATAGCCAAGATAGCCAAAACAATAATAGTAATAATTTTGTGTATGGTTCTAAAGCGAGGAAGTCTTGAGCGATATGAGGTAAAAAATACACGCACCATAACTGGCACAAAAATTACACAAAATGGCAAAAATATCTCTAAATCAACCCTTTGACGCATAGAAAGCAACATACAAACGCCAATTGCAGTAGTGCTAATAAACCATAAAAAAGTCTTTTTCTCTTTAATGCAAATTCTATATAAAGTATAGATAAAATAGATAAAAAGTAAAGGTGAAAAAACAGCTGCAAATATAGCCATAGAATCTAAGAAATATCCACGCGGTTTGCCGCTAGCCTCAAGGCCATTTAGATAATACCAGGCTATACAACATAATATACCAAGGAGTGCCATTTTTTTATCTCTATTAAATATTCCAAATAGCATAATTGCAAGATATAGAGCAATAAATGGCTCACTAAATAGCATTGTAATAGCTAATGTTACACCCATTAAAGCTTTTTGAGAACGCTGTTCTAAAAATATAATAATAAGTGTAAAAAATATAGCAATAGTAGCTTGAGAGATTATCAATGCACTAACTAAAACTCCAGGTAAAAACATATATAAAATTGATGTTATTACACAATCGCTTTGGCGTTTTAATATTTTAAGTGAGATGGCATATATTAAGAGTGAATTAGCAATATGCAAGATTAAAAATATAGCTCTAAGACAAACCTCGCTACTGCCAAATATGGAGCTAATATATCTTAGCATTAGACCTAAATTTGAGTTACTATAATAGATTTGTGCTTCATAATAGCTAATGCTTAATCCACTCATACTAAAGATTAAAAGAGCTGAGTTTAAAGCTAGGGCTATAAAAAGCCAAAATAGATTAAGCCTTGATATCACGAATCACCAAAATAAAAATTAATGAAATAAAGCTAATAACGCTAAGAAACCACAAAAATGCACTCCAACCAAAAGGCATATAAATAAGTCCAGGGATAAAGCTACCAAGCGCTCCGCCAAAGTAGTAAAAGCTCACATATAACCCATTTGAGATTCCTTTATGCGTTGTAGCCATCTTATTTACAAATCCACTAGCAATAGAGTGGGCTATAAAATTTCCAAGGCAAAAGACTACCATTGCTACAAAAATAAGTCCAAAACTCTCGATCCTAAAAATTTGAATAGCAATGATAAGGGTTATGATTCCAGCTATTATAGCAGTTATTGGACTGCGAAATAGAGCTGTAATTTTTTTAGTATTAAATGCAACTAAAACACCAATTAAATAGCCAATATATAGCATTCCAGCCTTTGATGAATTATAATTTTCATCAATTCTAGCTAGTTCAAATGGGATAAAGTTAAGCATCGCTTGAAATGTAAAAAATATCCCAAAAATCATTAAAAATATATAAAGATTATGACGAAGCTTTAGAGTATGGATTATATCTATTAATCGTGGTTTTAGATAGCTAGCTTTGATATTTTGGCTAAATTTAAGTAGTAAAATTGAAGCAAAAATAGCAACGCAGCCAATAATAAAGAAAAATGGTCTCCAGCCAAATATATCTGTAAAAAATCCACTTAATGCTCGCCCCATAAATCCACCAATAATAGTAACTCCAATATATATACCAATAGCACTTGCTACATTATCTTTTGATGAAATTTGACTTATATAGCTCATTATTCCAGTTAGCACAGCAGGGATTAGTAACCCTTGAAATCCTCTAATATTTAATAATAAAAAGTATGAATTAGCAAAGCTAAAAATAATCTCGCTAATACCAAGAAGTAAAAATGCTACGACTAAGATATTTTTAATAGCAATTTTTTCAAGTAGATAGCCATAAAATATTCCAGCAAATGCTAGTGGAGTCATTATTGCAGTAGTAAATAGAGCAGCTTGAGTTTTAGATATACCAAGTTCGCTTTCAAATATAGGACCAATTGGTTGGGTTGCATAAAGAATACATAGTGTAAGTCCTGTGCAAAAATAGTATATTAAAATCTCAGCTCGCATAATCATCTATTCTAAGCTTAAATCCCAAAAAAACTCAATCCAATCATCAGCTTCTTTGATAGTAAAATTAGGTAACATCAAAGCTTTTGGCTTATAAAATATAGTAGCTACAGCAATCTCTAAATTTGGATATAATCTATTGATCTCTTTTTTGATAGCTACCATAGATTCACCACTATCGATAATATCATCTGTAATTAATACTCTTTTGAATTTGCTTAGATCTGGGATATTGTAGATTTTGATAGTATCTAGTTTTGTAGTATTTTCATAATGTATAGAGTTTAGACTAAAACAATCTCTAATATCAAGCGCATTTGCTAAAAAGTGAGCTAGAGTTAATCCACCTCTAGCAATACCTAAAATAGCCTCTGGATTAAATTCATATCTAGCCCTTTTGGCTAAAATTTTGGCATCATGTTCAAATGAGCTAAAATCATAATATGTCATCTTTTTAGCCTCCAATTATTGATTTAAATAGATTAGGTGCTGAACTAGCAATAAAGGCAAATAGACTAATAATAGCTAGTGTAATTACGCCTAAATTTAGATCTTCCCATTTTCTTAGTGCTAATTTAATAATAAAATATGATATAAATCCCACGCTCAATCCTATTGTAATAGAGTATGTAAGCGGCATTAATATCACAGTTAAAAATGTTGAAACGCAAATAGCTGGATCTTTGTAGTTGATTTTGCCAAGTTCGCTAAACATTAAAATACCTACCATTACAAGCACTGGATAGATAGCATTAGCTGGAATAGAGCCAAATAGTGGTAAGAAAAATAGGGTAAATATAAAAAATATTCCTATAAATACAGCTGTAAGTCCTGTTCTGCCACCAGCTTCTACACCGCTTGCACTCTCTGCAAATGCTGTAATTGTGCTTGTACCTATAACGGCTCCACCCATGCTAGCTATTGCATCACTTTCTAAATTTTTGGCTAATTTTTTTTCACCATCAGCGTGTGTAAATAGATTGGCTCTATTTCCAACTCCAGTAAGGGTGCCAATACTATCAAATAGGTGAGTAACAAATAGTGTTAAAACTGCTGGAAGTAAAGAAATTTTAAGAGCTGAGAGAATATCTAACTCCCCAAAAATTGGAGCAATGCTAACAGGTATTGAGATTATCTCTTTTGGTGTTTCATAAATTCCAAATATCCATGCTCCAATTGATGTTACAGCAATTGCTAAAACAAATCCGCCACGCAGTTTTAAAGTCCAAAATAGTATCATAAATATAATCCCTATAACACCAACTAAAACTTTAGGATCGCTAATATTGCCAATAGCAACTTTAGTAGCTGGACTAGCAACTATTAAGCCCATTTGAGATAGACCAATAAAACATATAAATGCGCCAATACCAGCACTAATGGCACATCTAAGATCTAGCGGGATATTTTTGATAATCCAAAGGCGAAAGTTTGTAAAGCTTAAAATTGTAAATATGGCTGAACTTATAAATATTGCTCCAAGTGCAGTTTGCCATGGAATTTGCATACCAATTACCATGCTATATGTAAAGTAAGCATTTAATCCCATTCCAGTACTTAGCGCTACTGGTGTGTTAGCCCATAAGCCATTAAATATAGTTGCTATGATAGTAATAAGTGCAGTTGCTACCAATAAGGCGTCCTTTGGCATACCAGCATCGCTTAAGATAAGCGCATTAACTGGAACTATGTAAAGCATAGCCAAAAATGTAGTAAGAGCTGCATTTAGCTCGGTTTTTACAGTTGTATTGTTTTGTTTGAGTTTAAATATATCCATATTTCTTTCCTAATTGTATATTATAAGTTCATTATATAGGCTATCTCTTTGAACTGGTATAAATCCACTTGTTTGAATTAGCTCTATAAATTCTTTTTGACTTTTACCATTTTTACTTGCTGCTCCAGCACTGCTTTGAATACTTTCTTTTTCTATCGTTCCATCTAGATCATCAGCACCAAATTCTTGTGCTACAAGAGCTAAATTTAAAGTAGAAGTAGCCCAGTATGCTTTGATATGATTTATATTATCAAGCAAGATTCTGCTAATTGCCATTGTCTTTAATATCTCAACCGAGCCTAAAAATGGTATGTTTTTTAGATAATTATTATCTCTTTGATAAACTAATGGGATAAAAGCATTAAATCCACCGCCATTATTAAGCGCTAAGGAGCTATCTTGAAGTGAGCGTATTCTAAGAATATGATCAATTCTATGCTCTTTACTCTCTATATGCCCAAATAGCATTGTAGCGTTACTTTGGCGACCTTTTTGATGCCATAAAGAGTGAATTTTAAGCCAGTTATCGCTACTTACTTTGCCTTTGCAGATCTCAGCTCTAATGCCTTCATCAAATATTTCAGCTCCTCCACCAGGCATACTATCTACACCATACTCTATCATTTTTTCTATCACTTCTTCATAGCTTAAGCCATGTTTTCTATGTAGATAATCCACCTCTGCTGCAGTAAGTGCTTTTATGTGTAAATTTGGATATTTATCTTTTATCATTTTAAATATCTCTAGATACCATTGCCATGATACATTTGGATTGTGAGCAGAGACTATATGTATCTCTTTGGCTCCATTTAATACGCTTTTATCTACTGCTTCAATAATCTGCTCATAGCTCATTGTATAACTCTTCTCAGCACTTTGTCTATGAGATGAAAAGGCGCAAAATTTACACACATCAGCACATAAATTAGTTGGATTTATATGGCGATTTATATTAAAATATACCTTTTTACCATTTTTAGCTTCTCTGATTTTATTGGCATATTTACCTAGAGTAAATAGATCTAAATCATAAAGCCTGATAGCATCATCAAATTCCAATCTTTGAGATTTTTCTAATTTATCTATTAAATTCATAATCAACTCTACTTAAAAAATAAAATTCAAATTATATGCTAAAGAGACTTAAAAAGCTTTTATTTAAGATAAATTTAGTCTAATATTATATCTGTATCTTTGTTTTTTGTCTGTTTTGTCTCTATTTTTGCAGGAGTTAGATAGCCATTTTCTATCATTAACTCAACTGTAGATTTAAATATTGGAAGTGCGCTCCATGATGCATAGTAATATGGATATGGTCTCATCGGTTCACGCACTAATACGCCAATAGTATATTCCTTGCCATTTTTATCACGAACAAATCCAAAAAAGTTAGCATTATATCGTTTATCGCTATAACCTCCACTTGCAGCTATGTGTGCGGTTCCAGTTTTGCCGCCAATTATTAGGCCTGGAATTTTAGTTCTTTTAGCCGTACCATTTGGACTTTCTACGACTTTTACTAATATCTCTTTCATCTTTTGAGCGCTTGATTTTGGTAAGACTTGAGTTCTTTCTTGCTCTTTATATTTGTATGTTTTAGAGTTTTTTTCTAAGTGGTTTGCAATACGCGGAGTAATCATTACGCCATCATTTGTAATAGCATTATAGGCTGAGAGAAGCTGGATAAAAGTAGCTTGTAATCCATAGCCATAACTTATTGTTGATTTATATACTTTATTTTTTAACTTAGAGATTGATGGCATATTTCCCACTTGTTCATAGCTTAGATCAATTCCAGTTTTTCTAGAAAAACCAAAATCTAATAACCCATTGTAAATTTCAAATTCATTTAATCTATCTACTATTTGTATCATACCGACATTAGAGGATTCTACTATTATATCTTGAGCGCTTAGAATGTCGTTTTTATGGCTATCTGTGATAACTCTTTTGCCTAATTTATACTTACCTCCATAGACATTTATAATCTCTAATGGGTCGATTTTGCCAGCTTTAAGAAGTAGGGAAAAGATAAATGGCTTCATAACTGAACCCATCTCATAGGCGTATTCGCTTGCTGTTGAATTTAGTGATTGGTAATCTTTTTTAGTGATACTTGATGGATTATATCTAGAGGTAGAAACTAATGAAATTATAGCTCCAGTTTTAGCCTCCATAACGCCTATTATAACTTCTTTAGCAATTAGTTCATTCATCTTTGCTGTGGCCATTTTTTCTAATATTTTTTGTAGTTTTAATGGAATATTTAAAACTACATTATATCCATCAATACGGCGAGATAGCTCAGCGTCTTTACTTAGAATAATTGTATTTGCTAGATCTCTTGGTCCTTTTGTTAACTCATCTTGAGTAGAGGATAACAAGTTATCATATACTTTTTCAATTCCTTTTACTCCTTCAACTTTTGTAATACCATCTATTTCAATCTTTTTGATATAGCCTATAGTTGGAGTTAGAGCATCGCTTGCCATGTATAGTCTTTTTTCTCCACTTTCTACGATACTCATTCCTTGAGTTGATACTATACCTGTTTTTGGATCTTGATAAGCGATAAATACTTTATTTCTATATAGCTTTCTAGCTAACTCTTTTAGATATGCAGCACCCTTGGCATCAATCTCATATGATAGAGTTACTAAGCCTTTTTTTGCTAGGATTTTTCTAATTTTTTTGGGATCATCGCCACTATATAAAGTATATAATTTTATAAATAACTCTTTTTTATTTGGATCAATATTTCTAGTATCTACCATAGCTTTAAATAATTTTTGGCTACTAGCTAAACTAAATCCATCTTGGCTCAAGATAGAGCCTCGCATAGCACTTGTGTAATCACTACTTTGGAGTTTTGGAAGTCTTCTTTCGATACTGGAGCGATAAAATATAACTGTTAAAAATATAGAGATACCAAGTATTATTAATATAAATACTATATATACCTTGCTCTGGCTGCTATTTTGATTCATTATAGCTGTGTTCTTGCTATCTCTTTATATGCACTTATGGCTTTATTTCTTACCTCTAGCATTAATTTCATACTTGTCTCTGCCTTGCCAATTGCAATTGCAGCTTGATGTAGATCTTTTACTTCACCAGTTGCTAGATCAGCTACTGCTTTATCAGCTTTTTGTTGAACATCATTTAACTCACCTAGAGTTTTATTTAAGATATCAGAGAAGCTTTGATCTGTTAAATTTGTACTTTTATTGCTTTTTTGTTCTATCGGATTTAAATTTGATATATTATTAATATTCATTTATTATCCTTTCATCATATCAATAGCACTTGTTGCAATCGCTTTAGCACTTTGAAATGCTGATACATTTGCTTGATATGCTCTTGTTGCTTCTATTAAATCGGCCATCTCAATAACTGGATTAATATTTGGTAGCATTACATACCCTTTTTCGTTTGCATCTGGATGAGTAGGATCAAATTTGATTTTAAAATCCTTATCATCACGAACAATCTTATCTACTATAACTGTAGAGATTGCAGGCTTAGGAAATCTTGGCGCATCTGGATCGTCTAAAGGATTCTCATTTTCTAAAAAATCATTTTTAGCATTTATTTGTTTATTTAGCTCTTGGTCAAATTCAATCGCTTTAAATACAACTTCTTTACGGCGGTATGGACCACCTTCTGCTGTTCTTGTAGTGTTAGCGTTAGCAATATTTGAGCTAATTACATTCATTCTAAAGCGTTGAGCGCTTAGACCATATCCGCTAATATCAAAATCACTTAAATATGCCATTATTTATCCTTTAGATTTTTGAGCTTGCGTCTATTACGCTTTTAAAGATATCGCCATGTTTTTTGCTAGCCGAATCTAGTGCTTGAATCATTAAAACATTTTTACTCATTTCGCTAGTTTCAATGTCTAAATCAACGGTATTAGCATCATTTCTAGCCATGTGGCCATCTCTTAGATATATAGTTGGTATCTTTGAAGATGGAAAATCAATAGATGCAAAATGCTTATCATTTGTTCTAGCAAGTTCTAGCTTTGGCTCATTTGAGCCTAATTTATAGACCTCTTTTCTTTTTTCTATTAAGGCAGTTTCAAAGTCAATATCTTTAGCTTTGTAAAAAGGAGTATCGATATTTGCAATATTACTAGCGATTAACTGATTACGAGTAACTCTGCTACTAAGAGCTGAATCAACTAACTGTTTTGACTTGCTAGTACTAAAACCTGCATACATCATATATCCTTTTTAAAATTTATTTTGAGATTCAAGCAAATTTTATTCCAAATTTGGCTCTAAATCTTTAAATTTTGCAAATCCACTAGGCTGATTTGACTTAATCTTTAAAAGTGATAAAAACTCATCTCTAGCTATATTTTGAGCTCCTAAAAACTCAAGATGAGAATTCATTACCTGTGCATCGATGATAAAATCATACTTTGATAAAGCTTTTGCTAATGTTATTAGAGCGACTTTAGAGGCATTTTTACCTACGCTTATCATGCTCTCACCACAAAAAATTTTACCAAAAATCAACCCATAAAGCCCACCAATAAGCCTATCTTGATGATATACTTCTACACTATGAGCATAGCCTAACTCATGCATTTTAATATAGCTATCTACAACATTTTGATCTATCCAAGTTGGCTCTTTGATCTCTCTTTGTATTTTACAAAAATTGATAAAATTTGCAAAATTATAGTCAAATTTAACTCTATAATCCCTTAAAAATGGTCGCAAACTCTTTTGAATTTTAATATTTTGAGGATAAAATATAGCTCTTGGATCTGGACTATGCCAAAATATGACTCCATCATATGGCCAAGGGAATATCCCATGAGTATATGCATCGATTAAAACCTCGCTACTAAGATCGCCGCCATAAGCTAGTGGCTCATCTTTTGGCGCAGTAATAGGGTTTGGAAAAATAGATTTCATAATTTATTTTACAGAATTAAAATCAAATTTAAACCCATCTTTATCAAAATCAATATTTGCAGTGCCGCCATTTTTTAAAGCACCCAAAAGCAATTCTTTTGAGAGTTTTAAATTTATATTATCTTTGATAGTTCTTTTTAGATTTCTAGCGCCAAATTCGTTGCTATATCCTCGTTTAATTAGCTCATCAACTGCTTTTTTACTTAGAGTAATCTTGACTTTTTTTGCTGATATCTCTAAGGCTTTTATCTCTTTTTGAACGATCTTTTCAAGAACATCATGGCTTAAAGAGTTGAAGTTTATTATTTTATCAATTCTATTTCTAAATTCTGCAGCAAAAAATCCTTTAACAGCTCTATCTGTTTTATCGCTATCATTTTTATTAAAGCCCATAATTGGCGCTTCTTTAGTGCCTAAATTTGAACTCATAATTATAATTGTATTTTTAAAATCACTCTTATTTCCACTAGCATCGCTTAGTGTAGCACTATCAAAAATCTGTAAAAATATATTTAAAAGTTCAGGGTGAGCCTTTTCTATCTCATCAAAAAGTATAACACTATATGGGTGTTTTTTCACCATATTTGTAAGCATTCCGCCATTTTCAAATCCGATATATCCAGGAGGTGCGCCAATTAGTTTAGCTACAGCGTGTTTCTCCATATACTCACTCATATCAAATCTCTCAAAATGAATATTTAAGGCATTTGCTAGCTCTTTGGCTAGTTCTGTTTTTCCAACTCCGCTGCTTCCGGTAAATAAAAATACGCCAATTGGTCTATTCTCATCATTTAATCCAGCATATGATGTGATAAGGGCATCATTTAAGCTCTTTATTGCAAGATCTTGTCCGTAAATTTTGGAGTTTAGTATAGAGCTTAGATTTTTTAAAATTTGAGTATTATCAGAGCTTGTTTGTATGTTTGAAACATTGGCCATTTTAGAGACTATTTCATTAATTTTGGTTTTTGTTACACTTTTTTTGTGTTCTATATTGGTAGCTGCGCCAGCTTCATCTATTATATCTATAGCACTATCAGGGAGAAATTTATCGCTTAGATATCTCTTAGCCATCTCTATGCTTTGATTTAAAACTTCATCGCTATATTTAACATTATGAAATTTCTCATAAGTAGCCCTTAGGCCTTTTAAAATTTCTAAACTCTCTTCTTTGCTAGGTTCTGCTACATCAATTTTATTAAAACGGCGAAGCAAAGCTCTATCTTTATTAAAATTTCTAAACTCACTATATGTAGTAGCACCTATACATCTTATATCACCATTTGCTAAATGTGGTTTTAAGATATTGGCTGCGTCTTGGCCGTTATCGTTGTTGCCAGTATTTAATATAGTGTGAATTTCATCTATGAATATTATATGATTTTTATTCTCTTTTAGGCGGTTTATTATCTCTTTTAATCTCTCTTCAAACTCACCTCTATACTTTGCACCAGCTAAAATAGCAAAGATATCTAGACTAAAAATTATACTATCTTTTAATCTAGCTGGGACATTTCCTTGGACGATTCTTTGAGCTATTCCTTGCACTATTGCTGTTTTGCCAACACCTGCTTCACCGACAAAGATTGGGTTATTCTTTTTATGACGGCATAAAATTTGTAATGCCTTATCAATTTCTTTATCTCGATTTATTACAGGATCTATCTGTCCATTTTTGACAAGTTCATTTAAATTTACAGCTACAGATAGGAGTTCATTAGTATCTATATTTAAGCCGTGAAATTCAAAAAGCTGATATGCTTGAGAATTTTTATCGGCTAGAACTTCATCTAAAAACTCCTCAATTCCAAAATTTTCCTCAGCAGTAATACTAGAGAATAATTCGCTAAGCTTATGAGTAAGAATTGGTGGCTTTTTTTCGCTAGATTTTGGAGACTCTTTGAGTATATTTATTAGATCATTTCTTAAAGCTATAACATCATTAATACCGATATTTTCTAGAATTTTTATAAATTCCTTATCAAATGTTAGAGTATATAAAATATGTTCAGTACTAATATACTCATGCGATTCGCTTAAAGCTAGGTCATTAGCTTGTTTTATTGATTTTGCTAGATTTTGTTCTATCATTAATCCTCTTTTATCACACATTTTAGTGGAAAGCCATTTGCCTTAGCAAGGCTTAATGTTTGGCTTTGTTTGGTTTGGGCAATCTCTTTGGTGTATATTCCACAAATTGCACTACCATTTTTATGAATTTGCATCATTAAATTTACAGCTTGATTTAGCTCTTTATTAAAAATTTCACAAAGTATCATTACTACAAAATCCATCGTAGTAACATCATCATTTAGTAAAATTACCTTATAAAGAGTAGGTTTAAACTCTTTTAATTTGGTTTTTGAAGTTAATGATCTTTTAGTTTGCATTTAAAATCTTATCTATATCTTGACTGATTGTGTTGGTGCTTACTTCGCCTAGGTAGAATTTATTTTGCGTTGTTGTACCGCCTAGATTATCACTTAGATTTTGGTATTTGCCATCTTTTAATACTACTTTAAATGGGATTGAAAGGGCTCTATTATAGCCTATATCATTTAGAGCTTGATCTATAATCTTGCTATTTTCTTTTGAATTTGATATGAAGTAGTAGGCATTATATTTTTTACTAAAGTTTTCTAAAACATACTCATCGCTAACATCTTCAAAGTGTATAAGACCAATTATCATAAATTTATCTGCGTTTTTAAGCTGAAAATCCATTAAGTGAGGAGCCTCTTTTTGACAAGGAGCGCAATATGTCCCAAATATATCAAGCATTAAAATTTTATCGCTATCTTTGAGTTTAAAGCCATTTTCTGTGCGTATAATAGTAGCTTTGCTGCCAATTATACTAGTTAATTCTATCTCATCTCCAGTTTTATATAAATTTGATTGTGATGTTTGTGTGGCATTTGACTCATCATTGCTACATCCACTAAGTGCTAAAAATATTGCTAAAAATATTGCTATAAATTTAATATTTTTCATATCTTTCCTTTTTATATATATCTTTTTAGGGCAGCTCTAGCCTCTAGATTTGCTTGCTTAGCCTTAAGCGCTTCTCGTTTATCATGTAGATTTTTACCTTTTGCTAAGGCGATGTTTGCTTTAACTATATTTTTATTATTTAGATATAGACTTAAGACAACTATGGTAAGACCATCAGTGCTTACTTTGCCTAGTAGCTTATCTATCTGTTTGCGATGCATAAGCAGCTTTCTAGGAGATCTCTCATCTGGACGAAAGTGTGAGTGAGCAGTCTGAAGATGGCTAATATGAGCATTTAATAAAAATAGCTCGCCTCGAATGATTCTTACAAAGCTATCTTTTAAATTTGCTCTACCAGCACGGAGTGCTTTGACTTCGCTGCCTTGTAAAATTATGCCAGCTTCAAAGCTTTCTATAATTGTATAATCATGAAATGCTTTTTTATTTTTTGCTAGATCTTTTCTCATTTTGATACTTTTTATAGTTTGTAAGCTTAGGATTATAGCTAAATATTATGAATTTAGTCTAAATAAGAGTGCCTTTATAGCACTCTTATTGTTATTTTTTATAATTTTTGACAAACTCAGCTATGCGTTCAATACCACGCTTTAGACTATCTAAATCGCATGCAAAACTAACTCTAAAATATCCATCCATACCAAATCCTACACCAGGAACTGTAGCTACTAGGCCTTTTTCTAAAAGCTCTTGACAAAATTTCATTGAGTCAGGCTCTACGTTTTTACAGTTTATAAATAGATAAAATGCTCCATCTGGACATACTACACTTAGGTTTTCTATATCATTTATAGCTTTTACAGCATAATCTCTACGCTCTATAAATTTACTTTTCATATACTCTATATCAGCATCAGCTTCTCCTAGTAGTGCTGGTATAGCGCCAGCTTGGACTATGCTTGAGATATTGCTTGTGCTTTGACTTTGTAGTTTTCTAAGGGCTTTATTTAGCTCATCGATACTACTTGCCATATATCCAAATCTCCATCCTGGCATTGCTCCACATTTGCTTAAACCATTTATTGTAATTGTTCTTTTAAACATATCATCGCTAATTGCTGCAGCTGCTATAAACTCACCACTATATGTAAGTTTTTCATAAATTTCATCGCTAACTACTAAGATATCACTACCTTCTAATACTTTGCCAATCTCTTCAAGTTCAGCTTTGCTATATACGCCACCGCATGGATTGCTTGGACTATTTAATACTATTGCTCTTGTTTTTGAAGTTATAGCAGATTTGATTTGGCTAGCTGTTAATTTAAATTTATTATCTTCACTTGTTTCAATGATAACTGGAGTACCACCGCAATATTTTACTATTTCAGGATAGCTTACCCAGTATGGAGATGGGATTATAATCTCATCGCCATGATTAATAATGCATGAAAATAGATTAAATAAAGAGTGTTTGGCACCTACATTTGTAATAATTTGATTTGGTTTGTAGTTTAGATTATTATCTCTTTTTAGCTTTATAGCAATAGCTTCTAAGACTTCAGGCGTACCAGGGACTGCGGTATATTTACCACAGCCTTTATCCAAAGCTAATTTTACTGCATTTTTGATAACTTCTGGTGTATCAAAATCAGGCTCTCCAGCACTAAAGCTAATAACATCAAGCCCAGCAGCTTTCATCTCTTTAGCTTTTGAGCTAATTGCGATTGTAAGACTCTCGCTTAGAACTGAAATTCTTTTAGATAATAACATTTTTACTCCTTTATTGATTTAATATACTCTTGATATTTTTTGTCTAATACTATTTTATCACTTCCTTGACATCCAAGATTTTCTATGCGATCTATTAGATAGATTAGCAATTCTTTTGTGATATCTGGCAGCTTATTGTGTTCAAATGGACGATTGTCACTGCTAATGCATTTAGCTGGAATTCCTACAGCTGTGGAGTGTGGTGGCACATCTTTTACTACAACTGAATTTGCACCAATTTTTGAGCCAGTTCCTATGGTGATATTGCCTAAAATTTTGGCTCCAGCACCGACAACTACGCCATTTTCTAATGTAGGATGGCGTTTGCCTTTATCTAGACTTACTCCGCCTAATGTAACTCCTTGATAAATCAAGCAATCATCGCCAACTATAGCTGTCTCACCAATTACTATTCCAGTAGCATGATCAATAAATACTCTTCTGCCAAGAACTGCTGCTGGGTGTAGATCAACTCTGGTTAAAAAATTACTAATTCCAGCAAGCATTCTAGCTAATTTATGCCACTTTTTATTCCATAAAATATGGATAATTCTATGATTGGCTACTGCCCATACTCCAGGATAATTAAAGATAAGATCTATGCAGCTACGATATGCTGGATCTTGTACTTTAGGCTGAGATAAATCCTCTTTAATAATTTGAAAAATACCCATCATTAGCCTATGGTTTTTAGATATCCATTATCGTTTAAGAATAGATATAGTTCGCCTAGAATATGTTTTTTTTGTTTTTCATTTACTAGTGTTGAATTTTCTATTCGTTCATTTAAAGTATCTCTAATAGCATGTATATCATAGTCTAAATCCTCTAATATATCCATGACAGATTGAGATTCTAAAATATTTTTTATCTCATAGTTGCCCTCTTCATTGATGATTATTGTAGCTTCAGTAGGGTGGGTAAATAGATTGTGTTTCATTCCAAGAACCTCTTGATATGCACCAACAAGGAAAAATCCTAAAAAATAATCCTCTTTTTCTAAATCAACATCATGCAAGAATAGCGGATTTTTGGTCGCATCAAAGCTAATTTCACCATCGCTATCACAAGTAATATCCCAAATAGATGCTGATAGGGTAGGGCGTTCATCTAATCTATCAAGTGGCATTACAGGGAAGTTTTGTCCAAGTCCCCAAAAATCAGGCAAGCTTTGGAACATTGAAAAATTAACCAAATATCTCTCTTGTACCTCTTCTTGAATTTTTAAAAGCTCTGCATAATTTTGTTTATTTCCTAAAAGCGAGATCGCTTTTTTCATAATTAAATGGACCAAAATTTCACTATTTGATCTATCTTGTAAATCTACATAACCTAAATCAAATAGAGTAAGAACGCTCTCCATATGATCGATTGCATCGTGGAGATACTCTATGGCATTGCTTGGCTTTATACTTCTATATAGGTCGTGCAATTCACTAATTAGTGGAGGATTATTCTCTTTTAATATTAGTTTTTCTTCTGTATATTCTTGACTAAATAGCTCAAGTACAGGAGCTACTAATACAGCGTGAGATGCAGCTATATATCTGCCACTTTCTATAAATATATCAGGTTCAATCTCATTTTTTTGATTAGCAATGCTTTTTAGTAAAAACACAACATCATTTGCATACTCTTTAAGTGTGTAATTCCTACTTGGATTATCTTTAAATTGTGAATACTCAATAGCCAAACCGCCGCCTAAATTTATAGCTTTTAGAGATTTTGCTCCCATTTTACGAAGCTCTGCGTAAATATTTCCTGCTTCTATAAGAGCTTTTTTGAGTGGATGAATTTCATTTATTTGACTTCCAATATGAAAGTGAATCATAGTAAATTGCTCAATTAGGTTATTTTCTTTTAGTAAATTTACTGCCTCAATTAGCTCTGTAGATGTAAGTCCAAATTTAGAGTTTATACCGCCACTTTTTGCCCATACGCCTGTACCACTGCTATGGAGTCGAATTCTAAGGCCAATATTTGGCTTTGGTTTAAATCTCTCTTTGGCAGTAGAGATAATTGATTTTAATTCATTTAATCCCTCTATTGTAAGAGTGATATTGTGTCCCATCTCAGCAGCGATAAAACCAATATCAATTAGCTCATTATCTTTAAATCCATTGACAGTAATTGGTGCGCCATAATTGTTATACGCCATAGCTAGCAGTAACTCAGCTTTTGAACCAGCCTCTAATCCATACCCATAGCTTTCTCCAATTTTAACTAAATTTTCTACAAATCCTGGATATTGATTTACCTTTAATGGATATACAGCATTAAAGTTACCACTATAGCCAAATTCTTTTTTAGCTCTTTCAAAACTTGAATATACTTGTACAATTTGCTTTTTAATAAGATGAGGAAATCTAAGTAGCAAAGGTCCCCTATATCCATCATTTCTAATATCTTTAACTATATCAATTAAAGCTGGTTTTAGGTCGCTATTTAAGCACGCCTTACCGCTATCTATGATAAAATTTGAATCCCCCCAAAGGCTTAATCCATAGTCGTTTGTCATATCTCACTCTCCAAATTTGCTATAGATATTCTTTTTTCATCTTTATTATTTAAATTTTTATACCAAATTTGATTTTGGCTAAATTCATCTTCTCCAAGGCATAAAAATATCTCAAACCCCTTTTTATCAGCAATATTTAGGTGTTTATTTGGGCTTTTTGCCTCATATGATATTTCGGTTTTATAATTTTTTCTTAGCATTTTACCTATTTTATAGATTTCATCAATTAAATTTGAATTTAATGCACAGATATAGATTCCTTGTCGTTTTGTCTCTTTTTGTTGTTGGCGAAGTATCTCCATGATTCTTTCTATGCCCATCGCCCAACCTACTGCTGGAGTAGATTTGCCTCCTAGATATTCACAAAGTTTATCATATCTGCCGCCACCTGCTACTGCACTTTGTGAGCCAATATCATTGCTAACAAACTCAAAGGCAGTTTTGCAGTAATAATCTAAACCTCGCACTAGCTTTGGATCGATTTGAAAATCAACTTGATTTGCTTTTAGAATTTCTTGAAGTTTATTAAAATCATCATTACAAATTTGATTTAGATTATCTGTAATTAATGGTGCATTTTGTAGTATATTTTGGCAGTTTTCATTTTTGCAATCAAGAATTCTAATTGGATTTGTTTGAAGTCTTCTTAGGCAGTCTTGGCATAGATTTTCTGTATTGTTTTGAACAAATTTAATCAACTTATCTTTATAGATTGGCATACATTGAGTATCTCCTAAAGAGTTAATTTTAAGAGTAGTTTTAATACCTAAAGTGTTTAAAATTTCATTTAACATTAAAATTACAGATGCATCTTCATACACGCTTGCCTCGCCAAAACACTCCACGCCAAATTGATGAAATTCTCTTAAACGGCCACGCTGAGGACGCTCATATCTAAACATACTGCCGTGATAAAAGTATCTTCTAACTCCACCAGCTCTATCAAACTTATTCTCTATAAATGCTCTTACTACTCCAGCAGTTCCTTCTGGACGAAGACAGACATCATTGCCACCTTTGTCTATAAATTGATACATCTCTTTACCGACAATATCGCTACTTTGTCCAACACTTCTTTTAAATAGGGCTGTTTCTTCTAGTTTTGGTACCTCGCAAAATTCATATCCATAATTTTTAACTACTTTTTCGCAAGTATCAATTATAAATTTATATAGTTTTCCATCATTTTCAAGCAGATCTTTCATACCGCGAAGAGCATTTATCATATAAATTTCCTTATTTTTTCTTGTATAACTTCTGGATTTAGCGATGCATCTACTTCTAATACATCAAATTTTAAATCGGCCAGTATTATACTCATAAATCCTTGAACTCTCATTAAATACTCAATTCCACGATTTTCAATATCATCACTTTGGCCTCTGCTAAAGAGTCTTTGGCGGATTAAATTCTCATCTGCTTTTAAAAATACAAACTTATCTCCAAAGTCTGAGCAAAGGGCGAATTTATTTAGTTCTATTAAGGTTTTGATATCTAAATTATCATCATTTGCCATGGCGTATGAAAGACCAGATACAAAACTTCTATCGCTTAAAATTAAATTTCCATAATTGGGCTTTAAAACTTTTTCATAGTGTTCAGCTCTATCAGCTAAAAATAGAAGAATCTCAGCCCTTTGCGATATTTTGCTTGCATTATTTATAAGATACTCTCTAATCATCAATCCAAGCTCTGTGCCACCTGGTTCTTTAGTTATTATAGCATCTTTGTAAATTTCTTTTAGCATATTTATTTGAGTGGATTTACCAACCCCATCAACACCTTCAAAGTTAATTAGCATACTCTTCCTTTATTTTTTGATAAACTTGCTTTGGTACAAGTGAGCTAATATCGCCATTATGGCGCAAAACCGATCTGACAATTGAGCTTGATATGAAGGCATTTTTAAGACTTGGCATAAAATATACTGTCTCAAATTGACTCCATAAAGAGGCATTAGCATAACCAATTTGTAGCTCATACTCAAAATCACTTACTGCCCTTAAGCCACGCACTACTGTATTAATATTTTGTGATTTAGCAAAATCAACTAAGAGATTATCAAATCCAATAACCTCTACACTAAGTAGATCTTTTGTAGCTAATTTAGCTAGTTCAATCCGTTTATGATAATCAAAATATGGAGTTTTAGACTCATTTAGTGCGACTGCTACTATTACTTTATCAAAGACATTACTAGCACGCCTAATAACATCTAGATGACCATTAGTGATAGGATCAAAGGTTCCTGGATATATGCATGATTTCATTATTTACCTCTATTTTATTATGGCTTGATTTTTACTAATTACTTGAGCTTTTAGTGTTTGATTATTTTGGTTTTTTACACTAATAATCTGTCCGATATTTCCATCATCAAGAGCTGTAACAATTATCTCAACTTTAAGAGAGCCATCATTTATTATGGCTGTGATTTTATCACCTTTTTTTATATCGCTTAGAGTTTTAAACTGGCGATTAGTTAATATTTTGCCGCGTTTTACCTTGCTTTTTGTGATTAATTGATATTTTGGAAAATGAGTTAAGGATTGCTTATCATAATCGCTAAAACTTACACTTTTTTGTTCAAAATCTCCTAAATTTAAAATATGATTTCTATTTATATCTCTTGAAGAGATTAATACTAAAAACTTAAAATCAATTTTAAATTTAAAAAATATGCTTTTGCTAGTAGAGTTTGGCGTAGTATATACGGCTCTAAATGTTCCGCCATTATCATGTAAACTAAGCAATATAATATCTTTTAGCTTAAATTTATTAAAATCATCTGGAAATTCATCTGGTTTGTCAATATTAATTGAGTTAATTATTGCAGATGGATACTCGCTCATAATAGTTTTATGGAGTTGATCTACAAGTGAATTACTAAAAAGTGGAACAAAAAGTATAAGAAGTAAAAATATGGAGCGGGAAACGAGATTCGAACTCGCGACCCCAACCTTGGCAAGGTTGTGCTCTACCCCTGAGCTATTCCCGCGTCTTGTTAAATTGAGTTGGAATAATACCATATTTTTACCTACTTGTCAAGAAATTTTGTAAATTTTTATCTCTTGATTATCGCAAATACCATTTTGACCAACATCGGAGATGTATATGTAATTTGATAAAGATATAGGCTTAATCATTGAAGGGCTATAAATATTATTATTTGTTGCTCTAAATTCACCATTTTCTGCTGTACCAATTACAATATTTGCTCTACTAGCTTTAAATTTTAAATTGCCTTTAAATTTGGCAATTTGAGATTCAAGCATATAATCGCTATGACCTGCTAATTTTTTAAGATATGGCAAAACTGCAATATAAACAGCTAAAAGACAAGACATCGGATTGCCCGGTAGGACAAAGATTAATTTAGAGCCTTTTTTATAGCATTTAGTAGGTTTGGTAGGGCGAACATCAATAGAGTCAAATAAGATCTCAAAGCCAAGCATATTTAAAACCTGATTCATATAATCAGCCTCACCCTTACTAGCACCTCCACTTGTAATGATAATATCATAATCATTGGAATTTTCAATAGCATCTTTTATAGATGAAATTTCATCTTTTAAAATCCCTTTATATTCACTTTTAAAGCCATGTTGATTAAGGGCTGAGATGATACCAAAGCCATTTGCATTATATATAGATAGATTATCGCACTCATCCCATGGTTCATTGATCTCATTGCCGCTACTAAAAATAGCTATTTTGGGCTCTTTAATTACCTCGATATAACTAATACCTTGAGTAGCTAATAGCATTATATTAGCAGGGGTTAGTTTGGAGTTTTTACTTAGTAGGAGTTCTCCAGATTTTATCTCTTCGCCTTTAATTTTTTTGGCATTGTTTTGTGGTGTATCTAGTGGAACGATTAGATTACCGTTATTGTCAAACTGTTCGTTTTCAATCATTACAACTGTATCAGCACCATCTGGAAAAATAGCACCAGTCATAATCTTATAGCATTCATTTGTAGCAATTTTATAGCTAGATTTATCACCGGCTAAGATAACTCCTTTTATCTTAAGTGGATTATTTATATCAGCATAAGCAAAAGCATATCCATCAAGTGCGGAGTTGTCAAAAGCTGGCAAGGATCTATTAGCTATAATATCTTTGGCTAAAATCCTACCAACAGCACTGCTAAGTGGTAAAATTTCGCTTTTGTTTAGTGGCTCAATTGTGCTAGCTAGGTTAAATACTTCATCAACTCTCATAACTTACTCACTCGCTAAGTCTTTTAATATCAGCTCCAATTGCTGTAAGTTTGGATTCTAGATTTTCATAGCCACGATCAAGGTGATAGATTCTGTGAATTCTAGTTATACCTTGAGCTCGTAGTGCTGCTATGATTAGTGCTGAACTAGCTCTAAGATCAGTAGCCATCACATCAGCACCATTTAGCTTGCCTCCTGTTATAGTGGCTATATGGGCGTTTAGTTTGATATCTGCGCCCATTCTAGATAGTTCGCTAGCATGCATAAAGCGATTTTCAAACAATCTCTCATCAATGCTAGAAACTCCATCAGCTACACAAGCAAGAGCCATAAATTGTGCTTGCATATCCGTAGGAAAACCTGGAAATTCAGTTGTAATAATATTGCATGGTTTTAGGTTGCCATCGCTAATAACTTTGATGAAATTTGATCCAAATTCAAATTTAACCCCCATATCTGATAGTTTTGAGGTGATAGCTACTAGGTGATCTGGATTTATATTTTCTAATACTACCTTACCTCCAGCAATAGCTACAGCACACATATAGGTTCCTGCTTCTATCCTATCTGGAATTACTGTTATCTCATCTATGTTTATTAAGGATCTATTAGTGCCATAAATTACAAGCTCACTTGTTCCAATGCCTTCTATTTTAACTCCATTTTGGTTTAAAATTTCGCATAGTTGGACAACTTCTGGCTCTTTAGCAGCGTTAAATATTTTTGTTATTCCATTTGCTAATGATGCGGCCATTATGATATTTTCTGTACCAGTTACGGTAATTTTATCAAATACAATATTTGCACCTTTTAAACCATCATTTGCACTAGCTATTACATAGCCATCTTTTATCTCTATTTTAGCACCCATTTTTTCTAATGCGCTTAGGTGTAAATCAATTGGTCTAGCTCCAATAGCACACCCTCCAGGTAAAGATACCTCGCAGTGGCCAAATCTAGCAAGCAATGGCCCAAGTACCAAGATAGAAGCACGCATAGTGCGAACAATATCATATGTAGCTTTGGTTGAGTTTATATTTAATGTTTCTATTTGCAAGGTTGAATCTTTAAATTCAGCAGTAGCACCTAAATTTTGTAATAATTTTATTAATGTTTTAATATCTGCTACTTGTGGTGTGTTTTGGATTTTTACTCTGTTTTTGGCTAAAATTGTCATAGCAATTATTGGTAATGCTGCATTTTTAGCGCCACTTATTGCTATTTTACCTTCTAAATTTTTTGCACCTTTGATTTGTAGATAATCCATATAATTTCGCCTTAATTTAAAATAGATGATGATTATACCAAAAATATGCTTATATAGTAATTTTAGATTTAAATTATAATGTAATAGGTAGCAGAATTTTAGGGCAATTTAATTTATATTGCCCTAAACTTATAATTTTTGTTGAGTTATAATAAAGCTACTTATGGTTAAATAAAATTATCCTAAGAGCGAGATTTTTTAACCTCATCAGCGATTAAAAACGCAAGTTCTAAGGCTTGATCTGCATTTAGTCTTGGGTCGCATTGAGTTTCATATCTACTAGCAAGTGCTTCTTGGGTTACATTAAATGCCCCACCTGTGCATTCAGTAACATCTTGTCCAGTCATCTCTAAATGCACACCTCCAGGTATAGTACCACAAGCATGATGTATATCAAAAAAACTCTTAACTTCTTTCATAACATTATCAAATTCACGAGTCTTATATCCATTGTTTGCTTTTACTGTATTACCATGCATTGGGTCTATACTCCATAGTATATTTAGCCCTTCTGATTTTACATCTTTTAAGATATTTGGTAGATAGTTTTCAATCTTATCTGCACCCATTCTAATAATGATATTTAAACGACCATTTTCATTTTGTGGATTTAATTTATTAGCTAGATTTATTACATCTTCAGATGTAGCATTTGGTCCGATTTTACAGCCGATTGGATTTTTTACCCCACTTAAGAAGTGTACATGCGCATCATCTAAACCTCTAGTTCTCTCACCAATCCATAACATATGGGCTGAACAATCATACCAATCTCCGCTTAAGCTATCAACTCTTGTAAGAGCCTCTTCATATGGTAATAATAGAGCCTCATGCGATGTATATAGTTTGGTTTCGCTTAGGGCTGGAGTATTAGCAGTGGTTACGCCACACGCTTCCATAAATTTAAGAGTATTAGTAAGGTCTGAAGCTAGCTTTTCAAATTTTTCATCAAGCTCACCACGCTTTATAAAGCCTAAATTCCATCTATGAACCTCATGAAGATTAGCCAAACCTCCACGAGAAAATGCTCTTAGAAGATTTAAGGTTGAAGCACTTTGATAGTATGCATCTATCATGCGTTTTGGGTCTGGAACTCTAGCAGATTCATTAAATTCAAATCCGTTTATAATATCCCCCCTATAGCTAGGAAGTTTAACTCCATTTATCTCTTCAAAATCGCTACTTCTAGGTTTGGCAAATTGACCAGCAACTCTACCAACCTTAACAACTGGGCATCCGCCAGCAAATGTAAGAACAATAGCCATTTGTAGCATAATCTTAAACATATCACGGATACTATTTGCATTAAAATTTGCAAAACTCTCAGCGCAATCTCCACCTTGAAGTAAAAAGCCATTACCTTGAGTTGCTTTTGCTAATTTTGCTTTTAAATCTCTTACTTCTCCGGCAAATACAAGTGGCGGAAGTTTGCTAAGTTTATCTTCGCATGCTCTAAGTTTTGCAATATCAGGATATACTGGTTGTTGTAAAATATTATAGTCTCTCCAGCTATCTTTATTCCATTTGCTCATTTTTAACCTTTTAAATTTGTATAAAAAACTAGATTATAACTAAATTATCTTAAATTCTAGCAAAATTTAAAATTATTTAGTTTGGAATTAGTTGTAGCGTTTATTTAGGTAATGTTCTTAAATTTAATATAAAATTGTGTAAAATTAATAAAATTAAATTTAAGGAATAAAATGAAAAGATATCTATTGATTTTTTTTGCAATAATTTTAACTGGTTGTATGCAAAATACAACAAATGTGGGCAAATCACAAGTAGATAGGTCGCAATTAATGCTAATATCTAGTGATGAGATTAATGAGGCTTCGGCTAAGGCTTATATTGATGTAATTGCTCAAGCTAAAGCTTCAAACACTCTAAATAAAGACCCAAAACTAACTAAAAGAGTTAGAGATATATCAAATAAATTAATTGCTAAAGCGTCATATTTTAGAGAAGATAGTGCTAAATGGGATTGGGAGGTAAATGTTATTACAAGTGATACTATCAATGCTTGGTGTATGGCTGGTGGTAAAATAGCAGTATATACAGCTATTGTAGAGAAGTTAAATTTAAATGATGATGAGATAGCATTTATCTTAGCTCACGAGATTGCACACGCTTTAAGAGAGCATGTAAGAGAGCAACAAAGTCAAAATATGATAAAAAATGGGCTAATAGGAGTGGCATCTATTTTTGGTGTTGATAATACAATTTTAAGCGTTGCAGATTTAGTTGCAAATGTAGGAGTTACTCTACCATTTAGCAGATCGCATGAGAGCGAGAGCGATGAGATAGGATTGGAGCTTGCCTATATGGCTGGATTTGACCCAGATGGTGCAGCCTCGCTATGGAGAAAAATGCAAGAGAATTCAGGTAATGGCGGGTTAGAGTTTTTAAGCACTCACCCAAGCCATGAAAGGAGAATAGAAAATTTGCAAGCTTTAGCTAATAAGTTAAAATCTAGTAAGTAATTTAATAATTTTTAGTAGCCTAAGCTAGCCTAGTTTGGCTATGCTTTGGCCTTGCTTTAATACTTCATCTCTTTTGATATTATAATTTATAGCACCATTTTGACTGATGATTACAATGGTAGAACCTAGCTCAAAGTTGCCTATATGTTCGCCTTTTTTTAAATTTAGATTATTATACTCATAAAATGCTGGAGCTAAATTTGCATTGGTTTTGATTCTTGGTTCAAAATCAAATTTCATCTTACCTACATTTAATGCACCGATAAATACTATCCACGCTAATTTACCATTATCTAGTTTTACTTTTAGGGTTACTCGTTCATTTTGAACATAGAGATTGTCGTGTTTTATAAGAGCACTTTTTGCTACGCTAAAGAGTTTGCCAGGAGTGTATTCAAGACTTAAAATCTCTATATCATACGGAGCATGATAATGATGATAATCTTTTGGAGATAGGTATATGTTGATATAATCAAACTCACCATCAAGTTCGCCATTTTTAAGAGATTTGCCTAATAACTCATCTATGCTATACTCTTTTGATTTTATGCTATAAGCTCTTAGATTATCACCTTTTGCACACTCTAGACATAACCCATCACATGGCGAGACAAATCCATCATCAAGCGATCTTGGATTGTTTAATTCTCTAGTAAATAATGCATTTAGACTATTATAACTACTTATAGGATTAAATTCACTCATATCAATTTTAAAATGTTTGACATACCAGCTGTTTATAATATTTTGAAGCCATTTTGGAAATTTATAGTGTGCTACTAAACCAAAATAGTTGGAAAATTTATTATAATCCATATTATTCTCCCTTAAGCTTTAAATATACAATTTCGCTATTTGTTCCTACTCTAAATGGAGGCCCCCATAGTCCAGCACCACTACTTACCACTATTTGCATATTCTCATTTATTTTATATAGTCCATAGATATATTTTTGGTTTAGCCATACTAAAAAAGAAAATGGAAAAATTTGCCCGCCATGAGTATGGCCTAAAATAGCTAGATCAACATCTTTATGAAGATATTGTAATGATCTTGGCTGATGAGTTAATAAGATTGTAGGTAGATTTGGATTGGTATATTTAAGAGCTTTGATAAAGTCTGGTTCAAATTTGCCCATTTTAAAACCAGTGATATCATAGACTCCAGCTAAATTTACTCCCGCAATTTCAAGGCTTTGATTTTCTAAAACTTTAATTCCAAGTTCTTTAAATTTATTTATTAATCCATCAATTCCGTGATAATACTCGTGATTGCCAACAACCATAAAGGTGCCAAATTTGCTATTAACATCTTTTAACGGATCTAAAAAATCGCCAATTTCATCACTGCTTAAATCAACTAAATCACCTACAATAAGCAAGGCATCTGGCTTTAATAGATTGATCCTATCAACAAGAGAAGCCATATACTCTTTTTGAAAAAACTCGCCAATATGTACATCTGTTATTATGGCTAAATTTAGCGGAGTTTTAAGATTTTTTATCTTTATATCGTAGTTTGTAATAATAGTATTAAAATTAGCATTATAAGCGCCAACAATAATATATAAAATAAAACCTAAAATAATACAAATATCAACAATAAATTTGGCTATTTTTTGATTATTTCTTTTTAGTTTATTTATGAAAAATAGGGCTATTTGAAATGGTATAATGGTGCAAAATAGCATAAAACTCACACCTATACAAATAATTGATATTTGATATATCATAGGTGGAAGTGGAGAGCTTTTAATAGCGATAAAATATGCCGCTTCAAATAGAAAAATAAGAATAAAAACTATTCTTAATGTCCATTTGAATTTAGATAAAATCAGATTATTTTTAAGAGATTTATAATTATATAAATTCATACCTAAAAATATTAGCATAGATAAAGGAATGAATATATATGGACTCATTTTTTGCCTTATTGTTGATCTGGGTTAGCTTAGTTTTGAATAATGCTATTTATCTTATGATATAAAGATAGAATTTCATCACGCTTGGTTATAAAGCTATTTTTATTTGCAATTAGATGAGCGCTGCTTTGCATTATCTCTTGGGCTACTTTTAGTCCGTTTTGTTTCATCGTGGTTCCAGTCTCTACAATATCTACAATAGCATCACTAAGTCCTACAAGTGGAGCTAATTCGATAGAGCCATACAGCTTAATTGTTTTGACTGCAATTCCTTTTTGATCAAAATAATTTTTGGTTATATTTGGCATTTTAGTAGCAATTTTTAACTCTGGTTTTGTATAGTCTAGCTCTTGATTATCTTTAATTCCAATACAAACTCTGCATTTTCCAAGTCCAAGATCAAGAAGTCTAAGCACATCACATCTATGTTCTTCAAGTACATCAAGGCCTACTACACCAATATCTGCAGCACCTTCGGTGATATATGTAGGGATATCTTGATTACGAACCATTAGGAATTTAAAATCACCTTTTTGCATAATGAGTTTTCTATCTTCAAATTTAAAATCATCTCCAAAAATTTGACTAAAAATTTCTAAAGTTTGCTCAGCAATTCTACCTTTTGGCAATGCTACGCTTAGCATAAAATCTCCTTATTTTCATTTATAGCTCTTTGCATACCACGAAAGATTAGCATTCTATCATATAGTGATTGAGAAAAAAATCTAGATAAAAACTCTCCATCTCCACCGGTAAAATATATGGATTTTCCACTTGCAAAATCATTAATTAGATTTACTATTGGTTTTATTACTCCATAGCTAATTGCATCTTGTGTGCGTTGCGGCAAACACTCAAGATCTACTTGAGAGTTTAATGGTATATCCAGTCTTGGTGATATATTTTTAAGACTAGATAGAGTTGTGGTAATTCCAGGCATAATAAATCCACCTATATGGCATCCATTGGCCATCAAATCAAGCGTAATAGCACTGCCTGCATCAACAATTAGGCCATTATTAATAGCATAACATGCAGCAGCTCTATCTACACCTAATCCAATATAAGTGCTATTTAACTTTATATATGGTTCAATATCTATAAATAATGGATTAGAAAGCTTTTGAGCAACTTTTTCATTCACATTGATATAGTATATTTTCTCTTTTGGCTCATATGTATTAAATTCATCAATACTTAAATTCCAAATCTTTCTACCATCAAAAAAAGTAGCATTAGTATTGCCAATATCACATAAAATCATAAAATTTCCAATCTAAATTTGATTTTATAACTTTTGAACAGATAGCAGAGTTATAAAATAGACCAAATTTCACTATATTTATATCAAATTTACTCTTAACAAGCTGACTTATCTTTTTTAACTCTTCAAGCTCTTTATTGACAAATCTGCTTTTGGACTCTCTAAAAAATAGTAGATTATAAAATCCACTACTATCAACGCCTAAATATAACTGATAATTGCGTTTTTTACTAAACTCTTTAATATCAAGCGTTTTAAGATTTTTAAGTAAAATTTTATGCTGGTTAAAAATATTGCAAACTCTATTATCCATTATTTTAATTCTAATATCTCATCATCATAATAAAAGGCATTTGCACCTGTAAAACTCTTTTTGCTAATTTTAGAATTAAGCTCTATAATCTCAAGATTTTCTAAGTTTAAATCAGTAATAAACATATAGCCAGTTTTTTCAAATATATATAGTTTATCATCTTTTGGAATAACTCCTGAAAATATGGCAAATTTGAAATTCTTGCTAGAAATTTTATTAAGATCAAGATCTAAAATCTCAACCATACCATCTTTTAGGAATATATAAATTTTGTCAGCATAAATTAAAACATCTTTAATCTGGCCATCATAGTGTTTAACACCTTCTGGTGCGATTGCCATTAGTTTTGTAGCGCTTGCTGCAAACATTTTATCACCAAGCAGATCTAAAAATATAATATTGTTAAAAAATGGCTCACTGCTTACTATAGCATCTCTTAATATACGACCACTAGCTGTATCTACTATCATGATTTTGCCATCTAGCGTTGGATAGACTGTAATTGAGTTTAAAAATATTGGGTTTGCCATCTTAGCATCAATTGCATATGATGGTCCAATATTATATTCTAAAAGTAGTTGATCGCTTATCATATCTATAAGATAAATAGTGTTATCTACGCTAAGTGCTGCAAGATAATTATCATTTATAGAGGCTGATACTATTCTAGTTTTAAATTTGGTAGTATAATACTCATCTTTATCTAATAAAACCTTAAATGAACCATCTATACTAGCTACTAATAGCTTATCTTGATATTTACCTAAAAAATTATCATCTTTATTTAAATTTAACTCTATAACTTCACCACTTTTAAGCAATACGCTTCCATTATCTAAAACGGCTCCATATTTGCTAGTTTGATGCAGTGAAGAGTCTAAGTAGTTTTTAAAACTCATATTTTTAGATATAAACTCAGGCTCATAATACTCTCTTTTAGTGTAGCAACCAGCAAAAATAAAAATAGCCAAAGATAGTGTAACGCATATTTTAAGATTCATACTATTTTCCTTGGTAGTGTTCTAAATTCTTAGCTATTGGTTGTAGTGGAGAGTTTAGTGGAATTTTTGCAAATTCACTTTTTGCTGCATCTATTTTATCATCTTTTAGTAACTCATATCCATCTATTAAAGCGTTATAGTTTGATAAAATTTTAGATGATTTATGGCCTTTTAGATTTTGTAAAACCTCTTTTAAAAGCGGGTCAATATCTAAAGCTATTGCTTCATCTATAAGTGCGGTTGAATTTAAATCTGCTGTTTTAATCACAAAAAGAGCATATAAAGATGGATTTTTAGCTATTAAAATCTCTTTTGCACTACTATCATTTGGGTCATTTATCAAGCTAATGTATGCTTTGTTGGTTTCTGATTTTGTTGATTCTTCTATATAATTTGAGATACCATATCCGATAATTGCAATAATTATTATGATTGTTATAGCAATAAAAATTTTCTTATTACGCCTAAAAAATCTCTCACCCTTTATAGCATTTTCTAAAAATTGCTCTTGAGAGCTAATCTCGCTTTTGATATAATCAATATTTTCTTTAACTGCCAAAGTAACTTCCTTAAAAATAAAAATGCGCTAATTCTAGCATAAACTTTCTTAAAATATAACAAATAAAGTGTAATTATTAAAAAGTTGCCAATATTGATAATTTATATCTAAGAAAACTTATGATATAATCGGCGCCAAAATTTAAATTTGGAGTGCAACTGTGCAGATTGATGATAAGATGCTTGAAAAACTAGAAAAATTAAGCGCACTAAAAATTCCTGATGAAAAACGTGAAGAGTTTAAAGATCAGCTTAGTAAAATTGTTGATTTTGTAGATGTTTTAAATGAGCTAAATTTAGATGGTATAGAGGCTGCTGTGAGCACTGCAAATGGTGGAACTCCACTTCGTGATGATGAACCACGCAAAAGTGATGTAATAGATATAATCTTACAAAATGCCCCACAAAAACAGGGCAAAAGTTTTGAAGTTCCAAAAATTATTGAGTAGAAAATGAGTATAAGATCTTTGCTTGATTTGGTAATTGATAAGAAGGCTAGCGATCTTCATTTAGTAGCTAGAAGTATGCCTAAAATTAGAATTGATGGGGAGCTAGTATCTACTGGGAATATTATTCTAACGCCAAATGATATAGAGGAGATCTGCTTACCTTTGCTTGATGATGAGCAAAAATCAGAGTTAAAATCGTCTAAAGAGCTTGATTTTTCCATTGATCTTGGTAAAAGCGGTAGATTTCGTGCAAATTACTATTATACAATGAACGGTGAGCTCTCAGCGGCTTTTCGTATGATACCGTTTCAAACGCCTACGCTAGATGATATTTATGCACCACAGATTCTTTTTGATCTTGCTAAAAAACAAAAAGGTTTAATTTTAGTTACTGGAGCTACTGGAAGTGGTAAAAGCACAACTTTAGCAGCTATTTTAAATGAGATAAATCAAAATCAAAATAAGCATATTATCACAATTGAAGATCCAGTTGAGTTTATTCATACGAGTAAAAATTCGCTATTTTCTCACAGAAATGTAGGTAGTGATACTAAGTCATTTACAAGAGCTTTAAAATATGCTTTAAGAGAAGATCCAGATGTTATCTTAGTTGGCGAGATGAGAGATAAAGAGACTATGGCAATGACAATTGAAGCAGCTCAAACTGGACATTTAGTTTTTGCTACTTTGCATACAAGCTCGGCTGTAGGTTCTATTAATAGAATTATTGATAGTTTTAGTGGTAGTGATCAAGCTTATATTAGAAGCTCTTTGGCATCATCGCTTATTGCTATTATATCTCAAAATTTGCTACCTAAAATTAATGGTGGAAGAATTGCGCTTTTTGAGATTATGCTAAATAATATAGCTATTTCAAATTTAATTAGAGAGGGAAAAACACATCAAATACTCTCTCAAATGCAAATTGGTAGCGCTCAAACAGGCATGAGAATAATGGCAAATGAGATTCAAAAAGCACTAAATGAAAATTTAATAAGCAAGGAAGTTGCAATGCAGTTTAACGCTACAAATTTAAATATTATGGAGCATAATTAATGGATTTTATTACTTGGTTTGATATTATTGTTATTGCTGTTGTGGTGATTTTAGGTATTAAGGGCGTTATAAATGGCCTTATTAAAGAAGTATTTGGACTTATTGGAATCATTGGCGGTGTGATTATAGCTAGTAGAAATGCAAATTTAGTCGGTGAGCAAATTAGCCTTTATTTATATGAACTTAGTGATTCAGCTGAGTTTTTCTTTGGTTTTTTACTTGCGTTACTTCTATTTTGGTTTGTATGTTTATTATTAGGAAATTTACTCTCAAAAATGCTAAAAATGAGTGGTCTTGGATTTGTAGATAGATTGCTAGGATTTTTTGTTGGTGCTGCAAAAATATTTTTAGTTCTTGCTATTTTGGCTGCGATTGTATCAAAAATTTCAATACTTAATCAAAAAATATCTCCATATTTTGAAGGTAGCAAGGTATATCCAATATTATTATCTGCTGGGCAGTTTATTATGGCTATGGATATTAGCAATGTAAAAGATAGTGTAGAAAATACTAAAATAGTTGTACCTGAAATTTTAGATAACAATGATAGCATGGAGCAAAATTCAACTAAGGTGGAGCAATGATAGAAAATATTGAATATGATGCTTTACTAGAGCGTTTTAAGAGAGTTTTACGAGATAATGGGTTAAAATATACCAAACAGCGTGAAGTACTTTTACAAACACTATATAATAATAGCGAGCATTTTACCCCAGAGCAGTTATATTTGTATATCAAAGAACGCTATCCGGGATTAAATGTTGGCATTGCTACTGTATATAGAAGTCTAAATTTGCTTGAAGAATCTGGTATGGTAACTTCTATTAGTTTTGGTGCGCAAGGAAAGAAATTTGAACTAGCTAATAAACCACATCACGACCATATGATTTGTAGGCAGTGTGGTTTGATAGTTGAATTTGAAGATCAGATAATAGAAAAGCGTCAATTAGCAATTGCTAAAGAGCATGGTTTTAAGCTTACTGGCCATATTATGCAACTATATGGTGTTTGTAGTGAATGCAATAAACAAAAGATAAAAGGAATTTAATTGATTTTTGATAATGAATTAGAATTAACTCGTCTAGCTAAGGCTGATGAGCTACGACAAATGGGGGTTAGCCCTTATCCACATTTCTTAAAAAGAGAGATGAATATTTCTGAGTTTAAGAGCAAATTTGGATATATAAAAGAACTTCCTGAAGGTGAGAGAAAAGCCCAAGAAGAGGTAGTTATATCTGGTAGAATTAAGCTAAAAAGAGTCGCTGGAAAATCTACATTTGCTAATATTGAAGATGAGAACGATAATGTTCAAATTTACTACTCACTAGCTAGTATTGGTGAAGAGTGCTATATGAAATTTAAGAAAAATCTTGAAGTTGGTGATATAGTGCTGGTAAAAGGTTATGCATTTATTACGCAGACTGGTGAATTTAGCTTGCATGCAAGTGAGGTTGTATTAGCTGCTAAGGCCATATCTCCATTACCTGAGAAATTTCATGGGTTAACTGATATAGAGACAAGATATCGCCAAAGATACCTAGATATGATTATGGATAGAGATGTAAGGGGTGATTTTCTTAAGCGTTCAATTATTATTAGCACCATCAGAAGATTTTTTGAAGAGCGTGGATTTTTAGAGGTAGAGACTCCTATGATGCACCCAATAGCTGGTGGAGCAAATGCTAAACCATTTGTTACTCATCATAATGCATTAGGCGTAGATAGATATCTCAAAATTGCTCCTGAATTATATCTAAAAAGACTTATTGTAGGTGGTATGGAAGCGGTATTTGAGATGAATCGTTGCTTTAGAAATGAAGGAATGGATTTAACTCACAATCCTGAATTTACTAGTATTGAGTTTTATTGGGCTTGGCATGATTATTTTGAAGTTATGGATTTAACTGAGGAGCTATTTGCTACATTGCTCGATAAACTAAATTTAGGCAAAATTATTGAATTTGATGGTCAAAATATCGATTTTTCTAAGCCATTTAAAAGGATTAAATATCTTGATGCACTTGTAGAAATTGGTGGGTTAGATAGAGAAATTATAAGTGATAAAGAGAAGATATTGGCTAAATTAAAAGAGGATAAATTTGAAGCAAATGATAAGTTAGATCTTGGTCATTTACAAGCTGAGCTTTTTGATAATTATGTTGAAAGTAAGCTAATTAATCCTACATTTATAACAGATTTTCCTATTTCAATTTCACCTCTTTCTAGAAGAAGTGATGAAAATCCTGAAATCGCAGAGAGATTTGAGCTATTTATCGCTGGTCGTGAATTAGCAAATGCATTTAATGAGCTTAATGATCCAATTGATCAATATGAGAGATTTAAAGCTCAAATACAGAGCAAAGATGCTGGCAATGATGAAGCTCATGAGATGGATGAGGATTATTGTAGGGCTCTTGGATATGGTATGGCACCAACTGTTGGTTGGGGTCTTGGTGTTGATAGGTTGGTAATGCTACTATTAAATAAAAAATCAATTCGCGATGTTATATTATTTCCAGCGATGAAACCAAAAAATTAAGGAGTAAATATGAATTTAGAAAGTTACGATAAAGAGATTTACGCTCTTTTAAATAAAGAGCTTGAGCGTCAATGCGATCATTTAGAGATGATTGCTAGTGAGAACTTTACGTATCCTGAAGTTATGGAAGTTATGGGTTCAGTTCTTACAAATAAATATGCTGAGGGCTATCCTGGTAAGAGATACTATGGTGGATGTGAATTTGTAGATGAAATTGAGCAGATTGCAATTGATAGATGTAAAAAGCTTTTTGGGTGCGAGTTTGCTAATGTTCAGCCAAATAGTGGCTCACAAGCCAATCAAGGTGTTTATGGTGCTTTTTTAAAACCAGGAGATAAGATTTTAGGTATGGATTTAAGCCATGGTGGTCACTTAACTCATGGTGCTAAAGTATCAAGTTCGGGTAAGTATTATGAGAGCTTTTTTTATGGTGTTGAACTTGATGGTAGAATTAACTATGATAGAGTAGCCGATATTGCAAATATAGTAAAACCAAAAATGATTGTATGTGGCGCAAGTGCATATACTAGAGAGATTGATTTTAAGCGTTTTAGAGAGATAGCTGATAGTGTTGGTGCATATCTATTTGCTGATGTTGCACATATTGCTGGTTTAGTAGTAGCTGGTGAGCATGCTCATCCATTCCCACACTGCCACGTAGTAAGCTCTACAACTCACAAAACTTTAAGAGGCCCAAGAGGCGGTATTATCATGACAAATGATGAAGAGTTTGCTAAAAAAATAAATAGCTCAATCTTCCCAGGAATCCAAGGTGGGCCATTAATGCATGTTATAGCTGGTAAGGCTGTAGGATTTAAGCATAATTTAAGCGATGAGTGGAAAGTATATGCTAAACAAGTAAAAGCAAATGCTAAAAAACTTGGCGAGGTATTAATTAGTCGTGGATATGATTTAGTAAGTGGTGGTACTGATAATCACCTTGTACTTGTTAGTTTCTTAAATAAAGATTTTAGTGGTAAAGATGCAGATATAGCTTTAGGCAATGCAGGAATCACAGTGAATAAAAATACAGTTCCAGGCGAGACTAGAAGTCCATTTATCACAAGTGGAATTAGAGTAGGTAGTCCAGCGCTTACTGCTAGAGGTATGAAAGAGGCTGAATTTGAACTAATTGCTAATCGCATTGCAGATGTATTAGATGATATTAATAATGTTGATAAACAACGCAAAATTGCAGCTGAATTAAAAGATTTAGCTCATCAATTTATCATTTATAATAAGGCAACATTTTAATGCAGCGCACAGATCTATCGCTTATCAAGATGATAACAGACCACTATTATATAAAGCGAGATTTAACAGTAAAAAAAATTGAGCATAAAGGTAGATATTATTTTGATAAATTTGAAAGAGTAGATGAGCCACTTAGCCTATTGGTGCAAAAAGAACATGCAGAAAGAAAGATTATCGTAGCACACTCTTTGATTAATAAGCTAAATAAGGTTGAAAATATTGTTTTTGACTATAATGGTAGAATGCCAGATCGCTTTTGGCATAGAGCTCAACTTATGCTAAGGGAGGAGGGTTTTATAAATTTTACAGCCTATGAGACCAAGACTCCTGGTCATTTGCATCTATATGTTCATAAGGGTCATACAACCTTTATGGAAGGGTGTCAAATAGCAAATAAACTATCAGTTATGCTATCGCAAAAACTACCTCAAGAGTGGAGAATGTTTCCTACTATGGATATGCCATTAGAGTATAATATTTTGGCTTTACCATACGCTTTATATCAAAAAGAGCGTGGTGCTAGCTGGTCAAAACATATGTAAAGGATTAACAATGGAAGATAATAATAACTTACAAGATATATTATTAGATAAAAATGAAGAAGAGAAATCTGGTGGTGTTCGTAAAATTTTAATCGGTATAGCATTGCTGGTTATAATATTTGTCGTTGTTTTGATTGTTATGAAGTTTTTAAATTCAAATGATAGCAATAAAAATAATGATATAGCAGATAGCCTTTTATTGCCTACTGAACTACCTGCGACTAATGCTCCAACTAATAGTTCAAATGAGCTTTTTGAACAAGTTCCTATAGTAAGTGAAACTACAAATTCAAAAGATAGTTTTGAAAATATAGTAAATGAGTATAAAAATGCTCAAGCTGCTATGGATACAACTTCAAATACTATAACTCCGGTGCTACCTCCAAAAGTAGAAGAGCCGTTTGGTTCAACTGATACTGGTAGTAAAGAGGTAGTTAAAAAAGAACCGGTAAAAAAAGAGGTAGTAAAAAAAGAACCGGTTAAAAAAGTAGAGCCTAAAAAAGAGAGCACCGAGCCTAAAAAAGCAGAGTCAAAAAATATAGTACCTAAAAAAACTGAAGTAAAAAAAGAAACAGCTAAAAGCAGTGTAACAAGTAGTTCATCTTTAGCAAAAGGTTCATATATTCAAGTAGCTTCTGTATCTAAATTAGATAAAAATAGCGCCTTAATTAAAAAACTTATATCTAGCGGCTATAAATATAAAACACATGAAGTAGTCGTAAATGGTAACAAAGTTATTAAAATTCTTATTGGGCCATTTGGTTCTGATTTAAATTCAAATATGGAAAAAATCCGCCAGAATATATCTAGTGGTGCATTTGTATATAGAATTAAATAAGGGTTTATAGTGAAGTATTTTGCTCTATTTGGCAATCCTGTATCTCACTCCATTTCGCCTAGGCTGCATAATAGCGCATTGCAAGGTTTAGGATTAAATGGAGTGTATGGTAGGATTTTATTAGAGCAGGGTAGTGATATTATTGCCAAATTTAAAAAATATAATCTATCTGGTGCAAATATCACTGTCCCTTTTAAAGAGTCAGTTTTAACTCTTTGTGATGAGCTTGATACTGTTGCAGCAGATATCGGCTCTATCAATACTTTAATTAATCAAAATGGTAAAATTAAAGGTTATAATACTGATGCGCCTGGATTTATGATGGCAATTGCTGAGTTTGGCAAAATTAATAAGGCTTTGATATTGGGTGCTGGTGGTACTGCTAAAGCACTTGCATATATTTTGGCTTCTAATGGAGTGCAAGTTCATATTCTAAATCGTAGCAATAAAAAAGATCAGTTTATAAATTATCAATTTTGCACACACTCTAACTTCACTTGTGAAGATTATGATCTTGTTATTAATACAACTTCAGCAGGATTGTGTAGCGATGAGCTTCCATGTGATGAGATGATTTTAAAAGATATTTTTGCTAATTCTAAATTTGCTTTTGATGTTATATATAATAAATTAACTCCATTTTTATCTTTAGCTAGGAAGATGGGTCTAAAAAGTAAAGATGGTAAAGATATGTTGCTTTATCAGGCTGTGTTAGCTTTTAATCTATTTTATAGTAATAAATTTAGTACAGATAAGATTACAAAGTTAATGCATAAAGCATTTGAGCTTTAAATCTCTTTTCTATCCTTAATGGCTTTAGTAAGTGAGAGCATATCTACATTTTCTAAGCTTACACCAGTTGGAATACCTTGAGCAATTTTAGTAAAATTAATCTTTAAATCTTTTAGTTGATCTTCTATATAAAGCATTACGCCATCGCTATTTATGCTTGGACTAAAGGCAAAAATTAACTCTTTAGCATCAAATTTCAATATCATATCTTTTAAATTTGAAACACTATTAATATCGTTAAAGACAAAATACAATCCATCAAATGAATTTGAATCTTCAATAGTAAGAATATCTTTAGGACTTTCTACTACGCATATCATGGAGTTATTTCTATGAGTATCTACACATATATCACAGATCTCATTTTGACTAATTCCACCACATATTGTACAGTGTTTTAGACTATGAATAGAATTTTCTATAGTATGAGCCAAATTTAGACCAAAAAATGGATCTTGCAATGTTATATAATAGGCATATTTTATAGCTGATTTTTTACCCACACCTGGAATTTTGCCAAAGGCCTCTACAAGTTTATCAAAATGTTCAAGATTTTTCACTATTTATATGCCTAAATTTGATTGAGAATTCATGATAGCCATCTATATAATTATAATCCAAGCTAAACTTATGCATAGAACATATATGTTCAATTATATATAGCCCAAGCCCCATTCCGCTAGCTTTTGCACTATTGTCTCTTATAAAAGCTTGTTTATAATGCTCTATTGATCTATCTAATGGCTTTCCATGGTTTCTTATATATATAGCTGTATTATCACATTTTATAATCACTTTTTTGTCATCAGAGTATTTAAGTGCATTATCTATTAAGTTTTTAATTGCAAGTGAAAATAGTTGAAAATCTACATTTAGTAGCGGGTCTGAATTTAAATCAACCTTGACATTGCTATTAAAGTCATCTAATAGCATCATATCTTTTGCTTGATCTAAAATAAGACTAAAGCGATATTTAGCATAATCTAAACTATAGCTTTTACTTAGTAGTTGTTCTATTTTAGCAAATTCATTTATAAGTATATTTAATCTTTCAAATATTGCTATTAGCCGTTCTTTTTGCGTATCATCTTCGATCATCTCACTTACTATTCTGCCTTTGCCAATTGGAGTTTTAAGTTCATGCATTATAGTGCGTAAAAATAGCTGTCTTGACATTATTAAATCTTTGATTTTGCAGGCTGCATTATTAAATTCATAAGCTACCTCACTAATCTCATCGCTACCTTTTGCAAAATTGACAACACATACTCCATCCATATTTCCAGCAGCAAATTTATGTATATCGCTACGAAGTTTTTTAAGCGGTATAAGACTTCTAAAAATAGATACATATAGTGAGATAAATAGCGCCATTACAATAATAAAGCTAGCTAGTAAGCTATCATTTCCACTATGCAAGGTAGATTCTAAAAGTATTGTAACGCTTTGATTTTTAATGCGTAAATAAAGATCATTTTTATAACGAATAGTATCAACTACACCAATTAATGTATCAGATCTACTAATTAGAGTGCCTTTATCAAAAATAGCCTTTTGTAAATTTGCATTTTTGACATAGGCTAGATCGAAGTTTTTAAAATATCTTTCCCAATCTTCAGGCATATTTGATTTTTGATATAAAGATAATAGCCAACTAATTGAGTTATAATGATTTTCTCCAATTTTGCCTAAAATTCGCTCATTTTGGAGTTTAAAAAACATAAAAAATAGAGTGCAAATCACGATAAATCCAATAGCAAATATTACCGTGATTTTAGTAGTTAGTGAGTATCTCATCCGACTAATTTATATCCTATGCCACGAACTGAGAATATATGCTTAGGTGATTTTGAATTATCTCCAATTTTGGTTCTTAAGCGACCTATGATTACATCTAAGCTTTTTGAATCTTTATCTTTTAGACTTTTACAGTGATAGACTAGCTGCTCTCTAGATACTGAAAAACTGTGCTGTTTGATTAGATACTCTAATATCTCATATTCAGCTGGAGTTAGTGTAAGTGCAGTACCATTATATGAGATTTCATGGCGTTTATCATCAACTTTAAATAGCGTATCAGCTACTTCTTCTTGAGTTTCGTTGCTCTTTTTATAGCGTCTAATTAAGCTAGTTATTCTAGCGTGCATCTCTTTTGGATCGTATGGTTTTGGCAAGTAATCATCTGCACCAATTTGCAATCCTACAACTCTATCATTTACATCACTTCTAGCTGAGCTAATAATTATAGGAATATCATATTTTTCTCTAATTTCTTTACAAACTTCTAGCCCGTCCATACCAGGAAGAGTAAGATCAAGGATTAAAAGATCATAATTTTTAATCCCAGCACTTAGACCAAGATATGGATCTTCATAATTTGTAACTTTGATATTAAATTTAATCAAATATTCAGATAAAATTTGAGCAAATTCTGGATCATCTTCTATCATTAATACATTTATCATATCAGACTCCTAGTATTGAAATTTTGGCAACATTATACCAAAAATTAATAATAATTTTGCTTTTATGCATAAATTTAGTAACTTTTAGGTAAAATCGCCGACTAAATTATGTAAGGAAAAATATTTTGGAATTTGAATATTATGAAATATTAGAGGTATCAAAAGATGCCGATACCGATACTATTAAAAAGGCTTATAGAAAGCAAGCATTAAGGTATCATCCAGATAGAAATCAAGGCGACAAAGAGGCTGAGGAGAAATTCAAACAGATTAATGAAGCTTATGAGGTTTTAAGCGATGCCAATAAAAGAGAGATATATGATAGATATGGCAAAGATGGTTTAAAAGGCTCAGCTGGTGACTTTAGCGGTGGATTTGATTTTGATGATTTAGGGGATATATTTAGCTCATTTTTTGGTGGCGGATTTGGCTCTAGCCAAAAAAGCTCTAAAAATAAATATAAATATGCTTTGGATATTGAAGTTGGGATTACGCTTGAGTTTAATGAGGCGGTTTTTGGTTGTGAAAAAGAGATAAAATATAGATATAAAACTCCATGCCAAGAGTGTAATGCTACTGGTTCAAAAGATGGAAAAAAGCAAACATGTGCTAAGTGCGGTGGAAGTGGTAAAGTGGGCATTAGACAAGGATTTATGCAGTTTGTACAAAGCTGTCCAGAGTGTTTTGGTAGCGGGCAGACTATTAAAGATAAATGTTCTAAATGCAATGCTAATGGCTATAATGAGATAAATGATAGCATTAAAATAAATATTCCCGAAGGCGTAGATAATGGTACTAGAATTAGGGTAAGCCAAAAAGGAAATAGATATGAAGATAAAAATGGCGATCTTTATGTGCATATTGTAGTAAGAGATGATGAGCATTTTCATAGAGATGGGGATGATGTATATATCGAGATTCCGGTATTTTTCACCCAGGCAGTACTTGGCGAGAGTATCAAGATACCAACGCTTAGAGGTGAAACCACGCTAGAATTACCTGTAGGAACTATGGATAAGCAGCAGTTTGTTATTGCTAAAGAGGGTGTTAGAAATGCTCACTCTAAGCATCTTGGCGACTTAATTGTGCAAATTTCTATTCAAATGCCAAAAAAATTAAGCGATGAACAGGTTGAACTTTTAAAAGAACTTCAAAGTAGCTTTGGTATTAAAACTGGTGAAATGGCAAGCGATAAGAGTATCTTAGATAAGATTAAGAGCTGGTTTTCTTAAATTTTTAAAGTTATAAGGTAACTAATTTATTAAAACTAGTTACCTTAGATTATTATTCTTAAATATTTGGAGAGCTTATGTTAAAAAATATCGGAGAAAATGACAATATTATATATGGCGATTTATCAAAACAGTTAAATTTCAAATGTGATTTTAAAGGTAAAAATAATATTGTATTTTTTGCTGGAAGAAGTAAAAATATTAATATAATTTTTCACTCAGATAATAATTTAGTTTTTATTGGCCATGGTGTTAGGGTAAATGGTACTATTTCTCTTACAAAAGACTGTTGTTGCTATATCGATGATGATAGTAGTTTTGGTGGGGTTAGTTTGCGTGTTTATGAGGCTAAAAATATTATTATCGGTAGAGATTGTATGTTTTCATGGAGTATATGGGCTAGTACGTGCGACTATCACTCTATAATGGATATAAAAAGTAATAATAGATTAAATTTTTCAAAAAGTATCTATATTGGCGATCATGTATGGTGCGGACAAGAAGCTGGCATTTTAAAAGGTTCATTTATAGCATCTGGGGCTGTGATTGGTGCTAAAAGTATGGTTGTTAAGCAGTGCTATTCAAATACTATAAATGCAGGAAATCCGGCAAAACAGATAAAACATGATATATTTTGGCTAAGAGATGATATATTTGAGCAAAAATGGGGTAAAGAAGAGACACTAAAAAATAAAAATATGCCAAATGAAAATTTTAAATATATTTATGATAAAGATGAGTTTATATCACCAAAAGCTATTGAAAATATGCTAAATAGCTTAATTAATGCACAGGACAAGTTAGAATTTTTATATGATGCTATCTATAATAATAAGAGTAAAAATAGATTTGCTTATTTTGATAGCTATCCTTATGATATTTCTTTGGTAGAGTACAAGAAAAAATTTAATAGTATTAAATTCAAAGATCAATTTTTAAGTCAAAATATATCTGAGCCATTAAATGTTGTAAAGGAGCAAACACCTAAGCTATCTTATGGTAGTGCAAAATCACAAATATTAAACAGTCTTGAATACAGACTGGGGTATTCTATGATAGAGAACTCTAAGAGTATATTAGGTATTTTAAAGCTACCATTTGTATTAATAGATATAGTGATAAAATATCAAAAAGAACAAAAAATATATAAAGAAAATATAAAACATAATCCAAATTTAAAAAGATTAGAACTTGAAGCGTATAGTGATTATAAAGATGCCTTAAGATTAAAAAATCATCTAAGCTATAATTTAGGTAAAGCTTTAATACAAGCTAATAAAAATTGGTATAAAGGTGGGTATATTAAATTTATATTTGAAGTTATTAAGATAAAAAAAGATTATAGTAAAGAGTGTGAGTAAATTTAATACCCCATAACGGGGCATTAAATTATAGACCTTCAAATGGATTAGTAACTACGTTGTTTCTATCTACGATATATGGAATAAGAGCAACGTGTCTAGCTCTTTTGATTGCTTTTTCTACCATTTCTTGGTGTTTTTTACTTGTGCCAGTTAAGCGTCTTGGCATAATTTTAAATCTTTCAGATAAGCATTGTTTTAAAAGTGCTGTATCTTTATAATCTATAAAATCAATTTTTGCTTCTGTAAATTTGCAATATTTTTTGCTATATTTTCTTTTTTCTGCCATTGTCTATCCTTTAAAATGGAATTTCTTCATCTTCGTTGCTGTAATTGAAATTTGATTTAGCAGGTTTGCTATCGTATTTAATATCAGCATCTAGATCAATCTCTGGGACTTTTTCTTGGTATGGCTCTATTGCTGGCTGCTTTTGGCTAAAACTATTAGTTTGAGAGTAGTTACTATTTTGGCTGAATTCTTTATTAAATCCGCCATTATTTTGCTGATACTCTCTATTTTGGTTATATGAGTTTGTGCCATATCCACCATTATAGCTGTTTGATTCATTGCCATCTCTATTAAATCCACCTTGATTTTGCTGACCGCCTAGCATCTCCATATTTTCTACTACTATTGAGTGTTTTGAGCGGTTTTGTCCATTTTGGTCTTGCCAGCTATCAAATTTAAGTCTTCCTTCGATCAAAACCTTGCTACCTTTATTTAGGTATTGATTTGCAACTTCAGCTTGACGACCAAAAAAAGTTATGTCAATAAAGCAAGTTTCATCTCTTTTTTCACCATTGACGCTAAATTTGCGATTAACAGCTATTCCAGTGCTACCTACAGCAGTGCCACTTTGGATATATCTAAGTTCGATATTTCTAGTTAAATTTCCTACTAAAACTACTTTATTAAACATAATCTAGCCTTTATTAATTACTCTTGTTCAGCTGATTTTTCTTCTGTTTTTGATTCTTTTTTAGGTTGAACTAATTTTTGACCTTTGCTTAGTTTTTCCCAAGCTGCAATCTCTTTTTTATTTTCATATTTTACAGGCAAGAATCTAATAACTTCTTCAGTTATTCTTAAGTTTCTTACTAGTTCAGCAATTAGTTGAGTTGGAGCTTTGAAGTAGATTACAAAGTATGTACCACGCTCATATTTTTCAATTTTATAAGCTAGTTTGCGTGTTCCCATTTCAACTACATTAGCGATTTCGCCACCATTTTTTGTAATGATTTCTTTAATGAAATCAGCCTTAACTTTAACTTCATCTTCTGTTAGTGTTGGTTTTAAGATGAATAAAAGCTCATAATGTCTCATATATTCTCCTTGTGGATTTTAGCTCTTTTTCTTCTAAAAGAGCAAGGAATTTGCATAAAATGCAACCGCGATTATACTAAAAAAATGCTTAAAATTTGCTGTTTTTACTTAAAATATCTTGTAGATTAAGCAAAGCCGATAGTAAGTAGCACTCTTTATCAATGCTATTTTTGCATTTTAAATCAAATTCAATCTCATTTAAAAATTTAAAAATTTGAGCATATTGCTCGGTTTTTATCGCTATAGCTTGAGATTGAAGTTTATTAATTATTTGAGGTGGCGGAGTGTATCCTAAGACAGTTTTTGGGTCAAATTTACCACTTGTTTTAATAGAGCTATGAATAAGATATAATCTATGAAATGCTCTAAAAAGCATATTTAATAGAGCAATTTCATTAAATGAACTATCATTTATAAACTCAAAATAATCACTATTTATATTTTTTTTGTTAATAATTTTATCAAAAAGCACATCAAAGCCAATTCCATTTAGAGCATAAACTCTCTCTTTAATCTCATCAAGGCTAAATCTAACGCCAATACTAGCAAGCTTATTTAATTCACTTGCACTTAGATATAGATTTTCATTTTGTAGATTGTAGATGTATAGGAGCGATTGGCTATCTATATTTAATCCAAGAATTTTAGCGTGATTGGATAGAATTTGATTTACTTCTGAAGCGCTACTTGGCGGGAAAAACCTAACAAAATTAGACCCAAATTGCTTTTTTATATCAGTTAAGACCTTTTCATCTCCTTCGTGAAGTTCAAGAATGAATATATTATTTGGATTATTTTGGCATTGAGCAATTAGCTCTTTAGCATCTTTTGCTGGGATTTTTTTATCATTTTTGATATGAAGAAGATTAGAGCTAGCAAAAAGAGATGGTTCGCTAAGATGTGAAATGGCAAGATTAAAGCTGTAATCATCATAGTATAAGCTAAGTAGGTTTTCTTTATTATATTTAGATAAAAGTTCATTGGTATAAAACTCTACTTGATAGCTCTCAGCCCCATAAAGCAAGAAAAAATTTGGTATATCTGGTGAGTTTAAAAGTGATATAAAGTCTTTTTTATACATCTAAAATCTCTACTACTTTACCCATAATTTTTGCTGTTGGGATATCTACATCTGTGATTTTTACTCTAACTGTAGTTAATATCTCGCTCTTAAAATTATTTAAAAAAATTCTAGCTCCTTTTAGTTCATCATCAAGTTTAGCAACTGTTTGATTGCCGCTTTCATATATATAGCATTTAAAAGTTTGACCAATATTTTTAGCCGCCCAACGAGCAAATTTGCGATCCATAAAGTCCCAAGCGACTTTATCAGCTTCGCGCTCAAGAATATTTAAGCTGCTGCATAATTCATCGATGCCTAACATAAGATAGTTTGTTAGTTTAGCATCATCGCCAGCTTTTAAAATTCTATGAAGTATTAAATCTGAATATCTACGAATCGGACTAGTAAAATGCGAGTAAAACTCAAATCCAAGACCAAAGTGGCCAGTGCAATTGCTTGAATACTCAGCTCTTTTTTGTGCTTTTATAATAAGCTTATCTATATCTTCTCTTATGCCTAACTCGCTAGCTTTGACTTGAATTTTAGCTATCATAGTTACTAAATCACCATCATATTGCTCTTCAATACCAAGTACTGCAAGATCGTTTAAAAGGTCATTTATCTTTTTTAAATCAGCTGGCGCGTGATTTCTAAATATACCTTTTTTAACTCTTTTTGCAGCAGCTTTATTGGCTAGTAGCATACACTCTTCTATAAGTGAGTGCGATGGTGTAGAGCTTTCAAATCTAGTTGAGCTAATATCTCCATTTTTATCTAAGCTCATTCTAAGCTCTAATGTATGAAAGTCAAAGCCATTTTTAAGCCGTTTTTCTTTTAATTTTTGTGTAAGTTCAAAAAGCGGTATTAGCCAATTTTCTATCTCCTTTTGACACTCTAATTCGCCCTTAATTAAACTATCAACTTCATCGTAGTTAAAGCGTCTTTTAGAGTGAATTATGCAGCTTAAAAGCTCTTCAGATATTGGTTCTAAATTTGAGTTAAGTTTGATCTTAAATACAAAAGCAAGCCTATCGCAGTTTGGTTTTAAAGAGCAGATATTTTCACTTAACTCTCGTGGCAACATAGGAATAGCAATATGTGGAAAATATATAGAAAATCCTCTAAATCTAGCCTCTTTATCGATACCGCTATATGGACTTACATATTCGCTTACATCTGCAATGGCTATGTAAATTTCATTTGTATTTTTATCAAAATATATTGCATCATCAAAGTCTTTAGCATCTACTGGATCTATGGTACAAAATGGCAAATGAGTTAGATCTACTCTATCTAAATACATACCCTTATCAACTTCATTGCCAAAGCTAATTGCTTCATTTTGTGCAATTTTTGGAAATATTTCACGCTTATTATATAGAGCCATTGAAATTTTTTGATCTACACTTGGATCATCAATTACGCCTAAGACTTCTACTATATCATTATCTAGATTATTAATCTTTAATACCGTGCCTTGTGGAAGCTCTTTTAGAGATTTTTGGCTGGCTTTTAGGGCGATTGTAAGGGAATTTGGGATTGTTACGCCCATTATAGCTGGGCCGATTTTTTTAGTATAAACTACACTTGTTTCGTTTGCCATTTGTAATACAGCTACTACGGTAGCTTTTTGGCGTGGTTTTTTAAATTTAGTTAGCTTTGCAAGAACTATATCGCCAAATTTAGCTCCACCTAGATCACGATTTTCTATCATTAGATCTTGTTTAAATCTGCTATCGTAAGGATATAAAAATCCAGTTCCATTGCTAGAGATATCAAGCTTTCCACAAACAAAGCCATCATTTAAATAATATCTATTTTTATATTTTGATACAGCCTTTATCTGTTCTAATACTCTTAAGATTTCAAGCTCACTAGATTTGGCGTATTTGCCATCTAAGCCAGTGGTTAAAGAGTTTAGAAATGCTCTCAATTTTTCACTTTTTCTATTGCGTTTAGATATAGCTTAGCATCAAGATTATAGAGTTTTAAAAGCTCTTGTGAGTTATCTATTTGGCTTTGAGATAGAGTATCAAAGACATTTATGCTGTTGCTTATAATATTTAATATTGCACAATGTTTTCTTAAAACTTCTGGTGCGTCAGTTGGATTTAGTGAGTATTTTATTACATCAGCTATTTCTAGTTCTAAATTCCAATTTTTAAATATTTGAGCTGTAACCATTTGGCTAGATATTCCTACTATATCCATCTCTAATTGGCATAGCTCATCTGGTGTTGATATATTTTGCATTTTAGATCTAAAATTATCTGACTTTTTAGAGTCTATTAACTCTTTAGCAATTATTATCTTACCTATATCCATCATAAAACTAGCTGGTGAAATAATGTTTAAAAGCTCACGGTTTATCTTGCTACACCAGTTAAATGCTAAGGCGTTTTGCATTATTGCTAAATCCATAAATTTAGTTCCAGAAATACCATAAGGTGTCAGATCGATTTTAAAGCTTTTTTTAATTGTTCCAGCGAGTGCAAATCCTCTAATAGTAGCCATACCAAATAAAGCTACGGCTCTGTTTATATCAGCTATCTCTCTGCTAAAGCCATATAATGGGCTATTGGCTGAGCGTAATATATTAGCCGTTAGCATAGGATCTTGATGTATTACGCTTATTAATTCTGCTATATCACTATCATCGCTACTACAAATTTGCTGTATTTTTATAATTGTTTCATCAAGTGGTGGTAGAGATTTTATGCTCTTATAGATTGCTTCATTCATTATGATTTCTCGTATAATTTTTGATTAATTTGGGTAATTTTACTACATTGAAGTTAAATTTTTGATAATTTTTTTGAAATTTTATAAAATTTAAATTTTAATAATGTATAATTGTCCTTTATTTTTTACTAAAGGAAAGTTATGGCAATAACAGTTTATTATGACAAAGATTGTGATTTAAGCCTAATCAGATCTAAAAAAGTAGCAATGATTGGCTTTGGTTCTCAAGGTCACGCTCACGCTGAAAACCTACGTGATAGCGGTGTAGAGGTTATCGTAGGTCTAAATCCAAATGGTAAAAGCTGGGCAAAAGCAGAGGCCAAAGGATTTAAAGTTATGAGCGTAGCAGATGCTACAAAAGAAGCTGATGTTGTAATGATACTTACTCCTGATGAGATGCAAGCTGATATATTTAAATCCCAAATTGAGCCAAATTTAAAAAGCGGTAGCGCAATTGCATTTGGACATGGATTTAATATTCACTACGGTCAAATTGTTCCACCAGCAGGCATTGATTGTATAATGATAGCTCCAAAGGCTCCAGGTCACACTGTAAGAAATGAATTTGTAAATGGTGGCGGTATTCCAGATTTAATCGCAGTAGCTCAAGATGCTTCAGGTAAAGCTAAAGATATCGCTTTAAGTTATGCTAGTGCAATTGGTGGTGGTAGAACTGGAATTATAGAGACTACATTTAAGGCTGAGACTGAAACTGATCTATTTGGCGAACAAGCTGTGCTTTGTGGCGGACTTTGCGCTTTAATTAATGCAGGTTTTGAAACTCTAGTAGAGGCTGGATATGAACCTGAAATGGCATACTTTGAGTGCTTACACGAGATGAAATTAATCGTAGATCTAATCTATCAAGGCGGTATGGCTGATATGCGTTATTCTATCTCAAATACTGCTGAATTTGGTGATTATGTAAGTGGCAAACGCGTAGTAGATGAGAGATCAAAAGCAGCTATGAAAGAGATCTTAAGAGAGATTCAAGATGGTACATTTGCTAAAAACTTTATCTTAGAGCGTAAAGCAGGATATACAAAAATGAATGCTGAGCGTAAATTAAGTGATGAGAGTTTGCTAAATAAAACTGGTGAAAAATTAAGAGCTATGATGCCTTGGATTAATAAAGGTAGATTAGTTAATAAAGATAAAAACTAATTGGCAAAGCGTAAAAAAAGCAGCACCCCAAATAGCAGCGGGGTGCTTGTATATCTTGGTATTTTGCTTTCTATTTTAGCTATTGTGGCTATAATATATATAGTAGTAAGCAATAAAAAAGACCAAGAACAAGTTTTTGATACTCAAACTATTAATAATATTGATACATATTTTAAAGATAGAAAAAGAGAGTATAGTATTCTTGATACTCCTAAAAATGTAGAACAAAATATAACAGATACTAAATTAAATTCCATTAACGAATCAGATATAAATAAGAGTAAAAACGATATAAATAAACCCAATATGAAAATAAAAGAACCAAATTTAAATTTAAAACCAAATCACGATATAAAAACGGATTTAAATTTATCTTCAAATAGACCAAAACTAGCTATAATTTTAGATGATATATCTACTTTTTATCATGCTAAAAAGATTAAATCTTTAGATATGAATATTACGCCTTCAATTTTCCCACCAAGCAAAAACTATCCAAATAGTGTTAATGTAGCCAAGGAATTTAAGTTTTATATGATTCATCTACCGCTTGAAGCGATAAACTATCAAGCCCAAGAGAAAAATACCTTAAAAATCAATGATAGTAGTGTAAAAATAGAGTCGCAAATTGCTAATATAAAATCAAATTTCCCAACTGCTATCTATATAAATAATCATACAGGTAGTAAATTTACAAGTGATTATAATGCTATGAAAAGGCTCTTTAAAGCACTTAAAGAGAATAATATGATATTTATTGATAGTTATACAACTAAGGATTCTAAGGCTAAAATACTAAGTAAAGAATTTGGCAATAAATACTTAAAACGCGATGTATTTATAGATAATATAAAAGATGAAAAAGCTATAATTAAAGAGTTAAAACGCTCTATTAAGGTTGCCAAAACTAATGGTTTAGCAATAGCTATAGGTCATCCATATCAGCAGACATTTAAGGCTTTAGCAGCTATGAAAAATGAGTTAGCAAATGAGACTGAGTTGGTGATTTTAAAGGATATGTATGAACTTTATAACTGAGTTTAAGCTAAATTCAAATTTTAAAAATCCTCCACAAAAGCTTTATTATAAGGGTAATTTAGAATTACTAAATTCTCCAAAAGTCGCAATTGTAGGCTCTAGAAAATGCTCAGTATATACTAAAAATATGACCTTAAATTTAGCTTCTACATTAAAAAAATATGGAGTTTGCGTTGTTAGTGGTGCAGCAATTGGTGTAGATATCTATGCTCATATGGGTGCATATCCAAATACAATCGCAGTTTTTGGCAATGGTTTAGATCAGATTTATCCACTACAAAACTCTAAAATCATAAAAGATATATATCAAAACTCACTAGCACTAAGTGCATATGAGCCAGATACTTTGGCAAAAGGGTGGCAATTTTTAGAGCGAAATTTAATCACAGTAGCCTTAAGTGATGCAGTAGTTGTAGCTCAAGCAGATATAAAAAGTGGTTCTATGAGTAGCGCAAGAGCTGCTATTAAATTTGGTATTCCATTATATGTTTTGCCTCAAAGATTAGGTGAGAGTAGCGGTACAAATGAGCTACTAGCAAGCCAAAAGGCAAAGATTATTACAGATTTTGATAAATTTGCTATGGAATTTGGTGTGAAAAATTATAAAAAAAAGAGTGATGAGATTATAGAATTTATCAAAAAAAACTCAAATTTTGATGAGTGTTATAGTAAATTTGGGGATAAAATTTATGAATATGAACTAGATGGCAAGATTGCTATTGATGGAATTTATGTGAGAATTTTATGATAGTTGCTATTGATATTGGGCTTAAAAGAATAGGTATGGCAGTAAGTCCAGATGGTAAAATTGCTCTTCCAATCGCTCCAATTCTTCGTAAGAATCGAAATCAAGCTGCAAAAGATGTGAGTAATGCCTTAAAAGATAGAGAGGCAAAAATATTAGTAGTTGGTTTGCCAAAAGGTGGAAGCTCTGAGGCTGAGATGGAGCGAAGAATAAAACATTTTATCTCGCTTTTAGATTTTGATGGTCAAATTTGCTATGAGAATGAGGCTTATAGTAGTTTAGAAGCTAGTGATTTAATAGATGATAAAAGAGATGGCAAGCTTGATAGCGTGGCTGCAATGATAATTTTGGAGAGATTTTTAAAAAGATGAGTTTTAAAGATTATTTAGAATCTACTTTAACTAAGTCTGATTTTAATAGAGTTTGGGATAGCTTTTTTAAGCCTAAAAGTGTTGGATTTTATCTTAATTTGCTTAAATTTAATAAAGATGAGATTATCCTTGGTTTAAATAATTTAGGCGTTGAGATTACTGAATTTTTACCTAATTTTTATATTTGTGATGCTAAATTTAAAGATACTCTAACTCACTCTGAGATATTTAATAAAGGGGCAATATATATACAAAATCCAAGTAGCTACCTAGCAGCCCTAGCGCTAAATCCAAATAGAGATGATATGGTGCTAGATATGTGTGCAAGTCCAGGTGGCAAAAGTATTGCACTAGCTAATATGATGGGGCAGGGTGCTAATTTAGCTGTAATGGAGAGCGATACAAAACGCTTTTATACTTTAAAATCAAATTTAAATAAATATGGCTGTGAGTGGGTTAGAACCTATAATAAAGATGCAAGAAGCATTTCAAGAACTTGCCAAAACAAATTTGATAAAATTTTATTAGATGCGCCATGTTCTAGCTATTCTCATTTTGGAGATGGCTTTGTGGAGAAATCAGCTAAAGAGATTAAGCTAATAGCAAGATTACAAAAGCAGCTTTTAAATTCAGCTCTAAGTGCTTTAAAGCCCGGTGGAGTAGTAGTTTATAGCACTTGTACATTTTTTGAGTGTGAGAATGAAGAGGTAGTGCAAAATGCTTTGAATTCTAAATTTGATATTACTATTGATAAAATTAGCTTTGGATTAAAATCAGAGATTATAAGTGAGTTTGGACTTAAGATTTTGCCTGATTGCAATATGGATGCATTTTTTTTGGCTAAGATTATTAAAAATAGCTAGATTTATCATAGATATTATCTAATTCATTTTGGCTAATTTTTAGCAAAAAAATTGTATAATCTGCGGAATTTTTCTAAAATTTTTGGAGATGTTGTGGATTATATTTTAAAGATTGATTGCAATGATGAAAAAGGCCTAATTTTACGCGTTAGCGAGATTGTTTTTAAGCACGGATTAAACTATGTAAGCACAAGCGAATTTGTTGATCACGAAAATCGTAGATTTTATATGCGTGCTGTTGTAGTAGGCGAAGTTAATACTATTGAGTTTAAAAATACACTTAGTGCGTATTTGCCAAGTGATAGTGTAATATTTTTTGAATCTATCAAGAAAAAAGATATAGTAATTTTAGCTACTAAAGAGAATCACTGCCTTGGTGATCTATTAATTAAACATAGTAGCGGAGATTTAAATGCAAATATTTTAGCTATTATAGCTAATCATGATACTTTACGCCCATTAAGTGATAAATTTGATATTCCATTTACTTGCATTAGTGCTGATGGTATGGATAGGGCTGAGCATGAAAAATTAGTTCTAGCTGAGCTGGCAAAATATAAATTTGATTATATGGTGCTTGCAAAGTATATGAGGATTTTAAGCCCAGATTTTGTTAAAGCCTATCCTAAAAAGATTATAAATATTCACCACTCATTTTTACCAGCATTTATCGGTGCTAATCCATATAAGCAAGCTTACGAGCGTGGTGTTAAGATTATTGGAGCTACGGCGCACTTTGTAACTGATGATTTAGATGAAGGACCGATAATTACTCAAGATGTTATTAGAGTAAATCACGAAATGAGTTGGAAAGATATGCAAAAAGCTGGTAGAAATGTTGAAAAAGTTGTGCTTAGCAATGCTTTAGATCTTGTTTTTGATGAGAGAGTTTTTGTTTATAATAATAAAACGGTGATATTTTAGATGTTTAATATCGTCCTTGTAAATCCAAAAATTCATACAAATACAGGTAGCATAGGTAGAATGTGTGTAAATTCTGGAGCAAAACTTCATTTAATCAAGCCGCTTGGATTTGAGATAGATGATAAACATTTAAGGCGAGCTGGACTAGATTATTGGGCAAGTTTAGAGCCGATAATTTGGGAGAGCTTGGAGGATTTTTTAGAGGCTAATTTGGAGTTTAAAGATAGATTTTTCTTTGCTACTACTAAGTGTAATAAGTTATATTTTGATGCTAAATTTGCCCCTGGAGATTATCTTATATTTGGTGCTGAGGATTGTGGATTGCCAATTGAACTTATGAAATTAAATAAAAATAATTGCATCACAATACCAATGACAAAACAAGGAAGAAGTTTAAATTTAGCCACTAGCGTAGGAATTATCACATATGAAGCGATTCGTCAAAATGTAGATAAATTTGATTTTAGGGATAGTGTATGCGAGTTTTAGTAGCTCTTATTTTCTTATTTAGTTTGCTATTTTCATCTGAATTAAAGATTGCTACTTATAATGTTGAAAATCTCTTTGATGATAAAATCAGTGGAAGCGAATATAGCGATTTTAAATCAAATAGATGGAATAGTGCTAAATATCAGCAAAAATTACAAAAAATCTCTAGAGTATTGCGGGAATTAAATGCAGATGTAGTAGCACTAAATGAGATCGAAAATGAAAATGTGATTAAAGAGTTAGCTAATTTAAGTGGATATAAATTTTATAAATTTGCTACATTAAAAGGCTCTCCTGTAGGGCTTGGATTGCTTAGTAGATATAGGATTAGCGATAGTGAAATTTATGTTGTACCAGATGTAAAAACTAGACCTATTTTGATGAGTAGGGTTGAGTTTGAAGGGCATAATATTGAGTTTTTTATAGCTCACTTTCCAGCTGCTAAAAACTCTCTTAAACATAGAATCGCTGCGGCAAATACTATGAAAAAAGCAGTAAAAAATAGTAAAAATGGTGTAATTTTAGGTGATTTAAATAGTAATTATGGGTATAAATTTTTGCTTAATGGGCTTGATGGATGGACAAATTTATGGGAGTTTTTACCATCATATCAAAGAAGTAGCTATAAAAATGGCAAAAGCGCAATCGATCATATAATGCTAAGTAGTGATTTAATGGGAGAAAAATTGCATTATAAATATGGTAGTTTTGGAGTTTTTAAGGCTAATTTTATGGATGATAGTTACTCAGATCACTATCCACTTTATGCAACTTTGAGTCTTCAAGAAGATATAAAAGATGTGCCAAGTAAATTAATTAGTCAGATAAAATCAGTAAATAACAATAGAACTAAGATTACTGGCGTGGTGATGTATAAAGATAAAAATGGTTATATATTAGCTGATGAGAGTCGCCGTGGGATATATGTGTATGAGAAAAATCCAACCTTAATACTTGGCACTAAGGTTGAAGCAGTAGTAAATAGAGTTGAAGATTATAAGGGAAATATTGAGATTACTAGCCTATCATATATAGCTGTAGATACAGATTTTAAAGGTGATGAAAGCAAATATTTATTAGATAAAAATGATATAAATAGCGCTACAAGTGGTGATGTTATCGGAGATATTATCTTAGATATTAAGGGCGGATTTGCTACTATATCTAAAAATAAATTTAAAATTTATTCGCCAAATCGCCATATAAATGATGGTAAAATGAGTGTTAAAAGGGCGGTTGTGTGGAATTATAAAGGACAAAAGGAGTTAATTATTGAGTGATTTTTTAGGTTTTATGGGATGGGTGGTTGTTATATTTATCGTTTTTGTTCTTGTTGTTGGGTTTAATCGTCAGATGATGGAAAAACATAGAGTTAGAGATGAGCTGATGGCTGCTAGAAAGACAGCTAAAGAGGCAAAAGATAAAGTAAAAGCAGATGGAGATAAAAATGAAAATGTTGATTGAGATTGGGGTAGAGGAGCTTCCTGCTATACCATTTTTAAAAGAGCTTGGCAATATTGAGTCTAAATTTAAAACTGTATTAGATGAGTATAGTATAGAGTGCAATTTCGAGCTAGATTATACGCCTAGAAGGATTGTTCTTCATGGAGATATGGCTGAATTTGCTGGTGATAAGATAGTAGAAAATATCGGAGCGCCAAAACATGTAGCTTTAAGCGCTGATGGTCAGTGGTCAGCTGCAGCAATGGGCTTTGCTAAGAAGTGCAATATAAGTGTAGATGAGCTAAAATTTGAAAATATAAATGGCAAAGAGGTTTTATATCATAAAAGTGTAATTAAAGGTGATTCTAGCAAGAATTTACTTCCTGTGATTGTAGAAAAATTTATTTCATCGCTTAGCTTTGGTAAATCAATGAGATGGGGTGGATTTAGTTACGAGTTTATCCGTCCAATTAGATCGGTTGTGGCTATTTTAGGTAGTGAGCTAGTAGATATGGAAATTTATGGCGTAAAATCCAAAATGGCGTTTTATCCACATAGAAATTACGGCTATGATATGGTTGAATTTGGCTCTATAGATGAGTATTTTACAGCTTTGGAGAATAATGGAATAATCTTGCAAGCTAGTAAAAGACGTCAAAAAATCTTAGATGAATTTAAAATAATTGAGCAAAATAGCGGTTTAAAAATTGAACTAGATGAGGATTTACTCGATGAAGTTGTGGCAATTACTGAGATGCCTACAGCTCTAATTGGTAGTTTTGAGAAGGAATTTTTAGAGGTGCCAAGCGAGGTTATTGTAACATCTATGAAAGAGAATCAACGCTACTTTCCATTATATGACCAAAATGGCAAATTAAGTAACCACTTTGTAGTAGTTAGCAATGCAATTAGTAGTGATTCAAATTTGATAATAAAAGGTAATGAAAAGGTATTAAGAGCTAGATTGAGCGATGCTAAGTTTTTTTGGGAGAGTGATTTAGCTAGTGAGTTTAGCTCAGCTAAACTTAAAAATATCACATATTTAGCTGGTCTTGGCTCAATGTATGATAAAGAGATTAGAGAGCGTGATATTGCAAGAGAGTTAGCTAAAATCTATGAAAAAGAGTTAAAATATGAATTTGGCGGTGAATTTATTGATGAGCTTGACCGTGCAGTGATGCTAAGCAAGGCCGATCTTGCTACTTCTATGGTGTATGAATTTACTGATCTACAAGGTATTATGGGAAGCTATTATGCTCAATATAGAAAAGAAAATCACTTTGTAGTTGAAGCTATAAAAGAGCAGTATTTACCAAATAAAGAAGGAAGTGAGTGTCCAAAAAGCTACTTTTCTAGCATGGTAGCACTATCTTCTAAGCTTGATACGCTTATGGGGCTATTTAGTATAAATAAAATTCCAACTGGCAATAAAGACCCATATGCATTGCGTAGAGCAGCAGCCGGTGTGATTCGTATTGTATTAAATTTAAATATCGAGTTTGATGTTAAAAATATCTTATCTTTAATAGCTGATAAATATGCTAAATTTGATCTTAATATACTTGAGAACTTCATCTATGATAGGCTATATACTATGTATAATGCTAATCCATCTGTGATTAAGGCTTGTTTAAATAGCGGTATAAGCGATATTAAAAGATTAAACTCAGCTATAATTGCTTTAGATGAGATAACTAAAAATAGTGAATTTAAAGAGAATTTTTCTACATTTAAGCGTCTTGCTAATATCATCAAAGATAATAAGATTGTAAGCGTAGATGAGAGCTTAATGCAGCACGATAGCGAAAGAGCGCTACATGCGGCATTTAATAGCTTAAATTTAGATATTAATGATACAAAAGGTTATCTATTAGCACTATTTAATCTAAAACCAGCAATTGATAGTTACTTTGATAATGTAATGATAAATAGCGATGATCCAAAGATTAAAGCAAATCGTATCTCTATCGTTGGTCAAATTTATCAAGCATTTCTAAAAGTAGCTGATATAAAAGAGATAACTATATAATTATATATTCTAGAGCGTGCTTGACGCTCTATTTTGTCTATTAATAGTAGTTAAAACTATAAGAGGTTAAAATGAGCCTTGAAATAGCTTTTTAGAATATAGGTGATACTCGATTGCTATTTTATTTTGACCTCTATGGTTTTTTAGATAGTTTGCTATCTTGCTTGAAATCTCATCAAATTTAACCTTATTTATAGCTTTTTTACCACTCATTATAAGTTTAAGATTATTGCTATTTGAGTCTATTTGAACATCATGTAATAGATCATTATATCCAAGCATTATATCTTTTTGATTATGTTCATCAGCATCCATAAAATCAACTTCAATATTATACGACACTGAGTCTAAAGTGGTAAATTCTTGATTTTTTTGTGCGCAACCACTAAGACAGATTAAACAAGGTAAAATTAAGTGTAAAATTCTCATCACATCTCCAAAAATTTACTGATAATTTTAGCATAAATTCAATTATCTAAATATAAATTTCAAAGTTAAATTAAGAAATTTTAGGTATCATTGCGAAAAAATTTTTCAAGGAGATATAGTGAGTTTTGATGAATTAGAGTTAGAAGCGATTATTCAAGAGGTTTTAGAGGAGTGTGGAGAATTTGAAAATTTAGATGATGAAGAGCTTTATGAACTTATTGAAAAGATTAAAGAGTTAACTGATGGGGATACTGAAGAGGCATATGAACAGCTAAATGGATACTCTCCAATTAGTAGAAAAAGATTTTTATCTCTATATTCAGTTTGATAGATGAGAGTTTTCTTTTCTCTTTTAATTTTTGCCATATGTAGTTGGGCTGGAACTATATTTAATGGTGGTTTAGAAATTTTAAGTATCAAATCATCTGATGCTGGAGATTTAAAAATAGATAATAAATCAGTATCTTGGCTAAATCATCCTAGTAAAGATGGTGTAAAAATAGCCATAATCCCAGCAAGCTACTATGCTAAAAATGATATAAATATCACAAATAGCCTAAATGGACAAAGTAGTCTAAAAGTTTTAAAAGTAGAGCAAAAAAACTATAAAAAAGAGAGTATTAAGGTTACTCCAGCAAAGGCTAATCCGCCAAAAAGTGTTATGAAACGCATAGAAAAAGAGAGAAATGAGGCTATAGAGGTTTATAGGAGTATTACTTCAAATTTGCTAGTTAATAGCAAGTTTATAGCTCCGATGAGTAGTTTTATTACTAGTCAATATGGAAATGCTAGAGTTTTTAATAATAGCATTAAAAGCTATCATGGTGGAACAGACTATAGAGCGGCGATTGGTCAAAAGGTAATAGCTGCAAATGATGGTATAGTAAGAATTGCTAAAGATAGATATTACGCTGGAAAAAGCGTTATAATTGATCATGGTGGCGGTATTTATACTCAATATTATCACTTAGATAGGATTGATGTTAAAGTAGGTCAAAAAGTCTCTAAAGGCGATCAAATAGGCCTTAGCGGTGCAACTGGTAGGGTAAGTGGCCCACATCTACACTTTGGCGTAATAATAAGAAATATACAAGTAGATCCATTAGTTTTTATAGAAAAATTCAACTCTCTTTTTTAAATTCACATTTTTTAAACAATAGCTGTATATAATTTCACTACATTTTAATAGAAAGGATCTAAAATGAAAAAGATATTAAGTATAGCTCTAGCAGCTATGGTAAGCAGTAGTGTGGCATTTGGTGCTGATAGTGCAGCTAAATTAAGCAAAGAGATGTTTGAGTTTAAAAAAGAGGCTAGCAAAGAGTATTATAAAATTCAAAAAGGTTGTGATGATATTCATGCTAAAATAGCTCAAGCAACTAAAAATTTAGACCCTAAACAAAAAGATGAATTCTATAAAGAATTTAGATATCAAATGCGTCAAAATATGGCTAAACTAGATAGAGATGATAAGTTTTTTGCCGGAATTTGCTCTATGAATATGTATAAAAATAACAAAAGAGCAAATATGCAAAATCGCTCAGATCGCCCTGGTAAATTTGCTCCAGACTGCCCAAATGGTATTTATAATCCAGATTGTCCAATGAGATAAGCTGTGAGTAGTAAGATACTTCTAATTGAAGATGAGCCGATGCTATGTGAGATGGTCAGCGACTATCTTGCTAGCAACGGATATGAGGTTGTAGGCATTGATAGCTATGATGAGGCTTTGAGTTTAGCATATGAGTGCAAATTTGATATATTTATCTTTGATGTTAAGATTATTGGCGGAGATGGATTTGAGCTGCTTAGTCGCTTAAGAGAGTCTGGCGTGGATACTCCTTGTATATTTACTACTTCATTAAATGATATTAGTGATTTAGCCAAAGGCTTTAAGAGCGGTTGTGATGATTATATTAAAAAGCCATTTGAGTTAGCTGAGTTGCTATTAAGAATTGATAATATTTTAAAACGTAAATTTAGCCATTTAAATAGTGATAATTATATTCAAATATCCAATAATATCAAATTTGACATTATTCAAAAAAAGTTAATTAAAGATAATTTACCAGTTCAACTAGCTAAAAAAGAGAGTGATCTATTAGCTCTATTTTTAAAAAATAGAGGCAAGATTTTAAGCCGTGATGAAATTTATATGAATTTATGGGATTATGGTCAGATACCAAGTGAGTTAAGTCTAAGAGTATATATAAGAAATTTACGTAAAATTATAGGCGAAGATAAAATAATATCGCACCCAAAATTAGGATATGAATATGCATAGCAAAAAGTATATTCTGCCTATATTTTTGCTCTATACTCTTTCTAGTATGTTTTTTTTAATCGGTTTTGCTACAATGTATTATAAAGAGGCTAAATCAAAGATTGTAGAGCATCATGAAATTCATCTTGAGAGATTTTCTAAAGAGCTTGAATATCTACTTCGATTAAATAATAATATAGATAATATTATGAAATTAAAAAGTATTTATCAAATCAATCTATATAACATCAAAACACATAGATATATATATAAAAGCTTTGATATGCCAAAATTTAAAGGAGAGTTTTATCTAGCAAATGATGCATTATATATGAAAGAAAATATTCACTCTAGAATGCGTAAAATTGAGCTAATAGTGGAGCTAAAAAATCAAGATATAGCAGATGATATTGATAATTTATTTTGGCGTGTTTGGTTTGTGGCTGGAGTTGTTTTTGTATTTATTGGGATAATTGCATTTGTTTTAGTTAGGCTTGCATATTTACCTCTTTTAGCGCAGATTAGAGCGCTTAATAACTTTATTACTGATACAACGCATGAGATTAATACTCCACTTAGTGTGATATTAATGAGTAGTGAAATGTTTGATAAAAATCCACCAAAATATCTAGATAATATAAAAATTGCAGCTAAGACTTTAAGTGGAATTTATAATGATTTAGCATTAAATTTAAAAAATAATCCAAATAGTATTAGCAAATTTGATGTGCAAAAGTTAATTGAGAGTCGCATTAAACTATTTGAACTTTCTGCTAATGCTAAGGGGATTGAATTTGAGATTAACTCTATCTCTTTTGAATTAAATAGCGATATGCAAAAATTGGGTAAAATCATTGATAATCTTGTATCAAATGCAATAAAATATAGTAGTAAAAATAGTAAAATTATTATAAATTTAGATAAAAATAGCTTTGAAATCATCAACTTTGGTACAGTAATCTCAAAAGAAAATTTAGATAAAATCTATGATAAATTTAGCCGTTTTGATACGCAAAATGGTGGTTTTGGGATTGGGCTTAGTTTGGTTAAGAGATATTGTGATGAGCTTGGTTTTGCTATTGTGTGTCAAAGTAGGGATAATCAAACTAAATTTACAATTACTCTAAGAGATTTTAATATTAAGTAATATCTGCATGGATATTCATGCAGATATTTATTATCAATACAATATTAAGTGTGCTTTTTGTGAGCCATGAACACCAAAAACAGTAATAAGCTCAATATCAGCAGTTCTTGAAGGTCCAGCAATAAATAATATATTGCTTGGAAGTTTTCCATTGCAATCGGCTTTTAGAGCATTTAATGCACTCGCTAAAGAGTTTTTTACTCTATCTTTTTTTAGTAAAACTATGCAAAGATTTGGTGCTAGACTTAACATTCTAGGTTGGGCTTGACTAGATTTTAGCAAAGCTACGCCATGAGAGCTTACGCCATATTCGGCATGAACGATAGAAAACTCACTATGGAATACATCAGCTCTAAGCTCCTCTATAGGTTTATCAAAGCATATTTTAGAGCTTGCATTGATTTTATCTAAATTTAAATTTAACCCACTTCCATAGATCATTTTGCTATATCCATAGCTAGCTACAATTTCATTTATGGTATCTTCTAATGCTGATGGATCGCATTCATGGACAATATATTTATTATCGCTCATTTTTTGCTTCATCTCTTCAAGCGGGTTATTAGTAGTTTGGACATGCTCTACTGGATCTACGCTATTGCTAGATTCAAATCCGGCAATCTTATAGCTATCTTTTAATCGAGATAGAATCATCTCTTTTGATTTAGTTGAAATTTCATCTATTCTATTCATAGCGGACACCTTCCATATTTTCAAGCTCTTTGTATAGATCTTTTTTGATCTGTGGTAGCTCTTTGTATTTACTCCAGTTTTTTATTACTGGAATAGAGTTTTGGAATTTATGTAAAGCTTTGTTAAATAGATGAGCTTTGCTAAGGCTAAATCTCCATAAAGCTCCATTTGTAGCAACATTTGCAAATTGCTTCATAGCAAAAGCTTCGCCTCTATTTTTATGGCCGTTTTGTGTGCTAAGTGGTGAATTTTTACCTTGACCAACTTTATTGGCTCTTAGTTTGCGGATTAGATCAGCTAGCGGGATTCTAACAGGACATACTTCGCTACATCTACCGCATAATGAGCAAAATGTAAGTATATCTCCAGTTGCTTCCATACCAAATATATTTGGACTTATAACCTCACCAATAGGCCCTGGATATATAGTTTGATAGCTATGACCACCAATCTTATCATATACTGGACAGAAGTTCATACACGCCCCACATCTAATACATCTAAGTGCCTCATAGTAATCATGATGTGCTAGCATATCGCTTCTATGATGATCAAATAGTATTAAATGCACCTCTTTTGGGCCATCTAGCTCTTCGTTGCGTGGAGCTGTTATTATATTGTTATATGTAGGGATGAATTGACCTGTAGCAGATGGAGTAAGTAGATGCACCATAGTAGCAGCATCTTCAAAGCTCTCCATAACTTTTTCAATTCCACAAAGTGCAACATGAATTTGAGGAGCAGTAGTACACATTCTACCATTGCCTTCATTTTCAATTAGCCAAAATGCACCCTCTTTAGACATAGCAAAGTTAACTCCGCTAAGCCCCATCTCAAGACCTTCAAACTGATCTCTTAGATGTTTTCTAGCTATTTGATTTAGCTTTTCTGGCTCATTTTCTAAATCAGCTCCTAACTTCTCTTGAAATATTTTGCCAATTTCGTTTCGATTTTTGTGAATTGCTGGTACCACTATATGCACAGGAGCTTCATCATTTAGTTGAATTATTAGCTCTCCTAGGTCAGTTTCAATTGCATTAAGGCCTTTATTTGCTAGGTAGTGATTTAGCCCAATCTCTTCACTAGCCATAGATTTGCCTTTTAATATCTTTTTGATATTATTTTGTCGCATTAGTTCGTATATGATTTCACAAGCATCAGTAGCTGAGCTTGCCCAATGCACCTTAATGCCATTTGCTGTGGCATTTTTTTCAAATTCAATAAGCCTATCAGATAGACTCATAAGAGCGTTATTTTTAGCTTTTTTAGCCTTATCTCTTAATCCTTGCCAATTTTTAAATTTGGCATTTATTACATTTAGACGATTTTTTTGTAGCGTATGCATAGCTACTGTTAAATTTTGTCTTAGTTGCGAGTCGCCAAGTTTAATTTTTACAATTTGGTCGTGTGGCAATTTTTTACTCATAGTGGCGCTCCTTCTAGGCGTTTAATTAGAAAATCATAAAGATGTAAGCATTTGATATCTACACCATTTCTTTTCATTGTGCCTGAGATATTTAATAAGCATCCACCATCGCCACTAATTAAGTAGCTAACACCAGTTTTTTTAATATCATCAATCTTAGCTAGTGCCATAGCATTTGATATATCGCTCTCTTTTACTGCAAATGTACCGCCAAAACCACAGCACTCCTCTTCATGCTCAAGCTCAAGTAGTTCAACATTTGCAAATTTGCGAATTAGATTTTTACTAGCTTCAACGCTTTTAGCAACTCTTAAAGCGTGGCAATTTGAGTGCCATGCGACTTTGATTTTTTCACCTTTATCTTCATAATTTACTTGTAAAATTTCATCTAGATATTGGCTTAAATCATATACTCTAGCAGCAAATCTTTGAACTTTATCAAATTCAGGACTTTCTTCAAAGAGTTGTAAATAGTCATGACCCATCATACCAGCACATGAGCCGCTTGGAACTACAATTGGAATATCTTCATCAAATAGATTAATATTATGCATAGCTACAGTTTTACTCTCATTAAAATAGCCACTATTAAAAGATGGTTGAGAGCAACAGGTTTGATTTTTCTTAAAAATCACCTCTACGCCCTCACGGCGTAGAAGTTTAATAGCATTTAAAACGCTATCTTGCATAGCAGCACTGCCAAGGCAAGTAGCGAAAAAATATACTTTTCTCATAGATATTAGCCCTTAGTTACGATATCTGGGATAATTCCTTGCATAAAGAATGCGATGATTAGCGTCCAAATACCAATTAAGATAATGAAAGCTACTGAGTATTTAAGTGTAAATTTAAATAGCTCACTCTCACGACCTACTAGACCAACAGCTGCACACGCAATAGCGATACTTTGAGGGCTTATCATTTTACCTACAACACCACCAACTGAGTTAGCAGCTAAGAATAATGCCTCACCAATTCCAAGTTCTCTAGCTGTTACTTGTTGAAGTGGGCCAAATAGAAGGTTTGAACTTGTATCAGAACCTGTTAAGAATACACCAATCCAGCCAATTACTGGGCTAAAGAATGCAAATGCATCTCCTGTTTGAGCAAATGCTAGACCTAGAGTTGTACTCATAGCAGCATTTTTGGCGATAAATGCAAATGATACAACAAGACCAATTGTAATACATGGAATTGCCATCTCTTTTAAAGTATCCCAGAAGCACTCAGCCGCATCGTTTGCTTTGATTTTTAAAAACCAAATTGATAAGAAAGCAGCAATTAAAATAGCAGTACCGGCTTGAAGACCTACAAAGCTGATATTTAAATTTAGACCAACTGCTTTTCCAGCTGCATCAACTATAGTTGTGCCTACATTGTTTGCTGCTAGAGTTACAACTGTATAATCAAAGATTCCGCCTTTTGCAAATAGAGCTTTAAACCATGGTTGTGTCCATAGAATAATACAAGCAATTAGCAAGATAAATGGTAACCAAGCTTTAAAGATTTCACCATTGCTTAGTTGAGTGTTGTTTGTAAAGTCTGTTTGATCATCTAGTCTAAAGATATTAGCTGGTTTCCAAATTTTAAGAAAAGCTGTAGTACAAACTAGTGAAACAATAGCTGAAACAATATCTGGAAGCTCTGCACCTAAGTAGTTTGAGCTAATAAATTGAGTTGCTGTAAAGCTTACTGCAGCTACTAAAATTGCTGGAAATGTCTCTTTAACACCTTTAAATCCATCCATTAAAAATACTATAAAAAATGGAACTGTAAGGCTAAGTGGAACAAGCATACGACCAACCATTGCTGAAACTTCATACTGTTCAACACCAACAAGGTTTGCCATAGCAATGATAGGAATACCAACAGCACCAAATGCAACTGGAGCAGTATTAGCGATCAAACAAAGACCAGCAGCATATAAAGGTTTAAGGCCAAGACCAACCAAAAGTGCAGCAGTAATAGCAACTGGACCACCAAAACCAATGGCTCCTTCTAAGAATGAACCAAAACAAAATCCAATTAAAATAACTTGAATTCTGTGATCTGGAGTGATAGAGATAACACTTTGTTTGATTACCTCAAATGAGCCAGATTTAACTGATAGTTTGTATAAGAAGATTGCAGCAATAATGATCCAAGCAATTGGCCACATACCTTGCGCAAAGCCTTGTACAAAGCTAGCACCAATAAGTGAAAAAGGCATATCATAAACTAATAATGCCAAAGCTGAAGCTAAAACAACTGTAAAAAATGCAGCTACATAGCCTTTTAATTTAAATACTAGTAGTGAAACTAAAAAGCATAAAATCGGCAAAAATGCCACCAACGCACTAAGCCATATATTGCCCAGTGGATCATATATCTGTGTCCATTGTGTCATACAGACTCCTATTTATTAAAATTTTGTAGATTTATTTTATCGTAAATTATGATTAAATTTAGAATATATTATAAAAATTGGTTAAAAAATTGAAAGTAGTGTGTATAATCGTAACAGTATAATTAATTTTATTTATAGATAGAGATATAAATTTAGGTAATTCTGCCCATTAAAATAGGGCAGAATTTATTTATAGTGCCTTTGAGATAATTTTAGCAAGTTTAGAGCTAAATTCGCTTGGATTTTCTATAGTCATACCTTCGCTAATTTTTGCCATATTTAAAATCAAAATAGCTACATCATTTATCATTAGTTCATTATTTGCTAATTTTGTGATAATTTCATGATTTGGGTTTATCTCTAGGATTGGTTTGATTTTTGGTGCTTCTTGTCCCATCTGTTTTAGTATAGTTTGCATAGCGTAATCTGGGTCATTTTTATCATAGATTAGGCATGAGACTGAATCGCTTAGGCGGTTTGAAATTTTTACATCTTTTACTTCATCTTTTAAAATTTCTTTAATTTTAACTATTAGAGCATTTGTCTCATCATTGCTTGAGTTTTGTGTGCTATCTATTTCGCTATCTATGTCCGAGCTGTTAATGCTTTTAAATGCAGTAGAGTCAAATTCATTTACCATAGGCAAGACAATTGTATCGATCTCTTCATCGCAGATTAAAACATTTATACCTTTTGCTTTAAACCCTTCTAGTAAAGGAGAATTTCTTAGCATACTCTCATTTTGACCACTAATATAATAGATAGATTTTTGATCTTCTTTCATAGCCTCTTTATACTCTTTTAGAGTAATTGGCTTATCATTTAGAGTAGATTTAAATAGACATAAATTTAAGATATTATCTTTATTGGTGCTAAATCCATAAAGTCCTTCTTTAATCACATTGCCAAAAAGAGCATAAAATTTAGAGTATTTTTCTCTATCGTTATTAAGCATTTTTTCTAATTCGTTTAAGATTTTTTTGACACTTTGGTCTTTGACAGTAGCTAAAATCTTATTTTCTTGTAGAATTTCGCGGCTGACATTTAATGGGATATCTTCTACATCCATTACTCCACGAACAAATCTAAGATATGGTGGTAGAAGCTCTTTAGCATCATCGGTGATAAATACACGCTTTACATATAGTTTTACTCCACTTTGATAATCTACTCTAAATAGATCAAATGGCTGAGATGAAGGGATATAAAATAGGGTAGAGTACTCTATCTTTCCTTCTGCTTTTGTATGAATATGCATAAGCGGATCGCTACTATCGTGGCTAATTTGTTTGTAAAAGTCGTTGTAATCACTATCTTTTAATCCTGATTTACTCATTCTCCATAGTGCGCTAGCTTTATTTATTTGTGAGTTTTTGCTCTCATAGTGGCCATCTTTTTCATCGCCTTGTGGCGCTATCCATTCATCTTTATCCATAAATATCGGATATGGGATATGATTTGAATATTTTGTGATGATATTCTCAACTCTAAAGCTATCGCAAAACTCATCATCATTTAGATATAGCGTAATTTGTGTTCCATGACTTGATAGGCTAGATTTTGAAATTTCATATCCATTTGTATCGCTACTCCATTTATACGCTTCATCGCTTAGAGCTTTACGGCTGATTACTTCTATTTTGCTTGCTACCATAAATGCTGAGTAGAATCCTACACCAAATTGGCCGATTAATGAGCTATCTTTTTTAGCATCACCGCTCATAGAATCTATAAAGCCTTTAGTTCCACTTCTTGCGATTGTGCCTAGATTATTGATTAGATCACTCTCATCCATACCTATACCATTATCGCTAATTACTAAAGTTTTGGCCTCTTTATCTAGCTTAATATCTATTCTTGGACTATACTGAAGTGATTTATACTCATCATTAGTTAGGCTTAGATAATTTAGCTTATCTAATGCATCGCTTGCATTTGAGATTAACTCTCTTAAAAATATCTCTTTATTTGAATATAGCGAGTGAATCATTAAATTTAAAAGATCACTTACTTGAGTTTGAAATTGATGTTTTTGCATATTTTCTCCTTTAATTTTTAATTATAACTAATAAAATTTAACTCAAATTAATCAAATATTACAAATGGTAATGTTAGAGTATTTTTGATTATACTAAATGGGGTTGTTAGTACATCGGTTATGACCTGAGTCTTTATATCTGGTTTATCTATAGTTCCGCTAATGGTAATAACAGTTGATATACTTCTATCTTTACCAAGAAGTATATGATTGACTAGTGGAATTTTATCTATTATGGTGCTAGCATCTTTTAATAGCTTTAATTCTAAAGTTATATCTATATCATTGGTGCTTAGGTTTATACCACCACTTCCTACTATATCAGCACTTGCTCCTTTGATATCTATAGCGTGTATAGTAAGATTATCATCAATTCTTTGAAGTCTTATAATGCCATCTTGTACGCTAAAGCCTTTATTATTAAAATCAGGCACTTTAAAGATAAGTAAAGATGGGATAGAATCTAAAAATGCTAAAAGTTGATTATAAATTTTATAATCTTTTAAATAGGTATCTTTTAGTTCAAGGCTGGCTTTGAAATTTTTGCTATTTTTTCCAATAACTTTTAACCCAAAAATCCCCTCACTAAATGTATTTAGATCTAAAATATCATTGACAGTTGTAGCTGATATACCATTTCCTTTTGCCTTTAATATATCTTTACCTTCGGTAATGGATATATATCCGCCATCAAATTCTCCATCAAATTTAAGCTCATCTTTATTTTTGCTACCGCTAAAGTGATCAAATTTTACAGTTCTATTGATATCTACTACATTTAATACGCTATTATTAGCAATAAATTTTATATTTTTATCAAAATCACCTTTGATACTATTAGACTCTATGTTAATTTTTGCAGAGTCTAAAAATATATTTATTTGGCCATCTATGATTGTAGAATTAATGATACCACTATGGCTTTTTATGGTAATAATATCTGAAATTTCGATAGTAAAGTTATCATCAGTATAATTGCCATCTTTTTTGCTAATTATTGGCAGGTTAAAATTTACATCATTTACTCTAGCTGTAATATTTTTAAAATCATTGGTGGTAATTTTAATGTCAGCTTTGGTTAAATTTAGATCATTAATTAGCTTGGAATACGGCTTAAGTGGTGCAATGCTTGGTATGTTTATGGTGATTGGCTGGCTTAAGTTTATATCATAGCCTAATATTTTAGATTTGATAATTGCATCATCTTTAAAGTCTAAAGTAATATTATCATCTAGATTTTTTATATCAATTAAATTAGGGATAATAATGGAGTTAAATTTAGAATCAAATTTAGCATTTTGATCGCTTGTATCTATAAAAGCGCTAAAATTAGCATCAAAAATATCATTTTTGATATGGCCATCTTTAATTGTAATTTTATCATCTTTTAAAATTATTTTAGCGTGATTTGAATAAAAGTTTGCTCCAGCTATATCAAGAGTGCTATTATTTAAAACAAACTCACCATCAGCTCTAACTTTTATATCGCTAAGGTCTATATTTAAGCAAATATTGCTATTTAAGGTTCCGCTATTTTGTAAGATTGGAATTTTTATATCATAGGCTTTTAGTATATTATTTATACTTTCGTTATATAAAGATGTTGTATTGATATCTAGTATTAGGTTTGGATTGCTATCTAAATTATTTATACTTAACCCCACATTGGCCTTTGCATTTTCATAAACAGCATCTTTGATATCAAATATTAAATTTGAGTTTTTAAAAGTAACTGTTACACTACTTGCAGTAGCAGCAGCTACATCAGGATGAAATTTTACAATTGGAGCATTTGCACTAGCTTTACCATATAGTTCAGAGATTGACAAATCACTACTATTAAGATTAAACTTACCCTTAAAAATCTCTAATCTATAATCACTTGCAACAATATAGCCATATATCCAGTTTTTAATCTCACTATTTAAATTTATTGCGTTGGCTAAAGCATCTATAAATTGCTTAATAGTAGGTGCGGTTACATTTACAACTTCATAGCTTAAAATATCATTATCAATATTTAAATTAATATCACCTTGAAGTTCATATGAGTTGAATTTGCCTCTAAATTTATGTATTTCATCATAGAAGTTTAGCTCTAAGTATCCGCTAAATGTAGTATTAAAATCTTTAAGATTAATTTGATTTATAGATAAATTTAAATTACGATTTTGTCTGGCTAAATTTGCATTTATATATATATCATTGTTATCAAAATTAAATTTATTATCTGTATATATAAAGTATGATTTTTGATCACCAATTGATATGTTTGTTAATTCAATTTTATTAAATAACATATCAATCCACTTCATATAGTGTATAAGTTCTAGTGTTGATTTAGAGCTATTTTGTTCATTATTATCTGGTAAAATATTTATATTTTTTGCTTTTAGTGTAATTTTGTTATCTAATTTTATATATAATTGCGAAATTTTAAATCGGTTAAAATCCATAGATTCTATCTTAATTCCGATTTTTATCCATATAAAAAAGGCGACAAAAATGGCTATAAATAGAGTTAAAAATAGCAATAAAAAGCGATTTTTATCTATAATCTGTGAAATTTTACTCATACTTTTCCTAACGATCTTTGCATCGCTATCTCAAACTATAAACACAAGCAAAGTTGTATATCTGCCTAAGGGAAGCGTAGGTGAAATTATATCTTATTTAGCTAAACTAAATTTTAAAGTAGATAGATTTGATAAGTATATTTTAGTTTTGATGGGGTTTCCACAATCTGGCTGGATTGATATAGGGCAGACTACGCTTAGTAAATTTGATTTTTTATATAAACTTACAACTGCTAAAGCCGCTATGAGAGATATTACGCTAGTTCCTGGAGAGACTACAGCATATTTCTTTTATGATATTGCTAAAAAATTTGGCCTTAATTATAACGAACTAATGAAAAATTATTTAGCAAATTCACCTATAAAAGAGGGTTTTTTGGTTCCTGAGACTTATAAAATTCCAGTTGGAATTAGTGAGGCTCATTTGGTTTATTATCTTATAAATATATCCAAAAAACAGCATGAAAGTTTAAGCAAAAAGATATTTGGTCAGTGGGATGAGAGGCGTTGGTATGAGTTTATTACTGTAGCTTCAATAGTGCAAAAAGAAGCAGCAAATAAAAATGAGATGCCTCTTGTAGCGTCTGTGATATATAATAGATTAAAAATCGGTATGAAACTTCAAATGGACGGAACTTTAAATTATGATCTATATTCACATGAAAAGATTACTCCAAAAAGAATCGCCTCAGATAATAGCAGATATAATACCTATAAATATGCTGGACTTCCACCAAATGCAGTTTGTAATGTAAGCTTTGATGCTATAAAAGCAGCAATATTTCCTAAAAAGACAAATTATCTATATTTTGTAAGAGATAAAAGCAGTGGCGCTCATATATTTACATCTAGTTATGAGGCTCATCTAAATGCTATAAAGCAATCAAACAGGACTAAATAATGCCGCTTTCAAAGCTAAATAAAGAGCAATATTGTGCAGCTACTGCTGCTATGGGACATAATCTTATAATAGCAAGTGCTGGAACAGGCAAAACTAGCACTATTGTAGCTAGGATAGCACATCTTTTAAATTCTGGTATAAAAGCAGATAAGATCTTATTATTAACATTTACAAATAAAGCTGCTAGTGAGATGATTGAGAGGCTTAGTAGATATTTTGATGATAGAGTAATATCACAAATTACTGCTGGAACATTTCATTCAGTATCAAATTCGCTTCTAAAAAGCCTTAATAAAGGCGTTATACTAAAGCAACCAAGTGAGCTAAAAACTCTATTAAAGAGCATAACAGATAGAAGGCAATTCCATAGAATTAGTGATACTAAAGGCTATAGTGGAGCCTATTTATATGATATATATTCACTATTTTGCAATAGCTGTGTTAATGGTGAAGATTTTATAGGCTGGTTTAGTCTTAACTATCCAGATCAGGCTGAATTTGCTGAAATTTATGATGATATATTGCAAGAGTTTGAAGAGACTAAGACGCAGTTTAATTACGCTGATTTTAATGATTTACTTATTAAAATGCGAAATGAGTTAAAAAAAGGGGCTAGGATATATTTTGATGAAATTTTAGTAGATGAGTATCAAGATACAAATTCGCTCCAAGGCTCATTAATAGACGCTTTTAATACAAAAAGTCTATTTTGCGTAGGAGATTTTGATCAAAGTATCTATGCATTTAATGGAGCAAATATCGAGATTATTGGTAGTTTTAAGCAAAGATATTTTGATGCTAATATATTTTCATTAAATATAAACTATCGCTCAAGTGCTAAAATCTTAGCCTTAGCAAATAAAGTAATAGCTAATAATCCAAGATTATATCCAAAATCCCTTGAAGTAAGCCGTGAAGGTGAGTTTAAGTCTCCTGTGTTGCTAACATATGATGAGTTATTTTCACAATATAGTTCAGTAGCTCAGCTAATTGCAAATAGCAAATATAACAAAAATGATATAGCTATAATCTTTCGTAATAATTCAAGTGCTGATGGATTGGAAGTAGCATTAAAAGAGCAGGGTATAAGCTGTAAAAGAAAGGGCGGAGTAAGCTTTTTTGAATCTCGTGAGATAAAGGCTCTTATCGATTTAGTTGCGATTTTGGTAAATCCTAGAGATATTATGGCTTTTATTCACATATTAGAGTATGCAAGAGGAGTTGGTAACGCACACGCTAAAGAGCTTTTTGATATTTTAAGTTCTGCTGGTCATGGCAATATAATAAAAGGTCTTATAGACCCAGATAGAAATAGCGTCAAACTTCCTGCTAAAAAGAAGAACTACCAGCTTGGATTATTTGATGATTTTAGTGAATTTATGCCTTCAAATAGATTTTCTGAGTTGGGATTTGATGATGAGTTTATGAATTCTCCAGCACTTAATTACTCAAATTTAAATCAAAATGGTGCAATATTTTTATATGAGCTTAGAAATTTATTGCTTAGCTTAGATAAACAGAGTAATTCAAATAAAATTATAAGCTCAATTATGCAATCAAAAATCTATAATGTTATAGTTGATACGCTAGCAACCAAAAGAGCTACACTAAAAAACGGCAATATAGATAATGAGCTAAAAAGCAGCGCAATTGATCGCATAATGGCTAAGGCTAGAGTGCTTTTAGAGATTAGCAATCGTCATAGTAGTATTGATAATTTTTATAATTTTTTAACTTTAGGCAAGAGCGAGATGAGCGAAGGTCAAGGTGTAAATTTGCTTACAGTGCATGCTAGTAAAGGACTTGAGTTTAATTTAGTTTTTGTAGTTGATTTGGCTGAGGGGAGATTTCCTAATTCTAGATTAATGAGTGATATAGAAGAGGAGAGAAGACTCTTTTATGTAGCAGTTACTAGAGCAAAAGATGAGCTGATACTAAGCTATGCTAAGTATGATAAAATCAGAAAAGTAGAGTATCAGCCAAGCTGCTTTTTAGCTGAAGCTGGAATGGTAAAGCCATTAATATAAATTAAATATAGCTTAAAATAAATTTCTACTATTAATATTATAAGATAAATTATAGGAACTTTTCTTATAATAAAGATAAAATTTAATTAAAGGATAAAAATGATTGACAATACAATAAATGATACTAGCCGTATCAAAGATGCAAGATATCTAGCTAAGCTTATAAAAGCTGATGAGGCTGCAGCACTTATCCCGCATAAAGCTCAAGTAGGATTTAGTGGATTTGTTGGTGCTGGAAGCCCTTTATATGTTCCAATGGCAATCGCTCAAAGAGCTCAAGCGTTACATGAAGCTGGTAGCGAGTATAAAATTAGCGTATATTCTGGTGCTAGTACCGATGTGGATCTAGATGGTGCGTTAGCTAAGGCTAATTGTGTTGAGTTTAGAACCCCATTTAATACAGACCCTAATATGAGAGGTCTTATAAACTCAGGTGAGGCTAGATATCTTGATGTGCATCTATCTTCTCTTGCATGGCAAGTAGAGTGTGGATATTTTGGTGATATGGATTTTGCAGTAATTGAAATTTCAGGTATTACTGAAGATGGCAAGTTAATACCTACTACATCAGTAGGTAATAATCAAGCATGGCTAAATGCTGCTAAAAAAGTAATCTTAGAGTTAAATATCAATCAGCCAAAAGAGCTTGAGGGATTCCATGATATATATGTTCAAGCTAAGCCTCCATTCCGTGAGCCAATTCCTATTAAAACAGCAAGAGATCGCATTGGTAGCCCATATATGAGTGTGGATTTTGATAAGGTTGTAGGTGTAGTTTTAAGCTCAACTGATGATAGATTAAATAGCTTTACTCCACTTGATGAGGTATCTATAGCAATCGGTGATAATGTGGCTAAATTTTTTGCTGCAGAAGAGGCTGTTGGCAGATTACCAAAAGGCAAACTTTTACCACTTCAAAGCGGTATTGGTAATGTAGCAAATGCAGTTTTAGCTGCTCTAAGTAAAGCTGGATATAAAGGCTTAGAGTGCTACTCAGAAGTTATTCAAGATGGTATGCTAGATTTAGTTAAAGATGGAACAGTAGATCTTGCCTCAGCGTCAGCTCTATCACTTAGCCCAGCAGCAGTAGAGGAATTTAGAAATAATGTTGATTTTTATAAAGAGCATATAATTCTTCGCCCACAAGAGATCTCAAATAGCCCAGAATTGGTAAGACGCCTTGGTGTAGTAGCAATGAATGGTATGCTAGAAGCTGATATATATGGCAATATCAACTCTACAAATGTTATGGGTACACAGATGATGAATGGTATAGGTGGTAGCGGTGACTTTGCTAGAAATGGATATTTATCACTATTTTTAACTCCATCAGTAGCAAAAGGTGGAGCTATTTCAGCTATTGTGCCATTTGTTAGCCATGTAGATCATACTGAGCACGATACTATGGTAGTTGTAACAGAGTATGGATATGCTGATCTTAGAGGTTGTAGTCCTAGGGAAAGAGCGCAAAAGATGATAGCTATCGCTCATCCTGATTATAGAGATATGTTGCAAGACTATTTTGATAGGGCATGCGCTCAGTCAAAACCTGGCCATACTCCACACATACTAAGCGAAGCATTGAGTTGGCATGATAGATTTAATAAAACAGGAAGTATGAAAAAATAACCTTATAAAGCTTAGCCTTGGAATAATATTTTTTGAACTTATCTAGAATGTAAAATTACTATAAACATAGATAATTTTACAAAGATAAGTTCAAATTTATACTAAATTTTCTTATAAAATTAATAAAAAATAGTTATCAATCAAATAATAAAAGTTTTAAATTTATACATTTATAAATTGGCTACAATGTTTTATAACTTACATACAATCGTAAAATAGAATTAAAATGTATGGCTATTTTGTAATTATACAGTTTTTTACACTATGCTTGCCTTTATATAATCTTTTATCTGCTTGTTCTGTAAGTTTATTTGGATCTGTTCCACTATCAGATATACCAAAAGTTACAGTAAAATGAATTGATTGATCGCTTGAAATTTTTACTGGAGTTTGATTGATAATAAATCTTATATTTTGAATTTGATTTATAAAGTTTGTATGGCTAGTATTAGTAGCTACTATTACAAACTCCTCTCCACCCCAACGGCAAACAATATCAGATTTATTTGTATTTTCAGTAAATATTTTTGCTAGAGTTTTTAATACTTCATCGCCGATATTATGACCAAATTTATCATTTATACTCTTAAAATTATCTATATCGCACATAGCCATTGTAATTTTTTTATTGGATTTTTTGGCTAGTATGGTATTTAGTGCGCGTTTATTTATAAGCCCAGTTAGATGATCAGTCTGCGAAGCAGTTTTTAATTCATGTTTATGTTTATGAAGATCTTTGATATTTATCTGATTTACAATGCTATAAATCTTAAATATTATAACAAATAAAAACAACAAAAATCCAAGATTGCTCAGATAAAATATCTGTGCAAAATCTCCGGCTGATTTAGGAAAATAAACATTAGAAATTAGATAAACAAAGACAAAAATAATAAAATCAAATCCAGCCAAAAGATAGGTGATAATGCGTTTTTTAAATATATTTAGATATGTAGTTGATGCTATGGCTATAATGATAAGATAAAATCCATAATCCCACCCAAGAATAATAGTTGCAAGAACTGCTGAGATTACAATATGTAAATGCGATAGCAAAAATGCTCTATCATAATTATTCTCATCTATTGATTTAATTGAAATTGCATAGATAAATAGACCTAAAAACGATATAATAGACAAAATCTTTATATTAATAAGATAAAATAATACAGAGTATAAAAGTGCAACAAACAAAAATAGGGTTAAGATAAATTTAAAATTAAATGATAGATTATCTTTGATTAGGTTCATATTTTTCCGATACTACTTGATTTTTGCCTTGGTTTTTACCGCGATATAGCAAGTTATCTGCGATGCTAATAGCGTGATTGATATCTATAGCATCTTCTATATATAATAGACCAAATGTAGCACTAATAGGAACTTTATTTGGATTAGCACTATGGATTGCTACTCTGGTAGCTTCTGTAATTTGAATGCATTTTTTAATATTTTGGGCTGGTATAATGGCTAAAAACTCCTCTCCGCCCCAGCGACTAATCTTGCCAAATTTAGATATTTTATTATTTAATATTTCAGCTACCTTAGATAGGACAATATCTCCAAATATATGACCATATGTGTCATTTATGTTTTTAAAATTATCTATATCACAAAGGATAATAGCTAGAGATTTTATCTGTTTATTTGATAGCATTTTGAAATTTTTGGCTATAATTTCATTCATTGGTGCTCTATTATATAGGCTGGTTAAATAGTCTATCTCAGCTATATTTTTGTAGCTTATATTTTGTTTTTGAGTAGCGATGATATCAATAGCAGAGATGTTATTGTTATCTTGAAGGACTACAAACTTAACAGCAATCATAAAAAAGCAAAATAAAAAGCTAATATGTTTTAGAGTTTGCGAACCATAATTTATATCTTGGTCTCCAAAGGTAAAATATAATACTATAAACAATATAAGTTGAAGTAATGGAAGCATAATTTTAAGGATAAAATTTTTAATCGGCGAAGCATAATGAATAGCAATAAGCTCGAGTAAAAATAGCTCAAATCCATAACCCCATCCCAATGTAATGATGGATATAACCATGGTATATGTAGCACTTATTTGTATCCATAAGTTTATAATTTTTTCAAATTTTGGTTCGTTAAAATCTATATATAAAGCTACAGATACAAAAAAGCATATAGCAAAATTTGTAAATAAAAAAAACAGTCCAGAATAGGCATACATAGAGCCATATACAGCTAAGATTATAATATATAATAGCAGTAGCTTATGATAGATTTTAGGGTATGATCTTAACTCTTTGGCTGCTATATTCATTGTAGTAAACTAGAGTTAAATCCAAATTTATTAGCTGCGGCTTTGAGATCTTCTATGGTATCAATGCCAATACTATTGCTATTTATCTCTAACATAGCAATCTTTTTGCCACTTGAGAGTGCTCTTAGCTGCTCTAATTTTTCTATATTTTCAAGCTCTTTGGTTGTAAGAGAGCAAAATTGAGCTAGAGTATCTACGCTATATCCATATATTCCAATGTGAGCCTTATATAACTCACAACGACTACGAGGATATGGAATTAGCGATCGTGAGAAGTATATAGCATAATCATCTTTATCTGTGATTACCTTAACTAGGTTTGGGTTTTGCGCTTTTTCATGATCGGTAAATTTCAAACAGCTAGTCATAAAGGCACCATCGTTGATCCTTTGATTGGTAAAATCTTTAAATTTAGCTAGATTTTTTTCTTCAAAAAATGGCTCATCAGCTTGAAGATTTATAATTATTTCATCGCTAGATAGGCTAAGTTTTTTAGCTGCTTCATTGATTCTATCAGTGCCACTATCATGTGCTTTGCTTGTCATTATCGCTTTTATGCCAAATTTAGCTGCAATCTTAGCTACATCCTCATCATCACATGCTACTATTACATCATCGCATTGGCTAGCTAGTTGAGCAGTTTTTACAAACATAGGAACCCCGCCTATATCGGCTAGGATTTTATTGGCAAATCTAGTTGAGGCTAAACGAGTTGGTATTATTATCATTGTTTTATCCACTCTATAATATTTGATTTTATCTGATCTTTTTTGACTACTGTGGTGTGTACTTCATCTTCTTTAAATAGCTTGATTATGCTTTTTGGTATTTTAACATGATACTTACTAGCTAGTAACTCCATATCGGCTAATTCATCATTGCTAACTCTATTTTTAAGAGCTTTAATCATACTTGGTGTAAATTTAACCCATTGAGCTGTAGATGTGATTACGCTTAGACGATCGCAATCTACTAGATTTAGACATGTGGCTGTATGTGGGTCTATTAAGATACCGGTTTTTGCTATTTTACAAATATTTTGCATACACTCATCATCATCGCAATACTCTGCATCAAATTCAGCCTTTAATTGAGCTAATTCATCGCCATTTAACACATATTTTTTATCTGTTGCTAAAGAATCCATTAGCTCTTTAGTTCTTACTGGGCCAAATTTGTCAAATAATAATCTTTCAACATTTGAACTAATTAAAATATCCATAGCAGGGCTAATTGTTTGGATAAGCTCTTTGCCATTTAGATCATATACTCCAGTTGTAAAAAGCTGAGTTAAAATATTATTTTTATTTGAAGCGATTTTGATTTTACCTATATTTGCACCCATTTTTTTAGCATAGTATGCACCAAGAGCATTGCCAAAATTTCCACTTGGGACTATTATATCAATTGGTTCTTTATTGTCATTGATATTTACACAAACATATATATGATAGATAATTTGAAATAAAATTCTACCAAAATTAACCGAATTTGCCGCACTTAGATTGTAGCCAGAATCTCTTAATGCAGATTTAAATTCCTCATCATTTAATAGAGTCTTAAGAGCTTGTTGCGCATCATCAAAATTACCTTCAATACCAATTACTTTTAAATTTGGTGCTTTTTGATTTACCATTTGTAGTCTTTGCACCTCACTGGTGCCATCTTTTGGATATAAGCAGACTACCTTTATATCTTTGGCGTTTTCAAATGAGCTTAATGTAGCTGGACCAGTATCTCCGCTTGTAGCGCACATTATTAGCTGTTTATTGCCATTAGCTAAAGAGCTTAAAATTTGGCCAAAAGGCTGAAGTGCCATATCTTTAAAGGCTCTTGTTGGACCATGCCAAAGCTCATTTATGTATAAATTTTTACTGATTTTTTTAATCTCTACGGCACTTTTATCAAATTTTTCATATCTTTCTAAGGCTTTTTTGAATTTATTTAGACTTATGTTGAAATTAAATTTTTTTATAATTTCTAAGGCAAATTTAGAATAATCCATACCAGATAATTTTTTAAATTCTTTTTTGCTAATTAATGGTAGATTAATTGGTGCATATAAACCACCATATTTAGCCGCTGGGCTAAGAAGTGCTGTATCTAAATTTACAACTTCAGTTGGTTCATCGATATTTTGCGCTCTTGTAGATACTAGCTTTGGAGCTGTGATATCTTGTAAAGCCTCTAAGCTTTTAGTGCCTATTTGACTTAGTTTAGCAATAGTTAAATTCTGGCTTATATTTGGATTTTCTTTATCTAAAATCACTTTAATTTTCTTAAATTTACCAATTATAACCAGTAGAGCCTCTTGGCTTTTTAGCTCTTTATTATCCCATGCTTTAGCTTGAGCTAAATCAAGGCAAAAAACCTGACTTACACACTTATGAGTAGCCAATTTTTTAGCTAAATTTGATGCTTCTAATCTGTCTAATACTATACTTAAAAGTTTCATTTGATTATACTCCCTATACCTTCATCTGTAAAAATTTCTAATAATAATGAGTGTGGAATTTTGCCATCTATTATGTGAGCTGCGCCTACGCCATTTTGGATACACTCTAAACAAGCATCTACCTTTGGTATCATTCCTCCACTTATAGTGCCATCTTTTTTAAGTTTGTCAATACTTTCTTTATCAAGTTTTCCTATTAAATTTGAGTCTTTATCTAAAACGCCTCTAATGTCGCTTAAAAATATTACCTTGCTAGCTTTTAGCTTGCTTGCGATCGCACTAGCACATAAATCCGCGTTTATATTATATGATTCATATTCATTTCCAACAGCAATTGGTGCAATTACTGGGATTAATCCATCATCTAAAAGCGAACAAATTAGCTTATCATCTACACTAGTAATATCGCCTACAAAGCCATATCTTCCATCGCTCATTACTTTAGCTTTTAGCATATTGTCATCTTTGCCGCTTATTCCTATAGCTCTTGCACCATGCTTATTTAGCATACTAGTAATCTCTTTATTTACTAATCCGCTTAATGCCATCTCTACTACTTTCATAGTATCAGCATCGGTTACTCTAAGACCATCTACAAATTCGCTTTTGATATCAAGTTTATCTAAAAATGAGTTGATAGTCTTGCCGCCACCATGGACTAGGACTACTTTTATACCGACAATTTGTAAAAGTACAATATCTCTAGCAAAGTCATTTTTGAGTTTTTCATCTATTTGAGCTGCGCCACCATATTTGATAACAAAAACTTCATCTCTAAATTTTTGGATATATGGCAAAGCACTAAGAATCACCTCAGCTGTTCTACTGCTTTTTAGCATATTTTTCCTTTTTAAATTTTTGATGTATTGTATCTGAATTTTTGTAGTTTTTGATAAATATCTCAATTTTATTTGCTAAATTTGGCAAAATAGTAGTTTTAAGGTCTAAAATTGAAACACTTAAGCCAAAATCTTTTATTTTTACATAGTCTTTTTGTGTTACTAAAAGTGAATCAGCATTATATTTTTTGAGTATATTCTCACACTCAAATTTGCTAAATTTATGATGATCGGCAAAAAATTCACGCCCTACGCACTTATTAAATATAAACTCCAGCCTTGAAGGATTGGCAATAGCAGTCATTAAAACCATTTTATGGCAAGGATTTATAATTGTGGTTTGTCTATTTATATCGCTACTACTTAAAATAATATCAGCTAAATTATAAAAGCTTTTTGGATAGCGATAAACACCACTTGGAATAGTAAAATTTAGTCTTGGATTGATAGCTGGCTTTAGTAAAATATTTAACTTATAAATATCAGCCTTTCCAAACCCATCATCTAAAATCACAAGCTTAGCACCAAGTTTTATAGCTTCATTTATAGCGATTTTGCGGTCGTTTGAGACTATTACATTGGCATTTTGTAGATTTGTGGCATACTCCATTGCCTCATCGCCACTAGTTGCTATATCGCATTTAATATCACCATTTAGTGCTACAATTTGCATATCTTTTGACTCTCTTTTATAACCTCTTAAAATTATAAATGTTTTATATTTATGGCTAAATTCGTTAAATAATGCTTTTGTAAGTGGAGTCTTTCCACTACCGCCTAAGACTAGATTGCCAACACTAATTACGGGAATATCAAATTTAATTGGTTTAGCAAGTTTAAATTTAATCCACACTATACAATAATATATAGCTGAAAATGGCAAAAGTAGGGCGCTAATAATTAGCTCAAAAAATTCTGGCTGATAGAAGTATTTCTCCAGCCAGATGTGAAATTTGCGATTAAACACGGGTTTGTGCTACTGACTTGACTGCATTGCAGATATATAGAGCCTCTTCATCACTTAGGGCTGCATATATCGGCAAAGAGAGGATTTGCTGATAGGTTTTGAGTGCTTTTGGAAAGTCATTTACCCTTAGGTGATACTTGTTTTTATAGTAGCTTAGTAGGTGCATTGGGCGGTAATGAAGACTAGTGTGAACGCCAATCTCTTTTAGTTCTCTAGCAAAACTATCGCGGTTTTTATCAATCTTGATTATATATTGATTATAGATATGATCTCTTTTGGCTACTGGAGTAGTGATATGTGGGCAATCTTTTAACTCCTCATTATATATAGCGGCTATGGCTTTTCTACGCGCTATAAACATTCCTAATTTTTCAAACTGAGCAATACTATATGCAGCACAAAGAGAATTAAGATCATACTTTTGTCCGATATCTATAACATCATACATATAGCCTAAGTTGCCATCTTTATCAAAGCTATCATTGATTATGGCGTGATTGCGAATAAGTCTTGCACGACTAGCTATCTCATCATCATTAGTAACTATAATTCCAGTTGTTGCTACTGCGTGTTGAACTTGTGGATTGATCTGAAAGCAAGACATATATGAGTCCATATTGCCAATTAATTTGTCATTATATGTAGCACCCATAGCCCTACTAGCATCATCTATAATTTTTATATCATACTCATTAGCAAGTGAATATATTGCATCCATATTGGCGCTTTGACCAGCTACATGAGTTATAAATGCTGCTTTTAACTTTTTATGATTTTGTGTTTTTAAAATTTTTTCTAACTCATTTGGATCGATGTTAAAATCATCTTCATCAATATCTACAAATATAGGTTCAGCATCAAAATGCCTAATAACTTGAGCAATACTAGGAAAGGCATTGACTGAACAAATAATCTTATCTCCACGCTTTAAATCCATCGCACATAAGCTTAGATGTATAGCAGCAGTTCCGTTATTTGTAGTGATTGCATGCTTAGTGCCAAAAAAATTCTTTATTTGATCTTCTAAATCTTCAACCATATAGTTTGCATTTTTTTCTAAGGTCTCTTTGATAAGTTCATGCTCTCTATCAGTAATTAATGGGCGAAAAAATGGTATATCTCTCATCAAATCTCCTATTTTTATATATTTGGTATAGCTGGTAATTTTAATTTAAAACTATTTTTGGCAATTCTAGTGGTAATTTCATCTTTAAATTTATTATCAAATTTAGATAAATCTTGATTATTTTCTATAGCTTTTAGTAGTTTATCGATCTGTTCATAGCTATATCCTAGATCGTTCTCATCGCTTTGGTTTTGCCATAAGTCTGCGCTTGGGGCTTTATTGATTATATTTTTATCAATATCTAGATAAGAGGCAAACTCAAAAAGATCGCTTTTATAGATATTAGCAATTGGATTAAGAGCGCACGCCATATCTCCATAAATAGTACCATATCCTAGCATTCGTTCACTTTTGTTGCTTGTGCCTACAACTAAAAAGTCAAACTTGCTAGAATGATCATATAGAATTATCATACGAATTCTAGCTGCTATATTTCCTACTCTTAGCCTATTATTTGGATCGCTAAAAGGCAAAAATTTATCTAAAATTTCACTAATATCTATTATCTGATAATCAATTTTTAGGCTTTTACATAGATTTAGTGCATCGACTAAATTTGCTTGATTTGAGCTAGAAGTTGGCATAATAAGAGCTTTTGTAGGTGCTACTTTAGAACAAAGTGTAGCTACTACTGCTGAGTCTAGCCCGCCACTTACTCCAATTATAAAGCCCTTTGCTTTAGAGGCTTTTAGATAAGAATCAAGAAAATTTAGAAGGTTATTTTCTAATAATTTAAAATTTTCCACTAATATCATCCATAAAAATATTAGTAAATTATATCTAGATTAAGGTAAAATATATCTTATAATATTTAATTTTTTTATTTAAAAGGTAGTAAAATGCAGATTATTTCAAGAGCTTTTGGGATTTATGAGACTAATTGTTATGTAGTTGTTTTAGATAATGGTGAGGTGATAATAGACCCAGGTGACGGAGCTTTGGAGTGGATTGAAAGAGTATGTAAAAATCCTTTGGCTATACTTTGTACTCATGGGCATTTTGATCATATATATGATTGTGATGCTATAAGGGCTAGATTTGGTATAAAAATTTATATGCCACGCAGTGATGCTTTTATGTCTTTAAATGATCCGTTTAAACTTTTAGAGGCTAAATTTAGCCCCAATGTGTTAGTAGATGATAAAGATGAGATAGAGCTTGATGGGGTAAAGTTTTGCTTTCATCATTTTCCAGGACATACTCCAGGGTGTAGTGTTATTACGGCTGATGGGATAATGTTTAGTGGAGATTTTATTTTTAAAAATTCAATCGGTAGATATGATTTTCCTTTTAGCGATGGAGAGCTAATGAAAAAAAGCTTAAAAAAGGTACTTGAGTTTCAAAATTATAAAATTTATCCAGGGCATGGAGCCGCAACTACTTTAGATGCAGAAAGAAATTCTTTAATTAGATGGGCTCAAGCTATATAGGGCTATTGCTCATCTTCATCAGATACTTTTTTCTTTTGTTGTAGTTTGAAAATATGCTCTTCTAATACAACTATTTGATAGGTGCCTTCAAAGACTTTTATCCCTTTGATGGTGCCTATTACTTTTACTTCACGTTTTTTAGACTCTTCAAAATAAGCATGAGCTTCAAATTCGATTAAATCACCAACTCTAGCTGGAGCATATAGATTAACTTTAGCACCGATAGTAACTGAGTATTGAGTATTTACAGAGACATGTGCGGCTAACTCAGCTGCTCCAAAAATAAATCCACCATGAATCAGCTTCTCATCATCAAAAATCATCTCATTACTAGTTACTAAAGCAGTTTTAGCATAGTTTGGCTTCATATCTAATATTCCACCACATAGGGTTGAATTTATATTAATTGGGATATTTAAAAGCCCTTGAAAAAGTTCAGAGCTATCAATAAGCCCTATATCTTGCAAACTCTCATCATATTCACTCATAATCTACCTTTAAGTTAATCTTATATAAATTCGCTTTGGTGCTGGATAGCCTTCAATTGTTTTTGAGCTATCATTTGGGTCTAAAAAATCTCCTAAGCTTTGACCATCTATCCACTGTGTTTTTCGCTGTTCAAATATATCAGTATCTTTAGTTACTAAGATTTCAAAGCTTTTAAATTTAGCTCTTTGTGTCCAGTTTTGCAACGCCTTTATGCTTGGAATAAAGCTAATATTTGGAATCTTTGAGTAGCTTGTATTTGGACTTAGTACCATCTCATCATCACGATCTATATACATAGTATCTATAAATACTTCTCCGCCTGGATTCATTGCTGATTTTAGTTCTTTTAGACATTTAATTGGATCGCTTCTATGATATAAAACTCCAAGACAAAATATAGTATCAAATTTCATCTTATAACTTGGCAAACTCTCCACGCCAGCAATTTCAAATTTAATATCACTTTTAGCAAATTGATTGATAAAACTAAATTGCAAAAAAGCTAACTCGCTAGGGTCAAACCCGGTTATACTTTTTGGCTTATATTCAAGCATTTTAAACATATAGTAGCCATTATTGCATCCTACATCAGCTACGCTTTTGCCTTCTAAATTTAAATATGGCTTTAAGATATTAAACTTAATAAAGCTTTTCCACTCGCTATCTATAAAAAGCTCATTTAGATTAAAAGGTCCCTTTCTCCATGGTTTTAAAGCTATTGCGATATCCTTAATCTCACTTGAGAAATTTGGTATTTCTAATCTTACGCTATCGTCTAAAATAAGCTTGCAATTATCACCATTTAATTTTAAAATTCTACTTAAAAGCTCATCATAGGCTCTATTATTCATATATATCTTTCCACTCTAGTAGATTCTCATCGCATTTTTTATGATATACTCCAGCTGCGTCATAATACTCTTTGCAGCTATTGTAGTATTTATCTGAAATTCCGCGTTTATTTACCCATAGACACCCTTGCAAAAATAGTGCCAAAATAATAAAAATAGTTAAATTTTTCATAGTGATAATGTTACCATTATTTTGTTTAATTAGATATAATTTTATAAAAATTTGGGAGTAAAATATGAAAATATTGGATAAATTTAAAGAAATTTGTGCTATTCCACATTGTAGTTTTGATGCGTTAAAGCTTAGAGATTATCTGGTTGATTTTGCTAAAAGTAATGGGTTTAGTGTAGAAGTTGATGAGTTTGATAATATTTATGCTATTAAAGGTGAGCCAAAAATCTGCCTTCAAGCACACTATGATATGGTTTGTGTTGGAGATGCACCAAATATCGAATTAATTGATGATGGTAAAATTTTGCGAGCTAAAAATTCTAGCTTAGGTGCTGATAATGGAATTGGTGTAGCAATTATGATGGAGATGATAACTAAATTTGATAATCTTGAGTTACTTTTTAGCGCAAATGAAGAAGTAGGGCTTATAGGTGCTAATGGATTTAATAAAAAGATTAAAAGTGGTAGGCTTTTAAATTTAGATAGCGAACATGAAGATGGAGTATTTATAGGATGTGCAGCTGGTGAGTTGATAGAGGCTAAAATCCCGCTTAAAATGGTAAAATATAGCCAAAAATTATTTGAATTGAGTATAGGTAATCTACCAGGTGGCCATAGCGGTTTAGAAATTATCAAAGATATACCAAATTCGCTAAAGATTATGGCTGAGTTTATAGCTAAAAATGGCGCTAAATTAGTAAATATTGAAGGTGGCGAGAGAAGCAACTCAATTCCAGTTAATGCTAAAGCCGTAGTTATGTGTGATAAAATATCATGGATTGATAAGAGAGTCAAAGTAAAAGAGTTGGGAATTGGTAATGAAATTTTGGAGTTTGGCGATAATATTTTAGCTCTTATAAATAGCTTTGCTCAGGGCGTAAGAAGCTATGATGAGAATTTAAATATTGTGCGAGATAGTATAAATTTATCTACGATTAAAAATGAAGATGGATTTATAAAAGTTGAGTTTTTTGCTAGGTCTATGAGTGAGACTGGACTTGAGAGAATTAAATTTGAGACAAAAACTTTGGCTAATTTAGCTGGGTTTGAAGTGAGCTTTTTTGAAAGAAGCGGAGCATGGACTCCAAATGTTGGTGAGTTTGCAAATGTCGTTTTAGGGTTTATGCAAGAAAATAATCCTAAAGTTAAATTTCAAGCTGTTCATGCTGGACTTGAGTGCGGCGTATTTGTCGCTAAGCAAAATGGATTAGAAGCTGCATCAATAGGGCCAAATATCTACTCTCCACATAGTATAAATGAACACTTAGAGATTGACTCACTAGAAAAAATAGCTAAAGTGGTAGAAAAAATAGTAGCATATTATCAAAATTAATTAAATTTGGCTTTAAAGCCAAATTTAATAAGATTTAAAATTCTAATCTTTGCATAATATCTTTAAGATTATGATCGCCTTTGATAGGTTTTATCTGCCAGATTGGATTTTTAAGCTTCCAGCCATCTTCGCATTGTTCAAACATATCACCTCTAAATTTTTCACAATATTCTAACACTTGGCTTGGTGTTAAATCTAGATAAGAGGCCATCTTTTGCATATAAAACTCACCATATTTGCCATCAAGCTCACGCAGTAGATATTTACCTTCATCTTTAGTGATATTTTTATTTCTTAAATCATATGCTACATGGTCGCTGCACTGTCCAAAGCCAAATTTGATATATTTAAAATATTGATTAACAATAGTCATATATGTGTCTAATTGAGAACACCTGCGATATGTGCCTAGGTCATATGGATTGACATCTTTAGGATATATGCTAAGACCTCGCTCAATAGCAAATTTGGCATTATGCTGCATACTCCATTTGTCTGTATAATAATTTAGCCATACAGCAGTTACACCCTTTTTGGTGAGTTCATCTACTGGAACCTTGTATAAAAATAGATCTTTTAGTTCAGTCTCTTCATCCATATAGATTTCTATTGGATTATCTTTAAGAGTATTTGAATTTACGATATTTAGAGCGTTTCCGCTACTATCTTGTAGGTTATTTTTAGCACCTAGGGTAAGAGCAGCATTCTCACCTTGTAATATCATAGGGATATTAAACATATCAGCAATTATATAGGCTGAGGCATAAAGCGTGTATTCAAGAGGTTTTACGGGATTTAGATACTCATAAAATGCTTTTTTCATCAGCTTTTTTGCTAAATTTCTATTTGGATTTATAGATATTGTCTCAAAACCATGACGCTTTAAATTTTCAAAATTTGCTCTTCCAATTGGCGTAATATCCATCGGCTCGCAATTAACTAGTAAAACTCTAAGCCCTAAAATATCTCTAGCATAAAATGCTTGAAATGTCGAGTCCTTGCCACCGCTAACTCCTATTACGCAATCATAAGCACCTTTGGCTTTTAGTTTTGCATTTTGAGCGATGGATTTTAACTCATCTTCTCTAGTTTTCCAATTTATTATTTTTGATTCATCTTGCCATAGACACGCACCACAAATTCCGTTTTTAAAAACTACCCCCGGGCGAGTATTTGGCTGCAGGCATCTGCTGCAATATTCCATTATATACCTCTATAAAATTAAATTAAAATAAAAAAAAAGGGGGGGGGGTAGGCGGACTACCTCCCTTTTTTAAAAGTTTTAGATATTAGTATAGACCAAATTTTCCATCATTTCTTTTGTATAGAACGCGCATTTTAGCATCCATATCATTAAATACATAAAATTGCGCACCGCTATCTTTTAATTTAGTTAAAGCCTCTTCAACTTCCATTGGTTTATATAATTCAAGTTCAGTTGGTATAATCTCATCAGCACCTTCGATTGATACTTCATCAGCTATAACTCTAGATTCTTTTAGTTCATCGCTATTTTTATGAGTTACTAGTTTATCATGATGTCTGCGAAGAACCTTGCTAGCTCTATCAAGAGCTAAATCGATTGCAGCGTATAGATCTTTATCTTTTTGGCGGATTACTATTGTGTCTTTTTTGGCTAAATTAATAGCAAACTCTACATCAAAACCTTTTTTGCCATTTCTCTCATCAGCTGAGATTATGGCTTTAGCTGAGATTATATCTAAATTATATTTGCTAAGTGCATCAAATGCGCTATCACAATAGCTTTTGATAGATTCAGTTAGCTCAAATTGTCTACCTACTATACTTGTATTCATAGTATTCTCCTTTGAAAAATTTACGCTATTTTAGCATAAGTATCCTTATTTAGGGCTTTTGAGTGGTTATTTTGCTTATTTTTATAGGAGTTATGGCTAGATTTGGATTGGTTTGAACCATAGTGTGCATTATGGCTGATTGGATATTTTGAGTAGTTGTATCTATCTCATGCCAAATTTTATCTACACACGAAGATGGCCTTTTACCGCCTATATATTTTATTGTTACTTGGGATTTTAAAATGTAGTTTTGATTATCTGGATAGTATAGAATAAATTTGCTAGGACAGCTTGTATCAAAGTCATTTCGTTGAATTTGAGCTATGGCATTTTGTGTAGCTGAGATGGCTATTAGTTTAGCTTGTGAGTGGATGTAGAGCTGGTTTGTAATAGATGTTGCTGTAGATGTAAGCGTTATAGTATTTAATGCTAAGGCAGATATAGCAACTATAAAAACAATAGCTAAAATAAGGCTAAATCCATCTCTCATATGCTGCTACTTTTACAAAGTTCTACATTATCAATATCAAATAAACATAGTCTAAAAATAGTATTTGCGCCGCTTTGTTTTATATTAAATGAGCTAATATTATTTGCTAAGATATTGCTTCTTATTGGTGTGTTTAGATTATTTGGGCTAAATTCTCTTAGATATAGTGTATTATTTTGTAGTTTTAGTGATATTAGATTATGGCTTAGATAGTAAATTTCACTTATAAAAAGTGGCTGATTTTCTCTTTTTATAGTAATTTTATCACTATTTGCATCTAATATCTTATATGCATTTTGATAGATATTATCGCTACCTTTAAAGATAATTCTTATATCATTATTATTAAAATTTAGATTGCTTATTATACTATCTTTTTGATTAGAGTTAAAAATACTTAATGGTGAGGTTAGATTTATAAGATCAGATGTAATTTTTATATCATTTATATCTACATAGCCGCTCCAATTAAATTTACTACTACTATTTTGACGACAATCTAAGCTTTGATTAAACCATATAAATTCATCTGAATTTGCAGTAGAATCAAGTGGTAGAATTTGGCTATTATTTTTTATAGATATGGACTCTTTAATGCTTTGCTGGAGGTAATTTTCTATAATTAGCATAGTATTTATAGCGTTTGATTCTAATCTAGTAATTGCTAAACTTTTAAGATAATTACTGTGTAAGGAGTGATAAATTTGAATTATTACGCCTATTAAAATAGTTCCTACAACTATAGCAAGTATCATTTCAAGTAGGCTAAATGCTTTTTTCATGGTTTTGTTGGAGCAGGGATTATTAGGCTTTTAATTAGCGGTTCGCCAATATTGTAACTATATGCTTTTAGTATAATTGGTTGATTATTTGCTTTGGTAGTTATAGTTATTTGAACTGTATCGCTTGGGGTATATTTTATAGTGTTATTTAACCTAAATCCATCTATAAATCCAACGCTTATTTTATAATCTAAATTTAATAAATTCTTTGAATTAATCCCAGCTTTTAACTCTTTGCTATCTTGGTTAAATCCATTTATGCTATTTTTAGCCATATTTATACTATTTGGTAAGATAGCAGATATATGTCTGCTAGTTAGCGAATTAGATGGGATTTCATTGCTGTGATAGATAGGCTGTGCTAAGGCTGGACTTATGCTATCGTTCCAAGGATGAGTCATTATATTTAGTAGTTTGGTGTAGCTTGAAGTAATAGCTTCAGATAGAATTATATCCATACTACTTTTATATGAGCTTTGCAATATAGCCGGAAGTGATGAGAGTGCAATAGAGATAATAATAATAGAAAGAATCAACTCAATAGATGAAAAAGCGTAACGCATAGATATATCGTGGCTCAAAAGAGCCACTTACAAATTAGTTATTGTTTTTGAACATATTTACTTATTTTTTCTGCTTGACCAAAATTTGGATAATAGCGATTATCTAAAACGATTTGTGCTAAAGTAGCAGATGTTGTATTGCAAAGTACTGGAGCTAAGAAATTTACAGTAGATTCTTCAATTGGGCTACTAATAGCAACGATTGCATATAGCTCTAATTTAGAATTCTCATCTATTTCAAGTAGATTTTTATATGGAGTTGGAATATCAAATTCATAATCTGGACGAAGCGCATATGGGTTGATCATGGTAAAAGATGTTTTGCTATCTACATCTTGCATTTTAACAAAAAAATCATCAATTTTGGTTACTTCAACCTCTTTGATGTTTTCAAATCCAGGGATAGGGTTTTTAACAGAATATTTCACTTTACTCTCCTTTAAATTTGGGTTTAGTGTTATTGTAGCATTTTTTATTCCAAATTCATAGACTTTATGAGTAAATAATATAATTTTTTATTGATAATGTATAAATTTACCAAAATATTGCTATAATCACCAAATTTTAATATAATAAGGAACAAAGTATGAGAATAAAATTTAAATCTGCTATTTTTGTCTTATCTTTGACTTTGCTAGCTGGTTGTGGAGCTAAAAAAGATAATGAATTATATAATCTCACTCCAGATCAGTGGTATAATCAAATTTTAAATGATATCAAAGATGCTGATTTAGAATCAGCTGATAAGCACTATATCTCATTTGCTAGTGAGCATATAGCTAGTCCATATCTAGAGCAGGTTTTAATGATTTTAGCTAATGCTCATGTAGATGAAGAAGAGTATAAAATGGCAAATTTCTATCTAGATGAATATATTAAAAAGTATGGAACAAAAAAGAGTATAGAGTATATTCAATATTTAAAGATTAAGGCAAATTTTGATTCATTTTCTAAGCCAAATCGTAATCAAAAATTAGTTCAAGATAGTATTGCTCAGATTAATGAGTTTTTAAAAAACTATCCAAATACTCAGTATAGAGCGCTTTTAGAGACTATGTTGATTAAATTTAGATTGGCTGATTATTATTTAAATGTAGAAATTCAAGAACTTTACAATAAGCTTGATAGAGAAGACTCAGCTAAGATATATCAAGAAAAAATTGATAATTCACCACTAAATGATATTAATTCTACTAAGGCAAAACTACCTTGGTATATGACTCCATTTGAATAAGGAATATAATGAGTATAGCTAATTTACCAATTATAGTTGAAGATGAGTTATTTTTATATCCTTTTATGATTACTCCAATATTTTTAAATGATGAGAGAAATATTAAAGCACTAGACTTAGCCTTAAGAGATGATAGTCCAGTTATGATAGTTTGCTCTAAGCCTTCAAGAGGAGGTGAGAGAGAATTTGATTCTATCTATGAGTATGGTGTAATAGGTAATGTTATGAGACGAGTTACTATGCCCGATGGTAGAGTTAAGATCTTGTTTCAAGGATTAAATAGAGGTAAAATCATATCTGCAATAGATATAGATCCGCTCATAGCTCAAGTAGATACTGTAATTTTAGATGAGTATGATATAAATAGAATAAAAGCTAGTCTAAGTGTATTAAAAGAGAGTGTAAAAAGCTTAAGTTTATTAAATCACTTCTTTCCACCAGATCTTCTTCGTACCATTGATGATAGCAATGAGGCTAGCAGGGTTTGCGATCTTGTGTGTAGTGCTTTACATCTTAAAAAAGATGTAGCTTATAACTTTTTTATCCAAACAGATTTAGAGCAAAAAATATTAGATATTATAGAGTATCTAAATGCTCAAATAGAGACAAATAAACTTCAAAAAGAGATAAAAACTAAAGTAAGCTCTAGAATCGATAGAGCTAATAAAGAGTATTTTTTAAAAGAACAACTAAAAGAAATTCAGCGTGAATTAGGTATAGATTTAGATAAAGAAGCTCAAATTACACAGTATAAAGAGAGACTTGAAGCTAAGCGTGAATTTATGAGCGAAGATGCCTATAAAGAGATTAATAAAAATATATCAAAATTGAGTAAAATGCATACAGATAGTGCTGAATCTAGTATGACTAGCAGCTATTTGGATTGGGCTTTAGATATGCCTTTTGGTAGCTTTAGTTCTAAAAAATTAACTGTAAAAGATGTTCAAAAAGAGCTTGATAAAGATCATTTTGGGCTTATAAAGCCAAAAAGTAGAATTATAGAGTATTTTGGACTTAAAGAGCTTTTGCATAGTAGAGGATTAGAAGATAATAAAGGGGCAATTTTATGCTTTGTAGGGCCTCCTGGAATTGGTAAGACAAGTTTAGCAAATTCAATCTCAAATGCATTAAAAAGAGAGCTAGTGCGTATAGCTCTTGGTGGGTTAGAAGATGTAAATGAGTTACGCGGACATCGTCGCACATATATAGGTGCAATGCCAGGAAGGATAGTGCAAGGCTTAATTGAAGCAAAAAGTATGAATCCAGTAGTGGTATTAGATGAGATAGATAAGATTGCAAGATCATATAAAGGCGACCCGACTGCTGTATTGCTTGAGATATTAGACCCTGAACAAAATAGTAAATTTCGTGATTATTATTTAAATTTCCATATAGATTTAAGCAAAGTAATATTTATAGCTACGGCAAATGATGCTAGTGCTATACCGGCTCCACTTCGTGATAGAATGGAGTTTATTTGGTTAAATAGCTATACACCACAAGAAAAATTTGAGATAGCAAAGAGATATTTATGGCCAAATGAGCTTAAAAAGCATGGATTGCAAAGTAGTGAAGTAATGATTAAAAAAGATGCTCTTAATTTATTAATTAGCGATTATACTAGAGAGAGTGGTGTGAGAAATTTACGCCATAGAATAGCTGATATATTACGAAAATCTGCCTTAGAGATATTAAATAATCAAACACAAAAAATAGTAATTACAACAAAAAATTTAGAAAATTATCTTGATAAAAAAGTTTTTGAAATTGAGATTGTAAGCAAAAAAAATGAAATAGGTATAGCAAATGGCCTTGCATGGACAGCAGTTGGCGGAGATGTGTTAAAAATAGAAGCATTAAAGATAAAAGGCAAGGGTACTATGCAAATCACTGGTCAGTTAGGCGATGTGATGAAGGAGTCTGCTACAATAGCTTTTAGTCTTGTAAAGAGTCTGATAGATAAGGGCGAAATTTCTATTCCAAAAAATTTAATTCAAATAGATAAAGAAGGCGAACAAAAAGCTGTATATGATAGCTATGATTTACATATACATGTACCAGAAGGTGCTACGCCAAAAGATGGCCCAAGCGCAGGAATTACAATGAGTGTTGTTATTGCTTCAATTTTAAGCGATACTCCAATTTATAGCAATGTTGCAATGACTGGAGAGATTACTTTAAGTGGAAAAGTATTGCCAATTGGCGGGTTAAAAGAGAAGCTAATTGCAGCTTATAAAGCAGGAGTTGCAAAAGCAATAATCCCACGTAAAAATTATGATAGAGATTTAAAAGATATCCCAAATCAGGTTTTAGATAATATGGAAATTATCGCTGTTGATACAATTGTAGATGTGTTAAAAGCTGCACTTGTAAAATAAATTTAGCTTTAAATCAAATTTGGAACTAAAATTAGGATATAAATTTATATATAATAATTTTTATTATTTACCAAATATTATTTATATTTAGATACTATTTTGCCATAGATTTAATTTATCAAAAAGGAAATCATATGACAAAACAATTAAATACAGCTAGCGGAAATCCAATTAGCTCAAATCAGTTTAGTATCACAGCAGGTGCTACCGGCCCAGTATTACTTCAAGATTATCAATTGATTGAAAAACTTGCATTTCAAAATAGAGAGAGAATCCCAGAAAGAACAGTCCATGCTAAGGGTAGTGGTGCATATGGTGTTTTAGAGATTACTGAAGATATTAGTAGATATACTAAAGCAAATGTGCTTCAAAAAGGTGAAAAAACTAAATTATTTTTACGCTTTAGCACGGTTGCTGGCGAGGCTGGTGCAGCAGATGCAGAAAGAGATGTTAGAGGATTTGCAATTAAATTTTATACTAAAGAGGGCAATTGGGACTTAGTAGGTAATAACACACCGACATTTTTTATCAAAGATGGTATGAAATTTCCAGATTTTATCCACTCTCAAAAAAGAGACCCAAGAACACACTTAAGATCAGCAAACGCTGCGTGGGATTTTTGGACACTAAACCCTGAGACAATGCATCAAGTAATGATCTTAATGAGCGATAGGGGAATCCCAGCAAGTTATCGTCATATGCATGGTTTTGGCAGTCATACATATAGCTTAATAAATCAAAATGGTGAGAGATTTTGGGTTAAATTCCACTTTAAAACTCGTCAAGGTATTAAAAATCTAACCAATGAAGAAGCAGCTAAGATCATAGCTGTAGATAGAGAGAGTCATCAAAGAGATCTATATGAGGCAATTGATAGAGGTGAGTTCCCTCAGTGGGATTTTAAGATTCAAATAATGAGTCAAGAAGAGGCTAATGAGTGCGAGTTTAATCCATTTGACCTAACTAAAATCTGGCCTCACTCTAAATATCCACTTATAAATGTAGGCGTTTTAACTCTTAATCAAAACCCTAAAAACTATTTTAACGAAGTAGAACAAGCAGCATTTAGTCCAAGCAATATAGTTCCAGGTATTGGTTATAGCCCAGATAGAATGCTTCAAGCTAGAATTTTTAGCTATCCAGATGCTCAAAGATATAGAGTTGGTGTGCATTATCAACAACTTGAAGTTAATAAGCCAATAGTTGAAGTCAATAACTACTATGTAGGTGGAGCTATGAATAATGGTAGCTATGCACAAGAAAAATCAGCATATTATGAGCCAAATAGCAATGGTGGGCCAGTTGAAAATGCTAAATTCGCTGAACCAGATTTAGCCATAGGCGAGATAGCACAAAGATTTAATCATAGAGAATACTATGCTGATTATTATACAGATGCAAGGTCATTATATGCAATATTGTCAAGTGATGAGAAAGCCAGACTTCATTCTAATATAGCACAAAGCATGAATGGTGTAAGCGATGATATAATCCAAAAAGCGTTAAATCATTTTAGATTAATTGACCCAGCTTACGCTGATGGCGTAAAAGCTGCACTAGCTAAGTAGTATAAGCCCCCCAATTTTTGGGGGCTTATTGTAAATTTAAGTATCATAAAAATGCAATTTAAATTTGCAATAAGGAATTAAGATGATAACACAAGAAGAAGAAAAACGATATGAAGAGCTGTGTGGATATGCGTTTAATTTTGCTAGAAATAATGAATTTGCTCAGTTAGAGTTAATGCTAAATGCAGGATTAAATGTAAATCTTAAAAATCATAAAGGCGATAGTTTGCTAATGTTAGCTAGTTATAATGGTTCATATGAGACAACTAAGATGCTTTTAGAGCGTGGTGCAAATGTTGATGAGAGAAACGATCGTGGTCAAACCCCGCTAGCTGGAGTATGCTTTAAAGGCAATCTCGAGATAGTTAAGCTACTTGTAGAAGCAGGAGCTGATATCGATGCAAATAATGGAATGGGGCTTACTCCATATAGTTTTGCTATTATGTTTAATAGGGCAGAAATTGCTAAGTATCTATTAAGTAAGAGTAAAAAAAGAGGTATATTTAAAATAATAAGTGCTAAAATACTTGGAATATTTAGTAAAAATAGTGCTGCTTAAGGAATAAAAATTGCTTATTTTATCTAATAATTATTAAGGATAAAATATGCAAATAAATAATATATCAAAATATCAAAATGAAGTATATGGTACTTCAAAGCATTATGAAAGCGATGTTGAATTTAAAGATATATTATCTCAAATGCTACAAAGTGATAGCAAAAGTAGTAGTGTAGATAGCGTTGATACTTTTAGAGATAATATAAATAAATACGGTATAATGAATACTGTAAATATTATGAATAATGAGAAAATTGAAAAGCAATTAGAGATTAAAAGAGCTGAGCTTTTAAAGGCATTAGATGTTTCAAATATGAATCCATCTGATAAAGCAGCAGCACTTGCTAGTATCGAAGAGACACTAGCTAGATATAAAAAAGATTTACAAAAATTAAATTCAGCCTATGATAGTGAAAAATTAGAAAATAGTAGTCTTAAAAAGTTATTTGCAGCTATATAATTTGGAGTGAAACCACTCCAAATTTACTCATAAAGTACAGTTGATAGATATCTCTCACCAGTATCGCATAGGATTGTAACTATTGTTTTGCCTGGATTTTCTTTGGCTATTTGACTAGCTGCATAAATATTTGCCCCACTTGAGATACCTACTAATAAACCTTCGCTTTGAGCTAAAGCTTTAGCTGTGGCGATTGCATCTTCATTTGATACAGTAAAAAGCTCATCTATAATATCTCTATTTAAATTCTTTGGTATAAAGTTTGCACCTATGCCTTGGATCATATGCGGGCCTGCTTCACCTTTGCTTATAAGTGGTGATTTTGCTGGTTCTACGGCAATAACTTTAATATTTGGATTTTTAGATTTTAATATCTCACCTACACCGCTTACTGTTCCACCAGTGCCAAATCCTGCTACAAATATATCTACTTTACCATCAGTATCATTCCAAATTTCAAGTGCAGTTGTTCTTTTGTGCATATCTGGATTGGCTGGATTATCAAATTGGCTTGGTATAAAGCTATTTTGAATCTCTTTAGATAGTCTTATAGCTTCATCTACTGCACCTTGCATACCATATTTTGGATCGGTTAGTACAAGTTCAGCACCAAAAGCTTTAAGAAGTTTTTGGCGTTCTATACTCATTGAACTAGGCATTGTAAGAATAATTTTTAAACCGCGTTCAGCTGCTATCATCGCTAAACCAACGCCTGTATTGCCACTTGTTGGTTCGATAATTGTAGTATTTTTATCAATTTTATTAGTTGCAATTGCGTTTTCTATCATATTTAATGCGATTCTATCTTTTACAGAGTGGCTTGGATTTAGAAATTCGCATTTAGCTAAAATATTAGCCTCATTGCCAAATTTATTTATTTTTATAAGCGGAGTATTACCAATTAATTCGCTTACGCTATTTGCAATTTTCATATTTTTTCCTTATATTATATAGTTTAGATATTTGCCAGCTTGTTCTTGGTCAATCTTGATACTACTTAGAGGTTGCATAAAAAGCTCTTTTAGCTTTTCATTATACTCTTTAAAAAATATATCATAAGAGCTATTTTCTAGCTCTATGCTTACTAGATTAAATTCATTTTCTAGACTATTAAATATATCATAAAGAGTAATTTCATCTATAGCTTTACTAAGATAATATCCACCTTTAATACCCTTAATACTACCTACTATTCCATCTTTTCGTAGGCTATTTAGTAGTTGTTCTAGATAGTTTTTTGATACATCTATGGCTATAGAGATATCTTTTAAGGAGACAGGATTTGTCCTATCTCCTTTTGATATCTCAATTATTGCCATTAAGCCATATACGCCTTTTGTAGTAAGTAGGCTCATTTTAATGCTTCTTTTAAGTCATTGATTAAATCATCTGCATTTTCTAATCCAATACTTAGGCGGATCAGTCCTGGAGTAATACCAGCAGCTGCTAATTCATTAGCTGGGAGTTGTTGGTGAGTTGTGCTAGCTGGATGAGTAATTATAGATTTACTATCGCCAATATTTACTACTACGCTAAAGATTTTAACATTATCAAGTACGCTTGTAGCAGTTTCAAAATCAGCTACTTCAAAGCTTAAAAGACCGCTAGCTAGCCCATCAGTGAAATTTGCTTTTACATACTCATTTAATTTTGAGCTTTTTAATCCTGGGTAATTTACAGATTTTACCTTAGGATGTGATTCTAAAAATTCAGCTACTTTTAGAGCATTTTTAGAGTGTTCTTTAACTCTGATACTTAGAGTTTCTAGTCCTTGGATTAGTTGCCAAGCATTAAATGCTGAGAGTGTAGCACCGATATCTCTTAATAGGCTTAGACGAATTCTAAGAGTATATATATCAAATACACCAGCTAAATCAGCATAAACTAGGCCATGATAACTCTCATCAGCTGTGTTGAAGTGATCATATCTTTTATTGCCTACTAATTTTTTATTTAGTTGCTCGCCAGCTACGATCGCACCAGCTACGCTAAGTCCTTGACCGCTGATGTATTTACTAGCACTGTGAACTACTACATCTACACCTTTTTTAATAGGATTAAATAAAATTGCAGTTGCAACTGTGTTATCAGCTACTGTTACAACACCATATTTATCAGCTATTTCAACGATTTTCTCTACATTTGCAATTGCAATTTGTGGGTTTGATAGAGTTTCAAAAAATATTGCTTTTGTATTATCATCTATTAATGATTCTAGATCTTCTACGCTCTCAGAATCAAAAATTTTAGCTGTAATACCAAATCTTTTAATAGTGTGAGTAAGAAGTGTTGTAGCACCACCATAAATTTTCTTAGCTACTATGATATTATCACCAGCTTGAGCTAAATTTGCAATAGCAAAAAATATCGCAGCTTGACCGCTTGAAGTGCTAATTCCAGCCTTTCCACCCTCAAGTGCTGCTATGCGAGATTCAAATACATCAAGGGTTGGATTAGTAAGGCGTGAATAGATAGGCCCAAGCTCTTTTAATGTAAATCTATTTGCAGCAGTTTGAGCGCTACCAAAGTCATAAGCTGTGCTTTGATAGATAGGCACTGCCATAGCTCCTGTGCCAACTTTTGTATCGTATCCATAATGCGTTGCTAAAGTTTCCTTTTGCATTTTATCTCCTTTTGATTGAATTATGAGCAGAATTGTAGCATAAAATTTAAGTAATGTCAAGTAAATAAATAAAATATATATATTTTTATAAATTTAACCTATAAAATATCGATATAAACGCTATTTTAAATATATACTAATATTATATATTAAATTTAAATATATTAAGTTTATATTTATTTTTGCTTGGTTTTATTTTTTTTTTTTTTCTTTTTGTGTATAATTGCGGCAAATAGTTTGAAATTTAGGAGCAATATATGAAATTTTGCACAAAATGTGTTATGCCAGATACTAAGCCAAATTTGCATTTTGACCGGGGGGGGGTATGTGATGCTTGTAGATCTCAAGAGAATAAAAATTTAGATATTGATTGGAATGCTAGAAAGATTGAGTTTTTAGAGCTTGTTAAAAAATATAAAAAGCATCCAATATATGATTGTGTTATTGGTGTAAGTGGGGGTAAAGATTCTACTTTTCAGGTTTTAACTATGTTAAATTTGGGACTTAATCCACTTTGTGTATGTTTTGAACCTACAATTCCAACTAAAGTAGGTCGTAAAAATTTAAAAAATTTAAATAATCTAGGTGTAGATATAATCCATATAAAAAGAGATCCAATAGTCTATAAAAAACTTGCCAAAGAGGCTTTTAAAAGAACTGGAGATAATGAGTGGCAAAACCATCTTGGAATATTTACTTGCGTACCAAGAATCGCAGTAAATTTTGGAATTCCATTAATTATTTGGGGTGAAAGTCCTCAAATAGAATATGGCGGACCAGCCACTTCAAAAGATAATAATATCTTAGATAAAAATTGGCTTGATAGATTTGGTGGGCTTTTAGGAACTAGCATAGAAGATATGATAGGAGTTGATGGAATTGATAAAAAAGATCTATATTTTTATACATATCCAAGCGATGAAGAGCTAAAAAGAGTAAATGTTACTGGGCTATTTTTAGGCTATTATTTTAAGTGGGATTATAAAGAAAATTTAAGAATCTCACAAGAAAATGGCTTTAAGTGTTCTGATAGACCAGTGGAGACTACTTATGAAAATTTTGAAAATTTAGATTGCTATTCTAATCATCTTCATGACTATTTAAAATATTGCAAATATGGCTTTGGAAGAGCTACTGATAATGCTTGTATAGATATTAGACTTGGATATATAAGTAGAGATGAGGGTGTAAGATTGGTGCATAAATATGATGGCAAACCACCTAAAAAGGCGATTAAAAAATATCTTGAGTATAGCGGATTTAGCAGTGATGAGTTTTGGCAAATTGTAGATTCATTTACTAATAAAGATATATTTAAATGCGATGAAAATGGCAAATTTTTACGAGATATAGATGGCTCGCTTATTCGCAAAGATAATACTATACTAAAATAATATACAAAATTTAGGGTTATTTTAACCCTAAATAATTCAAATTTAATTTAAATCAACTAAATAAAAATATCAAATCTTAAGCATATTTTAGCTAAAATAAGCCATTTTATTTAAGGGAGCAAAAATGAAGGCAAAAGATGTTAAAAAGGTAGTTTTAGCTTATAGCGGCGGACTTGATACAAGTATAATTTTAAAATGGCTACAAGATGAATATAATTGCGAAGTTGTTACATTTACAGCTGATATTGGTCAAGGCGAAGAGGTAGAACCAGCACGCGCAAAGGCAATTAGTCTTGGTATAAAACCTGAAAATATATTTATTGAAGACCTTAGAGAAGAATTTGTGCGTGATTTTGTCTTTCCTATGTTTAGAGCAAATGCCATATATGAGGGTGAATATCTGCTAGGTACATCTATTGCTAGACCATTAATCGCAAAAAGACTTGTAGAGATAGCAGTACAAACTGGTGCTGATTGTATTAGTCATGGTGCAACTGGCAAGGGCAATGACCAGGTTCGATTTGAAATTGGTGCGTATGCATTAAATCCAAATATCAAGGTAATTGCTCCATGGAGAGAGTGGGATTTAGATAGTCGTGAAAAACTTCTAGCTTACGCTGCAAAACATGGTATAGATATTAGTAAGAAAAAAGGTAAATCGCCATACTCAATGGATGCAAATTTACTTCATATCTCATATGAAGGTTTAGTATTAGAAGATCCAAATAATGCTCCAGAAGATGATATGTGGAGATGGTCAGTAAGCCCTAAAGATGCTCCAAACGAGAGTGAAATCATTGAAATTACATATAAAAATGGCGATCCAGTAGCACTAAATGGTAAAGAGTTAAAAGCTCATGAGATGCTAGAAGAGTTAAACCGTTTAGGTGCTAAGCATGGTATTGGTAGGCTTGATATAGTAGAAAATCGCTATGTAGGTATGAAAAGTCGTGGCTGCTATGAGACTCCAGGCGGCACAATTATGCTAAAAGCTCATAGAGCTATTGAGAGTATAACTTTAGATAGAGAAGCTGCTCATTTAAAAGATGAACTAATGCCAAGATATGCAAAATTAATATATAATGGCTACTGGTTCTCTCCAGAAAGAAAAATGCTACAAGCTGCAATTGATGAAAGCCAAAAAAATGTAAATGGCACAGTAAGATTAGAGCTATATAAAGGTAATGTTATGATAATTGGCCGTGATAGTAAAAGCGATAATCTATTTAATGAGGCTTATTGCACATTTGAAGAAGATAGCGTATATGATCAAAAAGATGCAAATGGCTTTATCAAATTAAATGCTCTTCGTTTTATTATAGCTGGTAAAAACGGTAGAAAAATCAACTAAGAGAATTTGAGTCTGCTAAGCTATGAAGTATAAGTTAGATTGTAAAGATAATTTTCAAAGCTCTATGCTTTTTTGGCTTGGTAAATTTGTTAAATACAAACTAAATTCTCTCTCAAACAAAGAATTAAAAGATCCAAAAGCCTTAGCTAGTGTCAATTTTACCTTAACAAAAGGGGTAAAAGATATAGAAGAACTCGATGGCCTAGCTAAAGCTGCTAGAAATGCAGGACTTACTGGAATCAATACATATTTTAACCCACTTAAAAAGATCTATGAAACACTATGCTATTATGAACTTGATAGTATTACGCAGATTGATGAAGAGCTATTAAGTGAAGTTTTAGCTAGTGCAACAGGTGCGCTCAGCGATGCTAGCAAGAAAAATTATAGAATAGCAGCTATAAATTTCTTTAGTTATCTAAGCAAACAAAATGAAGAAAATGGAAAATCACATATATTTGATATTGAGCTTAAAAATTGGGGTGGTATCAGTGGTAAAAGAGGAGCTAAGCTACCTGAGTTTATGGGTGAAGATGAGGTAAAGAAATTTATAACTGCTATTGATACGGCTGAATTTAAAAGCAATAATCATAGAAATAAGCTCATTATAAAGATTATAATTTTTACTGGAATTCGTGTTAGCGAGGCTATAAATTTAAAACGCAAAGATATTAGTCAAGAGGGTGATTTATATATTATTAGAATACGAGGAAAAGGTAATAAATATAGAGTTGTAATGATAAAAAAACATCTAATAGATGAACATTTAGATGCAATAGCTATAAACTACATAAATCAAGATGGATGTGTATTTGTAAATAGAAATGGTCAAAGGCTAACTCAAGCCTATATAAGTAGGATTGTAGAGCAAATTTTATTTCAAGCTGGAATAAGAAAAGGTAAAAATGGAGCGCATATGCTTAGACATACATTTGCTACAATGCTATATAAAAAACAAAAAGATCTCGTTTTAGTCCAAGAGGCTCTAGGTCATGCTAGTCTTGATACATCTAGAATTTATACTCACTTTGATAGCGATAAGCTCAAACTTGCTGCAAAAGTAGCCGAAGAATTAAATGATTAGGGGAGTTGATGTACGAGGTTGATTTTAGGCTATTTTATGTATGCATTGTTTTGATTGCTATTGGTATGATATTTTCACTTTCATTGCCAGCATTTACTGTGCTTTATTATGATTTTTCTAGTTATCATTTTTTTATTAGACAATTTTTAGTTGGTTTTATTGGAATTTTTATAATGTGGAAACTTTCACAGATTGACCCTGATAAAAAATGGATTGGCTCACTTAGTGCTTTTGAAGTAATCGGATTTACTCTATTTTTTGGCTCATTTTTGGCTATGATTGTTATGCAATTTTTACCAGCTTCACTTGTGCCAATTACTGGTGGAGCTAAGCGTTGGATAAGAGTTGGACCTATATCGCTTTCGCCTGTTGAATTTTTTAAGATTGGGTTTGTATTTTTCTTAGCGTGGAGCTTTTCAAGAAAGCTTGATCATAATAAAAAACGGCTAAAAGATGAATTTTTGCTCTTATTCCCATATTTTATTCTTTTTGCAATTGCTGTATTTTTGATTGCAATTTTACAAAAAGATCTAGGTCAAGTAGTTGTATTAGCACTTACTTTAATAGTTTTAGCTACATTTGCTGGAACAAGTAAGAAATTTTTTGGTCTTTTTGGACTTGCTGGAGTGATTTTGGTATTTTTTGCTATTATTACTCAAGAGCATAGAATTAGAAGATTTCAGTCTTGGTGGGTAACAAACCAAGATTTTGTACTCTCATTTTTACCTGCTAGTATGGCTGATATTTTGCGTGTTAGTGGAGCTGAAGAGCCATATCAGATAGGACACTCATTAAATGCTATATATCATGGTGGATTTTTTGGAGTAGGGCTTGGTAATGGTACATTTAAGTTAGGATTTTTAAGTGAGGTTCATACCGATTTTGTTCTTGCAGGAATAGCCGAAGAGCTTGGATTTATCGGTATTTTTATTATTACCTTAATAATAATATATGCAATTTATAGAATACTTAAAATTTCATCAAGAAATCAAAATGGAGTTTATCATCTTTTTAGTTTAGGAGTTGGAACAATTATTACAATGGCATTTTTGATCAATTCATATGGTATTACATCAATTACGCCTATTAAAGGGATTGCTGTTCCATTTTTAAGCTATGGGGGTAGCTCTATTTTAGCACTTTGCGTAGGAGTTGGAATGGTTCTTATGGTTAGTAAAAAAGCAGATCTATCATGATAGTTGTCACAGGTGGTGGTACAGGTGGGCATTTAGCCATTGCTAAAGCACTTGCAAGTGAGTTAAATTCGCGTAAAATCAAAGTGATATTTATCGGTTCAAGTGCTGGTCAAGATAGAATGTGGTTTGAAAATAGCAAAATTTTTGATGCTACATATTTTTTAAATAGTAACGCAGTAGTAAATAAACGAGGTTTTAGTAAGTTAAAATCGCTAATTAATATAATTAAACTAGCCTTTAAATGCAAAAAAATATTTAAAAAACATAATATTAACTTAGTTATTAGCGTAGGTGGATATAGTGCGGCTCCAGCAGCATTTGGGGCTATTATGTGGAATAAAAAACTATATATACATGAACAAAATGCAGTAATTGGCAGGTTGAATTTGATTCTTAAACCATTTGCTAAGGGATTTTTTAGTTCATATTTTGAGCCAAAATTTGATTATCCAGTTGATGAGAAATTTTTTAGCGTATCTAGAATTCGCCATGATTTAAAGACAATTTTATTTCTTGGTGGATCTCAAGGGGCAAACTTTATCAATACTTTGGCTTTAAATTTAGCCAAAAGTCTTGATAGAGATGGTATTAAAATTATTCACCAATGCGGACAAAAAGAGTATGAAGCTATATCTAAAAAATATAAAGAGCTAGGCGTAAATGCTGAAGTTTTTGCCTTTAGTAAAGAGATTGATAGTTTTATGAATAGAGCTGATTTTTGTATTAGTAGAGCTGGTGCTAGTACGATTTGGGAGCTTTGTGCAGCTAGCTTACCTACGCTTTTTATCCCATTTCCATATGCGGCTAACAATCATCAATTTTATAATGCAAAGTTTTTGCAAGAGCAAGGAGCTGGAATAATTTTAAAAGAAAGCGAGATAAACGCAGATAATTTGCTTGATATTATTTATAATATAGATTTAGAAAGTATCTCACAAAAATTGATGAATTTTATGGATAAAAATGGATCAAAAGTTATAATTGATAAGATTTTACAAAATTCTAAAGAATAGCGAATTTATGGCTATGCTTTTGTTAAATTTCAATTTTAAATCAAAAATATTAGAAATTTAGTATAAAATTGCCTATTTTTTTGCGTAAAAATGGGCTAAACCCTTGAATTTAGCAATAAAATAGTGTAGAATTAGAATGCAAATTTCCACATAAGGATTAACAATGACAAAAGCAGAATTTGTAAGCCTAGTAGCTGCTAAAGCTAGTCTAACAAAAAAAGATGCAGAAGCTGCACTTGATGGTGTACTTGAGACAATCAGCGAAGTATTAACAAAAGGTGATAGCGTAACTTTTGTTGGTTTTGGTACTTTTAGTGTAACTGAAAGAGCTGCAAGAACAGCTAAAGTTCCAAGTACTGGTAAAGAAGTTAAAGTTCCAGCTAAAAAAGTTGTTAAATTTAAAGTTGGTAAAAATTTTAAAGATGCAGTTGCTGAGTGTAAAACTTGTAAGAAAAAATAATTTTTCTCCCTCTTCGCTTGAAGGGGGCTTTATTTCCTATTTTTCACTACAAAATATATAAATTAAAATCAAAATTCAGCCAAATTTAGTTAAAATAACTCCTATGAGAGTAGATAAATTTTTAAACACAGTAAATATTACTAAACGCCGTGCAATTAGCGAAGATATGTGTAAAAGTGGCGTAGTTAGTATCAATGGAGTTGTAGCAAAGCCTAGTAAAGAAGTTAAAATTGGCGATAAGATTACAATTAAATTTATAATGAAAGAGATTAGCTATGAGGTCTTAGCTATTCCAGTAACAAAATCGATTCCAAAAAGCGAGCAAAGTAGTTATGTCAAAGAGATATGAGCTTGGTTTAAATGAGCTTGATAGCCTTGTAAAAGAGTTGCCAAATAGTGGAATTATAGCTCTTAGAGGGAATTTGGCTAGTGGCAAAACTACACTTAGTAAAGCAATAATTAATAACCAAAATATGGTTACATCGCCAACTTTTAGCATAATGCAAGAGTATGATGGAGTTTATCATTATGATATCTATCAAGGTGGTTTTGAAGCGATAAAACAAAATGGATTATATGAGAATTTATATGAAGATGGATTGCATATAATTGAGTGGGCTGATGATAAATTGCTCGAGTTTGCTAGTAAAAATGGACTTAATGTTTGCATTATCGATATTGAAATTTGTGATAATAAGAGAGTTTATAAGGTAAGTTATGCATAAGTTAGAAGTTAAAAATCTAAAGAAAAATATCAAAAAAACAAATATTATAAACGGAGTTTCACTAGAGATAAAAAGCGGTGAAGTAGTAGGGCTTTTAGGGCCTAATGGAGCTGGAAAAACTACTACATTTTATATGATTTGTGGATTAATTTTGCCTAGTAGTGGAGAGATTTTACTCGATGGAGTTAATATTACAGCCAATCCTTTACACAAAAGAGCTATGCAAGGCATTGGATATTTACCTCAAGAAAGTAGCATATTTAAAGATTTAACAGTAGAAGAAAATCTAACCCTAGCAGCACAAATAGTCTATAATGATAATAAAACCATTGATAAAAAAGTAGATGAGATGCTTGATCTATTAAATATTGAGCCAATTCGCTCTAGAAAAGGACTTAGTCTAAGTGGTGGCGAAAGACGTAGATGTGAGATCGCTAGAAGTTTGATGATTATGCCCAAATTTTTACTACTTGATGAACCTTTTGCTGGTGTTGATCCAATTGCTGTAGCTGATATTCAAAGCATTATAAATGATTTAAAAAAATTAAATATAGGCATATTGATCACCGATCACAATGTAAGAGAAACGCTAGCTATTTGCGATAGAGCTTATGTTATTAAAAATGGAACCCTTTTAGCTAGTGGAAGTGCAAACGAGGTGGCAAATAATAAGCTTGTTAGAACCCACTATTTGGGCGAAGAGTTTAGATTGTTAGATTAATGAAACTCTCTCAAAAACTCACTGCTAAAACTAAACTTAATCAGACCCTGCGTAGTTGGTTACCGATTTTGCAAGCTTCTAGCGATGAGTTAAAAGAGACTTTAGAGCCATTTATTGAGAAAAATCCTTTTGCCCAACTTGATCCAAATCCTAAAAGTAGATCGCTTAATTTTTATAACGATCTATATAAAACTAGCATAAGCGATACTATAGAATCAAGTATAATTTATAAAGAGAGTTTATATGAGAAGCTATATATGCAAATTGATGATAGATTATTCCCATCTAAAAAATCCAAAGAGATTGCAAATTTGATTATAGAGTGTATTAATAGTGAGGGTTATTTTGAGTGGGATGATGAGATATTTACTGGATTTAGTAAAGATGAAGTAGAAAGAGTGCGCGCTCGTTTTGCCTATTTGGAGCCTGTTGGTGTGGGTGCAGTAGATTATAAAGAGAGCTTTATATTTCAACTTAATGAGCTTTGCGATGATGATGATATATATGAGCTTTGTGTTGAAATTATTAAAAATTTTGAAGATATTAGCAAATTTACTAAACGCAAAAATTATGAAGCTGCTATGAGCTTACTAAAAAAATTTAAAAATCCTCCAGCTATTGAGTATATGGATGATGAGATGCTAGTAATACCTGATATATTTGTCTATGATAGTGATGGCGGGATTGAAGTGGCTATAAATGATGAATTTTATCCAAATATTCATATAGATATTGAAGGTATAGATGAAAAAAGTGAATTCGTCTCAAGTAAAATAAAAGAGGCAAAAGATTTAATAGATGCTTTAGAGATGAGAAAATCAACACTTCATAAAATTGGTTTAATGATAATAGAATATCAATATGACTATTTCTTTGGCGGAGATATAAAACCAATGAAATTAAAAGATATAGCAGAAGATTTAGGTAGGAATCCATCTACCATAAGTCGTGCTATACAAAATAAATTTTTAAGTTCAAAGCGTGGGATTGTTCCGCTTAAAAACTTCTTTGCAGCTGCAGCTTCTCAAGAGGTATCAAATGCTGCTATTAAGGAATTTTTATTAAATTTAATTAAAAATGAAAATAGGGCTAAGCCGCTAAGCGATGAGGCGATTTTGGCTAAGATTGAAGATGAATTTAATATCAAGCTAGTTAGAAGAACAATAACCAAATATAGAAAAGCATTAAATATCGCTAGTTCAAGCGAGCGTAAAAAATTATATGCAATCCAAGGCTGATTAAATGATGATTAAAATGAGTTGGATAAAATCATAAAAAGGATAAAATATGCAAATTGATATAAATTTAGACAAAAATAGCTATAAAGTATATATAGATGAGCTTAGAAGGCTTAAATTTAATGGTAAAGTTGCTGTTATTACAAATTCAAAAGTTGGTGGATTATATCTGGCTGAGATTTTATCACTTATTGAAGCTGATGAAAAATATACTATTACTATTCCAGACGGGGAGGAGTATAAAAATTTAGCCACGATTGAAAATATCTTAGAACAGCTTTTTGTAAGTAGATTGGATCGTTCTAGTACCATAATCGCTCTTGGCGGTGGAGTGGTAAGCGATATGAGTGGATTTGTCGCTAGTATTTATGAACGCGGGATTGATTTTATTACTATTCCTACTACTCTTTTAGCTCAAGTTGATGCAAGTGTAGGTGGCAAAACTGGTGTAAATAATAAATTTGGTAAAAATTTAATTGGTAGTTTTTATCAGCCAAAGGCAGTTTATTGTGAGAGTAGATTTTTAAAGACACTACCAAAGCGTGAATTTGCTGCTGGAATTGCTGAGGCAATTAAGATGGCAGTTATGTTTGATGAGAAGTTTTTTGAGTTTTTTGAAAAGTGCGATGTGCAAAATCAACACGATCTAACTAAAATTATCCAAAGATGTGTAGAGTTAAAAGCTATGATAGTAAGCCAAGATGAGCGTGAAAAAGGTCTAAGAGCGGTATTAAACTATGGCCATACGTTTGCTCATGTGATAGAAAATGAGCTAAATTACAAAGGATTATTGCACGGTGAAGCTGTAGCTGTAGGTATGAATATGGCAAATAAATTGGCTTTAAATTTAGGATTATTAAGCGTAAGAGATGTTGATAGGATAGAGAATTTGTTAATTAAATTTAATCTACCAACAACATATAAAATTAAAGATGAATATGCATTTTATGATGCATTTACTCTAGATAAAAAGAGTGAAAATAGCGTTATTAAGTTTATTTTGCCAAATGGAATTGGTGCAAATTTAATTAAAAACGATATATCAAAAGAGCAAGTAATTGAAGTTTTAAGGCTATTTAAATGAGTAAAATTATTTGGATTTTACTATTATTTGCTATCTCTTTGATGGCTAATAACTCTCAAATTGCTATATTAAATGATAATATAAATAGATTAGATACAACATTAAAGGGTAATATCTGGCTTATAAAATATGCCAATTATAATACATATCAAAATTTGCTTTTAGAACTACAACAAGCTCAAAATCAGTTAAATGACAAGAATAAATCTACTCAAAATAGTGATGAGATAAATAACAGAGTAGCTAGTTTAAAAGAGCAAATTGAGTTATTAAAAGAGTATGAAAAATCGCCATTTCAAAGTATGCTAGCTGTACCTGAGATAGAAGAGGAGTATAAGATAACTAATCCAATTGCTATTATTGGTGGATTTTCTTATCTTAAACGATTAAAAGGAGAAAAAGCTGAATATTATAGTCGCTTAGCTCAGCTTGAGGTTGCTATAGATATTTTAAGTAAAAAGCAAAATTTACTTCAAGAAATTTATGATATCAATAAAACAACGATAAATTATACAAATTTAGTTGAAATAAATAGAACATTGGGCGAATTTAATATTGCCAAAGAGATTGCTACGACTACATTTGGCGTATATCAAGCAAGACTTGATGAGGCAATTAGCAGAGCTACAGATAGTCTTACATCTCAAATTAAAGAGACTTTGACTATATTTTTTACTATTATTATTGTAATTTTGATTGGATTTTTGCTTAAATTTACAGCTAAAAGATATGTAACTGATAATCAAAAATTTTATACTATAAATAAATTTATAAATGTTATTAATTTTACAATCATAATTTTTATCTTACTTTTTGCATATATAGAAAATGTTAGCTATATGGTTACGATTCTTGGTTTTGCTTCGGCTGGTCTTGCAATTGCGATGAAAGATATGTTTATGAGTCTTCTTGGCTGGAGTGTTATCATATTTGGCGGAACATTCCATGTAGGTGATAGAATTCGTGTAAGATATCAAAATGGAGATTATGTTGGCGATATAATTGATATTAGCCTACTTAGAATGACTATATATGAAGATATTACGCTTACTACATATAAACTAAATCGTAGAAGTGGTAGAATTATATTTATACCAAATAACTATATATTTACAGAGTTAATTGCTAATTACACTCATAGTGGAATGAAAACTGTATGGGATGGAATTGATATAATGCTAAGCTTTGATAGTAATCATAAAAAAGCAATGCATATAATTAAAAATATAGCAAGAAAGTATTCAAAAGGCTATACTGATATAGCTAAACAACAGATGAATAAGCTTAGAGATCAATATAATATCAAAAATACAAATGTTGAGCCTAGAATATTTAGTTTTTTTGAACCATATGGTATAAATATTAGTGTTTGGTATATGAATAATTCTTATGGCACATTAGCTCTTCGTAGTACTATTAGCGCTGAGATTATAGAGGCATTAAATGCAGAGAGCGATATCAAAATCGCTTATCCGACTCAGACGCTATTTATGGGAAGACATACTGGTAAAATCGAACAACAATTAGAATTATATAAGGAAAATTTAGATTGAAAGTATATTTTAAAACATTTGGATGTCGAACAAATATCTATGATACTGAGCTTTTAAAAAGTTATGTTAAAAATTATGAAATAGTTAATGATGATAATATCGCTGATATTATAGTGGTAAATTCTTGCACTGTTACAAATGGTGCAGATAGCGGAGTAAGAAACTATATAAATAGTATGCGTAATAGCGGCAAAAAAGTAATCTTAACTGGTTGTGGGGCAGTTAGCAAAGGTGATGAATTATTTAAAAGTTCAGCTATTTTTGGAGTTCTTGGCGCTAGCAATAAGAGTAAAATCGATGAAATGCTAGGTAAGAGTGAGCCGTTTTATGAGCTAGGAGATCTAAATTTCATCGATAAAAATATAGTAAGTAACTATGAAAATCATACTAAAGCTTTTATTAAAATTCAAGAAGGATGTGATTTTGCTTGTAGCTACTGTATTATTCCAAGTGTTAGGGGATTTAGTAGAAGTATAGATGAGAATATAATATTAAAAGAGGCTAAAATTTTAGCAAGTAATGGCTATAGCGAGATAGTATTAACTGGTACAAATATCGGTAGCTACGGCAAGGGAAATAATACAACTCTTGGTAAGCTTATAGCAAATTTAGGTAAGATTAATGGCATAAAGCGAATTCGCTTAGGCAGTATAGAACCTAGCCAGATCGATGATAGTTTTAGAGAAATTTTAAGCGAGCCATGGTTAGAAAGACACCTGCATATAGCACTTCAGCATACTAGCCAAGAAATGCTTACTATAATGAATAGAAGAAATAGAGCCTTAAGAGATTTAGATCTATTTTGTGAGCTAAGCTCAATGGGGTTTGCATTAGGGACCGATTTTATCGTAGCTCATCCAGGCGAGAGTAAGAAGATATGGAGTGAGGCTGTGGAGAATTTTATCAAATTTCCTCTTACACATATTCACGCTTTTATCTTTAGTCCGCGAAATGGAACCAAATCAGCAAGTATGAGTATAGATGTAAGCCCACAAATTGCCAAAGAGAGATTAAAAACTCTTCAAAATATAGTATCTCAAAATAATATTAAATTTAGGCAAAATAACGCACATAAATCTTTAGAAGTATTAGTAGAAAAAAGCTGTGGCGATGATATATATGAGGGTTGGGATCAATATTATAATAAGATAAAAATTAAAAGTAGTAAAAATATATCAAAAGAGTGGATAAATATTACTAATTATGATATTATGCAGGAATTTAACTATGCTCAAATTTAATCAGATTAAACTACCCAAATTTAGTAAAAAATCAGCCATAGCAGTAGCTAGTGGAGTTTTATTTTTACTTTTTGTAATAGCAATATTTCGTTCTATGCCAAGTAAAATTACTCTATTAGAATATGATAATTACCTTCAAGCTGGTGCAATTCAAAACGCTATAATAGATAATAATGAGATTATTATTAAGACACAAAATGGAAATTTTATCCTTCCAAAAGAGATGATAAATTTAAATGAATTAGGTCAAAAAGTTGCTGTGGAGATGAGTAGTGATTATTCATTTATATGGATTATTTTGATTTTGGTTTTATTTGGCTTTATCTCTTTTATAATTTTTAAATTTATTCCATTTAAAGAAATTTCAAAATCAAAAAATAAACCAGAACAGCCACTTGATAATATTTCTAGTCAAATTACTCCTGTAGTATCAAATATATCTTTTGATGATGTAGCCGGTATAAGCGAGGTTAAAAGTGAGCTAATTGAGATAGTTGATTTTCTTAAAAATCCAAGCCGATATACAAACCTAGGCATAAAAATGCCAAAAGGTCTTTTAATGGTCGGGCCTCCTGGTGTAGGCAAAACCTTAATAGCTAAAGCTGTAGCTGGAGAGGCAAATGTGCCATTTTTCTATCAAAGTGGAGCAAATTTCGTCCAAATTTATGCTGGAATGGGTGCTAAGCGTGTCAGAGAGCTTTTTAGTATGGCTAAAAGTTATGCTCCAAGTATAATTTTTATTGATGAGATTGATGCTGTTGGTAAGGCACGTGGTGGCAACAGAAGCGATGAAAGAGAAGCTACGCTAAATCAGCTCCTTACAGAGATGGATGGATTTTTAAGTAGTAGCGGCGTAATAGTAATTGCTGCAACAAATAAGATAGAAATGATAGATGAGGCTTTATTAAGAAGTGGAAGATTTGATAGAAGAATATTTGTAAGTCTTCCTGATATAACCGATAGAAGTGATATATTAAATATATATTTGCAAGATAAAAGACATAATGTAGATATAGATTTAGTAGCTAGAAGTACAACTGGATTTAGCGGTGCAGCACTTGCTACTTTAGTTAATGAAGCTGCTATAAATGCCCTACGAAACGGAAGAGAAATTATCACAAATGATGATTTTAAAGCAGTAGAAAATAGGGTAATTGATGGTAAAAAGCGCATACATAGTCTAAGTCAAAATGAGAAGCAAATTCAAGCCATATATCAATCAGCTAAGGCTTTAATGGCTGAGTTTTGCGGTATTAATTTTAATCAAATTTCACTTTTAAATGATAAATTTGGTTTAGGTGATTCATTTTTAAGTTCAAAAACTGATCTTTTAGGCCTTATAAAGGTGCATTTGGCTGGAATTTCGGCATTGGATTTAATAGCTGGTGAATTATATACTAACTCTAAAGATGATTTAAAACAGGCAAAAAATATTGCTAAAGAGCTAGTAATGGATTATGGTATGGGTGCAAGGATTAAGCCTAATGATGACGAGCCAGGATTACTTTTAGAACAGATTCGTATAGAAGTAGATGAGTTGGTAGTTAAGATGAGAGCTGAGATAGAGTCTCTTGCAAAGTTCTTAATAGAAAATGAATCTGCTAGCAAATCAGATGTAATAATGATAATAAAAAGGATAAATAATGGCTAAAATAGGAGTATTAACACTAAGCGATAGAGCAAGTGCTGGAGTTTATGCTGATGAGAGTGGTATAGCGATACAAAAAATATTAAAAGAGTGGATAATAGGGGATTTAGAGTTTATTTATAAGGTTATTCCTGATGAATATGATATGATAGTATCTAGCTTAGAAGATATGTGCAAAGAGGGTTGCGATATAGTATTTACCACTGGTGGGACAGGGCCAGCACCTAGAGATGTAACACCTGAAGCGACTGAAGCTGTATGTGAAAAAATGCTACCAGGATTTGGCGAATTAATGCGTTCAGTTAGCTTAAAATATGTACTTACTGCTATATTGTCACGACAAAGTGCTGGTATAAAAAATAAGACTTTAATAGTAAATTTACCAGGCCAACCAAAAGCGATAAAGGAGTGTTTAGAGCCTATTTTTCCAGCTATTCCATATTGTTTAGATCTAATCGGTGCAGCTTATATTGAATGTGATGAGAATATTATGAAAGTGTTTAGACCAAAGAAGAAGTAGGTTGTAATTAATAGTTTAAGGTAATTTATTATACAATTGTGTATAGAATTTTATAATAAATTACAATGTTAGGGTCGTAATGAAGAATATAGTAATAGATTTAGATGGAACACTTACTATAGATGATGAATCTGATTATAAATGTAAGCCAGCAAATGTAGAGATTATTAATCAATTAAAAAAATATAAAGCAATGGGATTTAAAATCACTATATTTACAAGTCGTAATATGAAAACATATAGTGGTAATATAGGTCAGATCAATGTGAAAACATTACCAACTATTATAAAATGGCTTGATCAACATGATGTGCCGTATGATGAAGTTGTAGTTGGTAAGCCTTGGTGCGGAAATGATGGATTTTATATTGATGATAGAGCTATAAGACCAAATGAATTTGCTAATTTAAGCTACAATGAGATAAGGGATTTATTAGGAATTTCCTCAAGTAAAGAAGTAAAATTGGGGGGGGGTATAATCAATGATATTGATTACATCTGCCAAATATCTTCCCATAGAATTTCAAATAGAATTAGGAAAACTTCCTCCAGCATTTGTGCCAATTGGCAATAAAAGATTATACGAATATCAAGTTAAATTATTTAATTCTTTAAACGAAAAAATAGTTTTGTCTTTACCACAAAGTTTTGCGTTAGAACAAGCTGACAAAGATAGATTAAAACAATTATCTGTAGATATAATTTTTGTGCCAGACAATATAAGTCTTGGTGAGTCTATAATATATTGTTTAAATATGTTAATGCCACTCAATGAAAATATTCGTATTTTACATGGGGATACATATTTTAATAATTTAGAATTTTATGAAAATTGTTTAGTTGTAAGTCAAATAGAGAATAATTATGATTGGGAATTTTTAAGTAAAGATTATTATTTTAATAATAATTTTATCTATAACGATAATACAGTGTTATCTGGATATTTTGAAATTGTTAAACCATATGATTTTATTAAATCAATTTTAAAATCAAATTTTTCATATACTCAGGGATTGAAACTCTACTCAAAACAATATCCTTTTACAATAGTAGAAAATCATAATTGGATAGATTTGGGATCAGTGACTAGTTATTTTCATTTCAAAAAAAATATCACAACTCAAAGGGCTTTTAATGATCTAAAAAAAGAAAATGGATATTTTATTAAAAGTTCAGATATGCAATTAAAAATACAAGGAGAAATTAATTGGTTTAAAAATTTTCCATCGCTATTGGACTTAAAATTGCCTAGATTTATTGCTTTAGATATAAATTCATATAAAACTGAATATCTTTATTTAAATACGCTTTCAGAACTTTTTGTATTTGGCAAATTATCAAGTTTTGTTTGGAAAAAGATATTTAATACTCTTAATAATTTTCTAACTCAATTGCATTTTTATCAATCAGATAAAGAAAGTAAATTTGATTTTTTAACAAAAACTATATATAGGCTTCAAGATTTTATATGTGACAAAGATTTTGATATGAAAACAATATGGAAATTTAAAGATATTGAGATATCGCTAGACCAAATGTTAAAAGATCTAAATTTAGCAATTAAACCAAATTTGGCTCATTCATTTATTCACGGTGATTTTTGTTTTAGCAATATTATGTATGATTTTAAATCTGAAGATATTAAAACATTTGATCCTAGAGGAATAGATTTTGATGGCAATATAACTCCTTTTGGTGATGCTAGATACGATTACGCCAAGCTTTTTCATTCTTGTATAGGTTTATATGATTTTATTATTGCTGAATATTATGAGTTAGATATAATAGATAATAGAATTAATTTTTATATCAAAGCTCCAAGTTCAATTAGTTCAATACAAGATGAATTTTTAAATATATTTTGCAAAAGTAATAAAAAAGAACTTTATGCGATTACAATTCATCTATTTTTATCCATGCTTCCATTACATTCTGATAATAAGAATAGACAAATGGCTTTATTTGCAAATGCATTTAGATTGTATAGAGATTTTTTAAATTTAAGGAGCTAAAGTTTTGATTATAATATTTCCTATGGCTGGATTAAGTAGTCGTTTTGCAAAAGCTGGTTATGAGCTACCTAAATATATGCTTGATATTAATGGAAAATCTGTATTTTACCATGTTGTTAATAGTTTTAATAAATATTTTGATAATTGTCAATTTTTATTTATATATAGAAATATTAAAAATACAAAAACTTTTATAAAAAAAGAGTGTAAAAATATGGGTTTAAGATTTTATAATATGGTTGAATTAGAATTTCAAACCCAAGGCCAGGCGCATACTGTGGAGTTAGGTCTCCAAAAATCAAATTTAAACTTAAACGATAGTATTTTGATATTTAATATAGATACTTTTCGCCCAAATTTTACTTTGCCAAATACTTTTGATATTTCAAAAATTGATGGATATTTAGAAGTTTTTGAAGGTGAAGGAGATCAATGGAGTTTTGTAATGCCAAAAGGTATAGATGATGTGGCTAAAACAACCGAAAAAGATAGAATTTCCTCTCTTTGCAGTAGTGGTTTATATTATTTTGGTTCAGCAAATGATTTTATTAATATATTTAAAAAATCATTTGAAACCGATAAAAGAGATAAAGGTGAATTTTATATTGCACCTTTATATAATGAACTTATTGCTCAAGGTAAAATTGTTAAATATTTTAAAATAAAAATAGATGATATTATATTTTGTGGCACCCCGCAAGAGTATGAGAGATTGGTTTAACAATAGGAAGATTACAATGAAAGAAATTTATAGTTTAATTGATAATTTTGATATATGGTCAGCATTAGAATTGTGCCAAGAAAAACATTCGGTTTATTATCAAAATATGTTGCTTGAATGTGGATTGTTAAATGAGTTGGTCTCATATTTGCATAATTCAAATTTAAAGCATCAATTCGAGAAAGAAAATATGGGGGGGGTAGATTATGATATACTCAAAAATCTAACAAAAAGCAAGATAAGTTCAATAACTAATAACAATATATTTTCTAAAATTCCTAAAGAAATTATAGAACTCTATACCATTAATTATAAAATCAACAATAAAATACTATCTATAGATGAAGCTATTAAATTTTTAGATAATATCCGTGTTAATTTTGATAAATATAGTAGAAATTCTATTATATTTATTTTTGTTGAGATGTTTGAATATTTTGAAAGTCTTAATGAATGGAATTATTTTGTAAGAGCTAGAGGCGATATAACTAGTATTTTAAAATCAAAATTCATTAATAATGTTGGCTCAAAAATTTACTATAAAAGATTCAGTCAAATATATAATAATTATTGTTCAAAAGATATCAAAGTTGCCATCATGATAGTTGGAGCTTTTAGGGGACATTATAAACATTGTTTAAGAGCAGCCATAAACTTGGCTGAATATATTAATGCAGATATATTTATTTCTTCATGGGATAAGGTATTTTGCTATCCAGGACTTGGTGGAGCTGGAGGTAATTATGTAGATAGAAATTTCGCAAGCATAAAAAATAATTGTCCTGATTTTATAAATAATAAAGCCAAACTTCGTCAACATTTCCCAAATGTTTTTGCAGTATTAAATCAAGAGTATAATGAATCTTTAAATAAAAATCAATTTTTAAAATATAATAGCATTATTAAGGATGCTATATTGGAAAATGACGAAGATTTTCAAAGAGATATTGTAGATAGATATATAAACAAGATTAAAAACATCACAAAAGATCAATTAGATAATCATTTTGATGTTTATTTTACAAATGTATGCAAACAATTTTACTTGCTTGATAAGTGTTGTCAAATAATTAGAAATTATGAAAAGAAACATCATTTTCAATACGATTATATTATTAGAATTAGGCCAGATGCTACCCCAAAACCATTGCACATAAGTGAATTGCTAAAAGTCAAACCAAATGAAATAGCTCTCGGTAGTTTAGCTCTTGGATATGTTGGTGATAATGCTTTTTATGGTTGCAGAGATGAAATGTTAAAGTTTTTTAGCATCTATGATTTTAATAAAAGACAGAATTTTAATTATTTTTTAAATATAGCTAATATGGGTGGAGTTCATGGAATGCTTACAAATTGGGTTATGCTGAATAATTTAAACCCTATTCAAATAAGATTACAAGCGCCTACAGAGATGAAATATCATATATCCTATTTACCAAATTTTGATCAAGAATTGCAAATCGATATTAAAAAATCTAAGCTAAATAAAGAGCAGATTGATGCTTGTATTGCATTTTTTGATCAAATGAAAAATCTAATCGATCAAAATAATATATATATGGAGCAGCAAAATGATAGAAGCAATAATAATGCCCAATTTCGCATTAAAAACCAACTCTCTTATAAGCTCGGCCATGCCATGATAGAAAACTCTAAGAGTATATGGGGATATATAAAAATACCTTTTATCCTTGCAAATATTAGAAAAGAACATAAAAAAGAACAAATAGCCTATAATGAAAAAATTAAAGCTAATCCAAGCTTAAAACTCCCACCACTAGAGTCATATCCAGATTACAATGAAGCTCTAAAAGAAAAAGAGTGCCTAACATACAAACTTGGAGAGGCTATGATAGAAGCTAGTAAAAATTGGTATAAAGGTGGATATATAAAGTTATTGTTAGATATAGAAAAAATTAAAAAAATGCATAAAAATTAAGTATTGCATATCAAAAGATAACTATAAACTATTTTATGCCCATAGAGTTAAATTTATTTAACTCTATGCAATTTTTAGCCTTTTTGACCGATGATATTTAATCCAAAACCCTTGATGGCGACAAACTCTTTAGATTCGCTCGAACTTAAAATCTCAATATCGCTAGCACCGAAGTATTTTAAAATTTGAGCTCCTATGCCATAGTTTTTAATAAGTCCGCTATCATCTTCATTGCCGGCTAAAAATATCAGTATTCCACCTTCGCTCTCTAGCAGCTCTATGTGAGATAAAAATTCATTAAATTTATATGAATTTAAAAGCTCTATATCATCTTTTATCTTATGAAATTTTACATTTGTTTTAGAAGCTATTTGACCAAAAATAAAGGCGTAATGCTTATTTCCAAGGTGATCTATTATGCTGTATTTGATTGCTTTTTTACCAGCTATTTGCGACTCTCCTAGCTCATCAACACTAATTAATTTTTCATGATGAAGGCGATACTCTATAATCTCAGCTATGCTTACCATATTTAGATTAAATTTATCGCAGAATTTTTCTAAATCATCGCGTCTAGCCATCGTGCCATCATCATTTACTATCTCACAGATTACAGATACTGGAGCAAGACCGGCTAATCTGCATAGATCTATGCTACCTTCAGTATGGCCTGTGCGCTCTAAAACTCCGCCACTTTTAGCAATTAGTGGAAATATATGACCTGGACGGACAAAATCATCAGCCTTTGTAGCACTATCTACTAACATTTTAATTGTCATATCTCTTTCATATGCGCTTACTCCAGTGGTCGCCTTTTTAGCATCAATGCTAATAGTAAATGCTGTCTCATGGTAACTTGTATTTGCTCCAACCATTGGATAAAGATCAAATTTATCAGCTAGCTCTTTGCTAAGTGGAGTGCATAAAACACCTCTAGCGTGAGTGATCATAAAATTGACTTTTTGTACATCGCTAAAGGCTGCAGCAAATACTATATCACCCTCATTTTCCCTATCTTCATCATCTACCATGACTATCATTTTGCCATTTTTTATATCATCTATAGCTTGCAAAACTCTCTCAAAAGCCATCTTAATTTCCTTTTAAATCTAAATATTTTTTAATGCTATTTTCATTGGTATGCCAGTTTTTATCAACTTCTACATTTAATTTAATAAATACTTTTTGATTATTAAATTCACTTATAATTTTGCGAGCTACAATCCCGATTCGCTTAATAGTAGCACCATTTTTGCCTATTAAAATTGCCTTATGGTGGGTATTATCTGTTATGATTTTAGCCTCGATTTCTAAGATATCGCTCTTTTGTCTTACCTTTGATACAATCGCATCAGAACTATATGGCACCTCCTGACTAACACACTCAAATATAGCCTCTAATATAAAATCTCTATAAATATCTTTTTCATTTGTTGAGGTGATAAACTCAGGGTCATAGTAGTAAGGATGTTCTGGAAGTAATGGAGTAAGAGCATCTAAAAATATCTTTCTATAGGCTTGTTTTTTAATAGTTATTGGAACTATAGCTTGAAAATTATTTGAGTATTTTTGATACTCATTTAGCTTTTTAAATAGCTTATTCTCATCGGCCTCATCTATCTTTGTAAGTGCGATTATATGAGGTAAAGTAGTATTTAAGCTTAAAAACTTTTCATAATTTTCTAAACTATCAAAAATACTAGCTACAAATACTACTGCATCTGCATCGCCTAAAGATTTAATAGCGCTTTGAACCATTAGCTTATTTAGAGTTTTAGTGCTATCATGAAGTCCTGGCGTATCTATAAAGATTGCTTGGTCTTGCCCGTTCATTACAATGCCTAAAATTTTGCGTCTTGTAGCATTTTGCTTATGTGAGACCATTGATATTTTTTGGTCTAGTAAGTAGTTTAAAAGGCTGCTTTTACCAGCATTTGTTCTACCAATTAAAGTTACAAATCCACTTCTCATAGTATATATTTTGCTCTATCTTCATCTTGGCAAATTTGCCCTAATTTTTCATCTACTAACTCTTTGGTTATGATGAATTTCTGGCCTTTATATTCATCAGCATTAAAGCTAATATCCTCAAGTAGTTTTTCAATCACAGTATGAAGTCTTCTAGCTCCGATATCTTCTACTTTTTGATTAGTACTTTGAGTAAGTTTAGCAATTTGTCTTAGTGCATCATCATTAAACTCAAGCTCGACTTCCTCTACGCTCAATAGCGCCTTATATTGATTTAGGAGTGAATTTTTAGGTTTTGTTAGAATCTCATATAGAGCATCTTCATCTAAGCTATCAAGATTTACACGCAGTGGGAATCTACCTTGAAGCTCAGGAATTAGATCGCTTGGTTTGGATATGTGAAATGCACCAGCAGCTATAAATAGTATATGATCAGTTTTAATAGTTCCAAATTTAGTAGATACATCACTACCTTCTACAATAGGTAAAAGATCTCTTTGAACGCCTTCTTTGCTAGGGTCTTGACGAGTTGCGCCAGAGCTACTTACAGCTACTTTGTCAATCTCATCAATGAATATTATACCTTCATTTTGAGCTCTTCTTAATGCTTCGGCTTTAATACTTTCCATATCTAGAATTTTTTCACTAGCTTCGTTTTTTAGGCTTTCTTTTGCATCTTTTACTTTTAGTTCTTTTTTAACTTTTTTATTTGTAATTCCAATTACTTTTATAAAGCTTTCTTGCATAGCAGCCATATCAGGTGGTAAATTTGACCCAGCCTCAAAGCTTGCTTGGTCGATTTCTAGCTCAATAGTAAGGTCATCAAGCTTGCCATCTTTTAACTTTTGCTTCATCTTATCATAGCTGATTTGGTATTGCTCTTTTTTCTCATCAGTTGCACCATTTGGGAGTGGCGGAAGAAGCTTTTCTAAGATTTTTTTCTCTATATACTCTTCTATTTTATCACTATTTTTATCTCTATGTTCTTGCTTTACTAAATTTAAAGCTGCCATTGCAAGATCTCTAATCATAGATTCTACATCTCTACCAACAAAGCCAACTTCAGTATATTTACTGGCTTCAACCTTGATAAATGGCAAGCCAAAAAGTTTTGAAAGACGTCTCGCAATCTCTGTTTTACCTACGCCTGTTGAGCCTATCATTAATATATTTTTAGGCACTATATCATCTTGAATATTAGCTGGTAATTGCATACGCCTATAACGATTGCGTAAAGCAATAGCAATAATTTTTTTAGCATCGTTTTGACCAATTACATAGTCATCTAGAAATTTTACAATATCTTTTGGTGTTAAGTTCATATTTTAATCCATTAATGTATAAGTCTTTATGTTTGTATTGGTATATATACAGATCTCTCCGGCTATTTTTAAACTCTCTTTTACTAATTCTTCGCTACTAAGAGATCCAAATTTATCTAAAGCCCTAGCAGCTGAGAGTGCATAATTGCCACCACTTCCGATGGCTGCTATCTTGCCATCTTCTGGTTCTACTACATCTCCAGTTCCACTTAGTAAAAATATATGATCACGATTGAGTACTAGCATCATAGCCTCTAATTTTCTTAGCACTTTATCTTTTCTCCACTCTTTGCTAAATTCAATTACAGCCTTAAGTAAATCACCCTTGACACCTTCAAGGATTCTTTCAAACATATCAAAAAGATTAAACGCATCAGCAGTTGATCCAGCAAATCCGGCTAAAATTTTACCTCCATAAAGCTTTCTAATCTTTACAGCATTGCCTTTTAAAATAGTAGAACCAAAGCTAACCTGTCCATCTCCACCTATGACAGCAGCATCTTTGCCTCTATAAGCTAGTATAGTAGTAGCATGAAACATTATTCACCTACTACTTCTATTTTAAATTTAGCATGAATTTGGTGAGTTAGTTTGATTGATATTTCGTGCTCACCAAGTGCTTTTATATTATCACATTCTAGAGATTTTTTATCTATTTCATAGCCTTTTTGGTCTTTTAATGCTTTTGCTATCTCATCTTTTGTTATACTACCAAATGGAGTTCCGTTAGCTCCTAATTTTGTTTTTATAGTGATTTTAACTCCAGCTAATTCATCTTTTAGCTTTTCATTTTGGCTAATCTCATACTCTTTAATTTGGGCTTCATTTCTTTTGGCTGCTTCCCATTGTCTTAGCACAGCATCGGTTGCAGCTTTTGCTAAACCTTTACCTATTAAGAAGTTATTGCCATAGCCATCTTTTACCTCTTTTACTTCACCAGCCTTGCCTAGTCCTTTTACATCTTTTATTAATAGTACTTTCATATTTTTCCTTTTAGTTTGGTTTTATATATTTTACTTGTTTATATTAAATTTTTAGTTTAAATTTACTACTTCCACTTCCGCTTAAAAACTCATTACTTGCTATTTTTAGCTCACTGTATATCTCTTGAGATGGTTTTAATAGATCATTTAACTCTATATTTGAATAAGTAGATAGAATTTGGCTACTTTTCATCAAACAAAGTTTGCTAGCTAAATCTGTATCAAAACCTTTAAATTTAGCTCTATACTGCGTAAATACTTTTGGAGTAGAGCAAAAAATAGGGCTAGTGATAATATCTAAATTTGGTATATCATCATCAAATTCTTCTACAATCTCACCAATGCCACTTACATTAGCAGAGTCAAATTTACTTACAAAAAATGCTACATCAGCACCAATATTATGTGCTATTTGCATCAATTTATCTTTAGAGAGATTTAAATTTAATCTATCATTAACAAGGTGTAAAAATGCTGCAGCATTACTGCTTCCGCCGCCCAATCCACCGCCAGCAGGGATATTTTTAATCAATTTTACTTGATGATTTTTGAAAAATTCACCAAGTTCATTAGCAAAACCTAAATTTTCTAAAAAATTATAAACTTTAAAGATTATATTATCATCAAAAGGATTATTAATGATAAGCCCATCACCAATTCTATCAACTAAATCAATCTCATCATATAGCTCTTTATAGAGTATAAATCTAGATTTAAGCTCATGATAATTCCCACGAAATCCAACAATCTTTAAAAAGATATTTATCTTAGCATAGCTTTTCATTTAAATATCTTTTTAGCAAGCATTTCTAATAAATTTTGTTTTGGTGTGCTAGATGCTGCGTTTGTATCGGCTACTTCTTTTACTAACTCTTTACGCAAAATTAACACATCTTTTGGAGCTTCTATTGCTATTTTTACTGTGTGATTATTGGTGCTAAGAATCTTAATCTCAATATCATCGCCAATCTGTATTGATTCTGTTGCTTTTCTTGTTAATACGAGCATTTTTCCATCCTGTTAATTGCATATTTTACCTCTTGATTTTCTATCTTAATTATGCTAAAAGCATTATCATACTCTATAAGATATTCTCCATCATTGCTATTATTAAAATCATAAGCTTTGAGTTTTTTACCTAAAACTATATCTAAGATATCGCCTTTATAGCTATTTGATTTTAAATTTAAATATTCAAGTGGATTTAGCGGAGTTTCGTTTTGAAATTTAAATTTTCCTTCACTGATTCTTTCAAGCGCACTTAATGTACCTATTAATCCTAAATTTTTTGCTAGAATTTGTGCATAAGAGCGTATATACGATCCAGCTGAAACTGCTATATCAAATGTGATAAATGGGTGGCAATAGTTTATAAATTTGGTGCTAAAAACCTCCATTTGGCACTCTTTTAACTCAAATTCACTCCCAGCTCTAGCTAGTTCATAAGCTCTTTTACCATCAATTTTTTTAGCGCTAAATTTTGGTGGTGTGTAGTTTATTTTGCCTTGAAGATTTTGTAAAGCGTTTTTTATCTGTGCTTCATCTATGGTAGGTGGAAGGTGAATTTGGTTGATATTTTCATTATCCCCGCTATTTGAACTAGCCCCTAGCCAAAGTGTAGCTCTATAAATTTTAGGTTCTATGTTTAAGTAGTTAAAAAGTTTTGTATATGCCCCAAATGCTACAATTAAGCAACCACTTGCAAAAGGGTCTAAAATGCCAGAAAATCCAGCCTTTTTTACTCCATATTTACGCTTAAGCTGACTTAAAAAGTGGTTTGAGACCACTCCTTTTGGTTTGTATGCTACAAATAGTCTATTCATATAACTTTCTCTACAAATGATGACATTATATCTTTTATATTTCCACCAAAATTTATTTTTAATTTAAATTCATTTTTAATCTTTGTTACTTCTATTACGCGTCCTATGCCAAATATTTTATGCTTGATTAAATCCCCTTTTTTAAACTCATTTTGGCTTTCAATTTTAAGCGAACCTTCACACAATCCAGCTTCGCTTAAAAATCTTGATCTATTTAACTTGGTTCTTTGACCTTTATAAAATCTTGAATTTGAGTATGATAAATTTAATCCTTTTTTAGCCCTTGTAATAGCTACATATGCTAGGCGTCTTTCTTCTTCTATATCGCTTCCATCGCCAAGCAATGGAAAAAATCCCTCCTCAAGCCCAATAACAAAAAGATGTTCAAACTCAAGTCCCTTGCTAGCATGAACGCTCATAATAGATATAGCATCATCACTAATTCTATCTTGTTCGCTCTCAAGTGCAAGCTCGTTTAAAAACTCCTCTAAATCAAATTCAGGAGTATTTAATATATGATCTTTTAATAAAGCATAAAACTCATCTATATTAATTACTCTTTCAGCACCATCTGGCAAACTCTCATAATATGCCTTAATCCCAAATGTAGAATCAAATTTGCTTATTAAATCATATGGAGCTAAAGTAGAAAGCTCTTTGATGCTATCTGCTAGCTGGATTAATGTTTGGCTTAGCTTTTTGCTTAATACATCTTCACTAGCCATATATATTGCATTGTATAGCGAAGCTTTGTTATCAAAAGCAAATTTTTCTAGTTTAGCTAAACTTACCTTGCCTAGGCCTCGTTTTGGACGATTAATAATGCGAGTGAGTGAAAAATCATCATTTGGATTTAAAATCAGCCTTAGATAGCTTATAACATCTTTTATCTCAGCTCTTTCGTAGAATTTGACCCCGCCAACCATTTTATATGGAATTCTAGCCTTATTTAATCCATCTTCTAAGCTTCTTGAGAGCGCATTTACTCTATATAAAATTGCAATTTGACTTGCTGATACTCCACTTGCAAGAAGTTTATTTATTTTTGTAGCAATGTTTTTAGCTTCTGCATTTTCATCGCTATGCTCTAAAATCTCTATAGGATTCTCATCTAGCAACTGACTTACTAAGCTTTTGCCTAGCCTTGATCTGTTGTGATCTATTAGCTCATTGGCTGCTTTTAAGATTGAAGGAGTAGAGCGATAGTTAGTCTCTAATTTAATCAATTTAACATCATTAAATTGATCTTTGAAATTTAATATATTTTCTATCCTTGCACCTCTCCAGCCATAGATACTTTGGTCATCATCTCCTACTACTACTAAGTTTTGATGATTATAGCATAGTTGGCGAAGTAACTTGTATTGTAAATCATTAGTATCTTGATACTCATCAACCATTATATATTTATATCTATCTGAAATTTGACTACTTAAAGTAGGATTATTAGCTAAAATATTATATGTCAAGCATAAAAGATCATCAAAATCAACTAAATTATTACTCTTTAGATACTCCTCATATAGCTTATAGGCTTTAGCAATTTTTTCATAATTTGTTTTTGAGTATTGAGTATCTAGTTTTGAGCTATCCATCACAGCCTCTACACTCAAAAGCATATTTTTATATTTTGAGATCTCATTTGCTACTATAGCTGTTTGGACTTCACTTTCTATCTCTTTTATAATCTTTTTTTTATCATCAGTATCGATTATTATAAAGTTATTACTTCTACCTAGTTCATTAATATGAAATTTCAAAAACAATAAGCCAAATTTATGAAATGTGCAAAGCAAAGGATTAGCATTATAATTGCCAAGCATAGCCATAGCACGCTGCTTCATAGTAGAGGCTGCTTTATTAGTAAAAGTAAGTGTTAGAGTGTTTAGTGGATCTATGCCTACTTGGCTTATTAAATAAGCTAGACGCGAGGTTATAGTTTTTGTCTTGCCGCTTCCAGCCCCAGCTAGGATTAGCATTGGACCATCTATATGAGTGGCGGCTATCTTTTGATTTTCATTAAGTGAATTTAATAAATTGTTCATAAATTGCTCTTTTTTGTTAATAAAGCTAAGATTATATCAAATTTTAACTTAATAATAATATGTGTTACAAAAAGTTACAGATTTATAAATAATCAATAATATAAGTAAAAATTATATTAAATTAAAATCTAATTTAAGCATTAAATTAATAAAATTAAAGGATATAAAACAAAAAAGGGTTGTTTGATGATAGATTTTAATAAAATATATACATTTATGACAATTGTTAAAGAAAAGAGCTTTTCAAAAGCTTCAGCCACTTTAGGCCTTTCTCAGCCAGCTGTTACTTTGCAGATTAAAAAACTTGAAGAGACATTACAAACAACGCTATTAGTAAGGCGTAAAAACGGAATAGTTTTAACAAAAGAGGGGGATAAATTTTATAAATTATGTTTAAAATTTGAAGGAGCTATGTTTAGATTTAAAGAAGAAGCTCATAGAATAAAAGATGAAAAATTTAAAATCTCAGTTGCTACAAACTTACTTATAGCTCATGCTATTTTGCCATTTATGTTAGATAAAATTTGCGATGTTATAAATAGCGATTTAGATGTCAAAATAGTCGATACAAATAATGATCTAGTATCAAGTCTAATGGATAAAAGATGTGATATTATAATGACTCAAGAGAGATTATATAATGATCATTTGATATTTAAAAAGCTATTTGAGTATGAGATAATTTTAGTATCTAATAAAGTTCCAAATCAAAAAATAACCCCAGCAAAGCTTAGCGAATTTAACTTTATCACAGATAGAACGAAAGCATTTTTAAAAGGGTATTTTGAACAGTTTGGTGTAAATTATGATGATTTACACACTGTCTATACTCTTGATGGTGCTATAGCTACTAGGTGCGCAATGCTAAATAATAAATCTAGAGAGTATGTAGCGTTTTTGCCTAAATTTTTAGTGAAAAAATCAATTGCTAATGGCACTTTATTTCCAATAGAAATTGAAGGTGTTAATATTATCCGTCCAGTATTTATAGCAGGACTCAAAGAGAACGAGTCCATACTAGAAAAGGTTAGTAAAATATCTATTGACCTTTAAAAATATCTCTATTTTTAGGGTTATTTAAAAATATCTGCTTTGAGCGCTCCTGCTTAGTTTTAGGATCGCTCGGACTATATGTAGCAAAATTTATTAATATAGGATTTTCATCTATACTAATTCTGATGATAGCGCCAATTGGCACACTAACTAAACTAGCAAAATTATCTGGCCCAAATCCAGCCTCAAATTTCATATCATCACGACTAAGCTTAATGCTACTTAGCGAATATCCAGCTAGGCTAAATAGAATTACAGATGGATTAAAATTAGACTTAATCTCCTGAGGTAGCTCTGGAGAAAAATTAACAAATTTTGTACTAACTAATATATCAAATTGGATATCTTTTTGTATTAACAAATTTAGTAAATCATAGATATTTCTATGCATCATAGAAGCAAACTCGCTATCTTTTAAAAACTCTTCAAGCATTATTACTCTCCTTGTATAAACTCATCTACCAAATTTGCTACTTGAGCAATCCCAACACTCCAAAACTTCTCATCATCAATATCAAATCCAAACATAGCGACAAGCTCTTTTGGGCTTTTGCTACCACCAAGAGATAAAAATTTAGTATATATCTCTATAAAATTTTCACATTTTCCACTTTTATATAGTCCAAAAAGAGCAAGCACTAAAAGCTGAGCGTATGAGTAGGCATAGCAATAAAATGGTGAGTGGATAAAATGCGGTATATAGCTCCACCAAATTTTATAATACTCATTTAATTCTAAAGAGTCGCCAAACATCTTTTTAGACTCTTCTAGCCAAATTTGATTTAGCTCATCGCTACTTATCTCACCATCATAAGCATGAACTCGTCTTTCAAATGTAGTAAAATTAATCTGTCTATAAAGTGTAGCAAAAATATCTTCTATCTTGCCAGCTAGTAGGGCAGTTTTTTGCTCTTTTGGTAGAGTGTTTTTGATATATTCAAAAACCAACATCTCACAAAATACCGAAGCTGTCTCAGCAGTAGTAAGCGGAGTATGTGAGTTAAGATAGCCTACTTCATAGCTAAGATATTGATGTATGCTATGGCCTAGTTCATGTGCTAAAGTAAAAAGATCACGCCTCCTACCTGTGAAATTTAAAAGTACAAATGGATGCACATCGCTACTAGCAGAGTGAGAAAATGCTCCAGCTTGTTTATTTTTATCTGGATATACATCGCACCAATTCTCATCAAAAGCTCTCTTAGCCAAAGTGCCAAAAAGTGGATTAAAACTATTAAAAGCATCAATTACAATCTCTTTAGCCTCTTCATAACTTATCTGTTCATCGCCACCTAAAGGAGCATATCTATCATAATCATATAGCTTATCATAACCTAATATTTGACGCTTTTTATTATAAAATTTAGCTACTAGATCAAAGCTATTTTCACTAGCTTTTATTAGCGCATCTACGCTTGCTTTTTCTATTTGATTGCTTAGGTGTCTACTTGATTCACCTAGCTCATATCCGCGTAACTCACAGCTATTTTTTAGATCTGTTTTTATCATATTATATATGTATGTTAGTAGGTGTTGCATCGGCTCTAAACCTTTGCTTAGTGAGTATGCAGCATCTTTTCTAACGCTTCTATCATCGCTGCTAAGCTTAGATAAAATCTCTTCTTCTTTTAAGCTTTGCCCACGAAACTCAAATCTAGCTCTAGCCATACTCTCATCAAACAATCTACTAAATGCACTAGCACCAGTATTTGCAGTTCTTAGCAAAATTCTCTCTTCTAAAAAGCTTAATTGATGAGCTTTATTTTTAGCTAGATTTTCTAAGTAGTAGCTAAATTTAGGATTTATGGCTATAAAGCTAGATTGTCTATCTTTATCAAGCTCATTAAATTCAATCTCAAAAAATAGAATTTGCTCTTCAATCTTAGTGCAAATCTCTTCATATTTAGCCAAAAAGGCTCCTTGGCTTGTATCTTTGGCAAATTTTAAATATGCATAGCTCATTATCTTACCAATATCAGCTAAAATTTGCTCATATTCACTTATTGCGGTTTTAAATTCATTAGGCTTTAATGAGTTTAGATTTTTATTAAATTTAAAATTAAACTCATTGGCATTTTTTTGTAAATTTAAACAAAATGTATCTAGCTCATCGATACTAGCAAAAAATTTAGATAGATCCCATATCATATCATACTTCCTTAGTGTTATTTGATACAATAGCAGTAAATAAAACATCTGTAGAGCTATTTAGTGCAGTCTCTACTGAGTCTTGAATCACTCCAATAATAAATCCTATAGCTACAACTTGCATAGCTATATCATTGCTAATTCCAAATAATGAACATGCCAATGGAATAAGCATAAGCGAGCCACCAGCTACACCGCTAGCACCGCATGCTCCAATTGCTGCTATAATGCTAAGTAATAATGCATTCCAAAATCCAACTTCAATCCCTAAAGTATAAACTGCACTAAGAGAAAGCACAGCTATGGTAACAGCTGCACCGGCCATATTGATAGTAGCTCCAAGAGGTATAGAGATAGAGTATAGATCTTCATTTAGTTCTAATTTTTTACATAAATTCATATTTACAGGGATATTTGCAGCACTGCTTCTAGTAAAAAATGCCGTAATAGCACTCTCTTTTATACATGTCATTATAAGTGGATATGGATTTTTTCTAGTAACTATAAAAGCGATAATAGCATTTATCACAAAAGCCACAAATAGCATAGTCCCTACAAGAACAAATAAAAGCTTTGCATATCCACCAAGTGCAGCAAATCCAGTCTGAGCCACGCTAATGCTTACAAGGCCAAAAATACCAAATGGTGCTAGACGAATTACAAATTTAACTATTCTTGTAATTGCTTCACTAATATCTTTAAATACTTTTTTTGTCTTATTGCTACAATGTCTAAGAGCCAAACCAGTTGCAATAGCCCAAGCTAAAATCCCAATATAATTACCAGTTGCAATAGCATTTAGTGGATTATCTACAATCTTATATACTAAATCTTTTAATACCACTGCTATATTACTAGGTGCTGCGCTCATAGCTACAGATGTATTTTGCAACACTAAAGCAGTAGGAAAGATAAAGCTAACACACACAGCGGCCAAAGAGGCTAAAAATGTGCCAATTAGATATAATATTATCACATTTTTCATTCCATTAGCACGGCCAAATTCTTTAAGCACTATAGACGCACTTACTAACACAAAAACTAAAACTGGTGCTACTGCCTTTAGCGCACCTACAAAAAGAGAGCCTAAGATCGCTGCTAAATCAGTTAAATTTACAGCAAATGAATTACCACTATGAGCTATAAATCCTAAAATCCCACCAAGAACAATACCAACTAAAATTTGAATTATCAAATTCCCATCTTTATATCGCTGAGCAATATGTCTAATCATTAAAATCCTTTTGAATTAATAAAAACTAATATTATATTTAAAATTCAATTAAATTTGGCTTTACATAATTTTAAAAAGCATATCAAATCTACTATATAAATTTGAATTTATATTTTTTAAATATAACAACTATAAACTATCCTGTCTAATATTAGCTTATCATTAGTTTTAAATTGGTTTAAAAAGATATTTAAATAACTATTACTATTAAATTTAGAATATATAATTAAGATATAATTTATAAAATTATGTTAGAATTGTGCGCAAAAATCAAGTATAATAAGGAAAAATATGTATCTATTTACAAGTGAAGTTGTAAGCCCAGGACATCCAGATAAGTGTGCTGATATCATAGCTGATAGCATTGTTGATGCGATACTTTCACAAGATTCAAAAGCAAGAGTAGCTAGTGAGGTTTTTGTCGCTGGAAAGCATATTGTAATTGGCGGCGAAGTCAACTCAAGTGTAAATTTAAGCCACCAAGAGTATAGATCTATAGTAAAATCAGCCTTAGCAAAGATAGGCTATAATGGTAATCCACACTTTAGCAAAGCCCAATGTCTCCATCCAGATGATATTGAAGTAGATGTATTTTTAAACCAGCAAAGCCCAGATATCAATCAAGGCGTAGATCAAAGCAGTGGTGAAATTGGCGCTGGAGATCAAGGAATTATGTTTGGTTTTGCATCAAATGAGACAAGTAACCTTATGCCAGCAGCAATCACATACGCTAGAATGATTTGTGATAGAGTTTATGATTATGCACTTAAAAATCCTGATAAATTAGGCGTAGATATTAAAACTCAAGTTACAGTTGATTATGGTAGCAAAGCAAAATTTGAAGATTGTCAGCCAGAAAAAATTCACACAATAGTAGTCTCAGCCCCAAGTGTAGAAAGCTTGAAAATAGAAGAGGTTAGGGCGCTTATTAAAGAGCTTATAGATGATTCAGGATTACCACAAAATCTATATGATAAAGATAAAACCATAATCTATATAAATCCAACGGGCAGATATGTAAATCATAGCTCACTTCACGATAGCGGTCTAACAGGTAGAAAATTAATAGTAGATAGCTTTGGTGGATACTCGCCAATAGGTGGTGGCGCACAAAGTAGCAAAGATTATACAAAAGTAGATAGAAGCGGTCTATATGCAGCTAGATGGATAGCTAAAAATATTGTTGCAGCAGGCTTAGCTAAAAAGTGTATAGTTCAACTAAGCTATGCTATAGGCGTAGCAAAGCCAGTTAGCGTAAGCGTGGATTGTATGGGAACAAATATAAATAGTGATGATGATAAATTGTCTGAGTTTGTACATGATAAATTTGCTCTAACTCCAAAATGGATAACAGATAAATTTGGCCTAGATAAACCTAGCAAAGATACATTTTTATACGCTGATGTAGCGGCTAAAGGGCAAGTTGGCGACCCTAGCTATCCATGGGAACAGCTAGATGCTATAGAGATATTTAAGCAAATTTAATTTATGAAAAAGCTATTATATATATTCATTTTTATCGCATCTTTAGCTTTTAGTAGTGTATTAGAGCCAAAAGATGCATTTAAAATTGGCATTAGCGGAGATAATCAAAGTGGTATAATAGCTAAATTTGATATAGCAAATGGGGTTTATTTATATCAAGATAAGATAAAAATAGAGCTTGATAATAGCGATATTACAAAGCTTTTAAATACTCCTAAAGCTATAAAATATGATAGCTATGATATTTATAGAGATTTAGAGCTTTTCATCCCTGCTGGATTAGTAATTGGCAAAAATAGCTTTAATATAGATATATATTATCAAGGTTGTAGTGATGATGGATTTTGCTACCAACCTTTAAAAGATAGTTTTGAAGTTAAATTTGATTTAAATGGAAAGGTTATAGCTACATTAAGCCAGCCTTCAAATTTAGAAAATAGCAATCCAAAACAAAATAATCAAAATATACAAAATGAGCAATCTCAAATAGCTTTAAATTTAGAAAATAGCTCTATTTTATGGACTATAAGTACATTTTTTGTATATGGAATTTTACTCTCATTTACTCCGTGTATATTTCCTATGATTCCAATCCTATCAGGATTGATAATTGCTAAGGGTGATAGCAGTGCTAAAAATGGATTTATTATTAGCTTTGTCTATGTGCTTGCAATGAGTCTTACATATGCCTTAGCTGGTATAGCTGCTAGTATGCTTGGTGCTAGTATTCAAGGATTATTACAAACTCCAGTAGTGCTTATTTGCTTTAGTGTTGTTTTTGTAACGTTAGCACTTTCGATGTTTGGGCTGTTTGAATTTGAGATGCCAAAAAGAGTTCAAAACTACTTAAATAATAAAAGCTCAAAATTTGGTGGAATGAGCGGGGTGATATTTATGGGTATAGCCTCAGCTTTAATAGTTGGTCCATGCGTAGCTGCCCCTTTGGCTGGAGCTCTTTTATATATTGCAAATAGCGGTGATATGATTGTTGGAGGAGTAGCTCTTTTTGTTATGAGTTTTGCAATGGGCTTACCGCTTCTTGCTATTGGGCTTGGTGGTGGTAAGATTTTGCCAAAACCAGGTGAGTGGATGGTAAAAATCAAAATTTTATTTGGTTTTATTATGCTAGGTATGGCAGTTTGGATTATAAAACCGATCATTAATGATAGTCTTGCTATGCTAGGATATGGGATTTTAGGCGTAATCTTAGCCGTAGTTTTTGGTGCATTTGATAATGCAAACAGCACTATCCAAAAAGTAATTAAAGCTATATCTATAATAATCTTTACTATTAGTATGGTAGTTATAATTGATTTTGCTATCTCAAAATTAGCTCCAAATTTAAAAATAAATTCACAAATTAGTCAAACTCAAAATGAACTTAAATTTGAGTATGTAACTAATCTAAAAGAGTTAAAAGATATTATTAAATCTAGTCAAACTCCACTTTTTGTAGATTTTTGGGCAAGCTGGTGCGTTAATTGTACAGAGCTTGAAAATAGCATATTTACCCAAAAAGATATAGCAAGTAAATTAAAAGAGTTTAGATTAATAAAAATAGATCTAAGCCATAATACTAAAGAAAATAAAGAGCTAATGAAAGAGTATAAAATCTTTGGACCTCCGGTATTGTTAATATTTAACAAAGGTGAATTAAAATCCCAAATAACTGGATTAATAAGTGCTGATGAGCTACTAAAAAGATTGAATCAAATTTAAAAAGGTAATTACATGATAAAGGTATTAATAACAATGTTTTTTGCAACTACAATGGCGTTAGCCAAATATATCTCTATGGATATTGATGAGAGTATAATGAATGATAAAAATATACAAATCATTGATATTAGAACTTCAAATGAGTGGCAATATGGTGTTTTAAGAGGCGCAATTTTAGTAAATTTAACCGATAATAATGGTTATTATAATGAGAAATTTCTTGATAATATAAAGTCAAAAATAGATCCAAATAAAAAGATTGCCATCATTTGTCGCAGTGGTAACAGAAGCCAAAAAGCATCTCAAATCTTAGTCGATAATGGATATAAAGATGTAATAAATTTATCTGGTGGTATGCTTTTAGCTACGCAAAAAGGGCTAGATATAGTAAAACCATGAACGATAAAATAAAACGAGTCAAATATCTACGAGGGCTTGAAAAGTTTTCTAAGTTAATTATTAGAAATCTCAAAAGAGATGACTATGATGCTAGCAAATTTAGAGCTCTTGTAGAGAAAAATGTTCAAATTTTAGCCAAAATAGAACCAGTATATCTAGACCAGCCATACTCAAAATCACTTTGTGAGTTTGCTAATTTAGTAATTAGCAATGATGATAAAGCTATGCTTTTAAAAGCTGCAAATTCCCTTGAAAAACTCAAAAATTCCAAAACTTACAAAAAAGATAAACACAAAGGTCAAATATATGAGTAAGGTTATTATCTTTGATATGGATGGCACGCTAATTGATAGTGCAAAAGCTATATGTGAGACTATCAACTACATAAGAAAAGGGCTTAATATGCCTATACTTGCCAACGATGATATCATCGAAATTATCAATAACCCAAATAAAAATTATATGATAGAGTTTTATGGTGTTGAAAGAATTAGCAATAATATGATGAAAATCTTTGAAGAGGAGTATCAAAAAAACTACTTTCTTCACGCTACAATATATAATGAAGCTCTAAATTTGATAGAGTATTGCCAAGATATGAACTATAAAATGGCAGTGGCTTCTAATGCGCCAAACTCGAGCTTAAAGCAGATATTAACAAACGCAAAAATATTAGATAAATTTGATATGATTGTAGGTGCTAGCGATACAATTTCATGCAAACCAGCCCCAGATATGCTAAATTTAATTATAGATAGATTAGGCAATCAAGCTACATTTATTGGTGATAGCTATAAAGATGCTCTAGCAGCTAAAAATGCAAATATACCATATATCAATGTTATTTGGGGAAGAGATGATAAAATCCAAGATGCTATAAACTGCAAAACAGCCAAAGAGGTAATAGAAAAAATCCTATAATTGTGTAAATTTGATACATTATACTATTTAATTTGAATTAAATTTATATTTTTAAACTTTCTAAATACAATTTAATGCTATAATCAAAAAATTTTAATCAAAGTTAATCAAAGGTGAAAAGATGAAGAAGCTAAATGGCTCGCAGATGATAAGCGAAGCGCTAAAGCATGAAGGTGTTAGCGTTGTATTTGGCTATCCTGGTGGTGCAGCATTAAATATATATGATGAAACATATAAACAAGAGTATTTTACACATATCCTAACACGCCATGAACAAGCAGCCTTGCACGCAGCAGATGGTTATGCTAGAGTTAGCGGGAAAGTTGGTGTGGCATTTGTTACTAGTGGTCCAGGCTTTACAAACGCTATTACAGGTCTAGCTACTGCCTATGCCGATTCTATTCCATTAGTGCTTATTAGCGGTCAAGTAGGGCTACCATTAATAGGAACAGATGCATTTCAAGAGATTGATGCTGTAGGGATTTCTCGTCCGTGCGTTAAGCATAATTTTTTAGTTAAAAGTATTGAAGAGTTACCATTAATTTTAAAACAAGCATTTTATATAGCACGAAGTGGTCGCCCAGGCCCAGTGCATGTAGATATTCCAAAAGATGTTACAGCTGCAATAGGTGATTTTGAGTATCCTAGCGAGATTAAAATGCAGACATATAAGCCAAATGTAAAAGGCCATCCAAATCAGATTAAAAAGGCTTGCGAAGCTATCTTGGCTTCTAAAAAACCAATAGCATATATAGGCGGTGGTGCAGTAAGTAGCGGGGCTAGTGATGAGATTAGAAAATTTATACAAAAAACTCAAATTCCAGCCGTAGAAACCCTAATGGCACTTGGTGTTTTAACTCCAGTTAATCCTTTAAACCTTGCTATGGTAGGAATGCACGGTAGCTATGCGGCCAATATGGCACTAAGCGAAGCTGATCTAATCATATGCCTTGGAGCAAGATTTGATGATAGAGTTACTGGTAAGCTTAGTGAATTTGCTAAAAATGCTAAAATAATTCATATAGATATAGATCCTAGTAGCATTGGAAAGATTGTAAATGTAGATTATCCAATAGTTGGCGATCTTAAAAATGTAATGATTGAACTAAATGATAGATTAGATATTAATACAGATGAGTTTGCTAAGTGGAGAGAGCAGATTGAAATTTACAAAAAGCTTCACCCGCTTAATTATAAAGATAGCGATGAAGTGTTAAAACCACAATGGGTAATAGAAAAAATGGGGCAAATGCTACCTAAAGAGAGTATAATCGCTACTGATGTAGGACAACACCAGATGTGGGTAGCGCAATTTTTCCCATTTAATCGTCCTAGACAGCTTCTTACAAGTGGTGGATTAGGCACTATGGGCTATGGCTTACCAGCTGCTATGGGGGCTGCATGGGCTAGCGATGCACCAGTAATTGCAGTTAGTGGCGATGGTGGATTTTTGATGAATATTCAAGAGCTTATGACTTTAGTGGCTAATAAAAAACGCGTTATAAATATTATTTTAAATAATAATTTCTTAGGTATGGTTCGTCAATGGCAGACATTTTTTTATGATGAGAGATACTCTAATACAGATCTTAGCATTCAGCCTGATTTTGTCAAAATTTGTGAAGGATTTGGCGGTAAAGGCTTTGTAGCTACTACAAAATCTGAATTTGAGTCTGCTTTGACTGAAGCTTTAGAGTGTGAGAGCGTAAGCGTAATTGAGGTTAAGATAGATAGATTTGAAAATGTCTTGCCTATGGTTCCAGCTGGTGCTGCAATTTATAATATGATATTGGAGTAAGAATGAGAAGAGTTATTTCAGCAATTGTATTAAATGAACATGGGGTTTTAAGCCGTATAGTTGGACTATTTTCTGGACGTGGATACAATATCGACTCTTTAACAGTAGCCCCAATACCACAAAGCGAGTTCTCTCGTGTAACAATTACTACTAGTGGAGATGCTAGAGTATTTGAGCAGATTGTCAAACAACTTCACAAACTAATACCTACATATAAAGTTATAGATGATAGTGGTGAGTATGTAGAAAAAGAGATGGCACTTATTAAAATATCCCTTAATGAAGATTTTAGCGGACTTGATGCGATACTAAAATCATATAACGCTATAGTTGCAAATGCCAATGAGCAATATATAATAATAATGGGTTGTGATAACTCAGCTAGGATTGATTGTTTTATTAAAGTTATGAAAAAATATAACCCAATTCAAATAGTCCGCAGTGGCTCAGTAATGATGGAAGTATAATGAAATTAAGTCAAATTTACTCTATTTTAGGATTAGAATTTAGCGGTGATGATATAGAGATAGTATCTCTTAGCTCATTAGCTTTAGCCAAAAAGGCTCAAATGAGCTACTGCGACTCACCTAAAAATGCAAAATATTTAACCGATTGCCAAGCCGGTGCCGTGCTAGTGGTTAAAGATATGGTTGATATGGTAAAAGGTAGAGCAGTTGTAGTAGATAATCCACATCTTGCCTTTGCTATTTTATCAAAATACTTTGCAAAGCCATTAATTAGAGAATTTAAACCATCAAATATTGATAAAAGCGTAACCATAATGCCAAATGTATATATTGGAAGTGGTGTAAATATTGGCAAAAATAGCATAATAATGCCAGGAGCATATATAGGTGATAATGTCCAAATTGGCAATGAATGCATAATTCACCCAAATGTTACAATATATGCAGATAGCATAATAGGTAATGAGTGTATAATAAATGCAAATTCAGTCATAGGTAGTGATGGGTTTGGCTATGCACATACTAAAACTGGCGAACATATTAAAATTTATCATAATGGTTGGGTTGTATTAGAAGATAATGTAGAAATAGGAGCATGCACCACAATAGATAGGGGAGTTTTTGAACCAACTATAGTGCGCAAATACTCTAAAATAGATAATCTAGTTCAAATAGGCCATAACTGCGAAATTGGCTATGGCAGTATCTTAGTATCTCAAGTTGGTTTAGCAGGTAGCACCAAACTTGGTCGTAATGTTATAATGGGTGGACAAAGTGGCACTGCTGGACATCTAAGTATTGGTGATTTTGCTAAGATAGCTGGACGCGGTGGAGTATCAAAAAACTTAGAAGGCGGCAAAGAGTATGGGGGATACCCTATAATGGAGCTTAAAGAGTGGTTTAAAACTCAGGCTAGATTTTTACGCGAATTTAGTAGTAAAAAATAACAAAAAAGGCAAATAGATGGAAAATAGGGATATATTTATAAATCGTGAGCTATCTTGGCTTAGATTTAATTCTAGAGTTTTAGCACAATGCGGAAAAGATCTTCCACTACTTGAAAAACTTAAATTTATAGCTATATATTGTACAAATTTAGATGAATTTTATATGATTAGAATAGCTGGACTTAAACAGTTATTTGCTGCTGGTATCATAGTAAGTGGTAGCGATGAGATGACTCCACTAGATCAACTAAGAGAGATTAGAAAATATCTAAAAGATGAACAAGAGATATTAGAAGCCTATTATAAAGATACAGTTAGCAAGCTTGCTCATCATGGTTTATATATCCAAAATTATGAGGAATTAAACGATGAAATCAAGGCTAGGGCAGATGAGTATTTCTTCTCAAATATTTTACCAGTTATTGTCCCTATTGCCGTAGATCCCACTCATCCATTTCCACATCTTAATAACCTTAGCTTTGCTTTAGCTGTTAAACTTTGCGATGATGCTCATCCTGAGATTGTTAAATTTGGAATGATTAGAATTAGCCGTGTATTGCCTAGATTTTATTATGCCGGTGATGGAGTTTATGTGCCTATTGAGAGCATTGTGCATAGACACGCAGCTGAAATTTTCCCAGGATATAGACTACTTAGTAGCTGCGCATTTAGGGTTACTAGAAATGCCGATATGGTTATAGAAGAAGAGGAGGCTGATGACTTTATGCTCATTTTAGAGCAGGGCTTAAAACTTCGTAGAAAAGGTGCATTTGTAAGACTTCAAATAGATTCTGGATGTGATCCTGAGATTTTAGACTTTTTGAATTTGCATATGAAAATATTCTATAAAGATATTTATGAATATAGTATTCCGCTCACCCTTGGTGCGTTATGGCAGATTATAGGTGATAAGGAGTTTTCACATCTTTTACTTCCACCATATACGCCTAAAACTTTACCACCATTTGGGCAAAATGTCTCTATGTTTGATGCTATTGATAAAGAAGATGTCTTGCTATTTCACCCATATGAGAGCTTTGATCCAGTTACTCAATTCATCAAAGAAGCTGCCAAAGATCCAAAGGTTATATCTATTAGAATGACTCTATATAGAGTAGAGAAAAACTCAGCTATAATTCAATCTTTAATAGATGCAGCAAATGATGGCAAGCAAGTTACAGTAATGGTTGAATTAAAAGCTAGATTTGATGAAGAAAATAACTTGCACTGGGCAAAAGCATTAGAAAATGCAGGAGCTCATGTAATTTATGGAATTACAGGTTTTAAAGTTCATGCTAAAGTTAGCCAAGTTATTCGCCAAGTAGGTGATAAATTAAACTTCTATATCCATTTAGGAACTGGAAACTATAATGGTAGTAGTGCAAAAATTTATACAGATGTAAGCTATTTTACTTCTAGAGATGATGTAGCCAAAGATACTACTACATTTTTCCATATTTTATCAGGATTTAGTAAAAATCGCAGATTAAATGAGCTATCAATGTCTCCAATGCAGATTAAAGAGCGAGTAATCGCAATGATCAAAAATGAAGCTAAAATGGGTAGCGAAGGTAGAATTATCGCTAAGATGAACGCTCTTGTAGATAGCGATGTAATTAAAGCTTTATATGATGCTAGCAAGGCTGGCGTACAGATAAATTTAATCATTAGAGGCATTTGCTGCTTACGACCAGGAGTGCCAGGAATGAGTGAAAATATCAAAGTAAGATCAATTATAGGCAAATATCTTGAGCATGCTAGAATATTTTACTTTAAACATACTAATCCTAAATTCTATATCAGTAGTGCTGATTGGATGCCAAGAAACTTAGAAAGACGCCTAGAGTTGATGACACCTATTACTGATCCAGTATCTCAAGGCAAATTAAGCGAAATTTTACGCTTGCAAATTCAAGATAATGAGTTGGCATTTGAGCTAGGAAGTGATGGTGAATATAATAGTGTAGCAAAAGCTCAAAATGAAAAACCGATAAATAATCATGAGTTTTTTGAGGGTTATTTAAATAAAATTTTTAAAACAATGAAAAAATCTAGCGACCAAGATAAGGTTCAAATTCTAGCTTCTAAGCTATTTAAAGAGAGCTAATAGTCCTTGCTTTAGCAAGGCTATTTCAGCTATTATTTATAAGTTTTTTGTTAAAATTCGCCAATTTTTAAATTTTTAAGGATATAAAATACTATGAGCTGTCCCATGCGTACTTGCTTATCGTGCCATTTCTAAAGCTTTAAATAGCAAGAATTTCACCTTTTTAGCTAGGCTACAGATCTCATTTGTCAGTGCTATATCCTATTTGGCTTTTGTGGTTACATTTCCAGTTCATTGCAACTGCGTATTTAAGCGTAAAACCCGTATAGCATTACTAAAATTAAAAACATTTTATTTTAGTGATTTTAGTCAATTTTATAGATTTCACGGCTTGCAGCCGCCACTTGTTTTTTTTGAGATGCGTCCTTTTAGAACCAATCAATATCTAAATTTAAATTAAAAAACAATTATAAAGGATAAATATATGTCAAAAAGTTTCGTAACAGGATTTCCTAGAATTGGTGAACAAAGAGAGCTTAAATTTGCTCTTGAGAGTTTTTGGGCTGGTAAAACTAGCTTTAGCGAAGTAGAAAAAGTAGCTGCTGAATTAAAAAAACGCCACTGGAACTATCAAATCGATGCAAAAGTAGATTTAATTAGTGTAAATGATTTTTCATATTATGATTTAATGCTTGATAATATCATAACTTTTGGTGCGATTCCTCCACGCTTTGCTGGACTTAGCGGTTATGATTTATACTTCTCAATGGCTAGAGGAAATGCAAATAGCGTAGCTATGGAGATGACAAAATGGTTTAATACAAACTACCATTATATAGTTCCTGAACTTAGCCGTGATGTTAAATTTAATCTAAATAGCAGCAAGATTATTGCTGAATATAAAGAGGCGAAAGAAGCTGGTGTAAAAAATGCAAAAATCAATCTAATTGGCCCTATAACTTTCTTAGCTCTTAGCAAAACAACAGATGGTAGCAATGCACTTGATCATCTAGATGCTTTAAGTAGTGAGTATGTTAAGCTAATTGCTGAGCTTTCAAAACTTGATAATGAGATTATTATTCAAATAGATGAACCAATTTTTGTAACAGATAGAGCAGCTGAGCTAGCTAGCAAAATTGTACCGATATATGATTTACTTGCAAGTGTTGCAGATAATGTTAAAATCATATTTATGACATATTTTGAGCATGCAAATGAAGCTGTAGCTCAAGTGGTAAAGAGTAAAATTTGGGCTATAGGTTTGGATTTTGTCCATGCAGCTTGCCAAGAAGAAGCTCTAAAATTACTATCAAATAGCGATAAAGTGCTTTTTGCTGGATTGATAGATGGTAGAAATGTATGGGTAAGCAATCTAGATGCTAAAGCTGAAATTGTCAATAAAATCAAAACATTTATCCCGGATGAACGCCTATATATCGGTACTTCATGCTCACTTTTACATGTGCCATATACTTTAAAATATGAAGAAAATTTAAGCATAAAAGAGTGGTTAGCATTTGGTGTTGAAAAACTTACAGAACTTAAAATTCTAAAAAAATTAGTAAATGGTGGGGAATTTTGTAAAACTGGTAAATGCTTAATAGAGGCTAATCGTGCAGCAATTGCTTCTAGAAAAACATCTACACTAGTTAATGATGTAAATGTACAAAATAGAGTAAAATCTCTAACTAAATTTGATAGAGATACAGCATATGAAGAGCGTATTAAAATTCAAAAAGAGACATTTAATCTACCTGATCTTCCTACTACAACAATTGGTAGCTTCCCTCAAACTCCAGAGCTTCGCCAAGTTCGTAATGCATATAAAAAATCTTTAATTACAAAAGAGTCATATGAGAGCGAAATCAAAAAATATATTGATGATTGTATCAAATTCCAAGAAGATTGCGGTCTAGATGTATTAGTTCATGGAGAACCAGAAAGAAATGATATGGTTGAGTACTTTGGTGAGCAATTAAAAGGCTACGCATTTAGTGCTAATGGTTGGGTTCAAAGCTATGGTAGTCGTTGTGTTAAGCCACCACTTCTATTTGGTGATGTAAGCCGCCCAGTACCTATGACAGTTGATTGGATTACATATGCTCAAAGTCGCACATCAAAAATAATGAAAGGTATGCTAACAGGCCCTGTAACTATACTTAACTGGAGCTTTGTAAGAGATGATAAACCAAGAAGTGAAATTGCTAAAGAGCTTGCACTTTGTATATATGATGAGATAGATGACTTACAAAAAGCTGGTATCAAAATAATTCAAGTTGATGAAGCTGCATTTAAAGAGGGATATCCACTTCGTAAAGAAAATATCCCAGCATATGAAAAATTCGCAGTTGATTGCTTTAAACTAAGCGTTTGCGCTGCTAATGCTTCTACTCAAATTCATACTCATATGTGCTATTCTGAATTTAACGATATTATTAAAACAATAGAAGCAATGGACGCTGATGTAATTAGTATTGAAACAGCTAGAAGTGGTAATGAACTTCTAAAAATCTTTAAATCTGTAGGCTATAAACAAGAGGTAGGCCCAGGTGTATATGATATCCACAGCCCGCGTATTCCTACAGTTGAAGAGATTGCTGCACAGATTAATGCCTTATTAGAAGTTTTACCTAAATCTCAACTATGGATTAATCCAGATTGTGGGTTAAAAACTCGCAAATGGCCAGAGGTAAAACCAAGCTTAGAAAATATGGTAAAAGCAGTTAAAATCATTCGTATGAGTTAATTTATTTATAGAGCTAACTTCGGTTGGCTCTCTTAAGTAAATTTGGAGTCATATGCTAAAAACTAAAATAAAGCAAGGTAAATCTGGAATTGTTCTATATGGGCTTACACCGCCTAAGATTAGCTTAAGTCATGATGAGGCTAAAGAGATAGCACTTAGACAGCTTAGTAGGCTTGATGGTATAAAGATAGATGGTCTTGTAATATACGACCTTCAAGATGAGAGTAATCGCAACTCTAGTAATAGAACATTTGAATTTGTTCGTACAATAAAACCTGAAATTTACGCTAAAGATTATCTGCAAAATCGATATGAAGCTGTAATTTATAAGGCTGTAGGCAACTATAATGAGACTGAATTTAAAGAGTTTTTACAAACTCATAGCGATGCAATTAGTATATTTGTAGGTGCTAGCTCAGCCATAGATACACCAAAACTTAGTCTAAATGATGCATATAAGATGAAAAAAGAGATCGCCAACGATCTAACACTTGGTGGCATATGTATTCCTGAAAGACACACTAAAAAGCAAGATGAAGATCTAAGAGTAGCATCTAAGCGTGTTAAAGGTTGTGAGTTTTTTATAACTCAAGCTGTTTATGATATTGAAACAGCTAAGAAATTTTTAGATGATTTTGCCGCCTTAGGAATCAAAAATACTCCAATTATATTCACATTTACACCATGTGGCAATGAAAAAACATATGAGTTTATGCAGTGGCTTGGTATATCTGTAAGCAATCTATCTAAAAATAGAATTTTTGATAGTGATGATGCACTAGAGAGCTCAGTCAAGCTTAGTCTTGATATGTTTGAATTTTTGTATAAATATGGCACTGCTAAAGGCGTTAGCGTAGGTGCAAACATAGAGAGCATATCTACTCGCAAGGTAGAGATAGATGCATCAATTAGACTACTTAAGGGAATTATCGCAATTGTAGAAAAAAACTCACTAGAAAATACAAAAAGCAAAATTCAAAGTGCTTCTAGATTTGATGAATAGATATAATAATCAATTTATTTAATACTACCAAAAGAGTAGGGGAGTGAGCAAACCCCCTATCTTGCATATTTTATCTATATCCATAGCTTTTAAAATAGTAGCAATTATATCTATTTATATGATTTAGCCTGATTAAATCAATACAAACTAACTCTACAATTTTAATTTAATAATCTATTCATATGATAAAAGTTAATCTACATTTTAATTACATATAATCAGCTTGATTGAATAAATTCAAGCTAACTCTAAAATCACAATCAAACCCAATAGATAAACTCTATATAAATATACAAAAATATATAATGTAAATCCCAATCAAAATAAGAGCAACAATTAAGCTTTAAATCTACAAGATCCATATATCTTAGCAAAAATAAAGCCTAAGCCAAAACTAAGGCTAAAAATGGATAAAAAGGTAAAATATGAACTATTTTATATATTTTGTATTGAAAACTATAATTTTCAAACTTTTATAAATTATCATATTCCTATCCTATTATATAGATATTAGATATCTATTTTACCATATTTTGATGGACTTTACCTTTTGTTTGCTAGTAATTTATCCATAAAATTTATAGTAAAATATTTTATTTTTTTATATGTATTTTTTTATGTAATATTATATGTAAAATTATATGATACTTTATAATTAAAATTTGGATAATTGCAAGATGATAATATATGGCCTTAACTAATATGGATTAAAATTAAAAGATCAATTGATATTAAAATATATATTAATATATAAAGTAAAGTTTATACCCTACTTTGCATTTACTATTTATTACTTTGATTGGTTATATTGTAATGATAAAAGTATAAAACAAAATATAGTTTGAAAATTATAAATTTAACTAAGCTAGAATTTAGCTTAGTTTTTTCAATATTACTCCACACTCGATGTGATTAGTATGAACGAATTGATCAAAGATTGCAAATTTTACCACTTTATGTGTTTTACTAAGAACTTCAAGATTATCTTTTAGAGTTAGTGGATTGCATGATATATAAATTATATTATCTATCTTGCTCATAAAATCTAAAACACTATTCTCGCACCCAGCACGAGGTGGATCGACTAATATATGGCTAAATCTATAACTATCTAGATCTACACCACGCAATCTCTCAAACTCTCGCTCCTTGGCCATTGCACTCATTATCTCAGCAGCACTTAATCTAGCAAATTTGATATTATTTACGCTATTTAATTGGCAATTTTTTAAAGCCATATCAATTGAGCTTTTAGATATCTCAGTAGCTAAAACTTTTTGGAATTTAAAGCTAATTGGTATTGTAAAATTCCCATGTCCGCAGTATAACTCTATTAAATCCACCCCATCGCTAATACTATTAATAGCCCATGAGATCATCTTTTCATTTACTTTTTTATTTGGTTGAATAAATGCCGTATCGCTCATAATGTAGTTAAACTCACGCCCATTTATATCTAAAATCTCGTTTATTTTTGTATCGCCAAATTCTAGCTTTACTCCCCTACTCCTAGCTATTAGACCTATTTTTAGCTTAGATTGTATATTGGCTAAATTATCTTTAATGCTATTTACATCTTTATGATATAAAAGCGTTACTATAAGGCTTTTGGCTGAGCTGATAAACTCCACGCCAAATAATCGCTCTACTAGAGCCCTATCTTCTTTTATGGTTTTTAGAAGTTCTGGCATTATATTTGATATCTTAGTATCTACTATTTGGCAGCTTTGTATCGGTAATTTCGTATTTTGATGACTACGCATACAGTAGCTTATATCATCATTTTCATGCCAAATGCCAAATTCAGCCCTAGAGCGAAATCCACTCTCATCTGAGTCAAAAAACTCAAATTCTCCACTCCAAAACTTACTAAAAAGCTCCCTTATCTTAGCTATTTTAAGCTGCTTTTGCTCACTATAGCTAAGAGTCAAAACACAACTTCCACAATCTTCTAAATACCTACAATCCACGCTTATACCCTACTCTTTTTCAAAGAAAAATCCAGCCCAACTTTGTGTAGTTGGCATAACTTCAAGGCTATTGATATTTACATGTTTTGGTAAATTTATACAATCAAGCACAATCTTAGCTATATCATCAGCTTCAAGGTAGCTTGTCCCATCATATACAGCATTGCTTTTTTGCTCATCGCCTTTATAACGAACAAGGCTAAACTCAGTCTTAGCAATTCCAGGAGCTATCTCAGTAACTCTAATATTATCACCCTTAAGGTCATTTCTAAGATTAAAGCTAAACTGCTTTACAAAGGCCTTTGTCGCACCATATACATTTCCACCAGGATATGGCCACTGACCAGCTACAGAACCAAGATTAAATATATATCCACTTTTTCTTTTAGTCATAATAGGCAAAACCGCCTTTGTAGTATATAAAAGCCCCTTGATATTTGTATCTATCATAGTTTCAAAATCATCTAAACTAGCCTCATTTACACGCTCAAGCCCAAGAGCTAGCCCAGCATTATTAATCAAAATTTCAATATCTCTAAACTCACTTGGAAGACTCTCTACGGCATTAAATACTGCTTTTTTATCCCTTATATCACAAGCTATTATATGCGTATTTTTTAGCTCATTTGCTAAAGCCTCAAGTCTATCTTGACGGCGACCAAGTAGTATTAGCTTATAGCCATCTTTTGATAATATTCTAGCCATCGCTTCGCCAAAGCCAGATGTAGCCCCAGTTATAAAAGCTGTATTTTTCATCTTTAATCCTTAAATTTTATCATTTTGCGGGATAAATAGTTGATAGCTATCACCCAAAATATAGTGCAAACGATTAATATCTTTAGAAAAAATCGCCCCAAATTTACTATCCATAATCTTGCTACTAAAGCTTAAAAACTGCAATATATTCTCATTATTTTTAAGCTTTATTAGTGGATTTGTGCCATCATTTACGATATTTACCTTTTTATCAAAGATTTTTGATAAGCTCTCAAAATGCTCCCTTAGCTCTTTACTATCATCATCAAATTTGTTATCAAAATGGTAAAAATCTATACTAAAATCAAGCTGCTTACAGCAATCCATAATTACACTAGAGTTGCTCTCAGCATCGGTTTTATCGCCTAAAATTACACCTTTTTTAACGCTATTTAACCCGCTTGTTCCGATTTTTAATACTGGAACTTTTAAAGCCTCATAGCCCTTTTTATATAGATTAAATGCTGTACCATTAGTAACTACTAGACCGATATCAAGCTCATTCATTTTAGATTTTTGGATAGATATTGTAGTGCTAAAGTAGTCAATTTTGATAAAGATACTATCTGATCTAAGCTCTTTAATATCGCTAAAAATTTTACTAAGAGTTGGATTTACTACCTTTATATATAGCTTTTTGCTATTTAGTTTTTTATGTAGTTCTAGGGTATCGCTTAGTAATCTTTCTATCTCATTATCGCTCATTAGCTTCATATCTAAGGCTAGATAGATATTATTACCAAATGGATTTGGGAATTGACCAGGCTCTTTTTTAATCGCACGGAATACATTTTCTAAAATTCTAGGCTCTCCAACTACTAGTAAAGTATCATTTGGTAAGATTAGCGTACTAGGCGTAGCTATTGTATAACCTCCATTGCGATATATCATAGCAATTTTCCAGCGTTTTTTACGGATATTACCTACATGGCGATAAGCGTAGCTACTACCATGAGGCACTTGTATCTCCATAATCTCCCCTAGCCCAAGGCCGATATTATCAGCAATTACTGGCGCATCAGGCAAAAAATCCATAAATCTAGAGCTTAAAATCTTTCTAGCATCTATAATTGATATTAGATTATCAGATCCTAGATATCTATCCATTCCCCACAGATCCATCACATCGATCTCTAAATTTGGATAAATTTGACGCAGATTATCGCATACGCATCTTATATCAAATTCATTTTGCATTATTATCATAGCTTGTTCAAATTCGCTATTTAGATGAATTTTTAACTTTCCAAGGCTAGTTGGGTCAAAACTATAAAATATAAAATTTTCAAAATTCACATCCCAGCTAGGTAGTGTCTCTTCGTTATATGTTATTATCGTGTAGTTATGCAGGGCGTTATTTTTACTATTAAATAGTCTCTCAAGGAAGTTTTTAGCCAAATTTCCATCTGCAATAATCAAAATATTCTTCATACACTCTCCAAAAAACAGCTATTTTATCATAAATGAAATTTGAAATAGATAAAATGTGGATTTTAAATATCTGTACCTAACTCGTTACTAATTCTATCTAATATAGCAAATATCTCTTCAATTTTTGAAACTATTCTTTGTTGTTCTGCGAGAGAAGGAAGAGGAATTAAACAATCCGAAATCATTTCTAGCGTAAGATTTGGAATAGATGTTACTTTAGTTTTTGATAAAAGATTAGAATTTATAAAAGGACTTTCAATCGCATATTTTGGTACAAACTAAATATAGTGTACCAAAAATATAAATTTTTGGGATATAATATTAGGTCAGTATATTGTATAAAGATTTTATATCGACAAAAACTGACGCATAAAATTCTTATGCAAGATAGGGAGAAATTATCTTATGTGGACGCCGCACTGGGGCGCATGTTTTAGGAAATAAAAATGGAAAAATCTAAGCAAGGACATGTATATATTCTGGAATCAGATAATTGTGATTGCATAAAGATTGGCGGTACGGATTTTCCTCCTGCAAAAAGGTTAAGAGAAATAAACGAAACGGAACCATATAAAACTCTTGGTCCCTGGCGAATTGTGGATTTTAGAGAAGTTTCTGATTGGAGAAAAGTAGAACATAATTTACATTATCAATTTAGAGACGTACAAAATCATGAAATAAAAAATCAAAAAGAACTATTTCATTTGAATAAAAAGGTTGCTGTAGATGCTTTATGTGCTATAAATCCTGATGAAGTTCTTTACCGTCCTAAAATAGATAGATTATTCCAAGAAGAGAGATTCTTAAAGTATATTACTGAATTATTTAAAGCTACTGGAATTCTGAATTGCATTGATATGCAAGGAATTTGGACATTTGCTTTATTTCCATCAACTAATGGCGGTCGCTTCTTTACTTTAAATATTGGCTCTCATGAAGTTGCTTTTAGTACAGTGTCTAAGAAAGATAGAAAACAAGAAAACTATATTGTAGTTGATAAAATGATTTTCGATCCAGATTTTACTGAATTGCAGAATTGGATATTATCACATAATGGTGGTATTCAGGAAGCTACATATTCAACGGCAAAAGAAAGAGCTGCTGCAATTCATTTTGAATGTGAATTTTCAGAAACTATAGATATTTTTAAAATTCAGGGATTTAGACGGGCTGTTATAGCATATTGGTATGATACTCTTATTGATAAGACTAATGAAAATAAATTTAGTACTTATGAGAGGTATCATAATTATAATGCTGTAGCTAGAATTCTTGAATATTCAAGAGAAAAAGACACATAACAAAGCTTCAAAGCGGATATCGCGGTCAAGCCGCGCCACCGTGAAATGCTCGGCTTAATATGAGACAAAACGAAGAATCTCACATTATGGACAATGTTATCTACAATGATCTTATTCAAAGAGGATGTTCTGTTGATGTTGGTGTTGTAGAAAGTTTTACAAAAGGTGCAGAGAGTAAAACGGTACGGGTAGTCAGGGAAATTGATTTTGTGCAAAAAGTTAGGAGGATAGAAAAAATTATGAGTTTTACCCATGATGAAAATCTCAAGGGAAAACATAGGATTTTTTATCAAAGTGCACTTTATTAGAACACTCTTTACGATTAAACGCTATATTAAATTTTATTTTCAATAAAAATCTAATAGAGATAAAAGTAAAAGAGCAAGAAATAAAAAGATTTATAAAAACAACTAGACGATTTGAAATCTAAAAAGCAGAATAAGTTTTGCTATAGATAAAATAAACAGATATCTATGCAAGTTTTAAACTGGAAATTTTTGCATATTCTAAATTTATTATATTGATAAAGCAATTTAATATTATATATCTTAATACCTTGTGTTTTGCTTTTTAAATTAATTTAATTATTCTAAATTCTAAGCAAGATTTTGCTAAAATTACGCCGATTTAATAAGGAAGTTTGATGGAATTTAAGATAGATAAAATAAGCCAAAACGCAAGAGCTTGCACTATAAAGATGGCTCACGGAGTTGTACAAACTCCAGTATTTATGCCAGTTGGTACGCTTGGGGCGATTAAGAGTCTAGATGCGGTTGATATGAGCGAGATTTTAGGAGCTAAGATTATTTTAGCCAATACCTATCATATGTATTTGCGCCCTACTAGCAAGGTTGTTAAGGAGTTTGGTGGATTACATGGGTTTAGTAGATTTGATGGTAATTTTCTTACTGATAGTGGTGGATTTCAGGCGTTTTCACTCTCACATCGCTCTAAACCTGATGAGAATGGGATTAAATTTAAAAGCCATATAGATGGTAGTCTTCACTATTTTACGCCAAAGAGCGTTTTAGATACTCAGTATGATTTTAATAGTGATATTATGATGATATTAGATGATTTAGTAGCACTACCAGCGACAAAAGAGCGCATAGAGCTAAGCCTAAAACGCACAATAAAATGGGCTAAAGAGGCTGAAATGTATCACAAAAGCCAAAAAAGCAAAGGCATAGGAGTAGATCAAAATCTTTTTGGAATAATTCAAGGAGGTACTGACTATAAAACACGCAAAGAGTGCGCACAAGCGCTATGTGATATGGAGTTTGATGGATTAGCTATTGGCGGGCTAAGTGTGGGCGAATCAAATCAGCAGATGTATGATACAGTAGAAGGAGTTATGCCATATATAGATCCTAATCGCCCTAGATATTTAATGGGAGTTGGTACGCCTGAGGATTTAGTAGAAAATGTCAGTCGTGGGGTTGATATGTTTGATTGTGTGATGCCTACAAGAAATGCTAGAAATGGGACGCTATTTACCAGTTTTGGCAAGTTAAATATCAAAGCAGCAGCATTTATAAACGATCATGAACCAATAGATAATGAGTGCCAGTGCTACACTTGCAAACGATATAGCCGTGGATATTTAAACCATCTATATAAGGCTAAAGAGCTTACATTTTTTAGACTTGCGAGTTTGCATAATCTACATTACTATCTAAATTTAATGAAACAGATGAGAGAGGCTATTTTGGCTGATAAGTTTATAGAGTTTAAGATGGAATTTTATGCTAAAAGGGCTTAAATATATAAGTTATTAAATTTATATTGTCGCACCAATCAAGAAATTTGCAATAACGCAAATATATAGTGCGACAATCTAGAATATATCTTTATAAGGTTTTTAAGATACTTCTATCGATCTGGTCAAATCCTTGATCAAAAAATCCACTATCAGGCTGAGCATAAAACTCATAATCAAAAATCTTAGTTCTTAAACTATGTAGATATAGCCTTTTTGAGCTACTTTTGGCATATTTTTCATCTCCTACAATGCCAAATCCACTACTTGCTAAATGCACTCTAATCTGATGAGTTCTGCCAGTTTCTATATCTACTTTTAATAATGATTTTTTACCTTCGACTGCTACTGGAGTGATATGCGTGATAGCTGTTTTACCATTTTTTAGATCGATTTTGCTAAAGGCTCCAGATTTTGTTTTTATAGTTGTTAGTGGCTGGTTTATAGTAGAGCTTTCACAAACTATACCTTTAACAACTGCAAGATAGGTTTTACCTACCCTATTTTGTGCAAATTCTTTAATGGCACGCTGTTGAAAATCATCATTTTTATATAGCAAAATCACTCCACTAGTCTCTTTATCTAAACGATTCAAAAGTGGAAATTTAAATATCTCAGCAATTTTTTGGCTCGTGATAAATGGTGGTTTATTGACTGCTATTATATTTTCATCTTCAAAAATTTTCACCGGTTTGGCTAGTTTTGTTACCTTAAATTTAGCACTCTCTTTTAAAAGTCCTCTAGCAAGCACAAGCCTTTGGCCGCCTACACTTACTAATCCAGCGTCTATTAACTCCTTAGCTTCGTTGTTTGAAATACCCTCTTGAATTGCTAGAAGTTTATAAGCCTTTTGCATATTTATCCTTTTATCTCTTTTATTATCTTATCCATATCGCACATATTTATAATTTTTGTGCTTTTTAAATTTGAATTTATCTTTTGCCACACATTTTCATATGAACAAAACTCAATCCCGCTTACTGCTTTATATAAATCTTTTTGATTATGGATATACTCTCCGCTTAAAATTTTGCATTTAAATTGAGCCGCCTCTATAGGATTATGCCCTCCAATGCCCTTTTCAAAACTACCACAAAGCACGACAATATCAGCAATTGCATATAAATTAACCAGCTCTCCAAGAGTATCTACAAGAATAATCTGCGAATTTAACCCCATATTATCACTAAATCTCTCAAAGCTTATATTTTTAATACTATCTTTAATAATATTATAAACGCTATTAAATCTCTCAGGATGACGCGGAACTATAAAAAGCTGATCGTTATGATTAAGCTTTAGATTGGCTAATAGATTTTTCTCTTCATTTTCGTGTGAGCTAGCTATTATTATCACTCTTTTATCTGGTTTTTTATAATGCTTTGATGGCTTTGGTAGGTTAGCTGATTTGATATTTCCTACGACTTTTATATTTTTAGCCCCTAGGTTTGTTAAACGATCTTTATCTGTCTGGCTTTGTGCTAAAACTAAATCAACATATTTAAAAAGCCATTTATAATAAAATTTAAATCTAAGATAATTTTTATAGCTTTTATCGCTAATTCTAGCATTTAAAAGTATAGTTTTAGAGCCGTTTGATTTAGCTACTCTAAATAAATTTAGCCATAGCTCTGCTTCAAAAACTATCAAAACATCTGATCTACTTAACCAAAAAGGCAAAAAACACTCAAAAGGCAAAAATCTGCAATCTGCATATTTCTTAGCCTTATCAAATCCAGTTTGAGTAATCACGCTTACTCTACAATCTTTTAACTCTTTTACTAAAGGCTCAATAGCGCAAGTCTCACCAAAGCTACAAGCATGAAAGTGATATTTAGCAAATTTAGGTTTTGGATTTTGATATAAGAAAAATCTAGCCCTAAGGCTACGGATAAACTTTTGCCTAAAACTCAAAAACCACAAAAATGGAGATGAGATAATAAGCAAAAGCCATGTAAATAGAGTATAAATCACTCCTCAATAGTCTCTTTATAAAGGATTCTACCACAATGTGGGCAAGTTGTAATATCATCACTTTTAATAATATGAGCGTAAGTCTTGTCATTTATCTTCATAAAGCAACCGTAGCAAGCTTGCTTTCTTACTGGTACAACTGCTGTATTTTTTGCCCATTTACGAATTTTTTCATAAAATGTAAGTATTTTTTGATTCATATCAGCTAGCAATTTCTCTTTTTGATCATAAATCTTGCTTCTTTCATTTTCAATAGCTTTTAACTCATCAGCTACTTCGTTATTTAGGCTATCTAGGCTATTTTGAATTTGAGTTTTTTTCTCTTCAAGCTCAGCTTTTAACTCATTTTTATTATCAATTATTCTCTCAAGTCTGCCAATCTCTTCATTAGCTGCTTCAAGCTGATCTTTTGCTAGATCCTCTTCTAAATTTAGAGCTTTTATCTCTTTTTCGCTCTTTACAGCTGAGGATTTTTTGCTAATATCTTTGATTTTAGCGTTAAACTCATTAATATGAGAATTTGTATTAGCAATTTGTGCTTTTAGCTCTGATATTTCATTATCAACTTTTTCTATATTTTCATCTATAGCTACTATTTCATCTTTTTTAAGTTGTAAATTTCTATTAATACTATCAATTCTTGGTGCATAATTATCGATTTTTTGGTCGATTTGTGATAAATTCACAAGTTGTTGTAGATACTTATTCATTGATTTCCTTTGGTTATCTATATTCAAATGGATTTATTGAGTTCGTGATTGTAGCAAAAACTTTAAACTTTTGCAAGTTTAATGCCAAAGACTCCCCAAAATACCGCTCACTTTCAAAATGATTAATATCAATCAAGCTAAGTGAATTTTCATAAGATTGAAGTGCTGTATGATACTTAAAATCTCCACTTAAAAAGCAATCAGCCTTTAAATTGCTAATTAACTCGCTTCCACTTCCAGTGCAAAGTGCTGCTGTTTTGATAAAATCACACCCTTTAACTACTCTTATAGTAACTAAATTTAATTTAGATTTTATATCAGCTACAAACTCTTCAAAGCTCTTATTTACCTCAAATTTAAGTATAAATTCACCATCTTGTTCATAATTTTTATAACCTAAAATCTCACTTAAGACAAATTTATTTAAAACCATCTTATCATAATTAGTATGCATAGAGATTAGGCTAATATCTTTTTTAATCATCTCTTTTATTAAATTTGCTGGATACTTGCTGCTATCAAGGCTTTTTAACCCTTTAAAAATTAAAGGATGATGAGTTATAAAAAGTGTTCTAGGTTTAGCCCTAGCTACTAATAAACTATCTAAATCCAAACTTAAAGTAACACTATCAAACTCATCGCCCATACTGCCTATTATAAGTCCAGAATTATCCCAACTCTCTTGTAGTTCAAATGGTGCTATACTATCAAGAATAGCATAAATTTCAGATATTTTCACCTATTTTAAACTCTCTTTATAAGCTAATGCGCAGCCTTTTGCCAGCTCTCTAATCTTAAGGATATAATCCTGCCTTTGCGTAACGCTAATTGCTCCACGCGCATCAAGCACATTAAATGTATGCGCTGCAAGCATACAATAATCATATGCTGGAAGTGCTAATCCATGCTCTAAAATCGCCTTACACTCATTAGAGTAAGACTCAAACCACGCAAAAAGTTTAGCAGTATCAGCTATTTCAAAATTATATTTACTAAACTCAAATTCACCTTGCTTATGCACATCGCCGTAGGTAACTATATTTCCATTATAATCATCCCAAACAATATCATAAACACTATCTTTATCTTGTAGATACATAGCCAAGCGTTCAATTCCATATGTTACTTCAGCGCTTATTAATTCACACGGAATTCCGCCTACTTGCTGAAAATATGTAAATTGTGTTACTTCCATACCATCTAGCCAAACTTCCCAGCCTAGACCCCACGCACCAAGTGTCGGGCTTTCCCAATTATCTTCTACAAACCTAATATCATGCTTTTTAAGATCAAGACCTAATCTTTCAAGACTTTTTAAATATAGCTCTTGGATATTTTTTGGGCTTGGTTTCATTATTACTTGAAACTGATAGTAACTACCAAGTCTATTTGGATTTTCTCCATATCTACCATCTGTTGGACGGCGAGATGGAGCTACATATGCTACATTCCACGGCTTATCCCCTAAAGAGCGTAAAAAAGTAGCTTGATGATATGTACCAGCACCAGCTGGCATATCATATGGCTGGACGATAATACAGCCTTGTTCGTTCCAATATTGTTGTAGAGTTAAAATTATCTGACTAAATGTCATGATTTTCCTTTATTGTCGTTAAAATTCTCTATGGCTTTATTCCACATTAGCTTATATTTTCTTTTTAGAAACTCAACCTCTTCTTGAGCTAATTTAAGCTGATTTGTAAGCGTTTCAACCGTCTTTCTATCTTCATCATATAGCTCTTGCATAGAATAAAGTGCCTCTTTAAGAAATTTATTCTCATTTCTAAGTGCTTCAAGAGTTTCATCTTTAGCGTCTAAAACTTTCTCATGTAAATTTAAGATAGTTCCAATAGTCTTTTCTACAAAGCTCTCACCAGGTAAAGTATAATGCTCATTACTTACTACCATATCGCCATTACTAGCAGGTACAACACTCATAGTTCCTTCATTTGCCTCTATATACATCACGCCATTATCTACTTTTGTATTTAGTGCACCTCTTTGAATCATACCATCTACAACCTCACGCTTTAAATGCACAAGCTGACAAAACTCATCAATGGCTAGATATGTTTTCATTTAGCACCACCTAGGAGTACCTCTATTTTCTTAGAATCTGCTTCTAAAGATTTAGCCTGTTTTTCTCTATCTTCTTTTAGTTTTAAAGCCAAATTTTCATCACTTAGAGCTAGAATTTGCATTGCTAGATATGCAGCATTTTTAGCTCCTGCTTTACCAATTGCAAGTGTAGCTACTGGCATACCAGCTGGCATTTGAACAGTTGAATATAGCGCATCTACGCCATTTACTGCTGAACCACCCATTGGCACGCCAATTACTGGTTTTAGGCTATAAGCTGCAACTGCTCCTGCTAAGTGGGCTGCCATACCAGCTGCACAGATAAAGACTACTGCGCCTCTAGCATCGGCATCTTCTACATATTGGCGAGTTCTAGTTGGGCTTCTATGAGCTGAGCTAATAATCATCTCATATTTAACATCAAATTCTTCTAATATTTTAGCAGTTTCGCTAACAATCTCATAATCACTCTTGCTACCCATTATAATACTAACAAATTTCATTTACTCTCCTTCTACAATCTCTTTACGCAAAAAGCTAAACTCTGGTAAATTAGCAGGGAGTTTAATCTCATTTTCATTTCCACTATGAATTTCATCAAATTCCTTGCCTTTTGTGCTTAGTAGCTTTTTAAATTTAACATAATATTTATCATCTCTTTTATAAATAGTGCCAAGTTCATTTTCAACACTATTAATAACTGCATTAACCGGAGCAAAAATCTCATATTCATGTTTAGTATCTATTTTAAATTTAGTCTTAAAACTTTGACCATCGATACTAATAGCATGGACTTGGTGAGTGCCTTCTTCTATGCTAGTTTTATGATTTTGAGTATCATCTCTTTCATATGGTTTATGAATTAAATACCCATCGCTAAAACCTCTATTTTTTAGCGTATTTAGCTCTGCTTCATAAATTTCAGGTCGAAATTTACCAGCTATAGCATCATCAATTGCCATTCTATAAGCTTTTGTAGCACATGCTGCGTAGTATTCGCTTTTTGTTCTACCTTCTATTTTTAAGCTATCTACGGCTTGAGTTTGAAGGATTTTTAATATATGCTTACTTAAATTTAAATCTTTAGAATTCATTATATGAGTGCCGTGTTCATTTTCTTCAAGGCGAAACAAAGCGCCATTTTCAGGACTTTTAGCATATAATTCATAGTTAAACCTACAATCATTTGCACAACTACCACGATTGCTTAATCTACCACTTTGTACTGCTGAGACTAGGCATCTACCTGAATATGCAAAACACATCGAGCCATGACAAAATATCTCTAATTCTAGGCTTGGAATCATCTCTTTAATCAATACAGCATCTTTTAAGCTCATTTCACGAGCTGCTACTATCCTACTAGCACCCATATCATGATAAATTTGAGCATCTAAATAGTTCATAACATTTGCTTGAGTAGAAAGATGCACCTCAATATGCGGTGCAATTTCTTTGGCTAACTTCATAACTCCAGGAGTTGCAATTATAAAAGCATCAACTCCAAATTCGCTAACTGTTTTGATATGTTTTTTAAGATTATCAAGCTGTGCATTATATGGAAAGCCATTTATTGTAGCGTAAAACTTAGCTCCACTTTTGTGTGCTAATCTTACTCCCTCTTCAAAACTTTCAAGGTCAAATTCCTTCGCACTTCTTTGTCTTAAAGAAAAATTACCTACGCTTGCATATACTGCATCAGCTCCATATGCTAAAGCGATTTTAAGCTTAGTTAAATTCCCAGCCGGGCTTAAAAGTTCTGGCTTTTTCACTTTTTACCCAATGAATTAATTAAAGCTTCAATATCAGCATTGCTTACAACATCTTCAGTTGTTGTATCTCCTTCAATATGCATAGCAGAGCCTACGCGTTTATCATCATCAATCTTACCTTCAAATAAGCTATTCATATATTTGCTTAAGGCGCGCATTACATTTATAACTCTTTCGATTTTTTGACGATGTATATCTTGATACTGCATCATATCCATTGTCATCATTACTTCATCTTGACCCATTTGAACACTGTTTATAATATTATCTATTTTATTGTCTAGATTTTTATTAAGCTCTAAAAGTTCGCCAAATGTTTGAACATTTGGAAATTTTTCATGCAAAATTTCAAAAACCTCTATATTTCTTGCAATACAAGTTTTAGCATCATTTGATGTGTTTTCTGCATCTAGACAAAATCCATTGATAGTCTCTAGCTTATCAAACATCTCAGTGGCTTTTTCTTCAGAATCTTTAGTAACATCATCAAGTTGATGAACTACTTTATGGTCATCTGTTGGTGGTGGTGGTGGCCATGCACTAGTTGAGCTAACTCTATAATTATCATGTGTAACTATATGGCCTCCATCTTGAATAACTGCATCAGCATCCTCTTTTTGATTTGGCTCTTCTAAGCCAATACTATCTATACTATCTATGCTATTACCTAGATCACTTAGATCTTCAGCCATTAAAGCATCTAATTCTTCTTGTGTCATAAGAGCTCCTTAAGAACGTAATTGCGTGATTGTATCTAAATTTAGATAAATTTTGCTTTACATTACAATAATCATTAAAAATTTCAAAAAATGTTTGTAAATTTTGCTAACTTTAAGGAATTATTATGTATAATTCCAGCTCTTATTTACTTAAGTGCGCTCTTAGCTCAGCTGGATAGAGCATTTGATTGCGGTTCAAAAGGTCAGAGATTCGAATTCTCTAGGGCGCACCACTTCTTTTTTTATTATCCTAAAATTTAGTTTTAATCTTTTATTTTATATAATTATCTAAAATTTTCAGATGTTTTAAGGATTATTTTATGATCGTAGATCTACACAACCATACTCCACTATGCAATCACGCAACAGGTACTCCAATAGATTATGCCAAGGCTGCCTTTAATCAAGGGTGCAAATTTTATGGATTTAGTGATCATGCTCCAATGAATTTTGATCAAAAATATAGAATGAGCTTTAAAGATATGGATGATTATAAAGAGGCAATTGATATTTTAAAAGCTGAATTTAAAGACAAAATGGAGATATTATTTGGTTACGAGGTTGATTATTTACCCGGATTTATAGACGATAGAGTGCTAAATGCTAATGTTGATTATCTAATCGGGTCGGTGCATTTTTTAAACGGCTGGGGATTTGATAATCCTGAGTTTATTGGAGAGTATAAAAATAGAGATATTGATCAAATTTATATTGATTATTTTAACGCCATTAAAGAGATGGCAAAATTTGGCAAATTTGATATTGTTGGTCATATTGATCTTATTAAGGTATTTAACTATAAACCAAAAACAGATATAAGAATCATCGCTAAAGATGCTTTAAATGAGATTAAAAAAAGCGGTATGACAGTAGAGCTAAATAGTGCTGGTCTTCGCAAACCAGTATGTGAGATTTATCCTGGAGATGATATTTTGGAGATGATGAGTCAAATGGGTATTGATATTACTCTTTCAAGCGACGCGCACTCTATAGAACAAGTTGGACAAAATATGGATAAAATTATTAAAAAAGCTAAAGACTTTGGTTATAATGAAGTTGCAATATACAAAAACCAAGAGAAAATAATGGTAAAAATTTAAAATGGTGGTAATTTAAATATAAATTTAAACTTAAAATTTGTATTTTATGCTATAATTTTGAAATTTTAATTTTTTAAGGAGTTTGCCTATGGGTAGATTTGTAAATAATGTTAGTGAATTTTTTAAATATTGTGATGAAAATGAAGTGAAATTTGTTGATTTTCGCTTTACTGATTTAAAAGGTACATGGCATCACGTATCTTATAATATAAAGGCAATCAATGAGGATTCTTTTAATGGAATTCCTTTTGATGGTAGCTCTATCGATGCTTGGCAACCTATACATAAATCAGATATGATGCTTATACCTGATGTAGAGACTGCATTTTTAGACCCATTTACAGCAGATACTACAATAATAGTAATCTGCGATGTATATGATATCTATAAAAATGATCTATATGAAAAATGTCCACGCTCAATAGCTAAAAAAGCTATGCAACATCTAAAAGATAGCGGAATTGGTGATACTGCATATTTTGGCCCAGAAAATGAGTTTTTTGTATTTGATAATGTAAGAATTATTGATAAGCAAAACTGCGCTATGTATGAAGTAGATACTGAAGAGGGCGAATGGAATGATGCTAAGGATTATCAAGATGGCTACAATAGCGGCCACCGCCCAAGAGCAAAAGGCGGCTACTATCCAGTTCAACCAATTGATTCAATGGTGGATTTAAGAGCTGAGATGGTAAATGTACTTGAGCAAGTTGGTCTTGAGACATTTGTAGTGCATCACGAAGTAGCTCAAGGTCAAGGCGAAATTGGAGTTAAATTTGGTACATTAGTAGAGGCTGCTGATAATGTGCAAATCTATAAATATGTAGTAAAAATGGTAGCTCATCTAAATGGCAAAACAGCTACATTTATGCCAAAACCTCTATATGGTGATAATGGTAGCGGTATGCATGTCCATCAAAGTATTTGGAAAGATGGTAAAAATCTATTTTTTAAAGCAGGAACATATGCAAATCTAAGCGATATGGCTAGATGGTATATCGGTGGCGTATTAAGACACGCTAGAAGCGTAGCTGCATTTACTAATCCAAGTACAAACAGCTATAAAAGATTAATTCCTGGTTTTGAAGCACCAAGTATTCTTACATACTCTTGCCAAAATAGAAGCGCAAGTTGTAGAATCCCATATGGATCAGGAGAAAAAAGTGTAAGAGCTGAATTTAGATTCCCAGATAGTTCTGCATGTCCATATCTAGCATTTGCAGCTATGTTAATGGCAGGACTTGATGGTATTAAAAATAAAATTGAGCCAGTAGGACCAATGGATGAAGATCTATTTGAATTAACATTAGATGAGATTAGAGAGCGTGGTATTGAGCAGTTACCTCATACACTAAGAGGAAGTCTAGAAGCTGTAATTCGTGATAATAAATACTTAAGTGCTATAATGACAGATCACTTTATAGAGACTTATCAACACTATAAATTTGAGACTCAAGTATGGCCATATGAGCAACGCCCTACTCCGTTTGAGTTTAAAACTGTATATTCTTGCTAATTTACAACCCTTTGAACCTTCGTTCAAAGGGATTTTATACCGTAACTTTTAAAATTTAATTAATTGGTGAGCATCTTTAAAACTGCTAATCTTTTTATTTAGCTTATCCATATTTGCTGTAGTAGTTCTTATACTATCAGAAATCTTAGCAAAGCTCCTATCTAGCTTTGTTATCGCATTAACTCCAGATACCCCAAGGGCGATACTAAGCCCTATGGTTGTCTCAGCCATTTTTAAACTCCTTTTATTTATAATTATTAAAAACAAGGATGAATATGCTTATTAAATACGCTCTTTCACAAACTAGCATTTTAGAAACAATTATTTATACTGCAGTTTTTTGGTTTATCCTTATGTGGACAAATGATGCACACCTTTTAAATGGGACATCGCTCCAGCAGTTTTTTGTATGCCTTATATCCTCTTTTTTATTTGCTGGCCTTACTTCTCCAGCTAGCGTTATTATCGGTGGGGCAATAACCTTAATTATAAAGACTATCTTAAAATTTTGGTTTGCTTATGAGATTAAGCATTTAAATAGATTTTAATATATTTTAACTTCGCACGGCAACAAGTCGCCGTTTGCGACAGGGAGTTACACTCCCTTGACCCACCTAAAGCCCCACTTCGTGGGGTACCCCTATTTTAACTTCGCTACACCATCTCTTTAGCAATTTGCACAAACTCTGCAAAATCTTCTACTTCCATATCCAAAATTTCATTATACCCAAAGCCCATCGTATGCCCAATAAGGGCTATGTGCGTTAAGCTATAACCCCAGCCTCTTGCAAAAAATTGCCAAGCGCCTTTTAAAACTCTAACTTTGCTTTTAAATTTGCAAAAGGGCTATTAACCTTTGATATTTCGCCTATACCTTTTATAGCAAGTCCTATTGAAATGCCTAAAACTTCATTTTGCAAAAAATCTCCTTTTATAGTATAATTTACCTATGAAAAGATTTATAATTTTTATTGCACTTTGCATCATTTCGTTTATTGTTTTGCTATTTACAAACAATGATGAGTACATAATTGCTTCATCTATTATTTATGCTACGCTTATCTATCTTTTTTTATACATTGTTGATTTATTGCCTGCTCACACAAATAATACGTTTTATCGCTTTTTATCATTTATCACACGCATTTAAAGATTTGATAATTTCCATAGCTTCCTTTAAATACTCATTATACTCGCCCACATCCATACTCATAATTTCACTATATGAAAAGTGTAGAGCATGACCTATTAAAGCCACGCCCCTAGAGCTGTGGGCTATGCTAAAAAATTACTCACTTCTTTTAAAAGCATTGTGCAATCTTTTGCGTCCAAATTTTCAAGCTCCTCTTCACTTAAGCAAGTAAGATTGCTTGTAAGCCTAAATAATAGATCGCTATCATTTTGCCCGCCACCACTCATCAAAAATCTTACATCACGACCCTTTGGGTGTCTGATTTTTATCTCTTTTTTATCACTTAGCGTAACTACTGTATATTTTTCATTGTTCTCTTCAATTATGTTTTTTTCATCTTTGTCCTTTTTTTATTTTTATCTATTTTTATGTTCTTTAGCGTGGTAGCAAGCTACCACTAAGAACCAATACTAAAGTCCCCATAAATGGGGTACCCCACGCAAGTGGGGCTTTAGGTGGGTCAAGGGAGTGTAACTCCCTGCCACAAAGGTCGGCTCTGCTGACCTAAGGAGTAAAAAATATGAACGGCATATATAAAAGATTTATATTTAGAGTAGCTAGTGAAGTAGTAAATAACGCAAAAGAGATAGCCCCATATAAGACAGGCAATCTAAAAAAAGATATAAAGGTAATTAGCTACAGCCATAAAAAAGCAGTTATAGGCAATACCAAATTAGCACCATATGCTAAATTCGTCCATTTTGGCACCAAGCCACATATGATTAAGGCTAAAAACAAAAAAGTACTAGCTGCTAAAGGCAAAATTTTTGGTAAAAAAGTAAATCACCCAGGAACTAAAGCAAATCCATATCTAGAAAATGCAGCAAATAGGTATATAAATAGCAGTGGTTTTACTAGGGCTAAATCTGCCCTAGCTAATGAAGTGAAAAATAGGCTTATAAATGATATTAAAAAGCAGTTAAAAACCTAAATTTAGTCCGCAAAGACGGGCTTTATGCCGTGTGAAGTCAAAAAATGGGGGCTATTTGTTAGCACCAACGCCTGCAAGATAAGCAAAAACACCTGTAAAAGTGTTGCTTAGAAGTCCAAGCCCCAATGTAGTATCGCCATTAATAAGCAGATAAAGTCCTGTGCCACCAAGAGCAATAGCTGCAGAAACGCCTACTAAAAAGGACTTGTTCCATTTATCTTTTGAAATTTCGCTTTGAAGTTTAGCAAACTCAAACTGCCGTTCATTATCCTCACTTGTGGCTTTTATCTGTGCTAGAGCCGTTTGTTGTTTGCTTTTTTCTATCTTTGATATAACCTCGCCAACTCTTTCTAGTGCTTCATGACTTATATCATCATCTATTTGCGGAGTTATGACCTCATCATTAGCAGCCATATTTGCCCCTTGTATTTGCTAAAAAGCTATTTTGTTGCTGTGCCATAAGACCTAGTGAGCTTTTAATAACGGCTAATTCAATTGGTTCGACTTCTAAGCTTAGCCCTTTATAATTTTTATACACTACTTTTACGACCTGCGAATTTGTAGTCTTTTGCAATGATTTTGCTTGTTTAAATACATCTAAGTTTAGCATTTTAACCCCTTAATTCGTATTTTGCATCTGCATCTTTAATAACCTGCATCATGGCTTTACCAACATTTTCAAACCCGCTTTCGATTTTTATATGCTTTTTATTGTCTATATCGCCGCTACCAAACATATCATAGGCCTTTGCAAATCCATTAAAAAATGCGATAATTCTATCTCCCATAGCTTTGCTCTCCTTATGTTTTCTAGGGGTACCCCGCTTGCGGGGACTTTAGTAACGCATAGTCTTATGGGCTTTGCTCATAAGACTGATATGCTATGATATCATAAATTTCTAAATAAGTTTATAAATTTACGCCTCATTTTTTATCCTTTAAAATTCGCTTTTATATACTCTAATGCATCTATGAAAGTGCCAGTGAATTTATGCCCGCTCCCTAATACTTCAAAGTCGCAAATTTCATTAAGCTTTTTATAGCTTAGGTCTTCATCAAAAACAGGTAGTATGCCAAAAATATAACTTATTTTACCGTCATCATCTATTCTATTAAGATTATTTAGGTTATTGTCGCTCTTTTTATCATGATACTCCCAGTTTTTTTCACATATATCCCACTCTATTCCACCATATCCTATAGTAAATTTGCGATTTTCCATTTTATCACCTCTTTTTTGTCATATTTTGAAGCATTTTTAAAGTAATCAAAAGATTTTTTCTTGCTCTCATTAGGCTTAAAGCAAGTCACTATCTCATCGCCGTTAAAAACTATAAAATAGCCATTATCACTAAAGGCATTTATATAATTGTTATTTGCATTTTTAGCCACTGTGTTTATCGAGTTTAACGCTCTAACTATATCAATTTTACTAGTTCTTTTGTTTAGTTGTAAGGAGTGGTTATTTTTGCCATAATAGTTATCCTTGCTAAGCACTCTCTCAACTCCAATCTTATCTATATGCTTTATTACTTCATCTTTGTTTAATGGACTTGTATTTCTCATCACTACTCCACCCACTTCTTCTTCGTCAATCCACACAGGCACCACTTCCGTGCGACAGCGAAAATGATATGGTGGAAGTCCAAAATCCTTAGGCAAAATCTTACCATAAAATGCACCATTTCGCCAAATAGCAGCTGATTTTTTCTGGGCGATATTTTTGGCATTTTGGATAGCCCCGCTTTGAGCTTCTAGATGCGAAGCTGGTATTATGCGCCCATTCATAGATCTGCAACACTCACTAGTGCGACCATCTATCCTAGCTACTACTTTATAATGTTTAACTCCATTTTTAGCACCTTCATTGATTCTTGAGATATTTTGCATCTGGCTTATGATATGATCGCTTACGCCTTCAAAGTAGCTGGTATTGGCTGATAACATCATATTAATCAGATTTAAAATTGTAAAATCCATAAAAAGAGCGTAAAAATAAAATATAAAAATTTTGCTAAAAATATTCTCAAATAATGTTAAAATAAATCACTAATCTATTTTGATATCAATTATATTTAAAATAGCTTTTTATAAAATTTTATCTATTTACAAATTTAAATTTTATTTTTCAAAATAAGAATTTGAAAATTTAATACTAACATTTAATATTACGAATTCTATCTTTGCTAAATTGGCTTAATTTTGTTCAATAATAACTGCAGCTATAGCAAATCCACCATCATGAGTTATGCTAAGTGAAGAATTTTTAATATTAAATTTAAGAAGCGTATCTAATTTAAATTGAATCTTTGGCGCTCCTTTACTATCTTTATAAATTGTAGCATCACCAAATCCAAATTCAGCTCCGATACCACAACCAAGCGCTTTACTAATAGCCTCTTTAGCAGCCCAAAAACCAGCCAAAGTAGCATTATTTTTGGCAAGTTCAATCTCACTATCATTTAAAAATTTACGCAAAAAAAGATCGCCGTGCCTAGCCTTGGCAGTAGCGATCCTATCAATACTTACAATATCAATGCCTATCATTGCACTATAAAATCAGTAAAAAAGACATTTTTAATATATCCATCTCTTAATACTTCATTAATCCTAGTTACTAATTCATCTTTTAAACGCTCTTTTCCTTTAGCTGTGCTTACATCTTCGTACGTTTTAGCAGATAAACTTCTAATAATTATATCTCTTATTAGGGCTTGTTTTTTATCTATTTCTGGACTTAAAGTCTCTTCGCTTAGTTCTAGATTCATTGTAGTTTTTAGATATCTAGTACCACTCTCGCTAAGTAAATTTACAACATATTGCTCCATTGGATATACTGGACCAATGTTAAAAAAATCATTTGAACGCTGTTTTGGAGCTACTTGAGCTGATGGTGTATTAGCAGCTTGCGCTACTTGCTTATCATCTCCACCACTCATCAATAGCATTACTACAATAACGCCGATAATCAACAAAAATACAACCACACCAATAATAGCTATCAGTACAACTGGACTCTTTTTACTCTCTAATTTTATATCTTCATCTGCCATTTTACTTCCTTTTTGTTATATTATAGTTTAATTTTGCTTAAATTATTCACCGACAATATTTTTTAATATACCAATCCCTTCTATTTCGCACTCTACTATATCATCTTTTTTAAGATATTTTGGCGGAGTAAAGCCCATCCCTACACCGCTTGGAGTACCAAGAGATATGATAGTTCCAGCCTTTAGAGTCATTCCAGCACTTAAATCGCTTATAACATAAGCAGCATCAAATATCATATCAGCAGTATTTGCATTTTGTCGCAATTCTCCATTAATTCTTGAGCAAATTTTTAAATTTGATATATCAAGATTAGTCTCAATCCATGGCCCCATAAGTGTCGAGCCATCTAGGCTTTTGCCATAATACCACTGCTTATAACGATTTTGAATATCACGAGAACTAATATCATTTAAAATTGTATAGCCAAATACATATTCTAAAGCATCTTTTATAGAGACATTATAGGCATCTTTTCCTATAATTAATGCTAGTTCTACTTCATAATCTAAAGTTTGCGTAATATTGCTATGACTTGGAAATTTAGCACCATCACCTAAGATATAGTTTGCTCTTTTTCCAAAATATACCGGAAATTCTCTTTTACCATCAAATTCAATCTTTTTAAATCTATATGACTCTTTGGCGTGTTCCATATAGTTAATCCCTAAGCAGATTATATCTTGAAGTGGAGATAGGATTGGTGGTAGCTTTTCTATACTTTCATATGGCTCACCGCCACTTTTTGAGCTTAAATTTTCTAAAATTTGACGCTCAGTCTGAGTTAGTGTAATGATTAAATCATTCATATCTTTTTTATCTATTCCAGCAGTACTAATATCTATAACTCCATTATTTGCACTTAATACTCCAAGCTTTACTATTCCATCTTTTTTATAGGTTATAAGCCTCATTTTTTTGCCTTGCTAATTGCTAATTTTAATCTAGAAAATCCCTCTTTCATCTCTTTTTTATCCAAATTTAATGGTGGTAAAAATCTTAATGTATTACTACCCGATCTTAATACCAAAACTCCACACTCTAAAGCTTTTAATATTATGGTATTTAATAAATTTGAATCTTTAACAACTATACCTTGCATTAAGCCAAGACCGACTCTTTTTTCAAAAATATCGCTATTTTCTTTTACCAATTTATCTAATTTTTTTTCAAATTTAGATATTTTTTTATCTAATTTTCCACTATTTTTTAAATTTTCAAGCTCATTAAGCACATATTCAGCTACACTTGTTACTAAAAATCCACCGCCAAAAGTGCTACCATGGTCTCCAGGCGCAAAGATAGGTTTTTTAGATGCACAAGCCCCAATTGGCACACCATTACCAAGTCCCTTAGCAAATGTGATAATATCTGGTTCAATTTCATAAAGCTTAGCAGTAATAAACTCACCTGTACGATATACTCCGCACTGCACTTCATCTGTAATAAGCAAAATATTTTTTTGATTTAAAATCTTAGCTAATTCTTGAACTTTAGCTTTATCAAGTGGATTTATACCGCCTTCTCCTTGAACTAACTCAATTATAACTGCAGCTGTATTTTCATTTAAATTTTCAATAATTTCATCAATGCTATTATAGAATTTAAATCCATTAGGATAAGGAGCAAAATCATCTGGATGAAATTTATCTTGTCCAGTCATTGCTAAAGTCGCAATAGTTCTGCCATGAAATGAATTTGCAAGACTGATGATTTCACTCTTTTTACCTTGTTTATAACCAAATTTTCTAGCTAGTTTGATTGCGCATTCATTTGCTTCGGCCCCACTATTAGCAAAAAATAGCTCATATTCTCCACCAAGTAGATTTGAAATTTTATCAGCTAATTTAGATTGCGGGGTAATGTTATATAAATTTGATGTATGAAGTAAGGTTTTAGACTGTTTTGATATGATTTTTGCTACACCTTTATGGCTATGACCTAAAGCACAAACTCCAATCCCGCTAGCAAAATCTATATAATCCTTACCATATTCATCCCATAAAGTAGCACCATAACCACGCACAAATCCTACATCTGCTCTTAAATAATTATTCATCAGCATAAATCAATCCTTATAGTGAATTTGCGGCAAATTCCAATTTCTATAATATGCTACCAGCCGCCATGTAACACCAAATATAAATAAAACAAATATCCAATAAATACTAGTAAGCCCTGCTAAATGCATCAAATAGTATATAGCTCCAACGCCCATACTAATCGTTCCATATAATCCAGTCTTTAAAAACCAAGGAACTTCATTTAGCAATACATCACGCATAATTCCGCCACCAACACCATTAAAAAACGCCACCATAATCACGCCAAAAATATTAAGCCCAAACTCTAAAGATACAATAGCCCCAACAATAGAAAAGCTTACTACATCTACTGCATCAGTCATAATAAATATAAATTTTTTATCTAGATTACTTCTTTCTTTTTGGTGAAATTTAAGTAAAAACGCCAAAATCATAACAGCCAATACAATACAAACAGGAATATAATGTGTAAAAGAATATGCAGGGCGACCCACGATCATATCGCGAATCAATCCTCCGCCAAGTGCAGTTAAAAATGCTGCTAAAAATACGCCTAGCCAGTCACAGCCTCTGCGTATTCCAAACAAAAATCCGCTCAAAGATGCTGAGGCTATACCGACATATTCTGCAAATAAAAAAGCTTCCATTGCTAACTTTGAGCTTTATAAGATTTAGAATTCAGATTTAATAGATTCAACCCATTTATCGGCTCTAGCTTGCCAATCTTTGTCATTTTTATAATCAATTGCAAGACCAATAAATTTGCCATTTATAAATGATAGTGAATTTTTAAACGCATATCCATCAATATCAGTAGCACCAACAAGTTTAACACCACGAATATGTGGTAAAAACTCCACTAAACCATCAAGAAATGTCGTAGGATGTTTAACCTGCCCGCCTACACCTACTAAAGCTAGAGTTTTACCGCCAAACTCAGCCTCAGCTATAATATCCAATTTAGCTTTAAAATCTTTTTGTAAATCACCATGACCATGAGTAGAAGCTGCAAAAATTAATTTATCATAGCTATTTAAAAAATCAAGTGTAAGTTCTTTTGCATCAATTATCTCGCTATCAAAATTCTTTGCTATATACTCTGCAACTACTTTTGTATCGCCAGCATTTGTACCATATACTACGCCAACTTTTGCCATTTTTTTCCTTTAATATTTAAATTTAAAGCAGAAATTATATCAAAGTAAAGTCTAAAATTTGCTTAATTATTTTGTTATAATAAGATACCAAAGCCACAAATATTGGCTTTGGTTTAATTAAGTTATTGCATACATTTAGAAGCGTATGCAAGTCCTAGATCATAAGCTTTATTGTTTGCCTCTTTTACCTTATCTGGAACTGAGCTTAGCATCTTAGCTCTTACTATCTCTTCATCCATTACGCCTGTAAATTTTACAGCTACACCAAGAGCTACAACGCTTTGAGTAATTACATTACCAACTTCATCTTTTGCAATTGATATAATTGGAATTTCATAGATTTTCCAGCGTTTTTTATCTGCTTCGCTAGGTTTAACCAAATTTGGTTCAACAACTATAATACCACCATCTTTTACGCCATCTTTAAAGGTATCATAGCTATTTTGAGCAGTTGCAAGCATAAAGCAAATTTCACCTTCATTTGCATATGGATACTTAATCTCTTCATCGCTTAAAATGATATCAACCTTAGTTGGACCACCACGTACTTGAGATGTGTATGTAGATGCTTTTACGCCATATCCACCAGCTTCAATTTTAGCTGCTGAAAGAATCTCACCAGCTAAGATAACACCTTGACCGCCAACACCAACAAATCTTAACTCTGCTAAACTCATATTATCTCCTCAAAGTTGACTTTTGTCTTATTTTGAGCTGCTTCTTTTACTTTAGCATATGCTTTGCAATACTCTATACGATTTTCATCTTTAAATAGTATGCCTGTAGGAAACTTACCTTTTTTCTCTTCATCGCTAAGAGTGTCAAATTTAGCCTTAGATACTGTTCTATCATCTATCCATTTAACCATTTGAGTAGCTTCACCCATTTTGTTTTTTCTACCTAGATTAATATGGCAATTAGAGAATATATCAAAGAAGCTATAACCTTCATGTTTAAAGCCTTCTATTAACATTTTTTCAATTCTAGTTGGGTTAATAACTGTCTCACGACCAACAAATGTTGCACCAGCAGCAGTTGCTAGTTTAGCAGCATCAAAGTTTGGATCGATATTACCCCATTGAGCTGTAACAGTCCAAAAACCTTGTGGAGTTGTAGGACTTGTTTGTGAGTTTGTAAGACCATAGATAAAATTATTAATTAAAATATGATTAATATCTATATTTCTACGGCAACCATGAATTGTATGATTACCGCCGATTGCTAAGCCATCGCCATCACCAGTTACTACAATTACATGTTTTTCTGGATTTGCCAGCTTAATACCTGTAGCATATGCAATTGCACGGCCGTGAGTTGTATGTACTGTATTGCAATTTACATAGCTTGAGAAGCGTCCGCTACATCCAATACCGCTTACTACACAAACATCATCCATATTCCAGCCCATTGCATCTATAGCACGGATAACACTTTTTAAGATGACGCCATCACCGCAACCCCAGCACCAAAGTGTTGGCATTTTACTTGTTCTTAAATAATTATCATAATTAAAAGCCATAATTAAAACTCCTTGACTTTACTAATAATTTCGCTTGGGCTAATTGGTCTGCCGTTTGCTTTTAATAGTGTTTTAAAATCATCTCTTAAAGAGCATCTTTGTATCTCGCCTAGATATTGACCCATATTCAGCTCAGTTACTAGAATATTTTTAAATTTAGCACAAATTTCTTTAATTTTTGCCTCTGGACTTGGCCATAATGTAATAGGTCTAAATATACCAGCTTTAATTCCTTCAGATCTTAATTTATCAACTGCTTCTTTAGCTGCTAGGCTTACACTGCCATAACAGATTATACATACATCAGCATCTTCTAGTTTATACTCTTCAAATTTGATAACTTCATCTAAGTGAGCATGGATTTTATTAAATAGTCTTTTAATATTATAATCTACAATCTTACCATCTTCAGTTGGGAAACCTGTAGGACCATGGTGAAGACCAGTAATATGATAGCGATAACCTTTAAAGAATGGATTTAGAGTTGCTGGTTCATCCTCTTTAGCTTCATATGGATTATACTCAGCTGGATCACCTGTAAACTCGCGTCTTGGTTCAATAACTAAATCGCTTACTTTTGGAATAACTGCTTTACCTTGCATATGACCAATAGTCTCATCAAGTAGTAAAAATACTGGTGTGCTAAATCTATTTGCTAGATTAAATGCTCTTACAGTTTCAGTATAAATTTCATCTAAATTTCCTGGAGCCACTGCGATAGAACAAAAATCACCATGACTTGGGCTTTTAGCTTGTAATACATCGCCTTGAGCTACACGAGTTGGCAGACCAGTAGATGGACCACCACGCATTACATTTGCAATAACTAGTGGAATCTCAGCAATAAATCCAAGACCGATCTGTTCAGCCTTTAGTGATATACCAGGTCCAGAGCTTGCAGTCATAGCTTTTGCTCCACTCATACTAGCACCAAGAGCTACTGAAATACCAGCAATCTCATCTTCCATTTGTATAAAATTTCCACCATTTTTTGGTAGCATTACGCTTAATTCATGCGCTATTTCACTTGATGGTGTAATAGGATAACCACCAAAAAAATTACAGCCACACTCAATAGCTGCTTTTGCTGCTAAAGCATTTCCTGTTGTTATTAATTCTCTCATTTAATATCCTTAATTGACTTTCCTAAAATGATTTGCCTTAATTGCGGCTGCTCTCTCTTTTGCTTCAGGGCTAAGTTTTGCAAATTTAAACCCTTTTTCAGCTACATAAATAGCAAAATCAGGACAGTGAAGCTCACAATCCCTACAGCCAATACATGCCTCAGGATGACTAACTTCAATCATCATTCCTTGAATAGCATGGATATCTTCTTTCATATTCAAAACACCAGCAGGGCAATAGCTCACACAAATATCGCAAGCTTTACACCTACTCTCATCGACCCAAACAGCTGTATTAAGCGGTTGTTCTATCATTACTATCTCCTATTAAATTTAAGTCTAACTTAAATAAAATTTCAAGCTACAATTGTAGCGACTAAACTACTTGTAAATCAAGCAGATAAATATCAATTTTGCTAAATGCAAAATTACAACTAAAACTTTTTTTGCAACTTTATCTTAAAAAAGTTAATAAAATAGATAAATAAAAAAACTAAAATTATAACTTTAGCTAAAGTTAAAATTAGAACCCATTTAAATTAAGATTATTTATATTAATTATAAATTCATCTATACTTTTATCTAAAATTTCTCTATCTTTTTGCTCTAAATTTAACTCCAATAACTCTTTTACGCCATTTTTATCAAGTTTTACTAATCGGCTAAATGCTACTAAATTATCATCTAAAACTGAACAGCTAAGTGGCTTTGAATTGCCATATATTAACGCTTGGCAAATATTTATAACTCCAGCAGCTGGTGCGTAAAATGCAGATGTATTCATCAATTTTACTATTAAAGCTCCGCCATTTATAGTTTGAGATTTAATATTTTCAAACTCATTACTATTTAAATTCTCGCTACTTAAACATATCATACTATCATTATGCATACCTATTACGCAAGATTTTGAGTCTTTCATATCTTTGCCTAGATAATTTTGTAAAGAGAATTTAAGCCTAGCACTATCTAGCTCGCCAGCCATTCCTATAATCTTGCTTTTATTAAATCCACTTGACTTATAAGCCACATATACCATTATATCAAGTGGATTTGTTACTACTATTATAGTTGAATTGGGAGCAAATTTAGCTATTTTTTTTGATGCATCAACTACTATATTAGCATTTATTTTAGCAAGTTCAGATCTGCTTTGACCATCTTTTCTGGCTACTCCAGCAGTGATTATAACTATATCAAAATTTTCTAAAAGTTTATAATCATCTCCACCTACTACTTTAGCACTTTGTGATAGAGCAATAGCCATTTGCGATAGATCAATTGCTTTGGCTTTAGCTAAATTTGAATTGATATCAATTAATGCAATATTATCGCACATCTGTTTAGAAAGTAGCAAGCTAGCTATGCTAGCTCCTACATTTCCAGCACCTATTATTGCAATTTTCACAACTATTTCTTAAGAGATTGATTATAAATTGCACTTGGTCTCATTACAGCTGAGACTTTAGCATCATCAAAAATATAATATCCACCAACATCTACACTATTGCCTTGAGAACCATTTAACTCATCTGTAATTATAGATTTATTCTCATTTAAAGCTGCTGCTATACCGCTAAATTTAGCAGATAATTCACTTTTTGCTAACTCATCAGCCCAGTATAATGCTAAATAGAAGTGGCTACCACGGTTATCATTTTCACCTACATTTTTGCGTGGCGAGTTGTCATTTTTAAGATAACTTACAATTGCTTTATCTAGTGTATCAGCTAATACTGCAGCTTCTTTTTTACCGCTTACATTTGCTAAATGCTCTAAACTCGCACCAAGCGCTAAAAACTCACCTAAGCTATCCCAGCGAAGATGGTTTTCTTCTATTAATTGTTGAGCAATTTTAGGAGCGCTACCGCCAGCACCAGTCTCAAATAATCCGCCACCGTTTAATAAAGGAACAATTGATAGCATTTTTGCACTTGTTCCAAGTTCTAATATTGGGAATAAATCTGTTAAATAATCTCTTAATACATTGCCAGTTACACTAATTGCATCTTTGCCAGTTCTAATTATAGAGATTGATTTTTTAATCGCTTCTGTTGGTGCTGCAATACTAATATCTAGACCATTTAAATCATAATTTTTAAGCTCTGAATTTACTATTTCAATCATACTAGCATCGTGAGCTCTAGCACTATCAAGCCAGAATATTGCAGTTGATTTTGTAGCGTTTGCTCTATTAATTGCTAGTTTAATCCAATCTTTAATAGCTTCGCTTTTTGCTTGCATTGCTCTAAATATATCACCAGCTTCAACTTCAAATTCCATTTTTTGACCAGCGTTACTACTAACTGTAAATTTACCAGCTTCACTAGCTATAAATGTCTTATCATGACTACCATACTCTTCAGCTTTTTTAGCCATTAAACCTACATTTGAAACGCTACCAATAGTCGCTGGATTTAGTGCGCCATTTGCTTTTAGATCATCTATAGTAGCTTCATATATAGTAGCATATGTACGATCAGGAATAACTGCTAAAGTATCAGCTGTTTTGCCATTTTTATCCCACATTTTACCACTATTTCTAATCATAGCAGGCATAGAAGCATCGATAATTACATCGCTTGGCACATGTAAATTTGTGATACCTTTATCGCTATCAACCATTGCTAAGTCTGGGTTTTTATCTAAAATTTCATTATATTTTGCTATAATTTTATCTTTTATAGGTAGGTTTTCTATTTTAGCAAATAGATCTTTTAAGCCATTATTTGCTACTACTCCAGCTGCATTTAACTCACTACCAAACTCTTCAAAAATCTCTGCAAAAAATACCTTCACAAAGTGACCAAACATAACTGGATCGCTCACTTTCATCATTGTAGCTTTTAGATGTACTGAGTATAATAGTGACTCATTTTTAGCATCTTGTATTGTTTTAGCAATGAATTTATCTAGTTTTGCAGCACTCATAAATGTAGCACTAACTACATCACCACTAGCAGCTTTTATGCTATCTTTTAGTACTTTTGTATTGCCATTTTTATCAGTAAATTCAATTTTGAACTCACTTGAATCTTTTACTATTACTGATTTTTCATTACCATAAAAGTCGCCACTATCCATATAAGCAACTCTTGTTTTAATAGTGCTATCCCATGCGCCATTTTTATGCGGGAATTCTTTTGCATAAGCTTTAACAGCTCCAGCGCATCTTCTATCGCTATTACCCTCTCTTAAAACTGGATTTACCGCACTTCCTAATACTTTAGCATATCTTGCTTTTATATCAGCCTCTTTTTCATTAGCTGGATTTTCTGGATAGTTTGGTACATCAAAACCTTTTGATTGTAGCTCAGCAATAGCTGCATTTAATTGTGGAAGCGAAGCTGAGATATTTGGAAGTTTGATGATATTTGCTGTTTTTTCTTTAGTCATTTCACCTAAGATTTCTAGGTAGTTTGGAACTTTTTGATCATCTTTTAGATTCTCAGGAAAGTTTGCTAAAATTCTACCAGCTAATGAGATATCCATAGTATCAATGCTAATTCCAGCACGACCTAAAAATTCCTTAATAACTGGTAAAAGTGAAAATGTAGCCAATGCTGGCGCCTCGTCTGTGTAAGTGTAGATTATATCTGCCATTTATTTCCTTTATTTAAAATTTTGCTTATTTTATCAATTTTTAACTAAATTAAACCATTAAACTATATATAAATTTTATATTTTATCTAAATTTAAGTTTATTCAAGCTTTTTTGGATAGTCAAAGAGTAAAACTTTGCCAGTTCTAGCCTCTATTTCTTTAAATTCCATCACATCAAACTCAATCCCAAAAACTCCTGCAGTTGGAATATTGCCAATATGGCTATCGCTTAAAAGCTCGCAAATTTGTGTTAAAGTATCATTATGACCTACGATAAAAACAGTATCTACGGTACTATCAATCTGCTTAATAATATCTAAATACTCTTTAATACTTGCTTCATAAAGTGATTTTTCAAATTTAATATCTTTATTAAATTTAAGATTTTTTGCAAATATTTTGGCTGTTTTTGCGGTGCGGTTTGCTGGTGAGGATATGATAATATCTGGAGTGATATTTCTATTTTTTAATCTTTTTGACATCAGCTTTGCGGCCTCTTTACCTTTACTATTAAGCTCTCTAATAAAATCACTATCAGCTATTTTCTTGGCTTTTGCATGTCGAATAAAATATATAGTTTTCATACTATCTCCTGAAATTTTTGTATTTTATCAATCTCATCTTGAGTAAATCCAGCTAATAATCTATGTTCTATATCTAATGCTCTTTTGGCTTCAAAGGCTTTTGGATAAAATTTTCTTATTATATCTATCCATGAGTTTGGGTCTATATTTTTTATATTGCAAGCAAATTTAAACCACTTATCACCTTTGCTTACATGCTCTATCTCTTCTTTATGAATAATTTTTAAAATATCTAAAATGCCATCTTTATCGCCATTTGCATTTAATTTTTGCATCATAAAAAGGTTGGCATCAAGACCATTAGCCTCCATATATCTAGGTAGTACAGCCATACGATTTACTAAAGAATCTGAAGTTATAACTAGTGCAACAAATAATCCATTATGCACAGGATAATCACCATATGTAACTCCAATAGACTTCATTTTTTGACATATCATATTAAAGTGGCGTATCTCATCTTTAGCCACTTCAAGCCAATCTAAATAGTACTCCATTGGTAAATTTCTAAATCTATAACACGCATCTAAGGCAATATCAATAGCACTATATTCAATATGAGCAATAGAGTGTAAAAATGCTTGAGTGCTATGCTTTTGCTTTAACTCTTTTAGAGATTTTACATCGCAAAATTTAGCATAACTAGGGGTTGAAAGTGGTAAAATATGACTATCATAATCCATCTTGCAATCATAAAAATTATCCCAAATTTGGTTGAATTTAGCAAATTTCTGCTCTAAATCATAACAGTTTAAACACTCCCAAATTTCATCAAAAAATCTCATCTTAATACCTTAAAAAATCCAGCTAAATACCCAATACCAAACCCTATTAAATGCGCATACCACGCTACATTAACCCCCATTAAAAGTGGTGCAAAACTCACTATTAATATAACAATTACAAGTCCTTTGCGATTATATCTATCTATATAAGCTAAAAATCCAAGCAATACAGATATAGCTCCACTAGCCCCAACTAAATTAATTCTTTCAAAAGCTAAATATCCAATACTCAAAAATCCAGTAATCAAACCACCAACTATATATAAAATTCCAAATTTAACCCATCCTAGATATCTTTCTAAAATTGAACCAAATTGATAAAGCACAACCATATTCATAACAATATGCATAAATGAACCATGGATAAACATTGAAGTAATAATCTGCCAATAAGCCCCAGCAAAAAATAGCTCATTAAGCCCAAATAAAATTCCAAATTCAAATGAGTTATAAACAAAATATTGCAAAAAATATATTATAAAATTTATCGCAATTATCGCTAGAGTAAATCTTAAATTCACCTTATAATCCTATCTATTTTACTGATATATCCCTATTAATCTTGCCAAATCCAGAAAATCTATTTGAGACTAAACAGCTTGCACTTTTGCAATTTGCTATTATATATGCGTTTATTTTTTTACCATCTACTTTGTGATTATCTTTATAGGTTAAATTCATTACACTTAAGATATTCTTGCCTTTGAGATTATGCAAAAATACGATTGTTCCATCATCTTTAATACTTTTTACTATACCTATATGAGTTATATTGTGAGTTTTTTTACCTCTTGTAGATTTTGTAGTGTTATTAAAAAATATTAAATCTCCAGGAGTAGCACTATGATAATTTAACCAATCTTTGCTCTTATATAGATTATAAATAGCCTGAGAGCGACGACCATCTTTACCATAATAAAAGCTTAAATTATTAAGAGAGTATATATCGCTATTTTTATTATTTATAGTAGCAATTAAAGCTGAGCAATCTATAGCTCTTTTACCAACATATTTGCTTAAATTTAGTGTATATTCATATCTTTTAAGATAATTTTTATACAATTCTTGATTGTCTATTTTGATTGAATTTTTTATATCACTATTTTGAACACTTTGAGTATTTATGGTTTTTAAACTACATCCACTAAATACAAAAGTCAAAATTATAAAAATAGCTAATCTCATATTAAACTCTTAAATCTGCTTGTTCGCTCATCTTTGGAACCTTTAGAGTTTTTGCTGTTTTACTAAATAGTATAAGATCTTCTACGCTTTGAACATGCCATGGCAGACGCTTTATACACTCTTTAAATATCTCGCAAGCTGCAATAGCATCATTTAAGGCTCTATGATGGGTATTATCAATGCCAAAAATCTGCTTTAACGCACCCAAGCCGTACCTTTGTGATTCTATAGTTCTTCTAGCTAGATCGATAGTGCATATTTTTCTATTTAAGAGCATTCCAAAACCAAGCCTTGCAAGACTAATGCTAATAAACTCATAATCAAATTTAACATTATGCGCTACAAAGACTGAATCACTCAAAAATAGTCTAAAACTCTCAAGTGCATTTGCTAGCCTTGGAGCGCCAATTAAATCAAACTGATAAATTCCTGTTAATTCGCTAATATTTTGTGGAATCTCATTAGCCCAAACTAAAGTCTCAAATCTACCAATCTCCTTGCCGCCTTGAATTTTTACTGCACCAATTTCAATAATCTGGCCGCTATTTATCCCACCACTTGTCTCAATATCAACGATACAAAAAACCTGCTCGTTAAAATCCCTAAATCTTGTTGGCATCATTATTTTGCCATTTTGCGCTCGCTCTAGCTCAAGACCTAAAAGTCTCCAATCAGCTAAATTTTTTGGCTCTATAATATCAGTTAGCTCCCCTATATCATTAGCCTTTTGCAAAAAATCGTGATAATTTAAGCTGCTTTTTGCTAGTAAATTTATAAAATCATCCAATTTATCTTTCAAATTTGCTCTTTTAATTAAATTTTTAATGCTTTGATAGCTTGAGCATAATCATTGCTACCAAATACAAAGCTTCCAGCCACTACTATATCAACTCCAGCAGCATCTAAATCAGATACATTTAGCCCATTTACTCCGCCATCTACCTCGATCATACATTTAGCATTTCGTGCTTCTATTAACTCTCTTAATTGTATCGCTTTTGGTAGTACCGATTGGATAAATTTTTGCCCGCCAAATCCAGGATTTACGCTCATTAAAAGAACCATATCAACCTCATTTATAATATACTCCAAAGAGCTTACTGGAATGTGTGGATTTAACACTATGGCTGGACTTACTCCATTTTTACGAATATGGTCAATTAATCTTAATGGGTGTTTTTCTTCTTCAATATGAAAGCTAATAAATTTAGGCTTTAATGGCAAAAATAGATCAACAAAAAATGGGACATTTTCTACCATTAAATGAATATCAAGTGGCTTTGTAGATGCCTTAGCTACAGCCTCAACAACTAAAGGGCCAATTGTCAAATTCGGCACAAAATGGCCATCCATTACATCTACATGAATCAGGTCAGCCCCAGCATCACAGACATCTCTTACTTCCTTAGCTAATGAGCCAAAATCGGCCGATAAAATACTTGGAGCTACATACATTTTCTACCTTAAAAAATTTATTTAAAAGGATTATTCTACTCAAATTTTAATAAAATTACCTTTAGAATTATAGCTTATTGTATATTTTTTGTTATACTTGCGCAATTTTTTATAAGGATAAAATTTGAGAAGTTTGATATTTGTCTTAGTGCTTTTAGTTGCTAGCTTTTGGTACTGGGGAGTGCATTTTGGTGTAACTATACTAGCTTTATCATTTTTAATATTTTTTCATGAGCTTGGTCACTTCTTAGCTGCTAAATATTTTGGTGTATTTGTAAAAACCTTTAGCATAGGATTTGGAGAAAAAATTTATAGCAAAAAATTTGGCAATACAACCTACTGCATAAGCGCTATTCCACTTGGTGGATATGTACAGCTAAAAGGTCAAGATGATACAGACCCACGCCATAAAAATTATGATAGCGATAGCTACAATACTCTAAGTCCATTTAAGCGAATTATTATTCTTTTTGCTGGGCCTTTTTTTAATATCTTATTAGCATTTATTTTATATATGATAATTGGATTTATAGGCGTAGAGAGATTAGCTCCAGTTGTTGGTACCACCTTACCAGATTCGGCTGCACTAAATGCTCAAATTCAAAAAAATGATAAAATCCTAGCTATAGATGGAGTTAAAATACAAGAGTGGAATGAGATCAAAAAATATGTAACGACAAAACCTACTAATCTATTAATATTGCGTGATGGAAAAGAGATTAGTATAACTCTAACACCAAAAATTGGCCAGAGTAAAAATATCTTTGGTGAGACTGTGCAGACTCCACTTATTGGTATAACTCCAAACGGAGAGACTACAACTATATATAATAATGGTTTTGATAGCCTTAAATTTGCCTATAATGAGACTTTAGAAGCTTCAAAACTCATATATAAAGGATTAGAAAAGCTAATTACTGGCGTAGTACCAATCCAAGAGATGGGCGGAATAGTAGCAATGGCTGATATTACTACTAAAGCTAGTCAAATTAGCCTATCTGTGCTTTTAGTAATTGTAGCACTGATATCTGTAAATTTGGGAATTTTAAATCTTCTTCCACTACCAGTACTTGATGGCGGACATATAATATTTAATATTTATGAGATGATATTTAAAAGACCAGTAAATGAGCGTATATTTGTAGGACTTAGCTATGCTTCTATGGCTTTGCTATTTACTTTAATGGCATTTACTATCATCAATGATATAACTAGATTAGCAGGAGAATAGATGAGTTTAGATAATATTTTAAAAGATATTAATAATAGAGCAAGACTAATTGCTGTAAGCAAAAATGTAACCCAAAATGAGGTAATAGCACTATATAATCAAGGCTTAAGAGAATTTGGTGAAAATAGAGTCCAAGAGTTAAAAAGAAAGAGTGAAATTCTATCAAATTTAGATATCAAATGGCACTTTATAGGTCGCTTACAAAGTAATAAAATAAATCAGCTTATATCACTTCGCCCTACTTTATGGCAAAGTTGCGAAAGCTTAGAGATGGCACTTGAGGTAGATAAAAGATTAAATTATAAACTAGATACGCTACTTCAAATAAACTCAGCCAATGAAGAATCCAAGCAAGGCGTAGATCCAAAAGATGCTATAAATATATACAAAGAGATTCAAAATAGATGCAAAAACTTAAATTTAATCGGCGTGATGAGTATTGGCGCTCATAGTGATGATGTAGATGAGATCAAAAAAAGCTTTGAGATTACTAAAGAGATATTTGACTCTTTAAAACCCCATGGAGCTACAATCTGCTCAATGGGGATGAGTGGAGATTTTAAACTAGCTATTGAGTGTGGATCAAATATGATAAGGCTTGGCACAATCTTATATAGCTAAGCTTTTTAAGGGCTTATTAGCCCTTATTTATTACAATCTCATCATTTATAGCATCTATGGTTATGTTATCTCCACTTGCTATCTCATCTTTTAAGATCATATCTGCTATTTTATCTTCTACTAGCCCATACAATGCTCTGCGTAAAGGTCTAGCACCATATACTACATCAAATCCAGCTTGCGAGATTAATTTTATAGCATTTTGGCTTAAATTTGCTCTTATTCCACGCCCAAGCAATGTAGCCTCAAGCTCTTTAAACATTATACCGACAATCGCACCTAACTCATCTTGACCTAGTGGATTAAAGATTATCGTATCATCTAATCTATTTAAAAACTCAGGTTTAAAATACTCTTTTAAAGCTAAATTTATCGCATCTTCTCGCTCTTTACCACTTAAATCCATAATAGCTGATGAGCCAATATTGCTTGTTAGGATTATTATTGTATTTTTAAAATCAACAGTAACGCCTTTACTATCAGTTGCTCTACCATCATCTAATATTCCAAGCAAGATATTAAATACATCTTTATGAGCCTTTTCTACTTCATCAAATAAAATTACACTATATGGCTTTCTTCTTACTGCTTCAGTAAGTTGTCCACCCTCTTCAAACCCAACATACCCAGGAGGAGCACCAAGAAGTCTGCTAACAGCGTGTTTTTCCATATATTCACTCATATCAAATCTTATCATAGCTTTTTCATCATCAAATAAGAACTTCGCCAATGCCTTAGCACTCTCAGTTTTACCTACTCCAGTAGGCCCAAGGAATAAAAAGCTGCCAATTGGACGATTTTGACTACTTAGACCAGCTTTATTTCGCTTAATTGCTCTAGCTAGAGCGTGCAGCGCTTCATCTTGACCAATTACGCTTTGTTTTAAATGGTTTTCTATATTTAAATATCTCTCTTTTTCATTTGATAACATTTTGCCAGCTGGTATACCAGTCCATTTACTCAAAATTCCAGCTACCATATCTTCATCTACTTCATTGCGTAATAACACTCCATCTTTTTTCATCTCATTCCATTTAAGCTCTAGATCTGCGATACTCTTTTGGGCTTGAGGAATTTGGCTATATCTAAGCTCTGCAACCTTTTCAAATTCGCCCTTTCTTTGATACTCATCAGCTTGCATAGATAAAGAATCAATTAATTTTTTACTTTGACTAATTGAGTCAAATACATCTTTTTCATTTTTAAATTTCATCTCTAAAGAGCTTTTTTTCTCATTTAAATTTGCTAGTTCTTTTTCTATTTGAGTTAGACGCTCGCTATTTTTATCCTCGCCCTCCATCTTTAGAGCCTCTTTTTCTACTATTAAGGTCTCTATCTCTCTTTTGGCTTTAGCTAATTCAAATGGCTCACTCTCAATTTGCATTTTTAATTCTGCAGCTGCTTCATCTATTAAATCAATTGCTTTATCTGGCAAGAATCTACCGCTTATATATCTATGGCTTAGTTTTGTAGCCGCTACTAAAGCACTATCAGTAATAGTTACATTGTGATGCACCTCTAGTCTATCTTTTATTCCACGCAAAATTTGAAGTGCTTCATTTACGCTTGGTTCTGCTACATTTACTGGCTGAAATCTTCTTTGAAGTGCAGCATCTTTTTCAAAATACTTTCTATATTCTTTTAGCGTAGTAGCACCTACGGTATGTAGCTCTCCACGAGCTAAGGCTGGCTTTAAGATATTAGCTGCATCCATAGAACCTTCACTAGCACCAGCACCTACTATGGTGTGAATTTCATCTATAAATAATATAATATTTCCAGCTTTTTTCACTTCATCAATTATCGCTTTTAGCCTATCTTCAAACTCGCCTCTATATTTTGCTCCAGCAATTAAAGCACTCATATCAAGAGCGATTACTCTTTTATTTGCTAATGTTGTAGGGACTGATTTTTTGACTATTAACTGAGCTAAACCCTCTACAATTGCGGTCTTACCAACGCCTGGCTCACCTAGTAAGATAGGATTATTTTTAGTCTTTCTAATTAGAATTTGCATCATTCTAGTTATCTCTTCATCTCTACCTATTACAGGATCTAGCTCTCCACTAGATGCTTTTTTAGTTAAATCAATTCCAAATTTACTTAAAGAATCTAGATTTTCATCAGCAGTTTGAGTATCTATACTCTTTCCACCACGCATTGCCTCTAGCTCTTTTTTAATCTCGAGCAGATCGATATATTTAGATAAAATTCCTTTAATTGGCTCAATATCTAAATTTGCAATTATCCAGCTATCAACTGCTATAAATTTATCCCCAAAACTAATCATCAAAGCCCTAGCACGCTCAAAACTATCTACTAGTTCATTTGAGATTTTGATATTGTTTTTTGATACATTTGAGCTTTGAGGTAGATTATTAGCACTACTTTTTATATCCAATACTAAGGCCTCTTTGCTTACATTTACCTTATTTAAAATTTGATTTAAAATAGAGTTGCTATCAGCACTAAGCGCCCAAAGCATATGCAAAGGCACTACTTGAGGATTTTTATTTCCAATAGCCAAAGATATAGCACTATCTATTAAATCCTGACTCATTGAGGTAAGCTCATCAAATATATTTGCCATATTTTTCTCCTTAAACTTTATATGAGTGGCATTATATAACTTTAGTCTATATTTGTCAAGGTTGAGTAAATTTATGATTGTTATTAAGCCAAATTCAATCGATTATTTTTACTTTAAATTAATATATTTTTGGGTAAAATTATTGATTTTAATTTTTTGGAGTTATATGTTGAAAAGTAGTAAAATTTTACAACTATCTGGTTTTGTAAGTGTGATGGCTGCTAGTGCTATTGCTCTAAATGCTCAAACCTCCCAAGATAGTAGAATAGAAGCCCTATCAAAGCTAACCAAAACAATAGCCGTAGTAGAAAAATACTATGTAGATGATATAAATTTTACCCAAATTGTAGATAAAACTATATCTGGACTCTTAACAAACTTAGATGCTCATTCTGGATATTTAGATGAAAAAGCATTTAAGGATATGCAAATTCAAACTAAAGGTGAATTTGGAGGCCTTGGAATAACTGTAGGAATAAAAGATGGAGCTTTAACTGTAATTGCACCAATAGATGATACTCCAGCTTATAAAGCCGGGGTGAAATCTGGCGATGTAATTTTAAGAATAGATGGCGAATCTACCATAAATACCACAATTGATGAAGCTGTAAATAAGATGCGTGGCAAACCAAATACACCTGTGCAAATAACTATCGTAAGACAAGGTGAAAAAAAGCCATTTGATCTAAATATAATAAGAGATATAATCACCGTAGAATCAGTCCAAGCTAAGATGATAGAAGACGAGAATATTCTATATCTAAGAGTTACAAATTTTGACCAACATGTAACTAAAAAAGCTAGAGAATTTATCAAAAAATATCCAAAAGCAAAAGGCATTATCCTAGATCTTAGAAACAATCCAGGTGGTTTATTAAATCAAGCTGTAGGCCTTACTAATTTATTTGTTCAAAGTGGAGTAATCGTATCTCAAAAAGGTAGAGATAAAAATGAAGATGAAATTCACACTGCCCAAAAAGGCAACTTTATAACCAACGCTCCGCTAGCAGTTTTAATAAATGGCGGAAGTGCTAGTGCTAGCGAAATAGTTAGCGGTGCCTTACAAGATCTAAAAAGAGCTGTAGTAATTGGCGAGAATAGCTTTGGCAAAGGAAGCGTTCAAGTCATTATGCCAGTTGATAAAAAAGAAGCTCTAAGGCTAACAGTAGCAAGATATTATCTCCCAAGTGGTAGAACTATTCAAGCTGTAGGCGTAACTCCAGATATTGTCGTATATCCTGGTAAAGTACCAAATAATGAAAACGAATTTAATATAAAAGAAGCCGATCTAAAACAGCACTTAGAGAGTGAATTAGATAAGATTAAGCCAACAAATAAGAAAAAAGATAAAGATGATAAAAACACAATAACACAAAAGCAAATTTATGATGATATTCAGCTTAAAACTGCAGTAGATTCCATAAAAATATTAAATATAAAATAAGGAGAAAAAGATGGAAAAATCAGAACTACTTTACGAAGGTAAAGGTAAAAAAATGTGGTCTGTAAAAGGCAATGACGAATTACTAATAGCTGAGTTTAAAGATGATTTGACAGCATTTAACGCTGAAAAAAAAGGTAATGAAGCAGGAAAAGGTGCGTTAAATAATAAAATTTCAACTGCACTTTTTAAACTCCTACAAGAAAATGGCATAGAAACTGCACTAATAGAAAGCATTACAGAAACTGAACAACTAGTCAAAAAATGCTCAATCATTCCACTAGAAGTAGTAGTAAGAAATATAGCTACAGGTAGCTTAAGCAAAAGACTAGGCATAAAAGAAGCTACAGTATTGCCATTTACTTTAGTTGAATTTTATTACAAAGATGATGCACTAGGCGATCCGCTAATTAATGATGAACACGCAATATTATTAAATACTGTAAAAAGCGAACAAGATTTAACAAAACTTCGCCATCTTGGCAGACAAATTAACTCTATACTTGCTCCATTTTTTGCTTCAAAAGGGTTAAAACTTGTTGATTTTAAAGTTGAATTTGGTATTGATAAAGATGGAAACATCTTATTAGCTGATGAGATTAGTCCTGATAGCTGTAGATTTTGGGATGCAAATACTGGCGAAAAAATGGATAAAGATAGATTTCGTCAAGATTTAGGCAATGTAAAAGTCGCTTACGAAGAAGTCTTACGCAGAATATTATCATAATTAAATTTAAAGGATAAATGATGAAAGTAATTGTAAATGTATATCTAAAAAATGGCGTATTAGACCCAGCCGGTAAAGCTACTAAACACGCTTTAGAAAGTCTTGGTTTCAATGGCGTAGATGATGTAAGAATTGGCAAACAGATTATCTTAGACCTAAGTGATAACACTACTGATGAGCAGATTAAAAATATGTGCGAAGAGCTACTAGCAAATACAGTAATAGAAGATTATGAGATAGTAAAAGGCTAAAAATGAGAGTAGCTATCATTAATTTCCCTGGTACAAACTGCGAAAGAGATACTAAATACGCTTTTGATTTACTAGGATTTGAATCAGAGATTATCTGGCATAAAGAGACTGAATTTAAAGCAGATTTAATAGTATTACCTGGCGGTTTTAGCTATGGTGATTATCTTAGAACTGCAGCTATTGCTAAGTTTAGCCCAGCTATGCAAACAGTAATAAATCACGCTAAAAACGGCGGATTACTACTTGGAATTTGTAATGGTTTTCAGATGCTTTTAGAGAGCGGACTGCTTCCTGGAGCGATGAGAAGAAACGAAAATATGAGCTTTATTAGCAAATTTAACCATTTAAAAGTAATATCTAATAACAATAAATTCTTATCAAATTTTAATAATTCTGATCTAATAGATATCCCATTAGCTCATGGTGAAGGCAACTATTATGCAGATAGTGATACAATTAAAAAATTATATGATGATGATTGTGTATTGCTAAAATATTGCGATAAAGATGGTAATGAAATTAGCGTAAATGGCTCAGTAGATAATATAGCTGGAATTTGCAATAAAAATAAAAATATATTTGGCTTAATGCCTCATCCTGAAAGAGCAGTAGAGAGCATTCTAGGTAGCACTGATGGAGCTAAAATGCTTAAAGGATTTCTTTGCTAAGGGCTATTTTTATACTAATTGCTATAATAAGTGTAGGCATTAGCCAGCCTGCACCTTTTGAATCTCGCATTACAAATGAACAGATACAAGGCATAGCAGATACTGATGAGATTATAGATATAGATCCATCTTTAATCTATCAAAATATCGATCCGGTTGAATTAAATTTATCTAGTCAAAGTAAGGATAAATCAATATATATCTATGAACCATTTAACTTGAATTTAACTGCTAAAACAGATAAAGTTTTAGATTTTGATATGAATCTTACTATGCGTTCAAACAATATAACATGGCTAAATCCAAAACCTCTATGGAGTAAAAAATCTGCTGGAGTATATGAGACAACCATATGGCTACTAGCTAGCAGCTCTCAATCTAGCATAGAATCCTTAACGCTTACATTAAATAGAAATGGTATGTTTTTTCAAAATAAAACTATAAAACCAGATCTTCCTTTAATAAAATCCATTGAATTAAAAGAGAATTTTGCCAATTTTGTCGGTGAAGATCTTAAAATAGAGATGATTAAAAGCTCTAAATTTAATGAATACTCAAACCTAACCACAATAGAATTAATAAGCAAAAATGGAAATTTAACTCTATTTAATATCCCAGGAGAGTTTCAAAAACAAGGCTTTGATAGCTTAAAAGGTGACTTTAAAAACCAAAATGGAATTTACTTTATAATTAGCGATAATAATATAACAGATATAAACTTTAGCTATTACAATCCTATTTATAACATATTTAATGATATAAATCTTACTATAAATGTTCAAGATAGTGACCTTAGCACACAAGTACCATTAAATCCTAAAGAGGGAGAATTTAAACTATATAAAGATCTTAGTATATACTTTGCAATTATCATATTTTTAGTTATTTTCATTTGGAAAAAGAGCTACTACTCATTAGTAATAGCTATAGCATTTATCGCTTATTCACTCTATGATAATAAGCCTTTTAGCGATGCTAAACTAAAAACTGATACCAAAGTAAGAATCCTTCCAACATCAAATTCAACTATATTTGCCATTACAACAAAAGAACAAGATGTAAAAATCATCACCAAAAAAGATAACTACACAAAGGTAATACTACAAAATCAAACAATAGGCTGGGTAGAAAATGAAAATATTAAATAAGATAAAAAACTGGCTATATGCTCTTGAGATAGTAATAACTGTTATTATTGTAGTTCTTATATTTTTTATCGCTCCATCTTCAAATCTATGGATAAGACGAAAATGGGCTAAAATGCAAAGGTTTTTAATAGGTTATAAAATAGATGTAATTGGTTCTCCAGACCCAAGAGCCAATATGATAATAGCAAATCATCAAAGTATGCTAGATATAATGGCTTTAGAAGATATCCATCCAGCTAATATCTGCTGGATTGCTAAAAAAGAGATTGAAGATTTACCATTTTTTGGCAATGTAATTCGCATACCAAAAATGATATCAATAGATCGCAAAGATCCAAGATCTCTACCAAAAATAGTAAAATTAGTTAAAGAAAGAGTATCTCAAGGCAGAGTAATAGCAATATTTCCAGAAGGAACTAGAGGCAATGGTGATAAGATCTTAAAATTTAAAAGCGGTGCAAATATTATTGCTAATAAGCTAAATTTAGTCGTTCAACCAGTACTTATAATTGGCTCAAGAAAAATTTTAGATAGCAAAAGCATTAGCATAAACCCAGGAATTCTAAAAGTTATATATATGGATATTGTAGATACTAGCAATGAAAATTGGCTAGATGATACAAGAGCTAAAATGCAAGAGTTGCTAGAAGATAATTTAACAAATATAGGTTAAAGATGTTAGAAAATATTGTAACTTATTTGGTTGATTTAGTAGCTGATTGGGGATATTTAGGGATATTTTTATTAATGGCTTTAGAGAGTAGCTTTTTTCCTTTTCCTAGCGAGGTAGTTATGATTCCAGCTGGTTATTTGGTTTATACTGGGCAGATGAATTTATATATGGCATTTGGTGCTGGAGCGTTTGGGAGTCTTGCTGGAGCGCTTTTTAACTACTATCTATGCTACTTTTTAGGTAGGCCATTTATAGCAAAATATGGCAAATATGTCGGTATCACAGATGAAAAAATGACTAAATTTGAGAGCTTTTTTAACCGTTATGGAGAAATTTCTACATTTAATTGCCGTTTAATTCCAGGTATTAGGCAATATATTAGCCTACCAGCCGGACTTGCAAAGATGAATATTTTTACTTTTAGTTTATATACTACACTTGGGGCTGGAATTTGGGTTGCAATTTTGCTAGCTATAGGTTACTATATTGGCGATCAAAAAGAGCTAATTAAAGAGTATTTAACACAAATTACCATCTATCTACTCTTAGTAGTAGGATTAATTACTGCTATTTACATATATCTACATAAAAGAAAGTCGCTTAAGAGATGATTGTATATCCACTATTTTCAATGTTTATATTGTTATTTAGTGGATATCTTGCTAAAAGAGTTAGGATTATCTCACCAAATAGTGCTATAGTATTTTTAGATTTTATACTTTGGTTTGCCTTACCTGCTTTAATATTTGATAAGGTCTATCATCTAAATATCGATACTACATTAATAAGTGTGATAATTACTGGATTTTTCTCATCATTTTTTGCTGCTTTTGTGGCTATTAGCGTTGGAATAATGCTTAAATTTACACGCCCTACTTTAGCTAGTATAGCCTTGCTTAGTCTATTTGGCAATACCTTATTTATCGGTATTCCTATTACTCAAGGACTTTATGGGCAAAGTGCAATAAATGATGTTATATTTTATGATCAAATTGTTACTGCTTTACCTATTAGCATACTAGGGCCATTAATACTTAGTTTTGGCGCACCTACAAGAGTATCAATTATCCAAAATAGTATAAAAATAATTAAATTCCCTCCATTTATAGCTCTTAGTTTGGCTCTTATTTTAAAAAATTTCAATCTTCCAGAAATTATTTTTGATCCTCTTAAAATGTTCTCAAATAGCGTTATACCAGTAGCACTTTTTGCTGTTGGAATGAAGCTTGGATTTAATAGCATCAAAAGCTCATATAAAAGCTGTTCTATAGTAATTGGAGCTAAGATGATATTGGCTCCAATTATATTTTTACTAATTGCTAAGGCTTTTGGTTTTGAGATAAATCAAAAATGGATCATAGGCCTAATAGAGGTTGCAACACCGCCAATGGTTTTAGCAAGTGCAATGATATTAAAGGCGAATTTAGATTCTAATTTAGCTATATCAGCAGTAGCTATTGGAATGATAGCACTATTTTTTACCATGCCAACGCTATATCTTATCGCTACTTAAAACTTGCTACGAGATTTCCTACTAAAAGATTCCATCCATCTACAAGAACAAAAATAAGCAACTTAAACGGCAAGGATATCATAACTGGGGGTAACATCATCATACCCATTGCCATTAATACAGAACTAACTACCATATCAATTACCAAAAATGGTAAGTATAGCAAAAATCCTATCTCAAATGCTGTTTTTAACTCACTAATAATAAATGCCGGTGCTGCTATTGTAAATGGTATATCATCTACCGTAGCTGGATTAGGCAAGTCGCGAATTCTATAAAATAAAGCTAAATCCTTCTCTCTAGTATTGCGTATCATAAATTCTTTAAAAGGCTTTGAACCTCTATCAAAAGCCTCTTGATAGCTAATTTGCTCATCTAAATATGGCTTTATACCTTGTTCATAACTTTGTTTAGCCACTGGTTCCATAATAAAAAATGTCAAAATTAAAGCCAAAGATATAAGCACATTAGTAGGTGGCATCTGCTGAGTACCCATAGCTTGACGTAAAAATGAAAACACTATAACTAAGCGTAAAAAGCTAGTCATAACAAAAATAAGCGACGGTGCAAGAGCAAGTAGAGTAAGAACTACAAGGACATTTAGGCTTGTTACTAGCTGTTGTGGTGTATCTGGTGCGCTAAGACTAAGATTCATCGTAGGTACAGTAACTGTATCAGCACCAAAACTAGAAGCAAATATCAAAAATAATAAACCCAAATATCTCAAAAAAGCCCCTTTAAATAATGATAATTCTACATTAAATTTGATTAAAGGCTAATAAAGCCAACTAAGCAAAAACTCAAAAATATATAATCTATACTACTTAAATGCTACAAATGAGGCAAAATTTGCCCATTTAAACAAGGTTTCTACATTACAAAATCCAGCATTTTTACATAGCTCCTTATTCTCATTTTCACTATATGGTATCAAAACATTTTCTAACGCTTGACGCTTTTGAGCTATCTCAAATTTAGAGTAACCTTGAGCTTCTTTATACTCTTGATATATATTAATCATCTCTAAATCTAGCTTTTTATCATCATATACTAGCTTTTCGCTAAATACAAATAAACCATCATATTCCAAACTAGCAAAAATTTTCTTTACAAAATCATCTCTTTTAATAGGTCTAATAAACTGTAATGTATAATTTAAAAGCACTGCATCAGCCTTGCCATAATCATATTCTAAAATATCAGCCTCTATAAGATTAAGCTTTGCACCATATCCATTGGCTCTATTTGTAGCTCTTTGTAACATAGCAGGACTACTATCTAAACCTACAAGTTCAAGATCAGGACGCAATCTATAAAGTTCTAAAAGCGTAGTAGCAGTAGAGCATCCAAGATCAACAACCTTAGCACCCTGCCCTAATCTTTTAGATAAAAATAAAACAATCAGCTCTTGAGTCTGTTTATAAAATGGCACCGATCTAGATACCATATCATCAAATACACTAGCTACACTTTCATCAAATTCAAACTGCTTGCTTATTACATTTTTAAAGACCTCATCTCTCACTTATAAACCCCTTCTAAATTTCTTGAGTGCAAGCTTATCTCATCTATGCTTAAATCACAGCTTTTAGCAACATTTTTAGCTATTATTATATCTTTTGCGATCTGCTTTTTAAGCTCATCAAGGCTATCAAATTTCTTATTATCCCTAATCCACTCTACAAAGCAAACCCTCACACTATTAGGCGTTATATCTATATCATTATCTAAGATATGATTTTCAATAGCAAACTTGCCATCAGTACTAAGCCTATATCCAACAAATGTTATAGAGCTATAAGTGTTTTCATCTATCTTTGTCCTTGTAGCATAAACTCCATCACAAGGTGCCAAATATGGAGTTATATCTAAATTTAAAGTAGCGTATAGATGCTCTTTGCCAATTCCTTGACCAGCTATCACCTTGCCAACTACACTATACTCACGACCCAATAGGCGATTAGCCCTATATATATCACCATCGCGTAAAAATCTTTTAATAGCTGAACTATGCACTCCAAGCCCATCAAAGCAAAACTCATCTACTACAACTACCTCACCGCTAAAAATATGACCCAAATCATGCTTATCCCAGGCTCTATCTTTGCCAAATTTAAAATCATAGCCAACTACAATCTTATTTAAATTTACAAAATCCCTCTTAAGCATATCTATAAACTCATCACCTCTAAGATCCAAAATATCCTTAAGTTCATAATAAAAACAAGGTACACCGCTATACTCTTGGCGTCTATCTCCTGGAGTTAAACAGGCTCTACCATTGCGTATTACAACCAAAGCACCACCATCGCCAAGCTTTTTAATTAACTCTTTATGCCCTTTGTGAATACCATCAAAACTTCCAATAGCTACAGATTTTACACTACTTTTTGAAATAGTAGAATAGTTCAATATTGCCTTCCTTGCCTTTTATTTTTGACTCACTTTTTTTAATTAACTTCCAACCTAAAGCATTACACTGAGTCTCAAAATTTATCATCGCTTTATTTATAGCTTTTTCATCTTTTACTACACCATTTTTGGTGCGTTTAGCATTTATTCCCACTTCAAACTGTGGCTTAAATAATAGTATAATATCATCAAGTGCAAGCCTATCAATATGCATAATAATATTTAACAACGAAATAAAGCTCACATCAGCAGTAATAAGATCAAATTTAAACTCACTTACAAAATCTCTAATATCTCTATTTTCTTGAATTATTACTCTGCTATCATCTCTTAAATTTGCACTAAGTTGCATAGTTCCTACATCAAGAGCTGTAACTTGCTTAATGCCATTTTCTAATAAAATTTGCACAAAGCCTCCTGTGCTTGAACCAATATCTAAAGCAATTTTATCTTTTAAATTTAGCTTAATCTCATCTAAAAATCCAGCCAATTTAAGTGCAGCTCTACTAACATAAATTTGAGATTTTACCTCTATGATTTGATCTTTATCAATCTCTTGACTGGCTTTTTTGATAATTTTTGAATCAGCCAATACTACGCCATTTTCTATAAGTCCAGCTGCTTGATTTCTACTAATATTTAAAGCCTTTGATACAGCTAAATCAGCTCTCATTTTTTAATCTTTCATACTCTATCTCATCTATTATTTTAATACCTAAAGATAAAGCCTTTTGATATTTACTTCCGCTTGATTCTCCGCTTAATACAAAATCACTTTTAGATGATACTGACCCGCTAACCTTTGCTCCAAAGCTCTCTAATTCAGCCTTAATCTCATCTCTAGGGCGAGAAAGAGTGCCAGTTATTACTACTGTTTTACCGCTAAATATATTTTGAGTAGTGTTTATTTCATCTATAATTGGAGTTATATACTCTAATAACTCTACTACTTTGATACGATTAACACGCATAAACTCCAAATAGCTAAGCGCCATCGCTTCGCCAAAACCATCTAAATTTAAAAGCTCATCCATACTAAGGTCTAGCCATTTACTAGGATAAACTGTAGCTATCTTTTTAGCTGCTACTTCACCAATATGTTCAATCCCAAGCGAAGTGATAAATCTATGAAGTGGTGGTTTTTGACTTGCTTTTATAGCATTTAGAGTATTTTCAATTTTTTTACTCTTAAAACCCTCTAATCCATCAAAACTAGAACTATCTAATCTATATATATCAATTATACTTGAGATTTTACCATTTTTATAAAGAAGCTCTATAATTGCATCACCAAGACCATCTATATTCATACACTTCTTAGAAGCAAAATATATGATAGAGCTTACAACTCTAGCCTTGCAGCTTAAATTTTGACACTTAATAAATGCCCCTTCATCTAAAAGCTCACTTCCACACTCAGGGCATTTGCATGGACGGCTTATCGCTACTTCTTGGCCATCTCTTCTGGCCTTATATACATCAGTAATCTTAGGTATTACATCGCCACTTCTAATCACGCAAACCATATCGCCTTTCATAAGACCTAGACGCTCAATCTCATCGAAGTTATGTAATGTAACATTTCTAACAAAAGCCCCATCAATCTCAACCCCATCAAGAACTCCAACAGGCGTGACTACACCTGTTCTACCAACTTGCAAGGCTACATCTATAAGCTTAGCTGATTTTTGAATAGCTGGAAATTTATAGGCTACCATAAATTTAGGAAATTTTACTGTAAATCCTAATTCATCGCATTTTGCCAAGCTATTAATACGAACTACCATGCCATCCATCATTATAGGCTTTTCATCTCTTAAAGATAAAAGCTCATCATAAGCTTGTCTAATCTCATCTATACTGCTACAAATCTTGCAAAAATCATCTCTTAAAAATCCTAAAGATCTAACAAAATCCATCATATCACTATGAGTATCAAATTTAAGATCATTTGCACCCACGCCCCATGGGTAAAATTTTAATTTTCTAGATTTTGTTATACTTGAGTCTAATTGTCTTAGGCTACCAGCAGCTGCATTTCTAGGATTAGCTAGTAAATTTTGGCCATCTTTAGCACGATTAGCATTAATCTTTTCAAAATCACTTTTAGTTATAACTACTTCGCCTCTAATTTCAATAAGACCGCTATATGGAATCTGTAAAGGCACAGAACTAATAACCCTAGCATTGCTAGTAACATCTTCACCAATGGATCCATCTCCGCGAGTAGCTGCACTTATTAAAACTCCATTTTCATAGGTTAAATTTAAGCTTGCACCATCAAATTTAGGCTCTACAAAAAATCTCTGTTCTCCCTTTTTTCCTCGCTCAATCCAAGCCAAAAGTTCATCATCGCTAAAAATATCTTCCATTGACCACATTCTAGCTTTGTGAGATAGCTTCGTAAATTGCTCTAAAATCTCACCACCAACTCGGTTAGTTGGTGAAAATACCGCCTTAAGATCTGGATTTAATCTCTCAAATTCAACTACCTTATGATATAAAGCATCATACTCATCATCACTTGCCATAGGTGTATCATCTGTGTAGTAGGCTCTAGCCCAATCATTTAGCTTATTTACTGCTTCTAAATACTCTTTTTGATTCATACTATCTCTAAATCCTTATATGCATTATGCAATTTTAACATCTGTATATGCTCTTTAGGGTCGTGTGTGCGAATGATACTAGCTCCATTTTCTATCGCTTTTTGATGTAGATACAAACTTCCAGCTAGACGTTCATCTACGCTACTTGGACTATAATAATCTATTATTGATTTTCTACTAGCTCCTACTAAAAGCGGATACCCAAAGGATAAAAAATGCTCTAAATGCTTAATAAGCGCCATATTATCACGAGCTGTTTTACCAAAACCTATACCTATATCAAGATAAATTTGCTTAGCTTTAGAGCTGTTTATCTCATCTAATTTTTGAGCAAAAAATCCACTAACTATCTCCAAAATATCGCTATTTTTAACATTGATTTGCATAGTTTTTGGATCTCCATTTTTATGCATTAGGCAATATTTTGCTCCATATTTTCCAGCTAAAAAAGCCAAATTTGGATCAGCACTTATATCATTTACAAAACTAAATCCACGATCTAAAGCATACTCTAAACAATTAACATCAAAACTATCAAGGCTAAACTCAACCTTATCATAAAGTTTGTTAGTATAAATTAAATCTACAACCGGAGAAACTCTTTGAAATTCTGCTTTAGCACCTATATACTCACTACCTGGCCTTGAGCTAACCATACCAATATCTATATAATCAACTCCTAAACTTATTAAATCCTCTATACGAGAGATTGCATTATCAATGCTAACTCTACTTGAAGGATTAAAGCTATCGTTATTGAAATTTAAAACTGCCATAATTTCACATTTTTTTGGCTTTTTAAATGAATTTGATAGAAATTTAGCTAAGCTTTTTAGTCCAAAATCTTGAAGTAACTCTTTTTTAGCTAAAGCTTGGATCTGTTTATCATTTGCTATTAATAAAGCATTTTCTAGCTTATCACCACTAAAAATAGCCTCATGAGAACTAACAAGCTCAGCACCGATACTAAGAGAGTCTTGCTTTAAGATATTTACTGCTACGGCCTTTATATCTTTTATTAAAATGAAATTTAAATTTGCTTTTTTTTGCATTATTTTAGCACCGCTTTTATGTGGAGCAATAAAGCGGCATATCTGTTCAAAATCGCTATCAATATTTAGTTTATACGCTCTCATCTTATCCTTTGCATTATTAGTAAAAGTAGCGGTAAAAGCACTGTTTGAGCTTTAGCATTTAGATCTGTTATCCTATATAATTTATTAAAATACAAATAATCTTCATGGTTAAATTTAACTCCATTTTTAACTGCATCTATTATGATGGATTTAAGCAAATTTAAAAGCTGAGTTTTGCTTAGTTTATCGCTCTTTTCAAGTGCTGATTGAGCAGATACATAATCATTAATATAAGCAAGATTAAGCCTAGCAAAATCAATCCCTGTTGGCTCGCTTTTAATTAACTTTACTCTATTATCAATACTTAAGCGTGAGCGAACTGTAGGCAAAAATATATTTTTAGCTGGTGCTACTAGAACAAATACTATATTTCTTGGTGGCTCTTCTAGGATTTTTAGTAGAGCATTTTGTGGATCAATTCCATATTTATTAGCCAAAATCAAAAGTACTTTTGGCTGATTTTCTGCAATATAGGCTTGAGATATTATCTCTTTGGCTCCATCTATCAATAAACTCTCATATTCAAAAATTTTTAAATATTCAGGTTTTAAAATAGAGGCATACTCGGATTTAATACTCTCAAAATCATCGCTAATAATAATCTTACTATCTAAACTCAAAGCTCAACCTGACCAAATAGCACTGCATCAATTGTGCGATCAAATAGCCTAAACATAGACAAAAGTTTAAAATCCAAATTCTCATCTGTAGAGCTAAGATAAAAGCTATTTTCAGCCTGTTCATCAAAGAGCCACATATAACTGCTAGCACGATTTTTAGCTATTGCACATAATTTTGAGCTACTCTTTCCGATATAAAAATATACAAATCCATTAGGAAAAGATATACTTAGCATATCATCAAGAAGACTTATTTCTTCTTTTGAATTTATATCATTTAATCTAGGATATAAAGATTTTAATGAGATAAATGGCAAAATCGGACGGTGTGAGCCTTTACGATTAATACTACGCAAAAGATAGCTCTCAAACCAATCTCTATCTTCATCGCATATTACAATAAATGGCGCTCCATCGATCAAATATCTAAGCCTAGATGCAAGTAGTGGCGCCCACTCTAGACGCCTCTCCTCCATCCAGCTAAGCTCCTTGCTTGAACTCCTAATAGCATCCAAGCTCCATTTTATAAGATCCATTATTTTTCTAACTCATAAGCTTTATGGAGTGCTCTTACGGCTAATTCGCCATATTTTGCTTCTACTATCATTGAGATTTTAATCTCACTTGTAGAGATCATTTGAATATTAATTCCCTCATTTGCAAGACTAGAAAACGCCATAGAAGCAATACCGCTATGACTTTTCATACCTACACCTACTACGCTTACCTTTACTACTTCGCTATCTATCTCTATTGATTTTGCACTACCATCATCAACTACATTTCTAGCAGCTTCCATCTCATTTTGCGGAACTGTAAATCCAAGGCTTGTAGTGCCATCTTCGTGACTTGTATTTTGAATAATCATATCTACATTAATATTTTTATCAGCTAATTTTTTAAAGATACCAGCTGCAACGCCTGGTTTATCCACAACACCTCTCATAGTTACTCTTGCTTGATTTTTATCTAATGCTATACCGCTTATTAATGCTTGTTCCATTCCTGGTTTTTCCATATCTGCTTCTCCTGTTATTAGTGTGCCTTCATTATTATTAAAACTACTTCTTGTAACTAAATTTACCTTTAATTTTTTAGCTAATTCTACGCTTCTATTTTGCAATACTTTTGCACCCATACTAGCTAGCTCTAGCATCTCATCATAGCTGATCTTATCAAGTTTTCTAGCTTTTGGCTCTATTCTTGGATCTGTGGTATATACTCCATCTACATCAGTATAAATCTCGCATAGATCAGCCTTTAAAGCTCCTGCTACTGCTACAGCACTTAAATCGCTTCCTCCGCGTCCTAAAGTTGTAGTATCTCCATCTTTAGTAGCACCTTGAAATCCAGCTACGATAACTATCTTGCCATCTTTTAGAGCCTCTTTCATCTTAGCTCCATCAATATCAATAATTCTAGCTTTAGTAAAGTCATTATTAGTAATAATTCCAGCCATATCTCCGCTAAACGATACAGCTTTATAGCCTTTTGAATTTAACGCAATTGATAATAGTGAGCTTGTAACTCTCTCGCCTGAGCTAAGTAGCATATCCATATCTGCACTTTGCGGTTGAACTCCAGCAAAATGCTCAGCATACTCTATTAGTTGATTTGTAACTCCACTCATAGCTGAAACTACAACTACAACATCATGGCCAGCATCTTTTGTAGCAATTACTCTTTTGGCTACCTCTTCTATTCTTTCTAAATTTCCAACACTAGTTCCGCCATATTTTTGAACAATTAGCATTATATAAACCCTTCATCTTTAAAGTATTTAAGCACCTTGGCATATGCGCCCTTTTTAAAGTGATTAACCTTGCTTAATACATCATTTACAGGCATAAAGCAGTAATCATCAAATTCAGGATGCTTTGTTGCAAGATCTATTTTAGCATTTGGCTTTAATCTAACTAAAAAATATCGCTGCCTTTGCCCATCATATGGAGCCATTTTCTTAGCGATATTCTCAGGAAAATCATACTCAAGCCATTTAGGATGCTCGCATAAGATCTCTACCTCGCTTGTACCTATCTCCTCTTCAAGCTCTCTAAAAAGAGCCTCTTTGGGTGATTCGCCTTCATCGATCCCGCCTTGTGGAAACTGCCAAGCCCCACTAATATCATGTCTTTGGGCGATGAATACTTTGCACTCTAAAGGATAAGATGGAGATAAAATAATCGCCGCTACATTTGGGCGATATCTCTTGCCTTTATCCATTTTCTAAGTCCTAAAAATTTGGTAAAAATCCTACCCTAAAAGCGTTTAAAGTTTAATAAATCAACTAAATTTAATAAACTATTTGCTAAATTTAGAATAAAATTTAGGAAATAAATTGCATATCTATATTCATATCCCATTTTGTGAATCAAAATGTCCATATTGTGCTTTTGGCTCACATAGTGATCAATTTTCTATAACTAAACAATATTTTAAAGCATTAACAAAAGAGATAAAAGCTACTAATTTTAATAAAAAAATCTCTACAATATTTATCGGTGGAGGTACGCCAAGTAGTGTAGATGCTAGATTTTATGATGAAATTTTTGAGTACTTAAGGCCAAATTTAAGCTATGATTGCGAGATTACAAGTGAGGCAAACCCAAATTCAGCTAATTTAAAATGGCTTGAACATATAAGAGCTCTTGGAGTAAATAGATTAAGTCTAGGAGCGCAAAGTTTTGATGAGAAAAAGCTCAAATTCTTAGGTAGAATTCATAACGCCAAAAGAGTTTTTAAAGCTGTAGAAGATGCCAAAATAGCTAAATTTGAAAATATAAATGTAGATATAATGTATGGCACAAAGCTTGATACAAAAGCCTTACTTTTAAACGAAGTAAAAGCACTAAATGAGTTAAAAATAACCCATATATCAGCCTATAGTTTAATGCTTGAAAGCGAGTTTAGTACTAAAATTTCATATCAAAAAGATAGTCCGATTTTAGCTCAATTTCTTATAAATTCACTCCAAGATATAGGATTTAAGCAGTATGAAATTTCAAATTTTGGCCAAATTTGCCAACACAATCTTAGCTACTGGCGTGGTGATGATTATTATGGATTTGGCGCATACGCAGTAGGTACAACTGGGCTAAAAAGATACAAAGGTGCTACAAATCTAAATAGCTATATTAATAATCCTTTTAAAAAAAGTATTGAAGAGTTAAGTTATGAGGATAAAATGGCTGAAAGAGTATTTTTAGGTCTTAGGAGTATCATTGGTGTTAGTTTAGATGATTTAACTCCAAATATGCTTCAAAAGGCTCAAATATTAATTAATGAAGGTAAATTAATAGCCAAAAATAATCGAATTTATAATCCAAATTTTTTATTATCTGATGAGATATATTTATACTTAAGCTAGCCTTTTTGGCTAGCTTAATGTGCTTTATTCTACCTCTGCATCGATAACATCATCATCTTTTTTCTTATCTTGTGCATTAGTAGCACCAGCTTGATTTTGATACATAGCCTCAGCTAGCTTGTGGCTTGCTTCGCTTAATGCTCTTACTTTTGTATCTATTTGATCTTTTGTAGCACTCTCATCTTTTAGCGTCTCTCTTAGATCATTTAGCGCTGCTTCTATCTTAGCTCTATCTTCACCAGATATCTTTTCACCAAGCTCATCAAGAGATTTTTGAGTTTGGTGCGCTAGGCTATCAGCTGCATTTCTAGCTTCTACTGCTTCTTTTCTTTTTCTATCTTCTTCTTTGTGTAGCTCAGCATCATTTACCATCTTATTAATCTCTTCTTCGCTTAAGCCGCTTGAACCTGAGATGGTGATATTTTGTGCTTTACCGCTAGCTTTATCCTTAGCAGATACAGTTAAAATACCATTTGCATCTATATCAAATGTAACCTCAATTTGTGGTACTCCTCTTGGTGCTGGCATAATACCTTCAAGATTAAAGTTACCAAGACTTTTATTATCACGGCTAAATTCACGCTCACCTTGTAAGACATTAATTGTAACTGCACTTTGATTATCTTCTGCAGTAGAGAATGTTTGAGATTTTTTAGTTGGAATTGTTGTACCTTTTTCAATCAATTTGCTCATAACTCCACCAAGTGTCTCTATACCTAAACTAAGAGGAGTAACATCTAGCAATAATACATCTTTTACATCACCTTTAATTACAGCACCTTGAATAGCAGCACCAATAGCTACAACTTCATCAGGATTTACTGATTTATTTAGATCTTTGTCAAATGCTTTTTTAACTTCATCTTGAACTAAAGGAACACGAGTTGAACCACCTACCATTACAATCTCTTTAATATCGCTTTTGCTTACGCCAGCATCTTTTACAACTTCATTAATTTTAGAGATTGTTTGAGATACTAAATCATCTATCATACTCTCAAATTTAGCTCTACTTATTGTTTTTGTAAGGTGTTTTGGACCTGTAGCATCAGCTGTAATAAATGGTAAATTTATTGTTGTCTCCATTGCGCTACTTAGCTCTTTTTTGGCATTTTCAGCAGCCTCTTTTAATCTTTGAAGAGCCATTACATCATTTTTAAGATCAATTCCACTCTCGCTTTTAAACTCACTTACTAAAAAGTCAATTAATCTATTATCAAAATCATCACCACCTAAAAAAGCATTACCACCAGTAGCTAAAACTTCAACAACATTATCTCCAGTCTCAAGAACTGTAACATCAAATGTACCACCACCTAGATCATACACTACAATCTTTTCAGCCTCTTTTTTATCTAAACCATATGCAAGTGCTGCAGCTGTAGGCTCATTAATAATACGTAAAACATTTAACCCAGCAATTGTACCAGCTTCTTTTGTAGCTTTTCTTTGACTGTCGTTAAAATATGCTGGAACAGTAATAACTGCATCAGTTACACTCTCGCCTAAAAATGCTTCAGCATCCTCTTTTAACTTAATTAAAACCTTAGCTGATATCTCTTGTGGAGTATATGTTTTACCAGCTATTTCAACTGCACACGCACCATTTCTATCTACTATATGGTATGGTAAGCGAGTTTTTGCCTCTTGGGCGTTCTTCTCGTTCATCATTAGACCCATAATTCTTTTAATAGAAAATATTGTTTTTTCCGGATTTGTTACTGCTTGACGCTTTGCAGTATCACCAACTAAAATTTCACCCTTGTCAGTAAAAGCAACAACACTTGGAGTTGTATTTTTACCCTCTTTATTTGGGATAACTTTGCTTTCGCCTCTTTCATATATGCTTACGCATGAATTTGTTGTTCCTAGGTCGATTCCTATTACTTTACTCATTTTTTATCCTTTTATTAAATTTATTTTGCGATTACTACCATACTTGGTCTTAAAACTCTATCATTATATGTATAGCCTTTTTGATATACCTGAGCTATTGAGCCACTTGGTAAATCAGCTGATTCTATATAATTAATAGCATTATGCACTTCTGGATTAAACTCACCATCTGTGCTAATCTCTTTTATTCCATATTTTTCAAAGCACTTTTTAAACTGCTCTATAGTTAAATTTATTCCATCTTTCATAGCTGCTATCTCATCACCGCCATCTATATTTGCTGCGATTTCTAAAGCATCAATAACAGGCAAAAGGTCCCTAGCAAATCCCTCATTTGCAAATTTTAAAGCATCTGCTTTTTCACGCTCTAAACGCTTTTTAATATTTTCAAAATCAGCCGTAGCTCTTATTAAATCCTCTTTAACTTTAGCTAATTGACTCTCTAGTTCACTCTCATTATTTTGCTCATTTTGTTCGCAAACTTGATCATTTTGTTCATTTGCAGCTTGATTTTCATCTAAATTTTCATTTATTTCTTGGCTCACGCCGCCTCCTTTAATATATTTAAAAACTTTTCATAATCACTATAAACACTACTAGCACAAAGCATCATAGCTGGTTTTCCTTCGTAGATTACATCAGCTTTTACGCCCATATAACCAGTAGGAAATAGCGGACTAAAGGCTAAATTTCCTTTAAAATTTGCTCCAAATGATGGGTCTAAAATCGCCTTTATATTATCATCTTTGCAAATCTCAAAAGCAATCTTTTCATTCTCTTGAAACAAAATCTCACTTCTTTTTAACGCCTTAATCTTTGCTCTTAGCTCACTTAATCCCACCTGCATAGAGATGTGATCTAACTCATCTAAACTAGTTCCTACTAGGTTATTTAAAAATTTTTCAACCTTTGAACTAAATTTAATAGATATACTTTGAATATCAAAATCAAGGATCAAAAAGCGATCTTTAAGATTTAAAACCTCTTTTAAAAATAGCTTTTGATTTCCAAAAATCATGCAATAAATACCATTTTCATAGACTAAAAAATTTAACAAATCGCTATTATTTATAGATATAGCTGAGCTAAATTCAAGCCTATTTTGCCAATAAATCTCCATTGCACTAGCTGTAGGAATTCTACCGCCGCTTATATGTAGCTGTGTGATAGCTCCTTCATCGCTAAGCTTTTTAAAATAGACTCTAATAGTAGATGCCGGAATAGACACATTCATTCTCATACCAAGTTCGCTTGATCCAATTGGCTCATTGGCTTCTAGATATGCGTGAATGATAGACTCTAATATTAAATCTCTTTTATCTACTTTCATTATTAGCACTCTTTATATTTAATTGCTAAATGGATTATACAACATTGAGCCAACCTTTGTCAAGTATTTTAAGCAAAAATATTAAAATTATTAAATTTATTTAGCAATTAGTATCTTTAACTGCTTATAACTTAGAAATATTATTTAAATAAAAGAAAAATATAAGTTATATGTAGAGCAAATTTTATTAATATTTAATATGCTCTAAAGTATAATTAGAATCTTAAGAATTAAAGGGGATAAATTGAGTAATTTAACAGCTAAAGAAAGAGATGATTTAGAACAGATATTTGCTCAGATTCAAATCGCTAAGTTTAGATTTAATATCTGGCACTACTATAAAATGCTAAATAAAAAAGGTCAATTAGCGATCAGATTACTAAGACATAAGAGCAAAAGGCTACTTAAATAGCTCTGGATAGCTCTTTTTCATATGGTCTATTACAGCGATAACCTCATCTACGCCACTTGCGTTACTATTTTCTAGCACATCATCTATAACCTCTATATATCTATCAAAAGCTTCATTTAATAGCTCTTTTTTAACACCAGAATAATACAACATACCTAAAGTTGCCAATTCAAGCTCATAGCTCATCTCTTCTAGAGTAATCTCATTTTCATAATTTTTCATTACTATTCTCCTGTTTTTTTATTAATTAAATTTACTACTTGTGCTTTTATTTCATCATAATTATAGCTATCACTAAATCCAGCAAAAAAACCTCCACTAGCATTCTTATGCCCTCCGCCATCGCAAAGCTCTTTTGCCATTAGGCTTACATCAAATTCGCCATTCGATCTAAAACTCATAGTTTTTTTGCTAGTCATATCTATAAAAAAATCAAATTCAGGATTAGCTACTAAAAAGTCGTTGCCAATTACACTAGCACTTCCTATATTATAAGTCAAAATCCCCTTACTGCCACGGTAGTTTATGCTAAATTTATCTTTATTGGCTCCAAGGCGTCTTACTAGATAGTTAGAGTTTAGATTGCTTAAAGTATCATCGTTTTTAAGATAAAAAAACTCTTTTTTAATCCCATGAAGTCTATTATCAAGCTCAATATGGGCATTATTAAGACTTAAAAACTCACAAAAGTTTCTCATTAAATAAAAGATATACTCTATATGCTCATCTTCAAACATTACCTTATTTATCTCTTTTGCTCCAGCAATTGCACCCATACACACTTTGCCAAGTTCAAAATTTGGATCATCTTTAAGCCAGATATCTACTGCATTTACAACATCACAATATGCACCCAATCTCTCATCAGCTCCAAACATCGCACTAAAAAAATCATAGCAAATCTTAGTAGCGCTTCTAGAGTTATCAAGATAGTACCAAGAAAACTCCTGAGCGCACTCAGCACCAGTTTGATGATGATCAAGCAAAATTAATTTAACATCTTTGCCTTTTAATTGCTCTTCATAGCTTTGGCATTGAGCTTTGGTTAAGTTTAGATCTGTTATTAAAATTACAGCCTTTTCATCTCCAATTTTAGATATTATGTGCGACATCTTTTTATCGATCTCTTTACCGTAGTTTGAGTTATAAAATTCAACATTTTTTAAATAAAAACTACTAACAAACTGACAAGAGTACCCATCTAAATCAGTATGACTAAGATGATAAATTTTCATTTTATTCCTTTATTAAAGTTCTGGTATCTCTATGGTACCAAGCGTTTCAAACTGCGTATTTGGCGCAATCTCAGCAAAGCTTAACACTGCTATATCAATTGAGAAATTTTGAACTATATTGGCTATAAATTTGCGAATACTTGGTTCAACACAAAGCACCATATCTCCTTGCTCGCTTATAGGTCTATTTTCTCTTTTTGCCCTTAAAGCACTTACAATAGCTGAAGTTTGAGCGACATTAATCATCATTGTGTATGCCCCATCTTTATAGCTTAAGCTTTCAATTAGCTTTTGTTGAGCTGGAGCATCTAAGATATAGAAGTTTAACTGACCATTTTCATCAGAATATATAGATGTTATTACCCTAGCTAGAGCTGCACGTACATGTTCGATAATCATATCTAAATTCTTACTAACTTCTGCTACATCGCTAATAGCTTCAAGAATACTTAACATATCTTTAATTGGTATATTATCTTTAAGAAGAGCTTTTAATACCTTTTGGATAACGCCTACTCCGACTACTTTTAGTGTATCTTCCACTACCACAGAGTATTCAGATTTTACCTTTTCAAGTATATTTTGAACCTCTTGTTTTGTTAGTAGCTCACTAGCATTTTGCTTAACCAACTCACTCATATGAGTAGAAATAACACTAGCTGCATCAGCAACTGTATAGCCACTTAATATAGCATCTTCTTTATAGTTTTGATCGATCCATAAAGCATCAAGCCCAAAGGCTGGATCTTTTACTGCAATTCCATCAATATCAGCACTAACATATCCGCTATCCATAGCTAAACATTTATCAGGATAGACTATACCCGAGCCAATTACGACACCTTTTAGCTTAAATTTATACTCATTTGGCCCAAGTAAAATATTATCTCTAAGCCTGATCTTTGGCATTAAAAATCCTAGCATTGTAGCCATATTTCGCCTCATAGCACGAATTCTCTCAACCAAATCCCCATCAGCAAGCTTTAAAAGTCCATAGCCTAAATCAAGCTCTAAAATTTCAATCTTTAATATATCATCAATTTTAGCTTGTTCTTCCATAGCGATCTCTTCTTCGCTTTTTTTAGGTATTTTGTTTGCAGATGCTGGAGCAGCTTTGCTTCCAGTTGGACTTTGCTGAGATGATTGCTTATCATTTTTAATAGCACTAAAATCTATTTTGCCATCTTCTATCTGTTTCATCACAAAACCAATTCCAATAAATAATAACCCCATAAATCCAAGCGATAAAGTAGGAAGTCCTGGAACTAAAGCAAATACAAAAAGAATAAAACCAACTATTAATAAGGTCTTATACTCACCAAGTAGTTGATTTACCACACCTTCAGCAAAATTATCTTCATCTTTACTAGCTCTTGTGATGATAATAGCTGTTGCAGTTGAAGTAATAAGTCCTGGAATTTGACTTACTAAGCCATCACCAATTGTAAGGATAGTATATGTAGATGCAGCATCTTTGATCGCCATATCATATTGAAATGCACCAATTAAAAATCCGCCAATAATATTAATAATAGTAATAATAATACCAGCTACAGCATCACCTTTTATAAATTTACTAGAACCATCCATTGCGCCATAAAAATTAGCTTCTGATATAATGTCTTGACGCCTTTGTTTGGCTGTTTGTTCATCTATTAATCCAGCATTTAAATCAGCATCAATTGCCATTTGCTTACCAGGCATTGCATCAAGTGTAAATCTAGCTTGAACCTCACTTACACGAGTTGAACCCTTAGTAACAACCATAAAATTTATAAGTACTAATATACAAAATACTATTATACCAATTACATAATTACCGCCGACAACAAACTTACCAAAACTAGCAATAATTTCACTTACCTCTTCAGGCCCATTGTGCCCCTCGCTTAATATCATTCTAGTTGTTGCTATATTAAGCGCTAATCTAAATAGAGTAACAATTAAAACAAGAGTAGGAAATGTACTAAGGTCTGTAGGCTTTGGTATATAAATAGATATTAATATTATAAGAACTGATATAGCTATAGATAAAGCCAAGAAAAAATCAAGTACAGCACTAGGTAGCGGTACTATAATAATAGCCAAAATAGCTACAATAACAAAAACTACAGTTAAACTCTTAGCTTTAATAATTGGCGCTAAAAATGGCGCCACCATGGTTAAAATATTGCGTTTTGCCAAATTATCTCTTCATAATATCAGCTAATGTTATCTGATCTAAAAACTCATCAATTCGCCCTTGCAAGTCATTAAACATAGGCCAAATTTTGCACCCATCTCCCTTGCTACTTGGACAATCGCACCTAGAACTTGCGCACTCAAACACATTAACTTTACGCTTTTCAGCACTCTCTAAAATATATTTGATACTCAAATTTGATGGCTTATCAGCTAAGACAAACCCACCATTTGCACCTTTAAAAGAGTTAAGTATCCCCTCTTTTGCTAAATTTTGCAAAATTTTTGCTAAAAAACTTTTTGAAATTCCAAGCTCTGATGATATAGTATCTACATCCTTTGGATGTTTTGCTTGTGATAATAAGATTAATGACAGCATAGCATATTCACTAGCTTTGGTAAATAACACCTCTACTCCTTAGAATTTTAAATTCGGATATTCTACTCAAAAATAGATTAATATTAACTTTTTTTGAAGTATACTACTGCCTAAATTTTAATATTTAGGATAAAAAATGGCTAATTTATGGATAGCGACTTTTATATGGGCGTTTTCTTTTCCGCTTATTGGTCACTATATTGCCGGAGTTGTAGATAGCTATTTTGCTGTGCTTTTTCGCTCTAGTGTGGCATTTTTAATCTTTTTACCATTTTTAAATTTGAGTTTAAATTTGAGTTTAAAACTTAAATTACTTGCCATTGGTGGCTTGCAAATTGGACTTATGAGTATATTTTATTATCACTCTTTTTTATATCTTAACGTTAGCGAGGTAGCACTTTTTACTATTTTTACACCATTTTATCTTAGCTTAATTTATGATTTAATATCTAAAAAATTTAAAAAACTATATCTAATTAGCATTGCTTTATGCATATTTGGTGCCTTTGTGATTAAATTTGAGAGCTGGAATTTTAACTCATTATATGGTTTTGTATTGGTACAAATGGCAAATATCTGCTTTGGTGCAGCACAAGCTCTTTATAAGATTACTTGCGAAAATATAGGTAGCTATAAAGGCTATTTTGGATATTTTTATTTAGGGGCAGTTTTAGTTTCTAGTTGTAGTTTTATTATTTTTGGAGATACTCAATTACTTCCAAAAGAGCCAAAAAGCTGGATAATTTTACTATATCTCGGAGCTATCTCTTCTGGACTTGGATATTATCTATGGAATAGCGGTGCAATTAGAGTTGATAGTGGCGTTTTGGCTATTATGAATAATGCTATAATCCCAATAGCAATTTTGGTAAATGCAATTTTTTGGGGTATAGATTTTGAGCCTATTAAAATGATAATTGGCGGATTTTTAATCATTTTAGCACTTTTATTACAGAATAAATTTAAGACAATGTATAATATTTAAACTGATTTTTAGTATAATACAAGATTTTTAAATTTAGGAATTTGATAGTTGCTTAAACATTTTTTTACAAATAGTATTGGAATTTTATGCTCTAGAGTGCTTGGATTTATTAGAGATTTAATGACGGCAAATGCTCTTGGCGCAAGTATTTGGAGTGATATATTTTTTGTAGCGTTTAAGCTGCCTAATCTATTTCGTAGACTCTTTGGAGAGGGTGCATTTTCTCAAGCTTTTATGCCAAATTTAATTAAAATATCACAAAAGGGGCTATTTGCTGCTGAGATTTTAATCAAGCTTAGTCTTACTATGCTTATTATTAGCTTAATTGTAATGCTATTTGCCCCACTTGTTACAAAGATTTTGGCCTATGGGTTTAGTGCTGATACTATCGCTCTTGCCGTACCTTTAGTTAGGATTAATTTTTGGTATCTTTTGGCTATTTTTATAGTTACTCTACTCTCATCAATGCTTCAATATAAAAATCACTTTGCTACTACAGCTTTTAGCACAGCACTATTAAATATCTCTATGATAATAGCTCTATTATTAGCTATGAATTTAGATCAAAAAACTGCAGCCTTATATCTTAGCTGGGGAGTTGTAATTGGTGGATTATTGCAAGTTTTATCACATATCATTGCATTAAAAAAAGTAAATTTACTCCGTTTATTAACTCTTGGCATAGCCAAATTTGCCAAAGGCAAAAGAGCTAAAGCTAAAGGTTTTTGGCAAAACTTTGGCCATGGTATTATGGGTAGTAGTGCCAATCAATTAAGTGATTTTATATCTACATTTATAGCTAGTTTTTTAGCCACAGGAGCAATTAGCTATCTATACTATGCAAATAGAATATTTCAGCTACCTCTTGCACTTTTTGCTATTGCTCTATCAACTGCAATCTTTCCAAAAATTACCAAAGCAATTAAATCAAATAATAACCAAATAGCTCTAAATTTATTTAAAAAAAGTTTTAGCTTGCTATTTTTTTTACTACTATTTTCTACTATTGGTGGATATATTTTATCCAAAGAGATTATCTGGCTGCTATTTCAAAGAGGTGAATTTAATACTCAAAATACTATAGAATCAGCAAAAGTTTTACAGATGTATATACTTGGACTTTTACCTTTTGGACTTTATAAGCTATTTTCACTTTGGTTATATGCCAAAATGCAGCAAAAAATTGCAGCCAAAATTGCTATATATTCACTGTTTATCAATACAGCTTTATGTATAATCTTATTTAAGCCATTAGGTGCTAGTGGGCTTGCACTTGCTGGTAGTATTAGTGGTGTATTTTTGTTGGTATATGTAATTTTTGTATTTGGTATTAGGCAATTTTTAGGTATAATCCTTGAGAAAATAAATTTAATTACCATAATTTTATCAGCAGTTTTTGCCTATTTATTAATAGAATTAAAGGACTTTGTATATGCAAATTTATGATACAGTTTTAAAGCAAAAAGTCAAGCTTTCTCCATTAAATAAAGATGAGATAAATATATATGTGTGTGGTCCAACAGTTTATGATGATGCTCATCTAGGACACGCAAAATCTAGCATTAGCTTTGATCTGCTTAGGCGAGTTTTAATAGCTCTTGGGTATAAGGTTAAGTTTGTCAAAAACTTTACTGATATAGATGATAAAATTTTAGCTAAAATGAAATCTAGCAATCAAAGCTTAGAGCAGATAACAACCTACTATATAGATAGATATAAAAACGATATGAACGCTTTAAATGTCTTAAATGCCGATATAGAACCTAAAGCCACAGAGTCGCTTGATGCGATTATAAATTATATTCAAAAACTAGAACAAAATGGCGCTACATATAGACTTGAAGATGGGATTTATTTTGATACAAGTAAAGATGATAAATATCTTAGTCTAAGTGGTAGAAAAGATGAAAATCTCATAGCTAGAGTAGCAAGTAGTGGCACCAAAAAAGATGAAAAAGACTTCGTGCTATGGAAATTTGATGATCAATGGTACGATAGTCCATTTGGCAAGGGGCGACCAGGCTGGCATACTGAGTGCGTAGCAATGATTGAGCAGATATTTGCAAAGATGATTGATATACATGCTGGTGGAGCTGATCTACTCTTTCCTCACCATGAAAACGAAGCTGCACAATGCCGATGCGCAAACCATCAAGAGCTATCTAAACACTGGCTACATAATGGATTTATTCAAGTAAATAACGAAAAAATGAGCAAAAGTCTTGGTAACTCATTTTTTATTAAAGATGCCCTAAATATCGCACCAGGAGAGGCTGTAAGATTTTATTTAATGAGTAGCCATTATAGGGCAAATTTCAACTACGATATAGGAGATTTACTCTCTAGCAAAAAGCGTCTTGATAAAATTTATAGATTAAAAAAACGCTTAAGCGGTATAAATAGCGGTAGTATAGATATAGAGTTTAAAACTGCTTTATTAGATGCTCTAAAAGATGATTTAAACATCTCAATAGCTCTAGCTAAAGTCGATGAAATGGTCAATCAAGCCAATATAAATCTAGATAAAGAACCAAAAAATAAATTGCTAAAATCTACTATAATGGCAAATTTAGATTTTATCAAAGATACCCTTGGAATCTTATATCAAGATGAGTTTGAATGGTTTCAATATGGATTTAACGATGAGCAAAAAGAGCAAATTTCAAATTTAATAAATGATAGAAATATAGCCAAAGCAGCTAAAGATTATGCAAAAGCTGATCTTATAAGAGATAAACTAACAGCTTTAGGAGTTGCTATAATGGATACGCCAAATGGAGTAAAATGGGAGAGAATATGGACGGAATAGTAGAAGTTTTTAGACGATTTAAATCATATTATAAAGAGTATATACCACAATTTGCCATATCAATCATTGGAATGATTATGGCTAGTGTTGGAACTGCGGTTTCTGCTTGGCTTGTTAAACCTGTGCTTGATTATATTTTTATCCAAAAAGATGAAAATTTACTATATCTACTTCCATATGCAATTATAGCAATATATTTTCTAAAAAGCCTTGGCATATATCTACAAGTATATTTTACAGCCTATATCGGACAAGATATGGTAAGGCGTTTTAGACATAAACAACTTGATAATATCCTAAGTCTTGATATGAGCTTTTTTCATAAATATAGAAGTGGCGAGCTTATGAGTAGGATTATGGGAGATATAGAAAGAATTCGCTCTATAGTATCAAATTTAATCCCTGAGCTAGTTCGTGAATTTGTAACAATTATCGGTTTATTGTGCGTGGTAATATATCAAAGTCCTACTTTAGCCCTATTTTCTTTAATAGTTTTGCCAGCAGCATTTTATCCATTATCAAGACTAGCTAAAAAGATGCGAAAACTTAGCCGAACATCACAAGAGACATCAAGCGATATCACATCGGTATTAAGTGAAATATTTGCAAATATTGAGATAGTAAAGGCTAATAGCGCACAAGAAAAAGAGCTTAATAAATTTGATACACAAAATGATAAAATATTTAAATTAAATTTAAAATCTGTAAAAGTAAATGCCCTTGTAAGCCCTATGATGGAGACTCTAGGCTCTGTTGGCATTGCTGTTACTATTATAATTGGCGGACAACAAGTAATAAATGGAGAAATTACCGTAGGTAGCTTCTTTAGTTTTCTTACAGCTCTATTTATGCTTTATACACCAATTAAAAGAATAACTAATATATATAATCAAATGCAAGATGCAGTAGTAGCTAGCCAAAGAACATTTGAGCTACTTGATATGAGCCCAAGTATAGTAGATGGAAATTTAAACTTTCCAAATGTAGTAAATTCAATCACAATTCAAGATTTAAAATTTAGCTACGGAGATAAAATTGCACTAAATGGTATAAATCTTAAAGTCTATAAGGGTCAAATGATAGCACTAGTAGGTAGTAGCGGCGGAGGCAAAAGCACATTAATAAATTTACTAATGAGATTTTACGATCCAGATTCAGGCATAATCTTAATAAACGAAAATGATATAAGCGAATTTAAGATCGATAATCTAAGGCAAAATATCGGTCTAGTAACTCAAAGAGTATATATATTCAACGATACAGTAGCGGCCAATGTAGCATATGGGGCTTTGCTTGATGAGGCTAAAGTTATAAAAGCACTCAAGATGGCAAATGCTTGGAGTTTTGTACAAAATATGCAAAATGGTATCTACACTCAATTAAACGAATATGGAGCCAATCTAAGTGGCGGTCAAAGACAAAGAATAGCAATTGCTAGAGCCTTATATCATGATCCGCAAATTTTAATATTTGATGAAGCTACTAGCGCATTAGATAATGAGAGCGAACAAGAGATAACTAAAGCTATTGAGAATTTAAGCAGCGATAAGATAATTTTTGTCATAGCTCATAGATTATCAACTATTAAAAACGCTGATAAAATCGCAGTTATTAGCTCTGGTAAAATAGCAGGATTTGGCACAGATAAAGAGTTAGAGAGTGAGTGTGAGATATATAAAAAATTAAAGCTTGTAACTATTGAGCAAAATGAAACAAAAAATAGTATATAATGGTAAGCCAGCTAGTATAAATAACAAAAAAGATAATGCTAAAACACTATATCAAAAAAATCTAAGGGCTGCTGCGCTTGAGCAAAATGCTTTTATGATGGATACAGATATATATGTAGATATACTATGGAAACAAAATAGCCCAGCTGATATAGACAATATCATCAAATATACCCTAGATGCGCTAAAAGGAATCTGCTATACTGATGATAGGGCTATTGTTTGGCTTAAAATCCATAAACAGCAGTCCAATCAAGAGCAGTTAATAATCACTTTAAAAAGTAAATTTATTCTATCTAAATTTCTTAAAAAACTAATATATAAAATCATCGCAAAGCCTCTAATAAATTATATTCAATCAAATTTTAAAGATATAATAGATGATGAAAAAAATAACCAAAAAAATACTCAAATTCAACCAAAACCTAAAGCAAATTTAAAACAAAATCCAGCCATCAAACCAAAAAATTCAAACAATAAAACTACGCAAATGCAGATAACTAAAGCACAAAATCAAGAAGATGAAATAGAAAATTTAATTAAAACTACACTAAAAACAGATAAAGATCATATGCAAATTGCATATAATCTAAAACAAACAGAGCTAAAAATATATATCATTATATCATCATCACTATCAAAAAAAGAGAGAAAAGGTATTATGAATTATAGTAACATAAAGCTCATGGAGCTCAAAAAGCAATTAAACCTACCTAAATTAAGCATTCATTATGGCTCAATTCCGCTAAAATCTAAAAGCATCAAACTCTAAACCGATCTCCACACAGCAATTGAAGTTGGATTAAACGGATCAGTCCCACAACTATACTCCAAAATCGCATCTTCAATAATTATATCACCATTTTCTCCAGCCTTTTTGAGCGTTTTAGCAAAGTTTAAATTCCAACCATTTTTAATAAAATACTCCTTATGCTTTTGACTAGCTTCACCCAAACTTGCTATTTGAAATCCAAACGGCTCAGCATGAATACAACGCACAAATGGTGCGATATTTGCTACTACTTTAAACCAATTATCTGGAATTTCTCTTACTTGTTCAATAGTATGACAAGTAAATACCAAAACACGCTCACCAAAATCAAATTTCTTATCAAATTTAGGTTTTAAATGATTAAAATGAAAAAACTCAGCCTTCATATTTGGTTCAATATTTGCCAACTTTCTTGCCATCTCTACACCGCTTTTAGTAAATTCGCCACCAAAATATTTTAAATCTACTCCACCACCATTATAAAATATTTTAAAAAGATTTTGTCCATATCCACATCCTAGCTCCACTATACTATCATAATGCTCAAATGATAAAGCATCAATAATCATATTAACAACTGAAGTATTAGTGTAAAATGGCACAAGAATATTTAAACCATTTAGCGATGTGATTTTATTATGTGGTATATTTGCGAAGTTAAATTTCTGGCTTGGAGAGCTTGCTTTATGCCACTTTAGATCCCCATTTTCATCAGCTCCAAGGTGATTTAAACGCTCTTTTTTATCTAATTCTCCAATTATCTGAAGAGCGTTATACCCCCCCCCATTTAAAAATTCACTCATAAACTCAGCTCTTATAGACCACGCTTTTTCATAGAAATTTTGCCATTTTTTATCTTGATGCGCCATATCTATCCTTATAAATTTATAAAATAGATTATATCTATTTATAGCCCAAAATATCATTAAATTTATTATCATTTATAAGCAAATTTAAGCAAATTTTAGCTAAAATAGCCAATTTAAAGGAAAATTATGGACTATAGTGATATTAAAAAAATTTTTTTCAAACTAAACCCAGAAAATGCCCATAAAATAGCTGAATTTGGAATGAGAATATCTACAAAAATTCCATTTGTTAGTGACTATTTAGTGGATAATTTTTGCTTTATTGATACTAAATTATCACAAAATATTTTTGGGCTTAACTTCTTAAATCCTGTTGGACTTGCTGGTGGATTTGATAAAAATGCTACAATGATTATACCTCTATCTGCGATGGGGTTTGGATTTTTAGAATATGGTACTCTTACACCAAAACCTCAAGATGGTAATCCAAAGCCAAGATTATTTCGTCTAATAGAGGAAAAAAGCATACAAAACGCCATGGGATTTAATAACGATGGCTTAGATAAGATTAAAGCTAGAGCCTCAAAGGTATATCCTTTTAGTATCCCTCTTATTGCTAATATTGGCAAAAATAAGATTACGCCAAATGATATGGCTATTAAAGATTATGAAATTTTGGTTAAAGGGCTTGATAGTTGTTGTGATGCATTTGTTATCAATATTAGTTCTCCAAATACACCAAATTTAAGAGATTTACAAAGCGAGTCTTTTATAAATGAGCTATTTGCTGCCTTAAGTAATTTAACCAAAAAACCATTAATCCTAAAAATAGCCCCAGATATGAGTATAGACTCAGCCATATCTCTTTGTTTAACAGCTGCAAATGCCGGATTTAAAGGTATTATAATCAACAATACCAGCGTTGATTACTCACTTACTACTAAAGCAAAAGATTTTGGCGGTATCAGTGGTCAGCTTATTAAAGATAAAAGCAAAGAGCTATTTAAAGAGGTTGCTAAAGAGCTTTATGGTAAAGCTGTACTTATTAGCTGTGGTGGAATTGATAATGGTCAAGATGCATATGAGAGAATTAAAATGGGTGCTAGCCTAGTACAAATATATACTAGCTTTATATATGAAGGTCCAAGTATTTGCAAAAATATTAATAGTCAAATATTAAATTTAGCCTTAAGCGAGGGATATGAAAATATTTCTCAAGCAGTTGGCGCTAATCTAAGGAGATAAATGCTACCAAAATTTAGCAAAATTACCCTTGAAAATGGGTTTGAGATCTATCATACCCCTTTAAATTTGGGTTCAAATGTTATTAGTATAGATCTTTATTATAAAGTTGGTTCACGAAATGAAATAATGGGCAAAAGCGGAATCGCTCATATGTTAGAACATCTAAATTTTAAAAGTACAGATAATAGAAAAGCTGGTGAGTTTGACTCAATTGTCAAAGGCTTTGGTGGGGTAAATAATGCTAGTACTGGTTTTGATTTTACTCACTATTTTATCAAATGTTCAAGTCAAAATCTTGATACTTCACTAGAACTTTATGCTGATATAATGGCAAATTTAAGTCTTAAAGAGGATGAATTTTTACCTGAAAGAGATGTAGTTTTAGAAGAGCGTAGATGGAGAACAGATAATAATCCAACTGGAATGCTATATTTTAGACTATTTAATCACGCTTTTATATATCATCCTTATCACTGGACGCCAATTGGATTTATTAAAGATATTGAAAATTGGAATATTGCTGATATTAAAGAGTTTTGGTCTAAATTTTACCAGCCAAAAAATGCATTTTTGATGATTACTGGAGATATTGATGAAAATACTGCTTTTGAGCTTGGCAAAAAACACTTTGAAGGTATAGAAAATCGCTGCGAAATACCTACTATGCACTGCATAGAACCTGAACAAAATGGAGCAAAATCCCTAATTATTCGCAAGCAAAGCGATGTAGAGATGATAGCTATAGCATATAAAATTCCTCCATTTAACCATAAAGACCAAACAGCGCTTAGCGCCATAGGAGAGTATCTATCAAGCGGTAAAAGCTCATTGTTTGAAAGAGTTTTAATAGATGAATTAAATTTAGTAAATCAAATTTATGCCTATCCTATGGAAAGCATTGATGAAAATTTATTTATAATAATCGCTATTTGCAATCCAGGCATAAAAGCCAAACTAGTTAAAAAAGAGATCTTAAAGCTGATAAAAAAGCTAAAAAATAGCGATATAGATACTGATGAACTAACAAAAATTAAAAATTGTCTAAAGAGCAATTTTATCTACTCATTAAGTAGCGCAAGCAAGCTTGCAAGTCTGTATGGAAGCTATATAGCAAGAGGCGATATAGAGCCACTTTGGCAACTCTCAGATAGGACAAATGCGCTTACAACGCAAGATATCAAAGAGTGTGCAAATAGGTATTTTAACAAAGATAAATCCACCACAATTATATTAAAAGGAATCAAATGAAAAAAAGTATTTATGGAGCGATGACAGCTCTGGTAACACCTTTTAAAAATGGTAAAATAGATGAAAATGGTTATGAAAAACTTATTAAAAGACAGATAAAAAATGGAATTGATGCAGTTGTACCTGTAGGCACTACTGGAGAGAGTGCCACTTTGACACATGATGAACACAGAATTTGTATTGAGATAGCTGTAAATGCATGTAAAAATAGCGATGTAAAAGTATTAGCAGGTGCTGGAAGTAATGCTACTCACGAGGCTATCGGTTTGGCTGAATTTGCTCAAAATTGTGGCGCAGATGGAATCTTATCAGTAGCACCATACTATAATAAACCAACTCAAGAAGGCATATATCAACACTACAAAGCTATATCTAAGTCAGTAAATATCCCAATCTTGCTATATAATGTTCCTTCTAGAACTGGGTGCGATATACTACCAGAGACTATTATAAGGCTATTTAATGATTGCGATAATATCTATGGAGTCAAAGAAGCAAGTGGCAATATAGAAAGATGTGTTGATATTTTAGCTCATGAACCAAAGATATATCTATTAAGTGGTGATGATGCTATTAACTATCCAGTTTTAAGCAATGGCGGAAAAGGCGTTATATCAGTTACATCAAATCTCTTACCAGATCAAACTTCAGCTCTTACTCACTACGCTATGCAAAATGAGTTTTTAAAAGCAAAAGAGATTAATGATAAACTATATAATATAAATAAAGTTCTATTTTGCGAGTCAAATCCAATACCTATTAAAGCTGCTATGTATATTGCTGGCTTAATAGATAGCTTAGAATATAGATTACCGCTTGTAGCTCCAAGCAGTGAGAATCTCAAAAAGATAGAATCAATAATGAAAACTTACGATATAAAAGGATTTTAATGAACTGTTATCATGAAGAATTTAAAGGCAAAACCTTAGTTATTAGTGGCGGTACAAGAGGAATTGGTAGAGCAATTGTACTTGAATTTGCAAAATATGGTGCAAATATTGCATTTACCTATAACTCTAATGAAGAGATGGCTAAAAATCAAGCATTAGAATTAGAAAAAGAATTTGGTATTAAAGCTAGAGCATATCCTTTAAATATTCTTGAGCCTGAAACTTATAAAGAGCTATTTTTAGAGATAGATAAAGATTTTGATAGAGTCGATTTTTTTGTATCAAATGCAATTATTTCAGGACGCGCAGTAGCTGGTGGTTATACTAAATTTATGAAGTTAAAACCTCGTGGAATAAACAATATCTTTACTGCAACTGTAAATGCATTTGTAGTAGGCTCTCAAGAAGCTGCTAAAAGAATGGAAAAAGTAGGCGGTGGTAGCATAGTTAGCTTAAGCTCAACCGGAAACCTAGTCTATATAGAACACTATAGCGGTCACGGCACAGCAAAAGCTGCAGTAGAAGCTATGGCAAGATACGCAGCTACTGAGCTTGGCGAGAAAAATATTAGAGTAAATGTAGTAAGTGGCGGACCAATAGAAACTGACGCCTTAAGAGCATTTACAAACTATGAAGAGGTAAGAGATGCTACGGCTTCACTAAGTCCTTTAGGTCGCATGGGACAACCAACTGATCTTGCTGGTGCTTGTTTATTTCTATGCAGCTCAAAAGCTAGCTGGGTAACAGGCCATACATTTATAATAGATGGTGGCACTACTTTTAAATGATAAATTTACCAAATTCTCTAGCTATATTTCGCATACTCTTAGCACCGCTTATGTTCTTTTTGCTTTTGCATATTAGAGATAATAGCGATGCTATAGAAATTAGTTGGCTTAATTACTTTTGTGCTTTGACATTTGTAGTAGCTAGCATTACTGATTTTTTTGATGGATATATAGCTAGAAGCTGGAATCAAAAGACAAAACTAGGTGCAATATTAGATCCACTAGCTGATAAAATGCTGATTCTAGCAGCATTTTTAGGTTTAATGATAATAGATAGAGCTGATGCATGGGCAGTATATATAATTCTTGTTAGAGAGTTTTTCATTACTGGATTTAGAGTCGTAATGGCTAGCGAAAATATAGATGTGAGCGCATCTATAGCTGGCAAGATTAAGACAATAATGCAGATGGTGGCTATTGGATTTTTAGCTATGCAATGGTGGGGTGGCGAAATTTTACTTTGGATTTCTGTTATTCTTACCTTATATTCAGGATATGAGTATATACATGCTTATATTAAAAATATTAAAAATATATAATTTTACTATATTTATATTTTAATTAACTATAATATAGGCTTTATCTAAATTATACAGTTTTTATTGACTTATTAATATATTTTAGATAAAATTTTAAATAAATTTAAGGAGTAAATATGAAAAAAATAATATCTTTTTTATTTATTAGTATTTTGATGATCGGATGCTCTTCTAATAATACCAACAAAGATAAATTAAGAGTCGCAACAGAAGGAACATATAATCCATTTTCATATCATGATGCAAGCGGCAAACTAGTCGGATATGATGTAGAAGTAATCACTGAAGCAGCCAAAAGAGCTGGATTTGAGATTGAATTTCATGAGACAAATTGGGATGCTATATTCTCAGGATTAAATTCAAATCGGTTTGATATGATAGCAAATCAAATAAGCGATGCGGACCCAAAAAGAGCTCAGCTTTACACGCTAAGTGATCCATATATAGTTACTTCAGCTGCTGTTGCTGTAAGAGCTAATGATAATAGCATTAACTCACTAAGCGATATTAAAGGTAAAAATATTGCTCAAGCAATGGGTAGTAACTACTATGAGATTGCCATAGAAAATGGGGCAAATATTGTTTTAGTTGATGGATTAGCACCAGCTATTAAAGCAGTAAGTCAAGGTAGAGCAGATGCCACTATGAACGATAAACTTGCTATCTTAAACTATATCAAAACAACTGGTGATAAAAATATCAAAGTCGCATTTAGCGCTGGCGATGGCACAAGAAGTGTATTTTTATTTAAAAAAGAGTTAACTGAACAAAGAGATAGAATCAATAAAGCTCTTGAATCTATGAAAAAAGATGGAACGCTAAAGCAAATTTCAGAAAAATATTTTGGAATAGATGTTAGTGAGTAATTATATTGAGGCATTTTTGCCTATGATTAAGGGGGCTATTTTATATACAATCCCCCTTAGTATTATATCTTTTATTTGTGGTATTGCAATAGGTGTTATTGTAGCGCTTATCCGTATCAATCACAGCAAAAATCCACTATCAAATTTAGCTAAGGCTATTTGTCAGTTCTACATCTCTATAATTCGTGGAACACCTCTACTTGTACAGCTTTTTATAATATTTTATGGCTTGCCAAATATTGGCATAACTCTAGATCCATTTATTAGCGCTATTATTGCTTTTAGTCTTAGTATTGGCGCATATAGCAGTGAAACTATTAGAGCTAGTATTTTAGCCGTACCAAAGGGACAATGGGAAGCTGGATGGAGCATTGGACTAACTAATAGCGATACTTTTATTAAAATTATTGCTCCACAAGCACTTAAAATTGCTCTACCAACCCTATCAAATACATTTATTGCACTAGTTAAAGATACATCACTAGCATCAGTAGTATTAGTAGCTGAACTATTTCGTCAAGCTCAAACTATCGCCTCTCAAAATTATGAATTTCTAAGAGTTTATTCGCAAGCTGCTCTTATATACTGGATTATTTGTATAGGTCTTGGCTATTTGCAAACTCGCCTTGAGGCAAAATTTAGCAAGCATCTATAAGAGGAAAATATGCTACAAATAAGAGATATAAATAAAAAAATTGGCTCTCATACCATATTATCAAATATTAGTTTTGATATTAAAAAGGGTGAGATAATTGCAATTATCGGGCCAAGCGGAAGTGGCAAGACTACACTTCTTCGTTCATTAAACTATCTAGAGATACCAGATAGTGGAATTTTGGAATTTAGCGATGGTTCATTAAAAATTGATTTTAAATCCCATCCAAGCAAACAAGAAATTTTAAATTTAAGACGCAAAATGGGAATGGTATTTCAATCTTATAATCTTTTTGCTCATCTAAATGCTACGCAAAATATTACTCAAGGATTAATTAGCGTACAAAAAATCAATAAAGATAAGGCCATTAATATCGCCCTATCTTTATTAGAAAAATTTGGCCTAAAAGATAAAGCAAATGCCTATCCTAGCTCTTTAAGCGGAGGACAGCAGCAGCGTGTAGCAATTGCTAGAGCTGTTGCTTTAAAACCAAATATTTTATTGCTTGATGAGCCTACAAGCGCACTTGATAAAGAACTAGTAAGCGAAGTTTTATCCACGCTTAAAATGCTAGCAAATGAACACCAAACTATGATTTTAGTCACTCATGAGCTTAAATTTGCCAAGGATATCGCTGATAAGATTATATTTTTAGAAGATGGCAAAATAGTTACTATTGAATCCCCAAAAGAGTTTTTTGGCTCGCAAAATAATCCAAGAATTCTCAAATTTATAGGTGATCTAAACTACTAATGCAAGCAACACAAAAAGGATTTATCCTAGCTTTAGCTACATTTATTATGTGGGGCGTATTTCCGATATTTTTTAAATTCATTGAAGGAATTGCAGCTACTGAGGTTTTAGCTCATAGGATTATATGGTCAGCTTTAATTTTGCTAGTTATACTTATAATTACAAAAAGATTAAACAGCGTCAAAAGAATAGCAAAAATAAAAAAAGTTACCCTAACCTTAGCCATTACAGGCGCATTAATTGCTAGTAATTGGGGAGTATTTATCTATGCAATCAACCAAAATGAAATTTTAGCAACTAGTCTTGGATACTTTATAAACCCTCTTTTTTCCATACTTCTTGGTGCTATTATATTAAAAGAGGAGCTAAGTCCTGCTTTAAAACTCTCAATTTTTATCGTATTTATTGCTATTGGAGTTCAAATTTACGCTATTGGCAATCTACCGCTAATATCTATCATACTACCATTATCATTTGCGTTATATGGACTTTTACGCAAAAAACTTGGGGTAAGAACATTTGAAGGGTTATTTATCGAAACTATTATTTTAACGCCTTTTGCTCTACTTTATTTACTATATCTAGCTATAAATAATAGCAGTGAATTTGGGATAAATTTTAATGGAATTATGCTATTTTTAAGTGGGTTTGTAACTATACTACCACTACTTACATTTAATGCTAGCACCAAATATCTTAAACTATCTACAATTGGATTTTTGCAGTATATAAGCCCAACTTTAAGTATGATTATTGCAGTTTTTATATATAATGAGACTTTAGATTTTTATAAAATTATTAGCTTTGCACTCATATGGATTAGTCTTGCAATTGCTACAATTTCAAATTTAAGGAGAAAAAATGGCACAAAATGATTTAATTATAATGGCAGTTGCTGTATTAATTGTAGGAGTAATACTCTATAAACAGATAAATAAAGTAACACAAAATATCACAAATGATGATGAAAATCCAAATTTAGCCTATTCTAAATTTTGTGATGCGATAGACAATCAAATAGATATATTGCGTCAAAATACCCAAGAAGATATGATATTAGAACCTAATAAAAAAGATGAAATACTAGAAGCTTTAAGCGATTTTAGTAAAGAACTTGTATTTATTGAGTCTTTAAATTCAAAAGATAGCACCCAATGGCAAAGCAAACTTTTTGCTCTTCTTAGCAGACTTGATAGTTTTGTAGAGTCTAATTTTATAAACGGAGAACAGCTTGCTAGAAGCATTAAAGAGAATTTAAAAGGTGAGTTTAATAGACTTGGGCTAGATAGAGATTAAAATCTAGCCTTTTGAGCAATTATACGATTATACGCATCAATAATTCTAGTAATCTCTATTTTACCACTTTTAACAGAGTTAAAAATTGCATCATTTAAAGCTTTTATAGAATTTGTTTTATTATAAAAATACTCACTTACTAGCAATATATCTACTCCAGCATTTACTGCCTTTATAGCATTTTGCTCAAGCGTTCCGCCAAGTGCTTTCATTAGCATATCATCGCTTATTACAACGCCTTCATAATTTAAGCTATCTTTTAGTAAATTTGTAACTATTTGGCGTGAGAGCGTAGCTGGATTTACATCATCGATTGTCGGGATTATCATATGGCCAACCATTATAAATTTAGCTTTTTTACGCTTAATTAATTCATAATACGGCCTAATCTCATCAAAATCAAAACTATCTACTACAGTGCTAGTCTTATGCGTATCAGATGGGGCATTGCCATGACCTGGAAAATGCTTTAACACACTAGCAACACCTACATTATCAAAAGCTGATATAAACTCACTAGCATATGCAGTTACTTCACCTGCATCCTTGCTAAATGCTCTTTGTCTTTGACCAATTATAGGCGATATATCATTATGAAGATCAACTACTGGAGCAAAATTCATATTTATTCCAAGATTTTTAAGCTGAGTTGCCATATTGGTATATAGCTTATTAGCACTATTTAGATCTAACTCACTACCAACCTTATAAGCTGATGGAAAATGTTCAAAATCGCTAAATTTATTAAATCTACTAATCTGCCCACCCTCTTCATCAATAGCTATAAAAAGAGGATATTTAGAACTGGCTGAATTTAAATATTTGGTTAAATTTTTTAACCCCTGTTTGCTACTAATATTTCTAGCTAGTAACATTACTCCACCGATTCTGCCGTTTTTAATATCAAGATGAAGCTGCCTAACCCACTCATCACTAGAGCTACTTCCATTAAAACCTACCATAATCATCTGACCGATCATATTTCTTAACTCTTTATCACTTGGTGTGCCAAAGAGTGAAATAGTAAAAATAAATAGCAAAATAATCTTTTTCATCGTCGTTTTAATAAATCCTTTAAGGCCTCTTTAGCATTTTTGCCACCTAGCATATCAACTACTTGACTAGCAATTGGAGTATAAATCGCTTTTTGCTGAGCAATTTTAGTAATTGCATATGCTGTAGCTACACCTTCAGCCACCTCTCCAATTTGAGCTAAAATCTCATCAAGACTAAATCCACTAGCTAACCCAAGACCAACTCTATAATTTCTAGATAATTCACTACTTGCAGTTAAAAATAGATCCCCTGCTCCACTAAGACCTAAAAATGTATCACTCTTAGCACCAAAATGCTCACCAAATCTAGCCATCTCTACTAATCCTCTAGATATTAAACTAGCCCTAGCATTTTGCCCAAGACCAAGACCAGCACATACACCGCCAGCTATAGCAATCACATTCTTATACGCGCCACAAATCTCAGCCCCTATAACATCGTCGCTAATATATGGCTTAATAAAACTTGGAAAAGTGCTAGCCCAAATTTGAGCTAACTCATCATTTTCGCTGCTTATCACTAAAGCACACGGCAATCCTTGTATAACTTCGCTTGCAAAGCTAGGACCGCTTAAAAATGCCAAATTTTCGCTTGGAGCAAATTTAGAATAGATCTCATGTAAAAACTCTCCACTAATCGTATCTATACCTTTAGAAGCTACTAATATTTTTTGATTCTTTGCTTTAAAATTTGAGCGTAAAAACTCATGTGTTTTTTGAGTTGATATACTAAAGAGCAAATAGTCGCACTCTAGCGCCTTATCCAATTCTACAAAACCTTCAATATCACGCTTTGTTCGAGATGAGATAATGCAATCATTATTTATTTTAAGTGCTGAGTATAAAGCCTGCCCCCATTTACCAGCACCGATTACTGCTATTTTCATATCATATTATCCATATTTATACATTACTGCTGTTATTTATTTAAATTTAATAACAGATAAAACTCCGCAAGAAAAATATTGCTATTAATTATTAAATTTAATCCTATTAAAGCAGCAAAATTATCCTAGCTTTGATTTTAATAACTCATTTACTTTAGCTGGATTAAATGCACCCTTACCCTCTTTCATTACTTGACCAACAAAGAAACCAAATAATTTATCTTTACCGCTCTTATACTCAGCTACTTTATCTTCATTTGTAGCTAATACTGTATCAATAATAGACAATATAGCAGAGTCGTCACTTACTTGTTTTAGGCCTAGACGATCAATCACGCTATCTATATCTTCATCACTTTCTATTATTACATCTAAGACATCTTTAGCAGCTTTTTGTGAGATGGTGCCATCTTCTATTCTATTTAATAGAGTTGAGAGTTTTGCACTATTAACTGGACTTATCTCTATAGTTACGCCATTTTTTAATCTACCTAAAAGCTCTACAGTAAGCCAAGTTACACATAGTTTTGGTGAGTTTCCGCCAGCTATTAAATCTTCAAAATATTTTGCCATCTCATAGCTGCTAATTATCACATCAGCATCGCTCTCTTTTATTCCAAATTCACTTATATATCTAGCTCTTTTTTCATCTGGCAACTCAGGCAAAATACTAGCCTCTTCCATAAGCTCATCAGGAATAATAACTGGTAATAAATCAGGATCTGGAAAATAGCGATACTCTGCACTATCTTCTTTACTTCTCATTGGTTTAGTTATTAATTTTGTCGTATCAAATAGTCTAGTTTCTTGAACTACTTCGCTATCATATCTACCATCTTCCCATGCTTCACACTGACGCTCTACCTCATATTCGATAGCTTTTTGGATAAATCTAAATGAATTTAAATTTTTAATCTCAACTCTTGTATATAGCTTTTCATCACCCTTTGGTCTAATGCTAACATTTACATCGCATCTAAAAGAGCCTTCTTGCATATTAGCATCGCTAATATTTAAAAATCTTAAAATACTATGAAGTTTTTTAAGATACGCTACTGCCTCATCACTACTTCTAATATCTGGTTCGCTTACGATCTCTAAAAGCGGAGTTCCAGCACGATTTAAATCCACAAGACTAGATTTACTCTCATGGCTATTTTTGCCAGCATCTTCTTCTAAATGCGCTCTAGTAATACCAATTCTTTTGCTCTCATTACCAACTTTGATAATTAGCTCACCATTTTCTACAATTGGAATAGTAAATTGAGATATCTGATAGGCTTTAGGTAGATCTGGATAGAAGTAGTTTTTGCGGTCAAAAACACTCTTTTTATTTACAGTTGCATTTATTGCCTTACCAAAGCTAATTGCTTTTTTTACCGCTTGAGAATTTAACACCGGCAATGCCCCAGGAAGAGCTAAGCATGTTGGACAAACATGAGTATTTGGCTCCTCTCCAAAACTAGTTGAACATCCACAAAATATCTTAGTTTTAGTATTTAACTGACAATGAACTTCTAATCCTATAACTGTTTCAAACATAAATTTAGCCTTTTGATATTGATAAATTGTATATTTTAGCACAAAAAAAATTAAATATTAATAAGGTTAATCTAGCGTAAAATAGCGAATCGATGCAAATCCAGCCACACCGCACTTCATCACAGCACAAATTTGCTCAGCACTCATTATCCCGCCAAGAGCAATAACCTTAGCTTTTGACATCTTTATAGCTTCTTTTAACCCTTCTAAGCCTTTTGGCTCCCCTTTATTTGGTGTAGCAAAAATCGGGCTAAATGTGATAAAATCAGCTCCATATTGATTGGCTAATTCTATCTCTTTAATATTATGAGTACTAGCAATTTTGATTAAATTTGATGGAGTATCTTTTAATAAATGAATAAAATTCGAGCTAAAATGAATACCATCAAAACCAAGTTTGCAAGCCAAATCGATATCATTTTGAAGTAAAAATTTTCTATTATTAGATCTAAATTTAATAAATTCTTGAGCTGTTTTATCATATTTATTAGAGTTTTTATCTCTAAATAGTAGCATATTAGCCTCTTTTAATCTAATAAAATTATTAAAAGCATAATCTAAATTTGAATAAAATTTAGGATCGCTGATTGCGTATTTTATCACTATTTAAAATCCTTAATAGCAGATACGATATCAAAGCCAAAATAAGACCAAAACTAGCCCCAATCAAACCACTAAATAAAAGTCCTAAAAAATAAAAATGATAGATAAAAAATAGTGCGCCTACAAGAGCAATAGCCCACGACGCACCAAAAATAAAATGTAGAATATATATCAAAAAATTAATGCTCTTCAGATACTACCACAGCACCAGCAAGATAAACATATGTAAGTATCATAAAAATAAATGTTTGAAGTAATGCCATAAATGTTAGTAATGCAAATGCTGGAAGTGGAGCAACCCACGGAGCAAGACTAAGTACTACCATCAAAAATAGATCATCACCTTTAATATTTCCAAAAAGCCTGAACGATAATGAAACTATACGAGATAGATGAGATACAATCTCAATAGGGAACATTAAAGGAGCAAGAAATTTATTTGGCCCCATAAAGTGAGCAAAATATTTAATTACACCTTGAGTGCGAATACCTTCAAAATTGTAGTATAAAAATACACAAAGAGCCAGACAAAGAGTTAAATTTAAGCTAGAACTAGGAGCTTCAAAGCCAGGAATTATACCAATTAGGTTACTTGTTAAAACAATTAAACCAATTGTAGCTACTAGCGGTAGATACTTTCTAGCAAGTTCATCGCTACCCATTACATCACGACCCATAGATACAATACCTTCTAAATATGCCTCAAGTAAATTTTGAGTACCACGAGGTACAAGTTGCATTGAACTAGTAGCCATTTTAGCAACGATAAGCACAATAATCGCAACTAAAATAATATGAAAAAGATATGTAAAACTATGATCATTAATGATCAAATTTGAAAAGAGAAATAGATCTTTCATAGAAAAGCGCCTTTTAGAAAATTTTTTGGCAATTATATCTTAATTTATATTAAGCAAAAATTAAAATATATAGTTAAAACTCTATTTTTGGCCGTTTAAAATAAAATCACTTCATAAATAGATCATAAATAAGCTTAATAATAGTTAAACTTACAACACTTAAAAATATTATTTTAATAAATTTAATCTCTTTTTTTATAACCATATGCGATCCAAAATATGCTCCAATCATTTGGCCAAAACCCATAACTATTCCAAGTAACCATAGAATTTGCCCACCTCCAATAAATACAGCCAAAGATACGATATTAGAAGTAAAATTTAATATTTTAGTATTTGCTACAGCACTCTTTAAATTCATACCAAGCAAACTAGCAAAAGCAAACATCCAAAACGATCCCGTACCAGGCCCCATAAATCCATCATAAAATCCAATAGATAAACCAAAAATAGTATAAAATAAGCTCTCACTCATTCTTTTTTCTTTATCTATTTCACCAAGATTTGGACTAAAAATTGTATAAATCAAAATTGCTATTAAACAAATTGGAATAAGATACTTTATAACCGTTGCATCAAGCAATAGCACCGACCATGTGCCACATACTGCACCTACAAAAGTCCATATAATACCACGCCAAAGAGAGTTAAAATCCACCATTTTTTTATGCGTAAAATTAGCAGCTGCTGTAAAACTACCAAATGTAGCTTGTAGTTTATTTGTAGCTAATGCTACATGCTCTGGGATACCAACTGCTATTAATGCTGGGATAGTAATTAGCCCTCCACCTCCAGCAATTGCATCTATAAATCCGCTAAAAAATGCTACAAAAAATAGAAGTATAAATATCCAAATTTCTAATTCCAAATTTAATCCTACAACTCATAAATTCTAATAATCTTTTGATATCTAAGCTCACTATTGCACAAAATAAGCAAAATATCATTTTGCATAAATTCAAACGAACCACTAACTTTTATAAGCTCACCATTTCGTTTTGCTAAAATGATTAAAAAATCATCTGGCAAACCAAGCTCAGTTAAATTTTTACCAATCACTTTAGAAGATTCGCCAATTTTATACTGCTTTATATCTGAATAAGATATTGGGCTACTAGGCATATTTGGAATTGTAGCCTTAGATGATTCGATAACTCCAAATATTTTTCCACTTTTATTAAGCGTTGTGCCTTGAGTTAAAACCGATATTAATACCATAAAAAATATAATATTAAATATCATCTGACCATTTTCTAATTCAGCCGAAAGCGGATAAGTAGCCAAAATAATAGGAACAACTCCCCTAAGTCCAACCCAAGAGATAAAGCACTTCTCTTTTAAATTATATTTAGAAAATATAGTAGACATAAATACACTAATAGGTCTTGAAATAAACATAACAACAAGCGACATTAAAATACTAATCATAGCAACATGAGGTAGCTCGCTAGGAAAGACCAAAAGCCCAAGTGTAAGAAAGATGAATATCTGCATCATCCAAGCTATTCCATCAAAGAAACCAGTTAAATTCTTTTTATACAAAAACTCCTTTTTATTAGCGATAATTCCAGCTACATATACTGCAATATATCCATTACCGCCAATCTTTTCTGTCAAACCAAAAAGCACAGCAACCAAAGCTATTAAAAGCACTGGATATAACCCCCAAGAGCCCAGCTTTACTCTATTTATAAGGCTTGGGATTATAATACCAAATACATAACCCATTGTGCCACCAAGGATAAACTCAAGTATAAGCTTGATACTCATTGTGTATGGATCTATAACTGTAGTAGCTGTAAGAAGTCCAAGTAGAGTAATAGTTAAAAAGATAGCCATCGGATCATTGCTACCACTTTCAAACTCAAGTAGCGAAGCAAGATTATTTTTAAGCTTAGTTGAACGCATTATAGAAAATACTGCTGCTGCATCAGTCGAGCTAATAATCGCACCAAATAGTAGCGACTCAAGCATAGAAAAACCAATTATATAATAAGCAAATACTCCAGTAATCACAGCTGAGATAACAACCCCAAAAGTTGCTAATACTATACCACTTTTAAAAATAGGTTTTATTGATTTATAATTGGTATTAAATCCACCAGAAAATAGTATATATATAAGTGCTATAGTTCCTACATTTTCAGCTATTTTAGCATTATCAAATTCAAGTCCTATAAGCCCATCGCTACCTGCTAGCATACCAATTGCTAAAAACATAAGCAGTGCTGGAACTCCATATTTATCAGATATTTTGCTAAATAAAACACTAAGGATAAATAATCCTCCAAATATAATCAACGAGTTATCCATAATTATCCTTGATTTAAGTTATTATTTATTTTGCACTTTAAAGCCTTACTAATAATAGCTTTAGCCACAGCTTCTCTCTCTTTAATTAAATAAAAATGATCTCCAAAATCAGTATAAAGCCCCTTCTCAATAGTATCAGCAAATCTTATGATAGTATTTACATCATACCCTAGATTTTTTATAGAGTTTGCTATTAATTCTGATTTTTGCTCATTACTAACAGCAATTATTGCTGCTATGCAATTTTTAATATGAGCTTTTTCTAAAGTAGTTTTTTGAATAGCATTTCCATAATATACATTATCACTACTATTCTTACCACGCTCTACTAAATTTAAATCATTTTCAAGTGCTATATATGAGCAACCTTTAGCCTTTAATTGCCTTACTATTTCACGACCAAGCTTACCATATCCACATACTACAAAATGGTTTTTATACTCTGGAATATCTATATTTACAAGCTCTTCTATCTCATCTTGTTCTTTTGTAGTTACAACTGCTTGCATTAGCTCATCTTGCTCTTCCATGCTATCAGCGATTTTGCTCACATTTTTTAAGATAAATGGAGTAAGAACCATAGATATAACTACTACAGCAGTTAAAATCTGCAATGTTTTATCATCAGCCATACCTTTTACAGATAATAATGTAAATATAGCTAGAGCAAACTCTCCAACTTGAGCTAAGCTTAGCGCTGCTTTTAATGCGACTTTTTTTCTAGTTGATATCATTAAGAATAGATAAATAATCAAAGCTTTAATTATTAAAACAGTAATCAAAACTAAAGCAATTATAAAAAGATTATTAGCAATTACATTAAAGTTTATCTGCATACCAACTGTTATAAAAAATAGACCCAAAAGAAGATCTCTAAAAGGTATAAGGTCTGTCTCAATCTGATGCTTATACTGTGTTTCAGCTATTAGCATACCAGCGATAAAGGCTCCAAGCGAATAACTAAATCCAAAATAGTGTGCTAAAAAGCTAGAGCCAATAACCATAAATAAAATAGTAGTTATAAATATCTCTTTTGAATTTGCACTCACTACTAAATATAAAACACGACTTAATATATACTTACCAATAAAATATAATATTACAATTAATATTACAGCACTAACCATAGATGTAAATATCAAAGAGCTTACAGCGCCATCTTTTACATTAAATATATCTATCATTAAAAGCAAAGGAATAACTGCTATATCTTGAAATAATAACATTCCAAGTACCTTGCGTCCATAACGCTTTGATATATGTCCATTATCATTTAATGTTTTTAAAACTATTGCTGTGGAACTAAGAGATAATGCAAAGCCTATAATAATAGCGCTTTTAATATCTACATTAAATATATAAACCGATAAAATGCTACATGCAAAACCAGTAGCAAATACTTGAATAGGACCATATATAAATACATATTTTTTCATTGACATTAGATGCTTAATACTAAACTCAAGCCCAATAGTAAACATCAAAAATACAATCCCAAATTCAGCTACAAAACTTAAATCATGATTATTTTTTAACCCAAAAAGTTGCGAGATAAAGATTCCTGTAGCAATATAACCTATAATAGTTGGGATTCCATATCTGCGAAATATAAGATTAAATAAAACAGCACAACCAGCTGTTATTACAAATATATATATGATATTATCCATTTTCTCTACTTTTTATCATTTACAAATATTAAATCAAAACTACTACCACGCTTGACTAGCGAACCTTTATTTTGTGTTTTTATATTTGCTCTTAACTCCTCTATTACAGCTTCATACTCTTCAAGTCTTTGTTTTAAGCGCAAAATCACATCAACACCTGCTAAATTTACACCTAAATCTCTAGTAAGTCTTAAAATCATCTTAATCCTATCAAGATCTTTTTCGCTATAAAGTCTCATCTTGCCTTCGGTTCTGCTAGGCTCTACTAATCCCTCTCTTTCATATTGTCTTAGAGTTTGGGGGTGGATACTTAAAACCTTTGCTACTACGCTTATTAGATAGACTGGCTCTTCATAATCTCTCATACCGTCTCCTTTATAGTTTGCTTTGCAACATATCTCTTAATTGCGGATCAATCCGCTCAATATCTGGTAAAATTATATTAGTAACTAAATACATATCGCCATAGATGTTGCTTTTTCTATTTTTTACACCATAACCTTTCAATCTAATTTTTTGACCATTTTTAGTATTAGGCGGTATTTTGATTGATACATCTTTTTTAAATGTTTTTACATTAATTTTATCACCAAAAAGAGCAGTTTTAAGAGTTAAATCTAAATTTTTATATAGATCATCGCCATCTCTTTTATACTCCTTATCCTCTTCTATATTTACAGTAATAATTAGATCTCCTCTATGACTTCCAGCACTTTTACCTTTATTTCTAGCGCGTAGCTTTTCACCGCTATTTAATCCTGCTGGAATTTTGATTTTAATCTTTTCGCCATTTATGCTAAACTCATAATCACCGCCATTTACAGCTAGCTCAAATGAAATATTTATCCTAGCTTGAATATCTAAATTTTGCCCAAATCCTTGATCAAAACCATCAAATCCACCAAAACCTGTTGAACTAAATCCACTAAATCCTCTCTTAGATCGTCCTGCACCACCAAAATTGCCAAAAATTTGATTTAAAATATCATTTATATCTGCATTGTCGCCAAAGTTTGCTCTAGAAAAATCATGGAAACTCTGTCCGCCAAACATACTATCTCCATATTGATCATACTGCCTACGCTTAGTCTCATCGCTTAAAATTTCATAAGCTGCATTAATCTCTTTAAATTTCTCTTCTGCGCCTGGTTCTTTATTAATATCAGGATGATACTGTCTAGCTAGCTTTCTATAGGCTTTTTTAATCTCATCGCTACTAGCATCTTTAGAGATTCCCAAAGTTTCATATAAACTATTACTCATTATATAACTCCACTTATATCTTTTTATATATATTATATCATAAAAGTTGAGCTAGTGTCAATCAACTTATTTAAATTCATTTGTATAAATATTAAATTTATATTTATCCCTACATAATATAATCCAAAGCAACTTTTTAAAGGGGAATAATATGAAAAAAATAACATTAATATCACTTATAGCAGCCTCAACAATTTTTGGTGCTAATGTAGAATTTCGTGATGCAAACCCAAATTTTAACCGCATAAATCCAACTATAGACCAAAACTCAATCCTATCATATAATAGTTCAATTCAAAAAGCAAAACAGACAGTTGTAAATATATCAACAACCAAAACTACAAAGGTAAAAAATAATCTAAATAACCTAATGAATGATCCATTTTTTAAAGAATTTTTTGGTTTTGGTTTTAATATTCCAGAACAAAGAAGCAAAAAAAGCTCATCTCTTGGTTCAGGTGTAATCATCTCTAGCGATGGCTATATAGTTACAAATTATCATGTAATAGAAGATAGCGATGAGATTATAGTATCAATGTTAGATAATTCAAAAGAGTATAAAGCTAAAATAATTGGCTCAGACCCAAAAACAGATTTAGCAATTATAAAAATAGATGCTAAAAATCTAGAACCAGCATATTTTGCTGATAGCTCTAAGCTTCTTGAAGGCGATGTAGTATTTGCTATTGGCAATCCTTTTGGCGTAGGTGGAAGTATCACAAGCGGAATAATAAGTGGATTAAATAAAGATAATATTGGATTAAATCAATATGAAGATTTTATCCAAACAGATGCCAGTATAAATCCTGGAAATAGTGGTGGTGCTTTAATAGATAGCCGTGGCGCCTTAGTTGGTATAAACTCAGCTATTCTTAGCCGAAGTGGAGGCAATAATGGAATAGGATTTGCCATTCCATCAAATATGGTAAAAACAATAGCTCAAAAGCTAATTAGCGATGGAAAGATAACTCGTGGCTATATTGGTGTGATGATTGCAAATTTAACAAAAGACCAAAAAGAGATATATAAAAATAAAGAAGGCGCGTTGATTACTAATGTAGAAAAAGACTATCCAGCTAGCAAAGCCGGCCTTCAAAGAGGCGACCTTATCATCAAAGTAGATAATAAAATCATAAAAAGTGCAAATGATTTAAAAAATATAATTGGTGCATACTCGCCAAATACAAAGATTAATTTAGAATATGAAAGAGCAGGAAAAATCTACTCTACTAAGCTCCAGTTAGCTGATACAGATGTTACTGATAATACAGCTGAAAATTTAAGCATTGATGGCTTAAGCGTGCAAAATTTAAGTGAAGAGATAAAATATAAATACAAAATACCTCAAGAGATAAAAGGTATATTAATCACAGATGTCAAAGATGGTTCAAATGCTGCACATACAGGTTTTGAAAGTGGAGATATAATTATTCAAGTAAATGAGAAGATTATAAATAATATTAATGAATTTAGCCAAGAGATAAAAGCATCAAAAGCATCAAAAAGAAAACCAATAATCTGGATAAATAGAGCTGGAATTTTAATGGGGCTTGTATTGAAATAATAGCTATTTTTGGCTATAATCAGCTCAAATTTATAAGGCAGATATATGATAAAGATTCTAATGATTGAAGATGATTTTGAGCTTGCAGAGATATTAAGCGAATATTTAGAGCAATTTGAAATAGAGGTTAAGATATGTGATGATCCATATCTTGGCCTTTCTACTCTTAATACAAGTAAATTTGATCTAGTTATTTTAGATCTTACCTTGCCAGGTATTGATGGACTTGAGGTTTGCAAAGAGATACGCACCAAGCATACAATTCCTATTATTATCTCTAGTGCTAGACACGATATAAGCGATAAGATAAATGCATTTGAATTTGGCGCAGATGATTACTTGCCAAAACCATATAACCCTCAAGAGCTTCTAGCTAGAATCAAAAGCCATTTACGCCGCCAAAGTATCACAATGCAAGAGATATCCCCAGCTCCAAAAGATCTAGTATGTGATGATTTTCGCCATATTATTACTCTAAAAGGCGAGCCGCTTCAGCTTACAGTTGCTGAGTATGATATCTTAAGATATTTAATTAAAAAAGAAGGTGGTGCTATAAGCCGTGAAGAGTTAATTTATAATTGCAACTCTATAAATGAAGATAGCACAAATAAAAGTATAGATGTTATCATAGGTCGTATCCGCACCAAAATAGGCGAAAATCCAAAAGAGCCAAAATATATCCACGCTATTAGAGGCGTAGGCTACAAGCTAGAACAATAAATTAAAACCAAAAAGGGCAAAATGAGATTTTCATCAATTTTTTACACCATTACGCTTATTTTCGCCCTTGGAATTGGGGCTATAGGAATAGCATTTTTATGGCTTATAGAGTATGATAAAGCCAATTACGCAAGAGAATTAAATACTAAATACTCTATTGTAGCTAGAGCTACTTTACTTCATTTAAATGAACTAATTAATGAAGATGAGTATAAAGAACAGGTCTCAAATTTATATATGCCCCAAATAGATAATATAGAAAAAAAAGAAAAAATACTAAATCAAGCTGTAATCTTAGAAGAGATTACTACTGAATTAGGATCAAGCGCTATATTATTTTATGAGAAAAAAAACTATTTAAAAGTTACCAAAGATGACAATACTCTACTTCTTATAGATACAGCATATCAGCCATATAGATATATAATTATTCAGATTATTTTTGCTTTTGTAGCTGGAATTATCTTGCTTACATATATATTTATTATTCGTAAGATTATGCCACTTGGAAAGTTAAAACGCCAGATTGATAAATTTGCTCAAGGGGATTTAGAGATCAAAAATGTCGCCACTGGAAATGATGAGATCAGTCAAGTAGCAAGTGCTTTTTATGATGCTGTTAGCCAGATTAAAAATTTAAATAATAGCCGTCAGCTCTTTTTACGCAATATAATGCATGAGTTAAAAACACCAATTACTAAAGGTAGAATTACTGCTGAGATGATTCAAAAAAATAAAAATCAAGAGCGTTTGATAGATGTATTTGAAAGATTAGAGAGCTTAATAAATGAATTTGCAGCTGTAGAGCGTGCCACTTCTAGATTAATAGGAGAATTAAAACCTTGTAAAGTAAGAGATGTAATAGATGAGGCTATAGATATTGCTATGGCTGAAGAGTCTAGCGTTGGAATTGAGGCTATAGATGATGCTACTGTAAAAGCAGATTTTAAACTTTTAGCAATTGCATGTAAAAATATAATTGATAATGCTCTAAAATATTCAGATGATAAATTTGTTAAAATCACAATCACAAACAATGAGATAGTATTTTCATCAAAAGGTCAGCCATTAGAAAATGATATAAAGCACTATATAGAACCATTTACACAAGGAACAAATGCCAAAAAAAGCTTTGGTCTAGGTCTATATATAGCACATAATATCTTAATAGCACATAAATTAAAACTAATATATAAATATAATAATGGAATAAATAACTTTATCTTTAGTGATATAAATTTAAATCAAGGCAAAAATATAGACAAATAATCCAAGTAACGCCAATAAAAGCATTATCCACTTTTTATATATTGCTGATAATGCAATAATATTATACCCTATAAACTGCCATAGCTCCAGATTAGCCTTGCCTTGAGCTGGTGCAAATTCAATAAATCTAATCATAAAATCATCAAAAAGCCCGCCTATTCCAAAAAGATGCAAAAATAGACTAACTGGATAAAATATTATAAAAACATAAGATAATGGAATTACGCTAATTTGATACCAGCTAGCTATAGGAAAAAAGTAATAAACAGGAATATTCATCGCTAAAAATACAAAAATCTCAAGAATTAAAGTATGCATTAAAATTCTCTTTAAACTACTAAGATCGCTTCTATTGCCAAAATGATAGATATATAAAAATATAAAATAGACCCCAAGACATGAAAAATAAAACCCAATAGAAAATAGTAATTGCGGACTAAAAGCTAATCCAATCAATATTGCTAAAACCAAATTTCCAAAGCTAAAAACCTTAAGCCCACGACTAAGTAACAAAAATCCAACCACTCCCATAATATATGAACGCAAGAAACTAGGAGTAAAATCTAAAATATATAGATAAAATCCCATTAAAATAAACAAAATCAAACTAATATAAAATCTTAAATTTAAGTATGGAAAATATCGGTCTTGTAGTGGTGCAATAGTAAATCTAGCTACAAAAAATACAAAAATAAATATTACACTAAGATGAAATCCGCTAATTGCAATAATATGCGCAATTCCCCAGTGAGTAACATTTTGACGCAACTCTTTACTCATTGGAGTTGCTAAATATAAGGCGCTATATAATTCTTGCATCTTAGGATTTTGGTGTTGAGATATGATTGCATTTTTAAGAATATTAGCAAGGCTATCATTTATATCAAGCTTACTAATCTTAAAACTAGGTAAGAAAAATCTACCAGTAATATAATCTTTAAATTTAAGATTTTTAGTTATTACCCCTACTTCGCAACTACTACATTTTGGCAAGTTCTTAGAGCGAGTATAAAATATAAAGTTATCACTTTTAAACTGCAAAACATAATACTCGGAGTTTTTTCCTTGTCTTTTATCGCTAAATAAAAGATCAGCCTTAATAAAATTATATGGCTTAACTTTAAAAGCTTCATAACTTCTAAACTCTAGATACAAATTTAGAGTAAAAATCGCAATACAAATAGCAATAAATACTCCAAATTGTCTAAAGTTAGAAAATAAATTCATCTACTTTGCAATGGCTTTATAGTAGCTTAGCTCATCATTTAATAACTCAAATTTTTGATTAAGGAGTGAAATTTGGGCTGAGATTAGATTATTTTGTGCTTCTAATAGATCTTTTAACTCAGCACTTCCTTCATTATATTTACTCTTATAAATTGCAACAATCTTAGCTTGATCGTTTGCCATTATGGCTAAATTATCATATGTTGCTTTATCAGTTTGATAAAATAATAGATATTTTAAAGACTCATTTATGGCATTTTTTAGCGTTTTTTCATAGCTAAATTTAAGTTTATTAAACTCAAGCTCGCTAATTTTAATATGTTTTTTAAGCTTAAAATAGTCCAAAAATGGCAAACTAAAACTCACAACTCCACCAAGTTGATTAAAATCAAAGCTATTTTTAAACTCTTTATCGCTATCGCTTAAATTTGCACCAAGACTAAGACTAGGCAAAAGCTCTTTTTGACTTAGACGATACTCATAAAAGCTCGAATTTAGCTTTGCTACTGCTTCGTTAATATCTGGACGATTTGAAAGCTCACCAACATCAAACTGGCTAATTCCTATAAATTCAACACCATCTAAGCTAAGCTCATCAAACCTTTTATCGCTTCTAGTAAGATTTTTTAAACTCTCATAGTTGGATTCTAGCAATCTTTGTGTAGAGTGAATTTGATTTTGAATTTTTAATATATTTTGAGAACTTTGCTTAATAGCTAAAAGCTCCTCCTTACCATTTTCAAATTTGACATTAACTATATCATCAAGCATCTTTGCATTATCTAAATTTTCTCTTAAACTACGCAAAGAGTCATTAAGATATAAGATATTAAAATAACTATTTGCTACTTGACTAATAATAGTTAATCTTAAATTATCCAATGTTAATCTACTAGAGTGCATTATCCACTCTTTTGATTTATAATTATCATATATCTTACCAAATATATCAAGTTCATAACTAAGGCTAAATTTAGAATTAAACTTACTGCTAAACTCATCACTTTTGCCTATATCTCTACTGCTATTTGCTCCTATCTCGCCACTCATTGATGGGATATAGCCATCACTTGCTATACCTGCATTTAGCATAGCTACTTCTAAATTTAACACCGCTACACCAATATCTTCATTATTTTTAAGAGCCAAATCGATAAGCTCATTTAAGGTAGTTTGGTTAAAATCTTTATGCCATTGTGGAGTATAAAACTCAACATCTTTAATCTCATAATCTAGCTTTTTGCTAGCACATCCGCCAAAGATAATAGCTATAAAAATAACAATTATATATCTCATTTTAATCCCTTAGTAGTGCATCAATTGGATTTAATTTAGATGCATTTTTAGCTGGAATATAACCAAAAATTATCCCAATAAGACTAGAAACTCCAATAGCTATAACAATCGAAGCTGTGCTAAATATCATCGTAAATCCAGTATCTAAAGCATTTATAATAGTACCAACTAAATATGCTAATCCAACTCCAATTACCCCGCCAATAGCACATAGCAATATCGCCTCTATTAAAAATTGTAGTAAAATATCTCTACTTTTAGCACCAATTGCCATACGAATACCAATCTCTTTAGTTCTTTCAAATACACTTACAAGCATAATATTCATAACTCCAATTCCGCCAACCATCAGTGAGATAAAAGCCACTCCAGAGATTAAAAGACTCATTGAATTTACAGTGCTTTGAACGGTTTGCATAATAGTATCTGAATTTATAGTAAAAAAGTCCTTTGTCCCTCGTATAGAACTCATAGCCTCTATTATCCCGCTCTCAGCTACTTGAGCATTTACCTCATCATTAATTTTTACAATTATTGAGCGAATGTTTTGTTGGCCTGTTAATTTATTTACTGCTGTAGTATATGGCAGATATACAGTAATATTATCAGCACCATACGATCCAGGGTCTTTATAACCAACTCCTATAATAGTAAAAGGTTGCTTATTAAATATAATTATCTTACCGATAGGATCAACACCATCAAAGAACTCTTTTTGAGTTAAATCATCAATTATAATATTTGATCTTGAAAATCTTAAATCATCAAATTCAAAATCCCTACCATGCGTAATTGTTACCCCAGAGACATTAAGCAAATTTTCACTTCCACTTCTTAGGCTTGCATCTATATTTTTATTGCCATATGTGAGCAATCCAGTAGCATTAATCCTAGGCGTAGCATAATCTACAAAACTAAGACTCTCAAGCATCTTATAGCTTTCAATACTAAAATCTTTTAACTTCCTAGCATTTCTATCGCCAAAGTTTTTACCCAAATTCAAAGTAATTGTATTTGTTCCCATGCTATTGATATTGGCTAGAATTTTTTGTTCGCTACCCTTAGCTAAGGCAACTACGCAAATAACAGAAGCAATACCTATAATAATACCAAGCATAGTCAAAAATGATCTAAGCTTATGCGATTTAATCGCTCCAATACTCATCATAAAGCTCTCTATTAAGCGATCTTTTAAAGCTTTAAAATTTGATTCTATAGATATATTTTTAGAGCTTTTTTCATAACATTGATTATTTTTTATATCATCTTTAATTATATTTCCATCTTTAATCTCTATGATACGATTTGCCCAACTCGCTATATCTTTATCATGTGTTACTATTATAATTGTATGGCCATCTTTGTGAAGCTCTTTTAAGATCTGCATTACCATCACGCCACTAGCACTATCAAGCGCTCCAGTAGGCTCATCACATAGCAAAATCTCACCGCCGTTCATCAGCGCTCTAGCAATACTTACACGCTGCTGCTGACCGCCACTTAGATAGTTTGGCATTGTATCGATTTTATGCTCTAGTCCAAGCTTAGATAAAAGTTCTTTAGCTCTGCTAAGTCTAGTATCTTTATCTATTCCAGCATAAATCCCAGGCAAGGCAACATTGCTTTTAACATCGTTGGAGCTAAGTAGATTATAACGCTGAAAGATAAAGCCAAATTTCTTTAATCTAAGATATGATAGATCATCTTTATTAAATTTACTTATATCTTTACCATCAAGCTCATATTTACCGCTTGTTGGAGTATCTAGACAACCCAAGATATTCATAAGCGTACTCTTGCCGCTACCAGATTGCCCTATGATAGCTACAAACTCACCCTTTTTTATCTCTAAATCTATACCTTTTAATACCTCAGTTTGAGTATCACCGACTTTGAAGGATTTACGAATTCCACTTAGTTTAATCATTATAACCTCATCGTCGGTCTTCTAGAATTGTTTATCATATTTTGCATACTAGCTGAATTTAGATGAAAATATATAACCTCTTCACCCTCGCTTAATCCGCTAACTATTTGAGTATTTATACCATTTGTAATTCCAGTTGTTATAGCTCTTTGTTCTATCTCTTCTTTATTTTTAATAAAAACAAATTTACCATTTTTATCTGATTTTATAGCCATCGTTGGTAAATATAATACATCTTTATTTTCAGCAATTATTATTTTATTCTCTGTTGTCATACCTATGCGAAGAGTCTCATCGTTATTATCTACATTTACCTTAGCATAATAATATACAGCTGAACTTGAGCTAGTACTGCTTGAATTTGAATTTGAAGTGGAGTATTTGCCATCACTTAAAGTAGTCAAACCTGGGTCAATTGAGCTAATTTGTGCATTATATTTTTTAAAATTATTTGATAAAATTGAGTATTCTACTCTATTTCCTACTTTAATATTTGGTATATCTCCTTCGCTAACTTGCAATCTTATCTCCATTTTGCTTAAATCTGCGATATTTACTAAGGTTGGAGTTGTTTGATTGGCGTTAATAGTTTGACCAACTTCTACTGGCACAGATACTACAACTCCATCAAATGGCGCTCTAATATCAGTATAACCCAAATTTGTTTTAGCAGTATTAATCTCGATTCCAGTCTGTTTGATTTGGGCTTGTATCTCTTTTAATGTAGCTAATTTTAAACTATAATTATCTTTTGCATTTTCTAAACTCTCTTGGCTTGTAGCATTTTGTTTTGCTAGATTTTGCTCTCTTTTATACTGCTTTAGTGCAATATCAGCTGAAATTTTAGCTGAGTTTAACTTAGCCTCTAAAATCTCCAAAGCTGCTAATTGCTGATCTAGTGTATTTTGTTGTTTTATGCTATCTATTTGAGCTATTTTATCTCCAGCTTTTATCTTATCGCCTACTTTTACATACAGCTCTTTTATCTGACCACTTACTTGAGCACCAACATCTACTAGATTACTAGCAAATACCTCACCTACTGCATCTACACTTTGTATGATATCTCCGCGTTTAACAACTGTTGTGATATACTCATCTTTTGACTCATCATCTTTTAATCCCCACCATAAAACAGCCCCACTAACAGCTATAAGACCGGTAATAATTAATAATTTTTTTGAAATTTTCATTATTTTCCTTAGAATTTTTTATTGCCATTGTATGAAATTTATGTAAATTTATTGTTAAGATTGCAATTTAGATTTAATCAATTTTAACCATATTTAGCTACAATATTGTCAAATTTAACCCAAAAGAAAAGATCATGAAAAATATATCAATAATTATACTAGCAGCTGGCAATGGGACTCGTATGAAATCACCTAAATCTAAAGTTCTACACACTCTAAGTGGTAGATCAATGATTGCCCATGTAGTAGAAAAATCACTACAAATATCTGATGATATCACAGTAGTTTTAGGCTATCAATTTGATGAAGTAAGCTCAGAGATAAATAGAGAATTTAACAATATAAATATTGTCGCTCAAGATACTATCAACTTTCCTGGAACTGCTGGAGCTGTAATGGCAGCAAAACCTAAATTTGATAAAACTCTAATAATATGTGCTGATATGCCACTAGTTGCAACTAGCGAACTAATATCGCTAACTCAATCAAATTCTGATATAACTATAGCTGCTTTTGAATCTAAAGATCCTTTTGGATATGGTAGAGTGGTAAAAAATGGCGATCAAGTTATCAAAATAGTAGAACAAAAAGATGCCAACGAAGATGAAAAAGCGATCAATCTATGCAACGCTGGGGCTTACTGCTTTAATACGGCTTTATTAAATTCAGTCCTACCGCAAATAAATAACCAAAATGCAAGCAATGAATACTATCTAACAGACGCCATAGAACTAGCGTTAAAAGCTGGCAAAAGCGTAAGTTCTGTCTTAGTAAATGAGCAAAACTTTATGGGTATTAATGACAAATTAGCTCTAAGCAAAGCTGAAAATATAATGCAAGAGCAGATAAAAGCAAATTTGATGAAAAATGGCGTTATCATTAGACTTCCTCAAACTGTATTTATAGATAGCAGAGCCAAATTTGAAGGAGAGTGCGAGATAGAGAGTGGCTGTGTGATTAAAGGCGATTGTCTTATTAAAAACTCTATAATTAAAAGCAGTTCAGTTATAGAGTATAGCACCGTAATTGATAGCGATATTGGCCCGATGGCACACCTAAGACCAAAAAGCCACATAGTCTCTACTCACATTGGCAATTTTGTAGAGCTTAAAAATGCAAATTTAAATAGTGTAAAAGCTGGCCATTTAAGCTATTTGGGAGATTGCCAAATTGATAGTGGAACAAATGTAGGATGTGGTACAATCACTTGCAACTACGATGGTAAAAACAAACATAAAACCATAATAGGCAAAAATGTATTTATAGGTAGCGATACACAGCTTATTGCGCCACTAAATATCGCTGATGATACTCTAATAGCAGCAGGTTCAAGCGTAACACACGATAGTCAAAAAGGCGACCTAATTATAGCTAGAGCCAAACAAAATAATAAAAGCGGATTCTTTTATAAATTCTTTGGTAAAAAAGATGAAAAATAAAAATATTCTCTTAGCAGTTTGTGGAAGTATTAGTTTTTATAAGGCTTATGAAATTTTAAGTCTGCTTAAAAAAAATGGAGCAAATGTTAAAGTATTACTAAGCGATGGAGTTCTTAAATTTGCTACTCCAGTGGGCTTTGAAGCTCTTAGCGATGGTGTTTTAACATCGTTTAATGAAAGCTGGACAAATGGCTTAGATCATATAAGCTTTAGTAAAAATGATCTGCTTATCATCGCACCAGCATCAGCTAATAGTATCAATAAAATTGCAAATGGAATAGCTGATAATATATTTTTACAAACAATTCTAGCAGCCTCTTGTCCTAAGATTATAGCTCCAGCTGCTAATAATAATATGCTAGATAATCCAGCTACAATTCGAAATTTAAAAATCTTAAATGATGATGGTTTTACAATTATTGAGCCAATTACTAAAACTTTAGCTTGTGGAGATTATGGAAAAGGTGCATTAAATGAGCCATGGCTAATTGTAGAAACTGCCAAAAGAGTATTAAACCAAGATGAGTTTTACAAAGGCAAAAAGGTTATAATCACCGGTGGTCCAACAACTGAAAAAATAGATGATGCAAGAGCTATTACCAATCACTCAAGCGGTAAAATGGCTAAAGCTTTAGCTGATAGTTTTTACTATGCTGGGGCTGATGTTGTATTTATTAGCTCTATTGATTTTAACGCCCCATATAAGATAATCAAATTTAAAAGCTCAGATCAATTAAATAGCATATTAAATCAGCAAATAGTTGCTCCAGATGATATATTAGTAATGTGTGCAGCAGTTAGTGATTTTATCTGTGTTAATCCCAAAGATGGAAAGATCAAAAAAGATCAAATGGGGGATAAAATTGAGTTAAAATTAAATATCGATATATTAAAAAATCTAAATTTAAAGTGCAAAAAAATTGGCTTTAAAATGGAAATGGACGCTAAAAACGCTCTAAATAATGCTACAAATATGCTAAAAAATAAAAATCTTGATGCAGTATGTTTAAATATCTTAGGAGATGATATTAAATTTGGCTCTAATGAGACCAAAATAAGCTTTATAACCAAAGATACAGTTATACAAACAAGCCTAGCACAAAAAGAGATAATCGCATCACAAATTACTAAATTGGCAAAAAATATATGATAAATAAGCTATCTCAAATTCAATCTGCTAAAATATCAAATAGTATCCCAACGATGATAAACTCTAGCTTGCCAGTTATCATCAAAGTATTAGAACAGACTAGATTTAACCGTTATAATATTAAATTTGGCACCAAAACAATCAGCACTACAAGCTATAAAGATCTAGAAGTAGGAAGCGAATACTACGCCAATATCGGATCTCAAAGTGGCGGTATGATAAATATAAACTCACTTATTAAAAGAGAGATTATAAAGCCAGTCTTAGATGATGGCATAAATCTTATTGAGATGGTAGCAAGCTCACAAGATCTATCATGGCTCATACCATATATTAAATCCAAAATGGCAAATTCAATCTCAAAAGATGAATTTAGCATATACGCAGATATGATTATGGCATTAAATGAGAATATACTTCATATACCATTTTATTATGATAACCGCTCAGCACTAATGCAAATTAGACTTGATAAAAATCCTAAAATTTATCTGATATTTTCTTTATTTGCACCAATAATTATCTCTATAAAAGATGGAAAAATTCGCCTAGTTAGCTCGCCTTATGCTAGTCTTAGCAAGGCCTTAGCTGATGAGTTAAAGTGTGAATTTGAAATTAAATCAGTATCACCTCTGTGGCAAAAAACAGTCATAAAGGCTATAATATGAATATATTAAATCATCTAGCTATAATTATGGATGGCAATGGAAGATGGGCTAAAAATCGCTCTTTAGTGCGGACTAACGGCCATAAAAAAGGCGCAGATGTAGTAAATGATATTGCCATATATTGTGCTAAAAATAATATAAAAAATTTAACACTTTATGCCTTTAGCACAGAAAACTGGAAACGGCCAAAAAGCGAAGTTGATTTTTTACTAAATTTGCTTTTGAAATTTATCAAACTCAAAGAGGGGCTTTTTTTACAAAACAATATTAGATTTCATACCATAGGTGATTTAAGTCCATTTAGCAATGAACTAAAAGACGCCATAGCAAATCTAAAAAACAAAACCCAAAACAATAATGGACTAAATTTAATCCTAGCAATAAATTATGGAAGTCAAAATGAAATTGTAAGAGCTGTAAATTTAGCTCTTGAAAATGGATATAAAATTACAGAACAAAGCATAGCCAAACATCTAGATAGTGCTAGCTTTGGAGATGTGGATCTACTTATTCGAACTGGCGGAGAACAAAGGCTTAGCAACTTTTTATTATGGCAGTCTAGCTATGCAGAACTAGCATTTACGCCAACTCTTTGGCCAGATTTTAACAGCAAAGAACTTGAAGATATTATATCTAAGTTTAAATCCACTCATCGTAAATTTGGGGCAATTTAATGCTATTGGTATTTTTTGTTTTTGGGGTATGTCTTGGCTCTTTTGCTACTGTATTGATAAATCGATTACCGCTTGGACAAGATTTTATACTATCTCGTAGCCGTTGTCCAAAATGCCACAAAAAATTAAGCCCATATGAGCTTATACCAATATTTTCATGGATATTTTTAAAAAGAGAGTGTAAAGGCTGTAAAAGCAAGATATCAGCCATATATATAATATCTGAAATCTTAATTGGTTTTTTAGCTATTTTTGCATATTTTATAGACTCAAATTTAATCTTAGCTCTACTTTTAGTAATAATTTTTACCATTTTTTATACTCTTAGCATAATAGATTTAAGACTAAAGGCTGTACCAAATGGTCTATTAATGAGTGGATATTTTTTGGCTATAATTTATGCTTTTATAAACGATATGAGCAATATCATAGACTCTTTTACGATTATTGGTATTATGGTGATTTTAAAAAGCACCCTAATCTTACGCCATAACAATAAAGGTAAAAATATAGAACCAATGGGAGATGGCGATAGTATATTTATAGCTTCTATGGTAGCAATTTTAGGACTTGAGTGGGGTTTTATCGCTTTATTTATAGCTGCTTTAATTCAGCTTGTAATTCATTTAATTAAAAAAGATAGAGCAATAGCTTTTATTCCAGCACTATTTATAGGATTTATCGCTATTTTATCAATTAAAAATTTTACCAATATAAACTTAGGATTAATATGAACAGGGTTAATAGATATCTATTTTCAAGCTTTTTATCAACTTTTGCCTCTTTATTTGCTACGCTATTTTTAATAGTTTCAATTGTATTTTTTATCCAAATTGCTAGAATTACTAGCTATATAGATATTAGTTTTTTTGAGCTTCTTAAATTATATCTATTTATGCTTCCACAAATTCTACTTTTTACTATACCTATTGGGTTTTTTGTTGCTTTAGCGATGAGTTTTTTTCGTCTTTCAAGGGAGAATGAAAGTATTGTAATTTTTACCCTAGGATACAATCCAAAAGATATAGCCAAATTTTTTCTAAAAATATCAACTATACTATCAATTACGCTATTATTTATAGCTCTTGTTGCGATGCCTACTGCAATGAATTTAAATAACAACTTTGTAGCATATAAAAAAACCAAACTAAGCCTAAATATAAAACCAAGCGAATTTGGGCAGAAATTTGGCGAGTGGATGGTATTTATAGATAAGCAAAATATAGATGAGAATCTCTCAAAATATGAAAATATTGTTTTATATAATCACAACAAAGATAACGAAAGATTTATTACTGCTAGTAGTGGCGATATCACAAATGAAAATGCAAGACTAAATTTAATCTTAAAAGATGGCTATATTTATGATATTAAAGATAACAAATGGAATGTTTCAAAATATGATTTTCTTACAATTCGTTCCAATATCAAAGATGATTCTAGTGATAATTTTAGTATATACAACTACTGGAAACAAGCCAGTAGCGATCCAAAAGTTGCTAAAAACCTTACAATATACTGCCTTATTGCCCTATTCCCTCTAGCTAGCACTCTATTTGCACTAAGCTTTGGAATTGTTACATATAGATATGAAAAAGGTATGGTATATATTGGAATATTTGCTGTTTTATCGGCATATTTTACAGCAATTTTACTACTATCTAAACATCCATTTTATGGAATTCCGCTTGTTTTTGTGGTTACATTTTTATTAAGTCAAGTAGCATTTATAAATAAAGTAGTAAAAAAATACTGATGAAAATTGCTCTAAAATATAGCTATGATGGATCTAAATTTAGCGGTTCTCAAACTCAACCAAATGTCCAAGCCGTAGAAGATGCTATAAATGAAGCATTAAATCATGTAGGAATTTATGAACCAGTACTATCAGGCTCTAGAACCGATAAAGGCGTTCATGCATTAAACCAAATATCAACCGTACATTGCGGTGATTTTTGGAATTTAAATAGATTAAAAGATCAAATTAGCCGTCATCTTAACCCATATATTAATCTTAAGGATATATGGATTGTAGATCAAGATTTTCATCCTAGATTTAGTGCAGTAGCTAGAGAGTATAGATATATAATCTATCACGGTGATAAATCACCATTTTTGAGTGATTTTGTATATTTTTATCCAAATTTAGACCTAAAAAGGTTAAATTTAGCACTTGCTTGCTTTATTGGTAAGCAAGATTTTAAACCATATTATAAGGTTGGAAGTGGTGAAAAATCAACTATTAGAGAGATTTATAAAGCCTATGCATATCAGATTCAAAAATCTGCATTTAGTATAAATAGGTATAGTGATAAGCCAAATTTAACTATTATTAAATTTAGAGCCAATGGCTTTTTAAGAGCTCAAGTTAGGCTAATGGTTGCAAACTCTATAAAAGCTGCAACTAGCGATGAAAAGCTAGAGGAGTTTATAGAGTTTCACAAAGCTCAAAAACCATTAACTAAAATGCCAGCCCCACCAAATGGATTATATTTAAAAAAGGTGTTTTTTAAGTAGAATTGATTTTGGCGGATAAATTCCGCCATTTGATTTAAAACTATTTAAGCAAGTTAAATATTTGGATTACCATTATATTTTATATCTTTAACATCCATTTCATCTATTTTGCGCACTATACTACCTATATCATTTGAGTTGGCTTTAGATATATCGCCTTCTAAATCTTGATAGCTATATATCATAGCTACAGTACTTACGCCTTCTATTTGTTCTAACATTTTAAAAGTAGCTAACTCTCCATCTAAATCTGCAGACTCTATGATAGCTACTATCTTATCATTTTCTTTAGCAGCTACTTCGCAGTTTGAAATCTTATCTATCTTCGTAGCCACTTCTTCGCAAAGATTAGGATTCATTAGAGTTATAACCACACTTGATATATTATTCATTACATACTCCAAAAATATATTTTATTATCATAGCTTGAACCAATTAGATACTCATCATTAAATATTAGATAGTTTAAAGAAGCACCATCATAATTAATATCTTTGATAATCTCCCCATTTTGATTTATAACCTTAATGCTATTTTCTGTACTAAATGCACCTTTATTAGCACCTACTCCTACACAATATACTAAAAATTTAGCCTCATAATAAAACTCTTTTGAGCCGTTATTAAAATATGATTTTTTATCAGCAGAACCACTAATTAAAAGCTTCCCATCGATACCAACACTATAAATTGTATCTTTTTGGGCATTTATTTGCTTTACAACTCTTTTAAGTTTAGTATCAAAGTAGAATATCACACCACCTTCAATCCCAATAGCTATAACACCATTTTTTCTATCAAAAGCAGCATCTCCAGTACTTGAAGTAGTTAATTTATTTTCAAAGACAACCTTACCATCTTTGAAGTTATAATACTCAACTTCACTGCTTAAAGTAACAAAAATTACATGATTACTATCGAGTAAAAATATCTTTTTAACTCCATCAGTAGGCATTTTAAAGCTCTTTAAATTTCCATTTTCTAAAATACCAAGCGACTTGGTTCCATTATCACTTTCATACAAGATGGCCACTACTTCATCAAGCTTATCAATGCTAAATATCTTTGGAGCGATATCATTATCAAAATAATTTGAGAACTTTGGTAGATCTATCATCTTATTTAGCTCTTGAGTCTTTATGCTATAATTATAAAGCTCACCATTATCAAGCCCTATTAATAGATCATCATTATCAAGCTTGACACTTACAGCATTTGCAGGCAAATTTAGCTCAAAATCAGCCCATAAAAATGTAATAGCCATAAATAAAACTACAAAAAATCTCATTAATTTCCCCTTATAATCACCGAGTTATTTACACATACACTCACACACTCACTACACCCTACGCATCTACTATTAACAGTAGGTCTAAACATACCCAAATACTCAATCGCTCTAAATTTGCATACATCTAAACAGTTATAACATATAACTTCATTCCATGCCAAACAAGTAGCCGTATTTATCTCTACGCTTGCATTTATTTTAGCCGGATAAGCCAAATTTAACACGCTCTTACCTATAGATTCACACGCTATAGCGCACTCTTTGCAAAAATTACAACCAAGCTTATTGGGATTAAACTTAACCCTATCGCTATCAATCTCAAGAAGCTCCCTATGACAACTTTGCACACAAGGCGCAGGGCAATCTATACAATCAAATTCTCCACTAAAATATGGTGGAGTTATAAAAGCAGGCTCTCTTTGCCTAAATTTAGCAAAGAGATTTCGCCTATCTATCATTTAATACCTTGATTTAAAACATCAATAAGATTAGATGATCTATTACCCTCACCGTCTCTAAAATCAGCTTTAAAATTATTTTTAACTAGCGGTTCAGCATCTGCTTGTGGCACATGGCATTGAACACAATTAAATCTCTCCATATTTAACTCAACTGTCTTTTTACCTGTAGATAGATACATATAGTGGCTTTGTGGAGCTGGAATAGTACCCATATCTTTAGCAGTATCTGGAGTATGACAAGTCAAACATGAATTAGACTCTATAGTAATTGGCAATAAGCCCTCTAAGCTATGTGGAATAAGTGGCGGAGCATTTTCATAGCTTCTTTCATATACCTCATTGCTACCTGGCAAATCGCCTTTCCAAGTAATTACTGGATTTTTTACATTTGATTCATCTTTTAGCTCTACATTTCTAAGACCAATTTGCGTATCTTCTACTGCTGAGTTCTGTCCGGTTCCTAGATTACAAGCTGTTAAAACTAGTGCCGCAGTCGCACTAAGTAAAATATTTTGCAAACTCTTTTTCATTGTTCTCTCCTAAATTTTAATATACTAAAATTAAGTGCATCATCATCACAAGCCTCTACACAACGTCCGCAACTTATACACTCACTTCTTATATTGCCACTTTGTTTGCCTACTATGTCTAAGACTTGCATCTCAGGACAGACAACCTTGCACTTATTACAGTGAGTGCAATTTTTACTATTGTGATAGATGCGTATTAGGCTAAATCTACTAACTAATGCCCAAAATGCTCCTAAAGGACATAGATGACCACATATTAAACGCTTACCTAAAAAAGCCTCTATACAGATAATTATAATAGCTATACTAATAGCTGATCCACTAAGATATACAACACCTCTAGTAAATGCTCCTATGTAGCTTATACTCTCAAAGGCTGCTATGCTAAATATAAAGCTAAATATCAAGCTTAACGCAAATAGGTAATATCTTGAATTTGAACTTATATTGATTATATTTTTACCAATTTTTAGCTTTGTTCTTATGTATGCGCCAAGATCTGTTAGAATATTTACTGGACAGACCCAAGAACAAAATGCTCTAGGTGCTATCAAAGCATAAAAAACAACCATAATCAAAGCTCCAATTACACTTGCACTCCCTACACTAAATCCAGCTAAAAATAGCTGAAGTAGAGCATACGGATCGCTAAGACCTATCATGCCAAAAAGCTCAGAGCTACTTAAATTACCTTTTAAGATATTAATGCCATATATGTTACCAGCTATAAATAACCCTAAAATAGTTAATTGAACTACTCTTCTAGCAATTGTAAATTTCATAGCTCATCCTCATTTAGATACTTAATACCTTTTTTGCTATCTAGATGCATCTTAGTATCAACATCTTTTAACTTAGCATCATCACCTTCTACCCAGCCTTTTACATAGTTATCGCCAACTTTGCCAATTACCATATCTCTTGGTAGTACAGTTATCGCAGCTTTATCAGTTATGCATGCTAATTCGCACTTACCACATCCTGTGCAGTAGTCACTATCAACTATAGGCAATAAGAAAGCATGTTTGCCTGTTCTTTCATTACGCTTATAATCTATCCATAAAGCTTTATCTATTAATGGACATGCACGATAACACGCATCGCACTGAATTCCAAAATAAGCCACACAGTTTTTCTCATCAACAACTGCTACACCCATTCTAGCCATATTAATATCTAAAGCCCCATCTTTTGTGACTAACTTAGGATCTAGTGCCTCAGTTGGACACTCAACTACACAAGGAATATCCTCACACATATAGCACGGGATATCTCTTGGAGTAAAAAATGGAGTTCCTATACCTACGCCACTATCTTTAAATTCAGCTAATTTTAGCGTATCAAAAGGACACGCCTCAACGCATAGCCCGCATCTAATGCAACGAGTTAAAAACTCATCTTCATCTAAAGCTGCAGGCGGACGCAGTTTAAGTACAGGCTTGGCATTTGCATACTCTTTATAAACAAAAGAACCAGCAGCCAAAAGTCCAACTAAACTAAAACCCGTCTTTATAGCATCTCGCCTTTGCATTTTTACGCCTTATAAACTTTTACAGCACATTTTTTAAAGTCTGTCTGTTTAGATAATGGACATGTCGCATCTAGACAAACTTTATTAATATACACATTTTCATCAAACCATGGCACATATACAAGACCTACTGGTGGTTTATTTCTTCCACGGAAGTCTACTCTAGCTTTTACTTTGCCACGGCGACTTTCTACCCATACAACATCATTTTGAGCTACGCCAAGTTTTTTGCCATCTTCTTCATTCATATAGCAAAGTGCTTCAGGAACCGCACGATATAGCTCAGGTACACGCATTGTCATAGTACCACTATGCCAGTGCTCTAAAACCCTACCTGTACATAACCATAGTGGATACTCTTTAGTTGGAATTTCAGGAGCGTCCATAAATGGTCTAAAGAATATTTTACCTCTATTTTTAATAGATGTTTTTTCTTGATTTGTCACTTTAGCTAAATCGCCACTTGGTAGAGCTGCGCCAGCATTACCATAAAATGCAAAATCGCTATTTGGAGCTGCTTTTTTAGCATATACATCATATTTAGTATTAAATCTCCATTGAGTCTCTTTACCATCAACAACTGGCCATCTTAAGCCTCTTACTCTATGATATGTATCAAAATCTGCTAAGTCGTGAGCATGACCTACACCAAATTTTCTATACTCTTCCCATAGATATTTTTGAACAAAGAAACCATAACCTTTAAATACATTACCATCACTACCTTCTACATTTCTGCTATCGCCATGAACTTCAGTATTATCAAATCCATTCATAACTGCATCATCTGCACTATATGATTTAGCTTCAGCATTTGCAAATAATACATCATATAGAGTTGTTTCTGGAGTATAGCCAAATTTAGCTGCTTCATCTAATACGCTTGGAATTGTAAGCTTATCATCTATTTTTTTCTCACCCCAAACTTCTTTTAGTTTAAATCGTTTACTAAATTCCATCATTTGCCATGTATCACTCATAGCTTCTCCTACTGGAAGTACTTGTTGTCTCCAGTGTTGAGTTCTACGCTCAGCATTACCATATGCACCCCATTTTTCATAGATCATAGCAGTTGGCAAGATAAGGTCAGCTACTTTAGCACTAATACCTGGATATGGGTCGCTTACTACGATGAAGTTATCCATATCGCGCGCTGCTCTAATCCAGTGATTAGCATTTGCAGTATTATGCCATGGGTTATTTACATGCACCCAGATAAATTTAATTTTACCATCTTCTAGATCACGCATAATTTTCATATATGGCGCACCTGGTTTTGGGTTTAGAGTTTTTGCTGGAAGTTTCCAAATTTTTTCTGTAATTTCTCTATGTTTTGGATTTGCAACAACCATATCTGCCGGTAAGCGGTGTGAGAATGTACCAACCTCTCTAGCTGTACCACAAGCACTTGGTTGGCCAGTTAATGAGAATGCGCCATTACCTGGTTTAGCTTGTTTTCCTAGTAAGAAGTGAACCATATAGCTTTGTTCATTTACCCATGTACCACGAGTATGTTGATTCATACCCATTGTCCAAAAGCTTACTACTTTGCGTTTTTGATCTATATAGTAGTTTGCTAAAGTTTGAAGTTTTTTCTTAAATTCCTCTAAATCCTCATTATCATCACCTTTAGCTAGTTTAGCTACAAAGTCAAGAGTATATGGAGCTAGAGCTTTTTTGAAATCTTCAAATGAAATTATCCAGTGTGCATCTGGAGCAGCTGTATGTTTATGCTCAATTGTATCACCAGCTTTCATACCTAAATATGCTAAAGTTACACCCTCAGCTTCTGTTAATACTTTTGATTTTTCTTTTGCAGCTGTATCAAGCTCGCTTGGTAGATATTTAGGGTGATTGATATTTGATCTCATACCATAACCAATATCAACTGGACCTGTTGTAAATGTACAATGCTCTTTTACAAATTTTTCATCAATTGCTTCTGGGTGATTATATACAATCTCTCTAGCAATATAGTTCCAAATAGCTAAGTCTGTTTGAGGTCTAAAAATAATCTCCATATCAGCTATATTTGAAGTTCTATTTGAGAATGTAGATAGATTTATAACTTTTACATTTTTAGGGCTTTGTAGTTTTCTATCACTTACCCTTGCCCATAGTACTGGGTGCATCTCTGCCATATTTGCGCCCCAGCATACTACTGTATCAGTTAGTTCAATATCATCATAACAGCCTGCTGGTTCATCTATACCAAATGTTTGCATAAAGCCTACAACCGCACTTGCCATACAGTGTCTAGCATTTGGGTCAATATTGTTTGAGCGGAAACCACCTTTAATTAACTTAACAGCTGAATAACCCTCTTGAATAGTATATTGACCAGAACCAAACACACCAATACCAGTTGGTCCAAGCTCATTATAAGCTTTTTTAAACTGTTTTTCCATCTCATCAAATGCGCGCTTCCAGCTAACTTCAACAAATTTACCATTTTTATCAAATTCACCTTTAGAGTTAACTCTTAAAAGTGGTTTAGTGATTCTATCTTCACCATACATAATCTTAGCATTAAAATAACCTTTAATACAGTTTAGACCACGGTTTACTGGAGCCAATGGATCGCCTTTTACAGCAACGATTTTGCCATCTTTAGTAGCAACAACAATACCGCAACCAGTACCACAAAATCTACATACTGATTTGTCCCAACGCCAATCTTGTTCTTTGTTAGCAGCACTTAGTGCGCTAGGCGCAGTAAGACCAGCTGCTGAACAAGCAGCTGCAACAGCTGAGCTCTTAATAAAATCTCGTCTATCCATGTTCGACCTTTCTAAAATAATGTAGAATTGGTGTTATTATATACCTTATATTTATGTTTTAAATCTTAAATTTTTTATTTATATTGTTATTTATATTATAAATTTTAAGTAAATCTAGACTTTAATACTCTTAATATCTTTTTATTAAAATTGTAAAATATATGGTAAAATCGGTATTTAGAATATATATATAATAAATTTTAGCAATTTAAAATTTACAAAATATTTGATATTTATTATCATAAATACTAAGTAAAATTATAAAAATATATAAATAAAATATCTTGTACTTTAGCTCAATTTATACAATAGTTTATAAATTTTTAATAATTGAAAAATAAGTTTTTAAATTAAAATTAATATTTAGAATATAAAATATATAGAATATATCCGAATTTAGATCTCTCTAAATTCGGATTAAATTATCACACATTAAATCTAAAATGCATCACATCGCCATCATTTACAATGTAATCTTTACCCTCTAATCTCATCTTGCCAGCCTCTTTAGCCTTAGCCTCACCGCCACAAGCTATATAATCATCATAGCTTATCACCTCAGCTCTAATAAATCCTCGCTCAAAATCATTATGGATAACGCTAGCTGCTTTTGGTGCTTTCCAGCCCTTATGAATAGTCCAAGCTCTTACTTCTACTACTCCAGCAGTAAAGTAACTAATAAGTCCAAGCTTTGCAAATGCTGTTCGTATAATACTCTCTAAGCCACTCTCACTTGCTCCTAAGCTCTCAAGCATCTCCTTAGCTTCAGCATCATCTAGACCGATTAGCTCCTCTTCTATTTTGGCACATAGTTTTATTACTTCTGCTCCACGCTCTTTGGCATACTCTTTTACTTTTTTTACATATTCATTATCACTAGCTATCTCATCTTCATTGACATTAGCACCATATATCACATCTTTAGCCGAAAGAAGTCTAAGCTCTTTATTTAAAGCTGTAAAAACATCACTATCAAACTCACTAAAAGTAACTGCACTTTTGCCGCTATCAAGATGCTCAGCCAATGCTTTAGCACACTCTAGGCTCTCTTTAGCACCTTTTACATTTGCTTTAGCCTCTTTGGTTAATCTCTCTATTTTCTTAGCAAGCTGTTCGATATCGGCTAAAATAAGCTCTGTTTCGATAATCTCAATATCTCTAATTGGATCAACACTATTTTCTACATGAGTAACATTTGAATCATCAAAACATCTTACCATATGAAGAATTACCTCAGTCTCTCTAATATTTGATAAAAATTTATTACCAAGACCTTCACCTTTGCTAGCACCTTTTACAAGACCTGCGATATCAACAAATTCAATTACGGAGTGTTGAATTTTATTTGGTTGAACAATTTTAGCTAACTCATCTAATCTAGGATCAGGTACTGGCACTATAGCTTTATTAGGTTCAATCGTACAAAATGGATAATTGGCTGCCTCGGCATTACTAGCCTTTGTTAATGCATTAAATGTTGTAGATTTACCCACATTTGGCAAACCTACTATACCTACTGATAATCCCATTATTTCTCACCTTTTTCATAATTTCTAGCTACTTTAGCAAGATAGTATAGACATGCTCTAACTCCAGCACCACTTGCACCAGCTGGATTACACCCCCAAGCCTTGCTTACATACGCAGGCCCTGCAATATCAAGGTGCAACCACTTATCTTTATACTCATCTTTTATAAATTTATCTAAAAATATACCTGCTGTAATTGCTCCGCCATATCTACTTGAAGAGATATTTGAGATATCTGCTATATCGCTTTTTATTAACTCTTTTAAATGTTCATTAAACTCTAAAATAGTTAAATACTCACCACTTTTACTAGCAAGATTTTTAAATTCACTTTGAAGTTCATAGTTGTTTCCCATCACTCCACTAGTATATTCACCAAGACCTACAACACACGCACCCGTTAGCGTAGCCATATCTATAAGAAGTTCAGGTTCAAGCTCACTTTGGGCCCAATCTAAACAATCAGCAAGAACCAATCTACCCTCAGCATCTGTATTTTTAACCTCAACTGTAACGCCACTGCGAGTAATTAAAACATCATCTGGCTTATACGCATCGCCACCTATCATATTCTCAGTAGCTCCAAGCACAGCATGGATTTCAAAAGGTAACTCCATTTTAGCAGCACCCATTATGATTCCCATTGCAGCTGCTGCGCCACTTTTATCGCTTTTCATTGTTACCATATAATCAGCTGGTTTTAAGCTTAATCCGCCACTATCATATGTAAGGCCTTTACCGACAAACACAACTTTTTTAATGCTTTTTTGCTTTGGAGTATATTTTAAATGGATTAAACGCGGCGGATGTACTGAGGCGCGATTAACTGCTAAAAATGCGTTCATATTTTGGCTTTTTAGATAATTTTCATCATGGATAACGCACTCAATATTTAAATAGCTTAAACTTAAATTCTTAGCATCTTGAGCCATCTTTTCAGGAGTATATATCTCAGGAATTTCATTTACAATATCTCTTGAAAAATTAGTCGCCTCAGCGATTATATGAGCGTGATCAATGCCAATTTGTGCTTCATTTATAGCTATTTTTTTGCTATTGTAATCCTCAGTTGAAATTAGAATTTTTTCTATTTTGCTATCTTTTTTCTCGCTTTTATAACGATCGAATTTATAATTAGCTAGCAAAAATCCTTCAGCAATAGCCTCAAAGCTTATCTTAGTACAATCTCCGTTATAACTAGCAATCTTTATACTATTAATATTTAAATCTTTTATAGCATTTAGTGCTGATGCACTAGCGTTTCTAAGCGAATTTGGATTAAGGTCTTTAATGCCTACATATATCTTTCTTTTGCTAGGTAGATTTAAAATCTTATCTCCCTTATATGAATAAAAATCAAATTCAGCAAAATCATCTACAAATCTATGACCTAAATCCTTATCTACAATAAAAATTATCTCATAATCAGCAGCAATATCAGCTACTTTTTTATCTATTAATTCAACAAACATTTCTTCTATTTTTCCTTTCATTTAATATTCTTTTTTCCATATATTTTATACCAAAGAATAAAGTTGCTAAAAATCCACCAATAATAGGCACAGCAAAATACCAGTGAGATTCAGCCCAATCAATTCCAGCCCAAATAAGCTGACCAAAATGCCAAGCTAGTAAAATAGTAATTGCAGCCCAAGCCCAAGCACTAATTAAATTTATAAAAGCAAATTTTTTAGCACTATATCTAGTAATACCTATACTCATCGGTATAATAGTACGAAATCCATACATATAACGCTGAATAAATATTATTGGCCAGCCAAATTTTTGAAGCAACAAGTGCGCTACGGCAAATTTACGTCGCTGCTTGACTAGCTTTCTTTGAATATATTTTTTATTATAACGACCAATATAAAAATATATCTGATCTCCTACAAATCCACCAAGTCCAGCCACAAATATAATAAGTCCTAAATTCACATGCCCCTCATGAGCAAATATACCACCTAAAATTAATGCCAACTCACCCTCAGCAATGCACCACAAAAATATAATTAAATATGCCCAGTTTTTATACTCATATAGTATATTTTTTAAAAACTCTTCCATTTTTAATCCCCTAAAACTACATATATTGGTCCATAACTCTCAAGCTCTTGAATTCCACCTATGCCAATATCAATTATAAAGGCAAGTTCAATCAAATTTGCACCAAGTTTTGATATCATCTCACAAGCTGCTTTAGCCGTACCGCCAGTAGCAATTAAATCATCTATTAATAATACATTTGCACCTGGCTTGTTACCAAACGCATCAATATGCATCTGAAGTTCATCTATACCATACTCCAATGAGTACTTTTGTGAAATAGTAGTATATGGGAGTTTATTTGGTTTTCTAGCCGGTACAAATCCTACGCCAAGCTTATTAGCAAGTGTAGCACCAAAGATAAATCCACGACTTTCAATACCAACTATATAGTCTAAATTCTTATCTTTATACCTATCATAAAGATGCTCCATCAAAAACTCAAATGCTTTAGCATCGCCTAAAAGTGTAGTAATATCTTTAAATAAAATTCCAGGCTTTGGAAAATCTGCAACTTCTCTTATAATTGAATTTAAATACTCTTTTTGTGCAAGTGATAATATCTTCATTTTTTTCCTTATAAATAATTTGCCTATAGTAGTGCTTCGATTTTACCTTCAAGCTCTTTTATCCTGGCTCTTAATTTATCATTCTCAATTCTATATTGTGAGTTTCTAGTTCTAAGACCAGTAACATCGCCTTTTATTTTATTTAATTCATCAGTTAAAATATCTATATTCCCAAGACTTCTTTGAAGTTGAACTTGAAGCTTACGAATTATAATCTCAGTATCATCTAGATTGTTTTTAACGAAATCACGCATCGCACGCTCTTTTTTAAGTAAAGTTTTATAATAAAACACCATAACAATTAAATATACACTACAACAGATAAAAAATGTATAAAAAATCCAATCTAAGAACATTGACAAACTCCTAGTTTTTCAACTCTTCTTTGATGTCTGCCACCACTAAATTCAGTAGCAAAAAACACCTCAACCATATCCTTAATAACCTCAGCACCTACAACTCTAGCACCAAAACACAGCACATTTGCATCATTATGCTCTCTAGATAGTCTTGCAATAGTAGCATTATGGCTTAAAGCACAACGTATATGAGAAAATCGATTAGCTGCCATAGATATACCAATTCCACTACCACATATCAAAACGCCAAATTCATCATTATGCTTGATACTATTAGCCACCAAAGCAGCAAAATCAGGATAATCAACACTATCATTAGAATTATCAGTACCTAAATCAAATACAGATAAACCCATAGATTCTAATATCTCTTTTACCTGAGTTTTTGCCTCATATCCGGCATGATCGCTAGCTATATAAATCTTAGAAATATTCATCTAAACCTACTTTTAATTTAATTAATTGATTATATCATATTAAATGATATAAATTTAATAACTTGCACTAAATTCAAATTATCTACTTAGCCATCTCTTCTAGACTGCTTGTTAGTCGTCCGATACGATCCCAACGGATTTTATAGTTCTCATCATAGCTTAAATATACAAACCACGGAGTACCAACTATATATTTATAAGGAACCGATCCCCAAAATCTACTATCGCTACTATTTTCCCTATTATCGCCTACCATAAAATACTCATTTTGCGGTACTTTAAAATAATATGCGTTAAAATTTAAATTTGCTATCTTAGGCAGCTCTGGTATCATCACTTCACTCATCGCAAAATCCACCATACCAGCAATAGTAAATGTATCAGCCTTTAATCCACCATAATTATCCTTATCAGTATTATTATCATAGTGAATTCCACTCATCTTATATGGCTCTTTTATAAACCTTTTACCACCTAAAATTACAATATCAGCATCTTTAAATTCTTTATCTATCTCATCATCGCCACCACTTGGACGAAGATACATAGCACCAGGAGCAAACACAACCTCATCAAATTCAGTAGCAAAATTACGCTTTACATAGTGAATTTTAGGATCTTTAGGATACCTAAAAACTACAATATCTCCGCGTTTTGGCCCATCACTTGCTATTAAATGGCCATCTCCATCGCTATCAGGAAGCACTGCAATCTCTACAAAAGGAATATGTGGAGTTGGAATTCCATATGAAAATTTCTTTACAAATAGATAATCCCCTACTAGCAAAGTATTTTTCATAGAGCCACTAGGGATTACAAAAGCCTGAGCAATAAAAAATATTATAAACAAAACTATAATTACTGTTCCAGTCCAACTACTACAAAAATTATAGAATTTAGAAAAAAATTTTCTCAAAACTTAACCTTTTAATTTTCTATTTTTAGCTGATTTTAATGTATTGCTAAGTAGCATAGCTATAGTCATAGGCCCTACTCCACCCGGAACTGGAGTTATCATAGAACACTTTGGAGCTACATTTTCATAATCACAATCCCCTACTAATTTACCACTATCTAAGCGATTTATACCCACATCAATAACTACTGCACCATCACTAACCATATCAGCAGTTAAGAAATTTGGCTTACCAACAGCTACAACAATAATTTCAGCATTTTGGCAAACTTTTGCTAAATCTTTTGTTTTAGAGTGTGCAATAGTAACCGTAGCACCTGCATTTAATAACAATGCCGCCATTGGCTTGCCTACTATATTACTTCTACCTACTACTACGGCATTTTTACCGCTAACTTCAATATTATACTCTTTTAAAAGCTCCATTATGCCAAGCGGGGTACAAGGCACAAATCCATCTAAGCCGCTATTTAATTTACCTACATTTATAGCATGAAATCCATCTACATCTTTGCTTGGATCTATCGCTTCTAAAATTTTATTACTATCTATATGTTTTGGAAGTGGAAGCTGAACTAAAATACCATCTATACTATCATCTGCATTTAAAAGCTCAATTAAAGCTAAAAGCTCTCCTTGAGTAGTAGATTCAGGCAATTTATGAGCTACTGAGCCCATTTCGCAAGCTATTGTAGATTTTTCTTTACTTGCAACATAAGTTTGACTAGCCTTATCATCACCCACTAAAACAACTGCTAAAGTTGGAGTAATTCCATTGCTTTTTAGAGCTAAAGCCTCAGCTTTTACTCTCTCTTTTACTCTGTTACTTATCTCTTTACCATCAATTATCTGCATTTTTAATCCCTTTATGCATTTTTTAATTACAAAAATTGTATCATACCTAAATTCAAATTAAACTCAGGTGAGATTTATGAAATTTATTGGCTTTTTTTTGCTTTTTACTACTTTTGCTTTTGGGAGTGAGTTTATTACTAAAAGCGAATACGCCAAAATGCTATATAAAAATCCACGCGGAATAGGCTGCAATAAGTGTCATGGCAGCAAGGGCGAAGGTGCATTAATAGTCAAATATAAAGCATTTAATAAAAAAAGCAATAAATATGAAGAGAGATCTTTAATGGCACCAAGAATAAATAATCTTGAATTTCAAAGATTTAAATTAGCTCTTGAAGATTCTAAAGGTATAATGCCATCATATTTTCTTACTCAAAATGAGATTGTAAATTTATTTGAATATATAACATCATTTAATAAGGATAAAAAAGATGAGAAATAAAGATGAATTTCTAGAGGCACAAAAATATATCCCAGGCGGAGTAAACTCTCCGGTTCGTGCCTTTGGCTCAGTTGGTTCTGATCCATTAATTATTGATAAAGGTGATCGTGAGTTTATATATGATATTGATGGTAATGAGTATATTGATTATGTTTTAAGCTGGGGGCCACTTATCTTTGGCCACTGCGATAAAGATATAGAAAATGCAGTTATTAATACAGCCAAAAAGGGTCTAAGCTTTGGAGCGCCATGTCTTCTTGAGACAGAACTTGCTAAGCTAGTTTTATCTAAATTCCCTCATCTTGATAAAATTCGCTTTGTAAGCAGCGGCACAGAAGCTACAATGAGCGCTATTAGACTTGCTCGTGGATATAGCAAAAAAGATGGAATTATCAAATTTGAAGGCTGTTATCACGGTCATAGCGATGGATTATTAGTAAAAGCTGGTAGTGGTGCTACAACTTTTGGCTACTCAAGCAGTCTTGGCGTACCAAATGATATAGTAAAAAATACCCATCTAGCCAAATATAATGATTTAAATAGCGTTGAAGAGTGCTTTAAAAATGCCGATATTGGCGTTATAATAGTTGAACCAATCGCTGGAAATATGGGATTAGTACCTGGTAGTGATGAGTTTTTAAATGGACTTAGAAAAATCTGCGATGAAAAAGGAGCAGTTCTAATTTTTGATGAAGTTATGAGTGGATTTAGAGCTAGTGCAACTGGTAGCTATGGATTAAATAAAATTAAAGCAGATATAGTTACATTTGGCAAGGTAATTGGTGGTGGTATGCCATGTGCAGCTTATGCTGGTAAAAAGGAGATAATGGAGCTAATTAGCCCACTTGGTGGAGTATATCAAGCTGGTACTTTAAGCGGAAATCCAGTCGCAATGGCTGCAGGTCTAGCCTCACTAAATAAAATTTATTCTAATGAGAATTTATTTATTAATTTAGAAAATAAGAGCAAATTTATAACTCAAGCAATGCAAGAAGCTGCTAAAGAAAATGGCATTCCACTTCAAACAGATGTAAGAGGCTCTATGTGGGGATTTTTCTTCAATGAAAATCCAGTAACCAACTACGCTCAAGCACTAAAAAGCGATACAGATAGATTTGCTAAATTCCATTTTGAAATGTTAAAAAAAGGAATCTATCTAGCACCAAGCCAGTTTGAGACTTGCTTTGTTTGCGAGCCATTAAGTCAAGCTAGCTTAGACAAAACAGCACAAGCTATAAAAGAGAGTTTTAAAGCGCTATGAGTGATAAAAGTAAAAAGATAAACACAGCCATAAAGGCAGCCGATAGTCTAAGCCTTGGGATTTCAATTGTTGTTGCAATTCTTATGGGTTTTGGTATTGGCTGGGGATTAAAAGAGCTAACTGGCTCAAACTGGGGTTTAGGTATTGGAATAGTAATTGGTGTAGGCGCTGCGATAAATAATATCTACAAAGCCTATAAATCTCAAGTAAAAAGCTACGCTGAATTTGATAAAAAGCAAAAAAGAGATGAAATTTAAAAATTTAGCCCTTTTTTATATAGTTTTAGATTCTATATTGATAGCTGTTACTTCGGCTTTTGGATCGGTTGAGCTTTTAAATTCACAAGTTGCATTTATATGCTCAACTTTGATTTTATTTGCTAGTTATTTTGGATACAAAAGTAGAGTCAAAAATAAAAGCATAAATTATCAGCTAAGCGAGCAAGAAATTGAACTTTTTGAAGATGATATAGATGAGCAAACCCAAGAGCTAGATACTCAAGATAGCAATAACAAAAATGATAAAAAACCAGCCAAATTCCGTAAAATAGATATTTTAGGTGCGTTTAAGCCACTTAGACTTATTGGCTATCTTATCTTGATTGTAGCCTTTTTTGCTCTACTTAGACAGGGAATTTTTGAGCCTATATCATTTTTGGTTGGACTTGCTTTAATGCCACTTGGAGTCTTTATCGCAGGAGTTTTTTATGGCAGGAAGTAAAAGAGCTATAACCTCGCTAAATGCTTTATTTATAGGTGTTAGCTTTATCTTTATAGCTAGTGGTTTAGTAGTTAGTTCTGCTGGTGTTTTGCTAAATGATATGGGCGCTTCAAAGACACAAATTGGCCTTATTACATCATTCTTTTTTATAGGTGCTATTACTTGCACTATAGTATCTCATAGGCTTATCTCTAAGGTAGGTCATATGAGAGCCTATGCTATATTTACGGCACTTTTTGCTATTTCAGCTCTTCTTCACGATATGAGCAACAATCTAATATTTTGGGCGATTTTAAGATTTATGCTTGGATTTTGCTATTATAGTATTGTTTTAATTGTAGAGAGCTGGCTAAATGAGAAGATTCCAAATTCAGTTCGCTCAAGAGTGCTTGGATTTTATGAGATTGTATTTTATAGCACTTTTGCCATTGGGGCTGTGATTATGAGTATGGATCTTAGCACTACTAAGGTTTTTTTAATAGGAACCATCTCAATTATTCTTGGCTCAATTCCTCTAAATTTTCTTAAAATCAAATCGCCAAAAATACCAAAAGCAATAAGCATTAGCCTACCACGGATTTATAATATAGCACCATTAGCCCTTGCTACAAGTATTATAGCTGGACTTACGATGAACGGATTTTTCTCTATGGCTTCGCTATTTATAATTACTCAAGGCTATACTCCAGCACAAGCTGGTATCTTTATAATCATCGGTATGTGTGGTGGATTTATGGCTCATACTATATTTGGAACAATTTCAGATAAATTTGGCAGAAAATTGGCAATTATTCTAGCTTCTAGTATAGCTTTATTTGCTTGTTTAGGATTTATATCTGTTAATCCAGATATTATTGCACAATATATTATTGTATTTTTTTTAGGATTTGGGATATTTGTACTCTATGCCCTAGCCTTAGCTAGAGCAAATGATATAGTTACAGATAAAAATGCCTATGTAGAAGTTGTAAGAGCTTTACTTTTTAGCTATTTGATTGGCTCATTTTTATCTACTATTATAATTGGATTTTTGATAAACCAATTTGGCTTTACAGCCTTTATATATTACTATATCGTTTTATTAGCATTTTTAATAATTTTTGCTATATTTCAAAAAAATGTACCAAAAGAACAAGAAGTGGCATTTACTCGCCATAGTGGCCACAGCGTAATATTTGATGAGTTAAATAATGATAATAGTAAATAATACCCCAACCCAGCAACCAACTCAAAATAAAGATGAAAAGAAAACTTCATCAAAGGAAAATAGCACTACAACTACCTTAAATGATGGCAAAACCATACTAAAAAAACCAACCCAAGGTGTTGTAATTGAGCAGACTAAACTCGATTTAGAATTAAATAAATTCACATCAAAACTATTAAATGCTCTAAAAGCCAATATAGATGATGGCTCATATAAACAAAATGCCCTTGCCCAAATCAAATCATCTCAAGTAGCTCCAAATTTAGCCAAAGATCTAACATTAATCTTAAAATCCATAAAATCAGATCCAGCCCTAAGTCAATTAGGGGCTAAATTAGAGAGCTTTATCAAGCCAGTTGAACATATAAAAACCACAAATATAGCCCAAACCATCAAGGATACAGGCATAATGCTAGAGGCTAAACTCGCCCAAACACTAAAGCCTGAAATTTTACCAACTAGCATAAAAACCCTACTATCCCAGATGAAAAATACAGCCAATAAAGACCTAGCCCTAGCCTTTATAACTTTAGCAAATACACAAGATAGTGATCCAAATCAAAGCTTTAATGCGCTTTTAGATATCTTACAAAAAAATAAACTCAAAAATGATGAAGTTCTAAAAAGCTCAAATTTCAAACCACTTTTAGAAGCCAATGCCAAACTTGAAAATATAGCTAAATTTTTAGATAAAATAGCAAATCAAATTCAAACTAATCCCAAAAATCCAATCTCAATCGAACAAAATATCTCACGCACGATAAATCAAGCACAAAATGTGATAAAAAATATAGAAACAACCCTATCGCAAATTAATTTTAATCATCCAAATTTAAAAAATGTAAAACCTCTAAACAATCAGCTAAGCCAGATGATATCTGATATAAAAGAGAGTTTAAAAGAGCTAAAATCACACATTACCACACCTGCTACAGATATAAAAGAGCTAAAACTTATCCAAAATATAGCTAGCAATAATAGACAATCTGCTTTTTTAGATTCTCAAAATATCAAACAAATAGCCACTACTGCTAAAACAGCCACTAATAACATAAATGAAGCTATAAATATTATTAAAAATCTAGACCCAGCCATATCTCAAAAATTAAACCAAAATATACAAAATAGCAAAACTTTAGTTGCCTCATTAAATACTCAATCAAATTTACAAACACCAAATAGCATATCCTCTGCCACGCAAGCCATACAAACCTCACAAACCCAATCAATACCAAATCTAGAAAGTATAATAAATAGCATAAATCCAGCCCAAAATAGTATAAATTTAAATAACTTTATTCAGCATATTAATACCGATGCTAATAATTTTAATTTACAAGATAAATTATCAATGGCTGCTAGAAAATTATCAAATATTATTAACTTTTTTGATAAAAATAGCCAAGAAGCTAAAAATAATATAATCGAATTAAAAAGCCTAATAAAAGCTACAAATTTAGCCAAATCAGATATAGCAAATATAATGCCAAATGATAAAAATTTATCTGCTCAAGCCTTGCAAAACGATGTCAAAGCGACACTTTTAGCGCTAAAAGAGGCTACAGCTAATCAGCCAAATCAAGCAGCACTAAATCAAAATATAAATAGACTTCTAACCCAAATTGAAATGCATCAACTAATTAGCTACGCTCAAAACTCACTCCAAACATATCTACCATATTCATGGGATGCTTTAGAAAGTAGTAGCGTAGCATTTAAACAAGGCAAAAAGAATAGATTTTATGCTAAAATTGATCTAAATTTCACCCATTTTGGCCATGTAGATATCGTAATTGCATTAAGCGATAATAAATATATAGATATTAGCATTGCTACTGGAACAGTCGAATTTAAAGATTTAATCTTAGGTTCTAGCAAAGAGTTAAAAACCGCAATAACTGGTCTTGGATTAATAGTAAGTAGCTTTACACTAGCCCACAAACCTAAAAAAACCCCATATAATCAAATAGATAAAGCATTTGATTTTGGATTTAATAAAAAGGCATAAATATGGCAAAAAAGATTAAAAAAGCAGTTGCCCTAGGATATAATAAAGATAAAAATAACGCTCCAAAGGTTTTAGCTAGCGGCAAGGGCGAAGTAGCTCACAAAATCATAGAAGCTGCCAAAATATATAAAGTCCCAATCAAAGAAGATAGCGATCTAGTAGAGATTCTAAGCAAGGTAGATATCAATCAAGAAATCCCACCAAATCTTTATAAAGCCGTTGCTGAAGTATTTAGCTTTCTTTATCGCACTACAAAGCTAAAAAATTAAATCCCAAGCAAAATAAGACTCACTGCCATCACAGCCATACCACCAACTAATCCATATAAACTATCATGTGCCTTATCATAACTTCTAGCAGCAGGCAAAAGCTCATCAAAACTAATAAACACCATAATTCCAGCTACAACACCAAAAACCACTGCCAAAACTATATCGTTCAAAAATGGCATTAAAATCAAAGCACCAACAACAGCACCAACAGGCTCAGCAAGTCCAGATAGACAAGAGTAGATAAAGGCTCTTTTTTTATCTCCAGTAGCGTGATATATAGGCAAAGAGACTGCAAGACCTTCTGGAATATTATGCAAAGCTACAGCTATAGCAATCACTACACCAAAACTAAACGATTCAACACCACTAATAAATGTCGCAAACCCTTCAGGAAAATTATGCAAAGTAATAGCAAAAGCTGTTATAACTCCAGTTCTTTTAAGACGCTTTAATCCAGAAGTACTAATACCTGGATGATATATAGGTCGTGGTTCATTTTGACTTGGAAGTGGGCAAAATTTAAGTTCATCAAGGCTATCTTTTGGCTCATGTGGATTTAGATCGCTTGGTATAAACTTATCAATCAAAGCAGTCAAAATAATCCCACCAAAAAACGCAAGCAATCCTATAAGTTCAGCATTTTTATTCTCAAAAACTCTAGCAAACTCACCCATAGAATCAGGCAAAATTTCCATAAACGAGATATAAATCATCACCCCAGCACTAAATCCAAGCCCAATGCTAAGAAGTCTATAATCATCTTTTTTGCTAAAAAATGCAATCACAGCACCAATTGAAGTAGAAAACCCAGCAAATAAAGTAAGTAAAAACGCATAAAATAATTGATTAAATTCAAATTCCATTTATATACCCAAATAATAATTTTTATTATTAAACTATAATATCGCTAAATTTTAGCTTTAAAAAATAGCAAATTTAGATATTATTTATAACTTTATACCTTCTTATTAGTATAAATGAACCAACCGATATACATATATCTATTTATTATAATAATTTTGATACTAAATTTTCAAATTTATACTACTTAATAATACAAACCCTAAGATATTAAATTTACTAATCTATTTAGACTATAATATAAACTTTTAAATAATTTTAAACTATTAAGAATTATGAAAATTTCAAATCACCAAGCTAACAAGTTGGCTGATAAATAAGATAAAAGATTTAACCCCAAAGAGGCTAGATTTAGTCTCTTTGGGTTAAATTACTGAAGCAGTCTTAAGATATTTTGTTGCACTGAGTTAGCTTGACTCATAGCATAGCTACCACTTTGGGCTAGTATGTTAAATTTAGAGAAGTTTGCACTCTCACTAGCAAAGTCCACATCTCTTATTTGAGATTCAGCTGATTTTACATTTACTTGAGTAACTGTAATATTGTTTATAGTAGCTACTAATTGGTTTTGTACTGAACCTAGATCAGCTCTTAATTTATCTAGAGTTTTTCTAGCTGATTCAGCTACATCTATCATAGCTTGAGCACCACCATAGGTATTTACGCCACCAGTTTGGTCTGTCAATTGACCAGCATTAGATGCACCACCATTAAAGAAGCCCATAGCTTTAGCCATAGCAGCACTAATCGTGCCAGAATTCATATATTTTAAATTTACTGAAGCTTGATTGTAAGTAGCCGTTGCGATTGAAGCTACCGTAATAGCCGCTGCAGACATACCGCTAATAACTGACATATTATTTAAACCTATTTTAATATCTCTAGCATCTTGACGAATAAATGTCATTGTTCCTAACATAATGGCACCGCCATCTGATGCCGCTACGCTTGTACCAGCTGAATAGCCACCCATAAAACTAGCACCAGAAACTACATTTAATCTAATAGCTCTACCATCCTTAGCTGCTAGAACCAATTTACCATTATCAAGGCTAGCTTCTACGCCGGTTTCATCTTTTTTAGCATTGATTGCACCGATTAATACATTATCGCTATCGTTTGCTTTTACAGTGATATTACCAATAGTTACGCCATTGATTACTAAACCTTGAATATTGCCCGCAGATATTCCATTACTAAAAATTTGAGTATTATTAACCTTAACTTTTACACCAGTTTTATCTGAAACTCCGTTCATCATTTCAGCTACAGCTTTGTAGCCATCTGTTTGCATCGCAGTAGAAGCTATTTTTTGAAATTCATAACCATTAGGATATCCATCTATACCACTGAGTTTTACTTGAACACCGGATAATGTAGACAATACTGAAAATCTAGCATTATTTGTAGTCTCAAACCTAGTATGCCCAATAGTATTTGAGTTTGTAGCACCTATGCTTACTTTAGCAGTTTCATTACTATAAGCACCAATTTGGAAGTTTTTATTTGAGAAGTTACCATTTAGTAGTTGTTGTCCATTAAAGCTTGTAGTAGTAGCTATCATATCTAGCTCTTCAAGTAGTCTGCTAATATCATTTTGAAGTGCTCTTCTAGAATCAGAGTTTTGACCATCTTGTGCTGCTTGGATAGCTTTAGTTTTAATAGTATCAAGTATTTTAATCTGTTCATCCATAGCTTTATCTGCAGTTTGAACAATACCAATTGCATCATTACCATTAGCAATTGCTTGACCTAAAGAGTTAGCTTGGCTTTTTAGTGAATCAGCAATAACAAGACCAGAAGCATCATCAGCTGCTGTTTGAATTCTAAGACCTGAACTTAGGCGACCTAGTGAGCTAGTAAGCTCTCTATCAGTAATAAGTGAGTTAGCATGTGCATTCATAGCTGCAATGTTAGTGTTAATTCTAAAACTCATTGTATATCCTTTAAAGTAAAATAATTTGGCTTAAACTTAATCCTTTGTTTAAGCATATACCATTATATCGCACACAATATTAATTTATTTATATGGGGGGGGGGGGAATTTGATATATTTTTCATAAAATTTGCAAATTTCTTTATAAATTTAATAGAATTTGAGTTAAATTTGATAAATGTAACTATTTTATCATAAGATGAAATTTGAGAAATTTTAAAGAATTTAGCCATATAGTTAAAATGTAATGCAAGTGTAATTAAATTTAAAAGATTTGAGAGTTTGGCTAGAAATAAGGGGTGAGATGGGTGGTTATTGCAAGAAAGATAAAGATAAATAGATCTATAAAAATATTGATTAAATAGCTTTAAAACCATATAAAAGTATCAAATATAAATACACTATAAGACAAGAAGCTACTCTTATGAGTGGTAAAAGTTTTAAATTTGCTGAAGTTATTAAATAAGGTAGTAGATAGAACCCATAGGGGTTGTATTTCTTCACTTTCGTGGGGTAAAGCTTAATAGCTTGACAATAATTACGCAAAGTAATATAATTACCATGAATACAAATTTTAGCATTTATTCTTTTCTCCTTTCTATGGAGACAGAATTTGCCATAGGGGAGCCACCCTATGGCATAATCCCCATAACGCAATATATCATTATAATCTACTGATTTTCTTAAATTTTATACAACTCCACTTTTAAATCTTTACACACTATCCCATAATTAAAATAATAAAATCAACTAATATAATAAAAAGCAGCTTTTAACATAGCATAAACCAAATATTTTATAAAAATATAAAAATATAAAAATATAAAAATATAAAAATATATGCCCAATACTATTTATTTAACACATATATATTATAAAGAGTAAAATCAGATAAAATATAAAGATTAATAATCACGAATTTAGTTAAACAGTATAGCTATACCTTTAAAAAGATGAATTATAAAATAGATAATCTATATAAAGCTTATAAATAAACCATACATAAAATAATAACCATATAAAACTACTAACACTAAACACAATATAAAATTTCACACATAAACCCTATAATAAGGATAATAAGGATATAGACAATCTTATATAAAATATAAATATAAAACCCTAGATATAAAAAGAAGAATACGCAAATAGATATAAATAGATATAAATAGATATAAATAGATATAAATAGATATAAATAGATATAAATAGATATAAATAGATATAAATAGATATAAACCTAAAACATACTAGTAAAACAGATAAAGAATATAAAATATTGATTATATAATAAATATTGATTATATAATAAAATAAGATATAGAATATAACAAAGCTCGCAGCAACCTACTTTTCCAACATCCCAGTAAGGGAGAGTATCATCGGCCATGATGAGCTTAGCTTCTTGGTTCGAGATGGAGCAAGGCGTTTCCTCATCTGTATAGCCACGAGCAGTGTTAAATAAAATATCATATTAATATAATATCTTATTTAACACTACTAATGTTAAATAATATTGTTAAAAATCACTGTCTTAATATCAAACAGACCCTATAAGAATAAAAGTTTATCCTTAACAAGGAAGTGATGCTTATAAGATAAGCAAACGAGCTATTAGTACTGGTCAGCTAAAGGACTCTCATCCATTACACACCCAGCCTATCAAACTAGTAGTCTACTAGAGCTCTTAAAAGAAGATTCATCTTGGAGTTGGCTTCGAGCTTAGATGCTTTCAGCTCTTATCACATCCCAGCTTAGCTACTCAGCGATGCTCTTGGCAGAACAACTGATACACCAGTGGCTGGTTCAACCCGGTCCTCTCGTACTAGGGTCAACTCTCCTCAATCTTCTTACGCCCACGGCAGATAGGGACCGAACTGTCTCACGACGTTCTGAACCCAGCTCGCGTACCGCTTTAAATGGCGAACAGCCATACCCTTGGGACCTGCTCCAGCCCCAGGATGCGATGAGCCGACATCGAGGTGCCAAACCTCCCCGTCGATGTGAGCTCTTGGGGGAGATCAGCCTGTTATCCCCGGGGTACCTTTTATCCTTTGAGCGATGGCCCTTCCACACAGAACCACCGGATCACTAAGACCGACTTTCGTCTCTGCTTGACATGTACGTCTCGCAGTTAAGCTGGCTTATGCCTTTATACTCTACGAACGATTTCCAACCGTTCTGAGCCAACCTTTGTAAGCCTCCGTTACATTTTGGGAGGCGACCGCCCCAGTCAAACTACCCACCAGACATTGTCCTACTTGAGGATAACTCAAGCTAGTTAGCTACCCAAATAAAGAAGAGTGGTATCTCAACAATGGCTCACCATAAACCAGAGTCTATGGATCAAAGCCTCCCACCTATCCTGCGCATCTTTATCCAAATAGCAGTGTCAAGCTGTAGTAAAGGTCCACGGGGTCTTTCCGTCTTGCCGCGGGTAGGAGGAATTTTCACCTCCACTACAATTTCACTGGATCCCTCTTTGAGACAGCTCCCATCTCGTTACGCCATTCATGCAGGTCGGTATTTAACCGACAAGGAATTTCGCTACCTTAGGACCGTTATAGTTACGGCCGCCGTTTACTCGGGCTTCGATCAAGAGCTTCGCTAATGCTAACCCCATCAATTAACCTTCGAGCACCGGGCAGGCGTCACACCCTATACATCCTCTTACGAGTTAGCAGAGTGCTGTGTTTATGGTAAACAGTCGGGAGGGACTCTTTGTTGTAACCTTCAATGCTTTGGGAGTAAATCTTAATACACTGGTAGGCACACCTTATACCGAAGATACGGTGCTATTTTGCAGAGTTCCTTAAAGAGAGTTCTTCCACGCGCCTTAGAATACTCATCCCACCCACCTGTGTCGGTTTACGGTACGGGCAATTATTACTAAACTTAGAAACTTTTCTTGGCTCGATAGTATCATGGATTCTCCATCTACTCCGAAGAGCGTCAAGAGCCTTTGAGGTCTCGGATAGAGAGTTACGGATTTGCCTATAACTCAACCTACGCCCTTAGACTAGCACTTCCATCCGCTAGCTCCACTAACTTTAAGCGTCCTTCCATCGCACATAATAATTGGTATCGGAATATTAACCGATTTTCCATCGCATACCCCTTTCGGACTTTGCTTAGGACCCGACTAACCCTACGATGACGAGCATCGCGTAGGAAACCTTGGGTTTACGGCGCCCAGGATTCTCACCTGAGTTATCGCTACTCATGCCTGCATGCTCACTTCTATCCGCTCCAGCACTCCTTACCGGTATACCTTCAACGCTGAATAGAACGCTCTCCTACCACTTGTAAAAACAAGTCTAAAGCTTCGGTACTCATTTTAGCCCCGTTATATTTTCCGCGCAGAATCACTAGACCAGTGAGCTATTACGCTTTCTTTAAAGGATGGCTGCTTCTAAGCCAACCTCCTGGTTGTTTCAGTAACTCCACATCGTTTTCCACTTAAATGAGATTTAGGGACCTTAGCTGTTAGTCTGGGTTGTTCCCCTCTCGACGACGGATTTTATCACTCGCCGCCTGACTGCTGTGATTACACTTTGCGCATTCGGAGTTTGATAGGGTTTGGTACATTGGTGTATGCCCTAGCCCATTCAGTGCTCTACCTCACAAAGTTACTACACAACGCTATACCTAAATATATTTCGGAGAGAACCAGCTATCACGATGTTTGATTGGCCTTTCACCCCTATCCACAAGTCATCAGGAGCCTTTTCAACGGCCGTCTGTTCGGTCCTCCACTGGCTCTTACACCAGTTTCAACCTGCTCATGGATAGATCACATCGTTTCGGGTCTGCAGCATCTGACTATACGCCCTATTAAGACTCGCTTTCGCTACGGCTCCGGGTTTCCTTAACCTCGCCAGACACCACAACTCGCAGGCTCATTATGCAAAAGGCAGTCCATCACCCTGATAAATCATAGGGCTCTGAATGATTGTAAGCAAATGGTTTCAGGTTCTATTTCACTCTGATCACCTCAGTTCTTTTCACCTTTCCCTCACGGTACTTGTGCACTATCGGTCTAGTAGTAGTATTTAGGGTTGGATAGTGGTCTACCCAGCTTCAGACAGGATTACACGTGTCCCGCCCTACTCAGGATCCTGCTAAGTATAAACGCACTTTCATATACGGGAGTATCACCCTCTACGCTTAAGCTTTCCAGCTTATTCTATTAGTTTGTTTAAGTCTATATTGCAGTCCTACAACCCCACTAGCAAGCTAGTGGTTTGCCCTCTTACGCGTTCGCTCGCCGCTACTAGCGTAATCTCTTTTGATTTCTTTTCCTGTTGGTACTAAGATGTTTCAATTCCCAACGTTCGCTCCGCATTGCGGTAGTATATATCACTATATACTGGGTTGCCCCATTCAGAAATTCCCGGATCAAAGCCCCTTGACGGCTCCCCGAGACTTATCGCAGCCTGGCACGTCTTTCATCGCCTCTACTAGCCAAGGCATCCACCATTTGCTCTTAGTAGCTTACCTTTTTTATTAGATTATTATGTATATTCTAATTCGCATCACTTCCTTGTTAAAGATAAAGTTAAATAGATAAGAATAAAATAGATAATTATAAAGAAGTTATTTAAAACTATTTAAGAATTAATCTCTTAGTTCCTATTTATCTCTATTTAGATTTATAATATTTGAATTTAAATTTAATAAGACGGAAAGCATTAACATACTATTAAGTAAGCTTTAAAAACTTAATAGCTTGTGAAGTTAATATTTATACTCTATATAAACTATATTGGGATAACATAATATAGAGTAGTTGCAATCAAATCAAATTCAAAGCTTTAACAAGTCCTGTAAAATTGTTTTAAATATTAAAACTTGATTGTGACTTTTAACAATGGTAAATTAAATAACTTTAGACTATTTATAAAGTCTAATAAGAAAGTTTAAGCTAAACTCTCTGATTAGGCTTTAATAAATATACTATCTTTATAATAGATTATGGTGGAGAATAGCGGGATCGAACCGCTGACCTCCTGCGTGCAAAGCAGGCGCTCTCCCAGCTGAGCTAATTCCCCTTGTCAATCCCTCAAACCTAAACAAGTGTGATTGAGACTCCTTTGAAGTGATAATTGTGAGATCATCACTTTGTACTCTAGAAAGGAGGTGATCCAACCGCAGGTTCTCCTACGGTTACCTTGTTACGACTTCACCCCAGTCGCTGATTCCACTGTGGACGGTAACTAGTTTAGTATTCCGGCTTCGAGTGAAATCAACTCCCATGGTGTGACGGGCGGTGAGTACAAGACCCGGGAACGTATTCACCGTAGCATGGCTGATCTACGATTACTAGCGATTCCGGCTTCATGCTCTCGAGTTGCAGAGAACAATCCGAACTGGGACATATTTTATAGATTTGCTCCATCTCGCGATATTGCGTCTCATTGTATATGCCATTGTAGCACGTGTGTCGCCCTGGGCATAAGGGCCATGATGACTTGACGTCGTCCACACCTTCCTCCTCCTTACGAAGGCAGTATATTTAGAGTGCTCAGCCGAACTGTTAGCAACTAAATACGTGGGTTGCGCTCGTTGCCGGACTTAACCGAACATCTCACGACACGAGCTGACGACAGCCGTGCAGCACCTGTCACTAAGTTCTAGCAAGCTAGCACCCTCGTATCTCTACAAGGTTCTTAGGATATCAAGCCCAGGTAAGGTTCTTCGCGTATCTTCGAATTAAACCACATGCTCCACCGCTTGTGCGGGTCCCCGTCTATTCCTTTGAGTTTTAATCTTGCGACCGTACTCCCCAGGCGGTATACTTAATCCGTTAGGTGCATTACTGCCATGACTAGCACAGCAACAACTAGTATACATCGTTTAGGGCGTGGACTACCAGGGTATCTAATCCTGTTTGCTCCCCACGCTTTCACGCATTAGCGTCAGTTAAGTTCCAGCAGATCGCCTTCGCAATGGGTATTCCTGGTGATCTCTACGGATTTTACCCCTACACCACCAATTCCATCTGCCTCTCCCTCACTCTAGATTATCAGTTTCTCAAGCAGTTTAATGGTTGAGCCATTAGATTTCACAAAAGACTTGATAATCCGCCTACGCGTCCTTTACGCCCAGTGATTCCGAGTAACGCTTGCACCCTCCGTATTACCGCGGCTGCTGGCACGGAGTTAGCCGGTGCTTATTCGTTAGGTACCGTCATTGTTCTTCCCTAACAAAAGGAGTTTACGCTCCGAAAAGTGTCATCCTCCACGCGGCGTTGCTGCTTCAGGGTTTCCCCCATTGAGCAATATTCCCTACTGCTGCCTCCCGTAGGAGTCTGGACCGTGTCTCAGTTCCAGTGTGACTGATCATCCTCTCAGACCAGTTATGCGTCATAGCCTTGGTGAGCTATTACCTCACCAACTAGCTGATACAATATAGTCTCATCCTACACCGAAAAAACTTTCCCGACTTAACTTGTGTTAAGAAGGAGTATGGAGTATTAGCAGTCATTTCTAACTGTTGTCCTCCAGTGTAGGGCAGATTAACTATACATTACTCACCCGTGCGCCACTAACTCATAAGAGCAAGCTCTTACTTGTCCGTTCGACTTGCATGTATTAGGCACGCCGCCAGCGTTCACTCTGAGCCAGGATCAAACTCTCCATAAAAAATTAAAGTAGATAAACTACTTAAGTATTATGAAGTTTTAATCTAAAAACTTTATATTATGTATATAAGTGTTGAATCTAATATTATATAATATAGATTCTGGCTCAATCGATCACTTGTTTAGATTTCAAAGATTGACTATAAAAGATAGTTTAACATTATATAAATTAAAAAACAAAAAACGATAAAGAGATGATTTAACCAAGTTTAAAAGATGGTTAAGGTGTTTCTCAATTCGTGAGCTGGAATTATATAGGAGATATGCTTAAAAGTTGCTTAAATGGGTGGATAAATTTGAGAAATTTTATAAATTTATGAAATTCTTGAATTTTTTCTATTTATTTATTAAAATATTTGAGATAATATCGCTAAATTTAACTGAATTATTAAAAATTATCTCGTTATTTTGGATATCAGATTTAAATTTAGATATATAACCTTCATTATTTTGAATCAATATTCCATTACTTATCAAAAATTTTTCATATATAGATAAAAACTCTAGTCCTTTTAAAGTAGATAATGGCTTATATGCTTTAAGCTCGCCATTTAAATTTAACTTTTCTGCTTTTAGAGTTTGGCTATTTCCAAAAATACTAAATTTAAAATCAAAAATATCTTTAACACTCAAACTATCTATATACAACTTTGGTTCATTTGCCATAAAATCATACATTAAGTCTTGAGTATTAGAATCAAGTATAATTTTAAATAGGTTTTTATAGCTATTTATATCTATATTTTCCAATCTAATCTTAGAACTAATATCATTAAAATCTATACCATTTATCATAATATATTTACTTACTATATCAGCAGTAATATTTGCTAGAGCATCAACCTTGCTTTTAAAATTAATCTTTATCTCATCACTTGATATATCAATAGGATTTACCTTTGCTTTTAGATGTTCTATGATAAGAGTTGTTTCATTTGAAGAAAATATATGCTGGCTTAAATTATTAAATTCAATTCCATTAATATAATTAGCTTCAAATACAACTCCACTAATACCACCATTAATATCATCAAATTCTAAATTAGCCTTATTAATATTAGCTTTTATAAAATATAACTTACTAGAATCCATAATAGCTTCTATATCAATACTAGATAACTTTAAAAAGCTATGATTTTCCATAAATTTAATTGGAGATATCTTTGCATTTAAATGGATTGTATCGCTATTTATTGGAATATCTAAATCAAATTTAGCTAAAACTGCGCTATTTTGCTCTAAATCTTTAATATCTCCAATAATTTTAATTCCACTAAATATAGCCAAAGCATTATGATAGCTAGATAAATCTACATTTAGATTAAAATCTTTATATATAATAGTAGCATTTAAATCGGTAGAAAATATAGAGCTACTTTTATTTATATTATCTATTTTAAATTCTCTGTTGTCTTTAAGTATAGTTATGGCAGAATTAATTATAAAATTTGAATATAGATATGCATATCCTTGTATCCCGACTAATAAAATCAGTAAAGCGACAAGCACTAATGCAAATCTTTTCACTATCATCTCCTTTTAGTAGCCCAACTAAAATATATCCATATTGAGCCAAGTAGAGCAAATAAAAATATAGGTACGATATAAGCACGATCACCAAAATATGAAGCAAATTGTGATATAAATCCACCAGCATAATAGCTAACTAATCCAAAACTAATAGCCCATATAGCTGAGCAAATAGCATTGATAATAGCAAATTTTATCAAGCTATATTTAGTAAGTCCAATAGCTAGCGGAACTAAAGTTTTTAACCCATAGACATATTTTTTAATAAATATAATCTTATCTCCATATTTTTTAAATAAAATTTGAGCTAAAGCTAGCTTTCTTTTATGAGATTTAAAATATGGCATTACTGAGCTTTTATTATACCTACCCATATATACCAAAATCATATCGCCGATAAAATTTGCTATTGCTGCGATAATAATAGATAAAGTTAGGTTCATATTGCCTTCAAAACTCAAAAGACCTGCTCCAATAATAGCTACCATACCGCCACCAAGACTGTATAAAAATAAAATTATATAACCATAAGTTGATAAATTAGTAAGAATATCTTGCATTATCTTATCACCGATATAGCCTGCATAAGCTGCTCATAACCATATGAAGCAGTATCAAATTTGATTTTATCATCAACTGTTATTACAGAACCGCCAAGCTCTGCACCAACAAAAAAGCCTCTATTGTTAGTATAAGCATAAATATCACTAAGACCCATATCGCTAATGGCTTCACTATTTACACCATAATCCATAAAACTCACCGAAGCACTTGCGCTTAGCGTAAGTTTATTATCGTAAATATCTTTTATCACAGCTTTATTCATTACATACATTACAATAAAATTATTCTCATAACCAGCTTGCAATCCTATAGTTGCCCCACCAAGTCTAACTGGCACAGCACTCCATATGCTATTTTGATGGGCAGATATATTATCATCTATGTATTCTTGTGGTATATCATCACGCACCAACATTACACCACGACCTATTGTAGCACCAAGAATAAATCCAGCTTTAACAAATGTTGGAAAGATTATAATAGCAGATGAATTTGTAATAATAGACTGGTTAATTTTATTGGTTCTATTAACGAGATTATAGGCATTAGCACTATCTAAAAGCATCTCATTACCACCATAAAGCAGTCCAAAATTAAGCAAAATCAGCCAGATAATCTTTCTCATTTTCTCTCCTATTTTGCGTATTCTATAGCTCTTAATTCGCGTATTACATTTACTTTAATCTCACCTGGATATTGCATTTTACTCTCTATTTCTTCAGCAATCTCTTTGGCTAAAAGTACAGCCTCATCATCATTTACTAACTGAGCATTGGCAATTACTCTAATCTCACGACCAGCATTTATAGCATAAGCGTTTTTAATTCCCTCTTTTGAGTTTGCTATATTTTCTATCTCTTCTACTCTTTTTAAGAAACTCTCTAAAACTTCTCGTCTAGCACCAGGTCTAGCAGCCGATAATGCATCAGCAGCACACACTGCAGCACATTCTACACTTAGCGCCTCTTCATGACCATGATGAGCATATATAGCATTTATTACTACTGGATGTTCTTTATAACGTTTGCAAATTTCAGCACCTAAATCAACATGGCTACCTTGGTATTCATGCGTAAGCGCCTTACCAATATCATGCAATATACCTGCTCTAATAGCTAGCTTCTCATCTCCACCAGTCTCAGCAGCTATAATTCCTGCTAAGTGAGCAACCTCTAGACTATGAGCTAGGGCATTTTGACCATAGCTAGCTCTAAATTTCATTTTACCGATTAATTTAACAATTTCAGGATGAACCTTAGTAATTCCAAGATCTATTAATATATTTTCACCCTCTTCTAAAATACTAGCTTCAAATTCTTCACAAACTTTTTGATGAATCTCTTCTATTCTAGCTGGCTGAATTCTACCATCTTCTACAAGTAACTCAATTACCCTTGTAGCAATTGCCCTTCTGTAAAGATTAAAGCTTGAAAGCACAATAGCATGAGGAGTATCATCAATAATAATATCCACTCCTAAAACCATCTCAAGCGTCTTGATATTACGCCCTTCTTTGCCAATAATTCTACCTTTTAACTCATCATTTTTAATATCTACTACATTAATCAATCTCTCAGCAGCAAATTCTCCAGCAAATCTACTAGTAGCTTGAGCTAGGATATAATTGGCTTTTTTCTTAGCCTCTCTTTTAGCCTCTTCTTCATATTTTCTAACTATATGAGCTATATCGGCACGGCTTTTTTCTTCAACTTTTTTAAGTACCAATTCTTTAGCTTCATCTTGAGTAAGACCAGCTATGCGTTCCATAGTTTTTAGCACTTCATCAATCTTTTCTTGATATGAATTTTTTAAATTCAAGCCCTCTTCATATAAAGCATTAGCTCTATTTTGACTCTGTTCTAGATCATTTTTTAGATTGTTTAAGCTCTCTTTTTGAGATAATAAATTTTGCTCTTTTTTATTTATCTCATCAAATTTTTGATTATACTCTTTTTGAAGCTTACTGCCTTTTTCCTCATATCTTTTTTTAGCTTCAAACTCAGCCTCATTTACCTTAACTTTGGCATCTTTAAGTACGCTTTCAGCTTCAAATTCAATAGCCTTAGCTTTAGCTTTAGCCTGTTCTAAAAATATACTATAATTAGCATCATTTATCTTTTTAGATATTAGCCAACCACCACCGGCTCCGAAAATTAAGCCTCCTAACCCTACTAATGACATCTCTATCATAACATACCTTTTTAATATATTTTGTAGTAGGTGTGATATAAAAGTCTGCACAAATATCATGTGCATCACAAATTTTATCATCAATATACATATCTTTTATACTCACAAACACAATAACTGGTCTATATCCTAGACTATCAAAAAATCTATCATAAAATCCAGCACCATGCCCTACTCTAGCCATATTTGTATCTACTGCAATCACTGGCACTATTGCCATATCTATCTTTTTTTTATAAGCATTTGAATCTCTTGCTTCTTTAATTCCAAATTTAGATACAAAAAGGGGCAGACGCAATTTTACCATTTTTAAGCTTTTATCTACCATAAATGGGACAAATATTGTACAATTTTTTGCTAACTTGCGTCTAAGCATTATCAAATTTGGCTCTGTTTGCATCGGAGTAAAAATCAATAAATTTCTTACTTTATAAAACTTAATTAGCCTTAAAATATCCAAATTTAGTCTATTTTTATAACTATTAGCTACTCTTTTGGACTCTTTTTTTAGAGCAGTTTTAGCCATTTTTCTATAAGTTTGTTTATCATATTTAACCATAATATTAATCTTTATTTAGTATAATTGCAACATTTTACCAAAAAATTAGGAGAATTATGATGAAATTTAAAATCTTTTTAGCAGCAGTATTATTAACTATATTTACAGGCTGCGATAGATCTTCAAACGATCAATCTACCTCACCTTCAACAATACAAGCTGACTATTCAAAACCATTTAAACTTATACTAAATGATGGCAATGAACTTAAAATGCAAAAAAGAGATGATGGTTATAATATTGATATTAAAGATAAGGCGATATTTTTAAATTTCTTTGCTACTTGGTGTCCGCCATGTAAGGTAGAAATTCCATATCTTATAACACTTCAAGATAAATTTAAAGATAAACTCCAAATAATTGGCGTATCAATTGATGAGATAAGCCTAGAACAAGCTAATGAATTTAAAGAGTTGCTAAATATAAACTATCCAATTGCCTATACAAAAGCAAATGAATATCTAATCTCATCACTTGGCGGTGTAGTTGGTATTCCATTTAGTATTTTATACTATCCAAATGGCAAATTTGCTGCATCTTATAGCGGGTTAGTGCCTATTGAAATGCTTGAAAACGATATTAAAAAGGTAATTAAATAATGTTTAATTTTCTTAAAAAAGGACTTCAAAAGACCCTTAATAGCTTTACAAATTCTAAACCCGCAGATAAAAAAATTACTAAAGATGTTCTTGAGGAGCTTTTATTAGAAGCTGATGTGCCATATGAGATTGCTCAAGAGATTATCTATTATCTGCCGCCGCGTGAAATTATAGATAGAGCCGATCTATCCAGAGTAATGCAAACCTACTTTATGTATGATAGCAAAAGCGTAGAGGCTAAGCCTTTTGTTATGATGATCTTAGGCGTAAATGGTGCTGGTAAAACAACTACAATAGCTAAATTAGCAAATTTATTTAAATCAAATTCAAAAAGTGTTATTTTGGGTGCTAGTGATACATTTAGAGCTGGTGCGATAGAGCAGCTACGCCAATGGGCAACTAGATTAGAAGTACCGATAATTGCCTCAAGTCAAGGCCACGATCCAGCAGCCGTAGCATATGATACTATCAGCTCAGCAGTAGCTAAAGGTATGGATTACGCTATAATCGATACAGCCGGTAGATTACAAAATCAAAAAAACCTAGCAAGTGAGCTAGAAAAAATCTCAAGAATAAGTGATAAAGCCCTAAGTGGTGCTCCACACCAAAAAATATTGATATTAGATGGCACACAAGGAAGTGCCGGAGTTGCTCAAGCTAAGGCATTTAATGAGATAATAAAGGTTGATGGAGTTATTATCACTAAGCTTGATGGCACAGCTAAAGGTGGTGCATTATTTGGGATTGCTAGAGAGCTTGAATTGCCTATTTTATACATTGGTGTTGGCGAGAGCAAAGATGATCTTATTAAATTTAATCCAAAAGAATTTGTAGATACTATCTGCGATGCTATCTTTTAGAAGTAAAAATGGCTAAATTAAAAACTATATTTGAGTGCGAAGCGTGCGGAAATCAGCAGAGCAAATGGATGGGAAAATGTCCGCAATGTGGTGCTTGGGAGAGCTTTATAGAGCTTAGTAGCCAGCAGATAAAAGTAAGCCAAGAATTAGCAAAACTAACTAAAACTATAAATAACGCAACTCCAATATCTCAAATTCAAATAGAGCAGATAAAGCGAAAATCCACTGGTGATAATGAGCTTGACCTTGTATTAGGTGGCGGTGTAGTAAGTGGTTCGCTAGTTTTAATCGGCGGAAGTCCTGGCATTGGTAAATCTACTTTACTTCTTAAAATCGCTTCAAATTTAGCCAGTAATAATCAAAAAGTCTTATATGTCAGCGGCGAAGAGAGTACCAGTCAGATCAAATTAAGAGCCGATCGCCTAAGTGCTAATAGCGATAATCTATTTTTGCTTACTGAGATTGATCTTTCATCTATACTAGCTGAAGTGGCTAAAAATGAGTATAAAGCTATAGTTATAGACTCTATCCAAACTTTATATAGCGATAAAATCAGCTCCGCACCAGGTTCTATATCACAAGTTAGAGAGATTACATTTGAACTAATGAGACTAGCTAAAAAAGATGATATAGCAATATTTATCATTGGCCATATAACCAAAGAAGGCTCTATAGCTGGGCCTAGAATTTTGGAGCATATGGTAGATGTAGTGCTATATTTTGAAGGAGATAGCAGCAAAGAGCTTAGAATTTTAAGAGGGATTAAAAACCGATTTGGTACAACTAGTGAGGTTGGTATCTTTGAGATGAGAAGCAATGGGCTAGTAAGCGCTAAAGATATCAGTAGCAAATTTTTTACTCGTGGTAGCGCAGTTAGTGGCTCAGCTATTACTGTAACAATGGAAGGAAGTCGTGCATTAGTAGTAGAAATTCAAGCCTTAGTATGTGAAAGCAGCTACCCAAAAAGAAGCTCAACTGGATTTGATAAAAATCGCTTAGATATGATTTTAGCACTTTTAGAGCGTAAGCTTGAGATTCCACTTGGCCATTATGATGTATTTATCAATGTTACAGGTGGAGTAAAAATAAATGAACCAGCTTGCGACTTAGCTGTAGTTGCTGCTATAATATCTAGCTTTCGCAATCGTCCAATATCTAAAGAAAGCGTATTTATCGGTGAGCTTAGTTTAAATGGAGAGATTAGAGAAATTTTTAACCTTGATGCAAGACTAAAAGAGGCAACACTGCAAAAATTTAAAAATGCAATTACTCCAAACAAGCCTTTAGAAAAATCATCTATCAAAACTTTTGTAGCTAAAGATATAACTCAAGTTCTTGAGTGGATGTAATTTAAATTCAAAATATTTTAGCTATATTTAATATGAATTTGAGTACAATTATACTCTTTAATGCCTGAGTGGTGAAATGGTAGACACGCTAGACTCAAAATCTGGTAGGGGCGACCCTGTGTCGGTTCGAGTCCGACCTCAGGTACCATTTATTTAATCTTATTAAAATCTAGCTTTATAGCCTCGTTATCGATATAGCTAATACCTAAATTTAAAATATTTTGAGCTATCTCTTTGGCTTCTTGTAGCGAATGCATCTTATATGTGCCACATTGATACTCATTAAGCTCTGGGATATCGCTTTGGCTTTTTACAGCTAAAACATCATCCATAGAGAGTCTCCACGCCTTTATCACATCATCAATACTAGGAACACCTATAAGACTCATATAAAATCCAGTTCTACACCCCATCGGAGATATATCAATGATTTCAACACTATTTGAATTTAAATGATCTCTCATAAATCCAGCAAAAAGATGCTCTAAAGTATGAATACCACGCTCAGGTAAAATATCTAAATTTGGCTTACAAAATCTAAGATCAAAGACGCTTATATCATCGCCTTTTGGAGTTTTCATCACCTTAGCTAGTCTGACTCCAGGTGCATTCATAATAGTATGATCTACGCAAAAACTATCAAGTAATGGCATATTTATCCTTTATAATTTTTGCGTAATTGTATCAAAAATTAGCTGAAATTTGCTCTGATTTGATCGCACCAGTTAGCAATTTGCTCATCTACTTGATCGCCATAATTATCAAAATCAAGCGCTAAACCTACAAATCCTCCATCTCTAGATGCTTTTGAATCAGTAAAATCAAAACTTGGAGCAGCTGTAGCACCTACGATATTGGCACCAAGCTCGCTACATTTATCAAACAAAATTCCCAAAGCATCACAATATGTATCATCATAGCTAGAGCTATCACCAACACCAAATAGCGCAACTGTTTTACCACTTAAATTTAACTCTGAAAAATCAAAAGCATCCATATCATCTTGTAAATCTCCACTTCCCCAAGTAGATGAACCTATAATTAGCTTATCAAAACCATTTATCTCATCAGCTGAAGTCTCAGCAATGTTTAAAACCGTATCGATACCTAAATTTGCTGCTATCTTATTTGCTGCTTCTTCTGCATTTCCCATTGTACTACCAAAAATTACTGCTGTCATATTTACCTTTCACATTTAAATTTACTCTCAAGTCCAAAAACCTTACAATACTCACAATATACACAGCTTACGCTTCTTTTAGCACAAACTAATTTAATATTGCGTTTTTTAACTTCAGACTTTATCTTTTTCATCGTATTATGATTTAAAAAACTAGTTAGCATTACTACGCACTCTACCTCTTGAGGTATTGGTTTGCGATTTACCCTATTTTCATTTCTTGCATCCCAGTGCTCAATCTTGCTGACACCTAATCCTTGTAAAACTGCCTTAATTGGTGCTATTTCATCTGCGCCTATTACTAATACTGACATCTCTTGCCTTTATAGTATTTTGATAATTATTATTATAATATAGCTATTATAAATTTTAGCTTATTTTGATTATAATTATCAAAAATATTTTTAAAAGCTCTTTTTAGCACCATTTAAAAGATTAAATTCAAATTTATATATAATTATAACTGATAATTAGTATCAATTAATTTGCCTTATTCCTCCTTATTTTATCTTATTTAATTAAGAGCTAAATTATATTATTTAGCTAAAGGAAGTATATCTAAAATATAATAACTAAATATAAACTCATTTATTAAATTTGCGTTTATATCTATCTAAAAGCGTAATATTCCCTAAAATTCCACCTTGATGGATATATAGAATTTCATTTTGAAATTTATCCAAATTATCCATCAAAGTAAGCCACCCTACTCCATCATATAGAAGTTCAAACTCTATATTGCTATCTAAAAGTTCTTTATATATCTCATAAATTTCAAGATACAACTTGCCAAAATGATATTTTTTAGGTGGATTTAATATCTTAACTTTACTAAATGGATCAAGGGCTAAAATCTGCTTTTTTAAATATTGCGTATCTCCTACACAAGGCACGCTCCAAACCAACATATCATCTAAATTTTTTGCTAAAAATGCAGCACTACACCCTGTCCCACTAGGCAAAAATATATCAAATTTAATTCTATTTTTTTTAGCATAATCTTTTATTACTCTAGCTTGTTCTTTAAATCCTATCTCTGCTTCGCGCATTGCTACACCCTCTGGAATAAAAAGATCGCTACTTGATTTACACTCATTTTGTGCTGATTTTGATGGATTAGAGCTTATTTTAATATCCATACCATTTTTTAATGCATAAGCATAGTTTCCACATGGGTTATTTAATAAAAAATCACAAATATGATTGGTAAAATATATAAATTTAACTCCACGCATTTTAGCCAAAAGACTAATAGAATACATAGCATTTGACTGGCTTGAGCCATATGAGATTATGCGATTTATATGGTTTAAATTTGAGTTTAACAAAAAGACAAGTTTTCTAGCTTTATTACCATTAAACTCGCCACCTATTAAATCATCTCGCAAAACCCAAAATCTACGCCCTCTAAAGTAGATTGGTTCAATTGACACGCTGATTTAAAACCTTATCAATAAAATATTTAGGATCTTGTAAATCAAATTTAATTTTTATCCTAAAGCTTGCTACTGGATCTTCTAGACCATCTTTTAATATTGGCTCACTATTGCTTTTACCTGTTGAAATTAGATATTTACTTAAGTTCTCATCTTTATAAGTAGCATAGGCAAACTTCATAATCTCTAAAGCTCTTTTTTGTGATAATTCAAGATTATGCAGATATCCGCCATCGCTATCAGTGTGGCACTCTATGGTGATTTTAGCTATATTTTCTACAATATTAGGAGAAAGAATATAGTCTAAATAGACCTTAAAAATACGCCTTAAATCAAATTTAGCATCATCTCTAATAGCAGTAGAGTTGATATTAAAAATTTTAGCTGCATTCATAGTTACTTCAGCACTTTTTGAGTCAATTTGAGCTATAGTTCCTAGCTTACTTTTTAAGTTAATTGCGATATCTTCTCTGATTTTGGCGTAGTTTTTTAAACTATTTTTAGTTATTTCTATATCTTTTTGAAGAATCTCAATCTCGCTATCTTTTTGCTCAATTTCTATTTTAAGATTACTGATTTGCTCATCTTGACTATCTACTTGAGTTGTTAGCTCATCATTTTTTAGACTAATAACATCTAGGCTATTATTTATCGTGCTTGTTGATTTAGATAAATCTGAATTTAAATTTTTATAGAGTTTTTCTATAGTAGCACTATCAGGATTTGATTTTAGCTTCTCAATAAATAGATTAATACTCTCATGTTTTTTGCTTAGCTCTTTATTAGCAGCATTTAAAGCAGCGATATTATCATTTAAATCTTTTTGTAGATATACTAATTGCGAGGCTGATATAGAGTAGCGTATAACTACAACCCCAACTACAAGCACAAATACAAAAAAAAGCCCTGTCATCAATCCAGCAAAACTAAGCCAAAAGCTAGATTTTTCATCATTTGATATATCAATTCTCATTGATCATTCTTCTCATCGCTTGGTTGTTTTGATTCTGCTTGATTGCTATCATCAATAGCTTTTGATAGGCTTGTATAATCAGTTTTTTCTAGCTTTTCAAGAGCAATGTTTGCTTCATTATCAATCTCTTGTATGCTTTTTTTAAGCTCTTCAACAATAGCTGAACTACTATCCTTGCTATCACTCTCTTCATCAAAAACATATCTAAATGCTTGCATACCATCTATCATAGCTATTTTAAATCCATCAAGAGCAAGTTGCTGTTTATCAAGAATATTTACACTAAACTCCTCTAATGAACGCTCAAATTTCATAATATTCATACCAAGGTCATTTACGCTCTTATCCAATCTTGCCACGCGCTCATCGCTAATACTTTGCAATCTTGTATAGTTTTCACTCCATCTAATTTGAAGCTCTTTTATATTATTATTGAATAAATTTAAAACATTGATAATTTCAGCGTGAATTTTAATCATATCTTTTTGATCTCTTTGAGACTTAATAAGCATTCCCATAGTCTGCTTGATATGCTCACTACTTACTTTGACAGCGTCCTCTTCTGTTTTAAGTAGTTTTGTAAAATTATCAAATTTTCTCTCTATAACATTATCAAGCTCTTTAAAAAACTCCTGCTTGCTAACATAATCAAATATTACGCCAATTTTTTCAAAACTTCCTAAAGTCTCTTGCATATATCTTTGCTGAATCTCCTCAGCAGTCCAAAAAAATGGTATAGTAGCATTCTTTTGTCTGGCTATAAGTTTTTCAAACCTACTCATTCCAAATCTTTCAAAAAATATCCACCAAAGAGTTAAAAATATACCATAAGCACATAGATAAAATGAAGCACCAATCCCTGCAAATAGCTTAGTAATCTCACTTTCAAGGCTTATCATATCAACTGAGCTAAGCACAGGCATAGAAATAGCAATACTTATAAAAGTACCAAAGATACCAAGCATAGGAAAGACTCCAGTTGCAACAGATGCAAAATTATCATTTCTAACATCTTTTGAATATCTAGAAGCAAACTCATCAAAGCTACCATTAGATTTTCTATCCTTACCAATTGTAAGAAGAGTTTTAATAATATAATTTTTTAGATCTTTTTTAAAAATATCTTTTTTTTGTTCAAATAAACAACAACCAAGTTCAGCGCTATGTCTAGCAAAAAATAGAGCAACAACAAGCATAACGCCCATTATTACAACAATATCAAGACCAATATTAAGCTTTATAACATCAAAATAGCAAAGCAGACAAGCCACATAAATTAAAACCGGCAATAAAACTATTTTAAAATATACAAATTTACTCTGTCTATTTCCGCTTTCAGGCAGAGATATCTCGCCAAGTTCGCTCTCTTTTTCCATTTAAATTTCCTTTTAATTACACTAAGATTAACCATCAAAGATAGCTAAGCTTAAAGTAATTTAGCCAAAGATATCTTTGGCTAAATAGTTTAATTTTTATTGATACAGTTTAAATCCTCAAAAGCTTCTAAAAGTCTTTTTACCATACTTTCTTCGCCTTCTCTTAGCCATTTTCTAGGATCATAATATTTTTTATTTGGCTTATCGCTGCCCTCAGGATTGCCTATTTGACCTTGTAAATAGTCATGATTTTTAGCCTCATATCCACGCACACCGTCCCAGAATGCCCACTGAGTATCAGTATCGATATTCATCTTAATCACGCCATAGCTTACTGCTGCTTTAATATCAGCTAACTCGCTACCGCTTCCACCATGAAATACAAAATTTACTGGTTTATTGCTAGATGTATTAAATTTACTCTTAATATACTCTTGAGAATTTTTAAGAATCTCTGGACGAAGCACAACATTACCAGGTTTATAGACACCATGAACATTACCAAAGCTAGCTGCAATGCTAAATTTATCACTAATCTTGCCAAGTCTCTCATACGCCATAGCTACATCTTCAGGCTGAGTGTATAAAAGAGCATTATCTACATTTGTATTATCTACGCCATCTTCTTCACCGCCAGTTACACCAAGTTCAATCTCAAGTGCTATGCCAAGGTCGCTTAGAGTTTTTAAATACTCTTGACAAGTAGCTAAATTCTCCTCTAATGGCTCTTCGCTTAGATCTAGCATATGTGAGCTAAATAGAGGAACTTTGCAACTTTTGATATTCTCGCGGCTAGCCTCTATAAGAGAATCAATCCACGGTAAAAGCTTTCTAGCAGCATGATCAGTATGTAAAACCACAGGAATTCCATACGCTTTAGCTAATAGATGAACCTGTTTAGCTCCGGCTATAGCTCCTAATACATCTGCGTTTGGGCATGCTTTACCAGCATAGTAGCTTGCACCACCATTGCTAAATTGCACTATAACAGGCGAATTTGCTTTTTTGGCTGCTTCCATTACAGCATTTATAGAGTGGCTCCCTACGACATTAACTGCTGGAAGTGCAAAGCCTTCACTTTTAGCATACTCGTATAGTTTGCTAAGATCCTCACCCCAGACTACGCCAGGTTTTACGATATCTATTACTCCCATATCATACCCCTATTATTTGTATTCTATTTTTGCGCCTTTTCTTAATTCGTTCATTTTATCTTGCATTATAGATCTGAATTTTTCGCTTCTTAATTGCTCTTCTATGCTCTTTTTAACTTTATCATATGATACTGTTGTTTTAGCCTTTGAATCCTCTTTTAAGATTACATGATATCCAAATTCACTCTTAACTGGTTTTATAGTGATTGTTCCATTTTTTAGAGCAAATGCAGCCCTGCTAAATGCAGGAACCATTCTAGATTCATCAAACCAACCTAGCTCACCACCATTCATAGCGCTACCTTTGTCTATTGATTTAGTTTTAGCTAGTTCACTAAATTTAGATTTTAAAGCATCACCTTTTAGGCCTTTTAATTGCGCGATTATATCTTCAGCCTCTTTTTGAGTTGCTACTAAGATATGTTTTGCTTTTGTTTGAGCTGGGCTTACAAAAATTCTATCTTTATTTTTTTCATAAAATGCCTTTACATCAGCTTCAGGGATTTTTACTTTTTTATATTCATTTTGTGTCCAAACATTTCTTAAAACATTATCTTGGCTAAATTCAAGAGCTTCTTTATACTCTTTTGTTTTTTCAACACCATCTTTTTTAGCTTGTTCTAAAATCAATTGACCATTAATAGCCACATCTATTAACTGTTTTTTCATTTGTTCTGGAATTTTATCAAATTCTGCACCATGTGCGCCAAGAAGTGGAGTTAAATCTTTATCAGTAATCTCATTGCCATTTACAGTAGCTAATACTGCTGCATTTAGACTCATAGTAGCCGCTAAGCTAAGAGCTAGAAATAGACCTTTTTTCATCTGTTTTTCCTTAAGTATTAAATTTTTAAAATAAGTCGGCTATTATACAATAAATTTGATAATATATTATTGAATTTAGATTATATTTTTTATATTTAGCTATAATTTAAAAATGAGAACTAAAAAAGATATAAATGAAATAAAAGCTCTATTTTTAAAACATTTTAATGGAGCCAAAACTGAGCTAAATTTTAAAAATCTATATGAGCTTTTAGTTGCTGTTATGCTCTCAGCCCAATGTACGGATAAAAGAGTAAATCTAATCACTCCAGCACTATTTGAAGCTTATCCAGATATAAAGTCGCTATCTAAAGCCAATCTATCAAGTCTAAAATTGCTCATAAATAGCTGTAGCTTTTTTAATAACAAAGCTATAAATTTAATTAAAATGGCAAATTCGGTTATGAGTGATTTTGATGGAGAGATTCCACTTGATGAAAAAAACTTAATAAAGCTTGCTGGTGTAGGACAAAAGACTGCTCATGTAGTGCTTATCGAGTATCAAAATGCAAATTTAATGGCTGTGGATACTCATGTTTTTAGAGTATCTCATAGATTAGGATTAAGCAATGCTAAAACACCACAAGCTACAGAAATAGATCTAGTAAAAGCCTTTAAAACTGAGCTTAATACCCTCCACCAAGCTATGGTGCTTCACGGTCGCTACACCTGCAAAGCACTCAAGCCAAATTGTAGCGAATGCTTTTTAAATCATCTTTGCAAAGCTAGAGTTTAAACTCTTCATCCCAGCTTTGTAATGACTCATTCATAGTATCTCTAGTAGCCTCCATCATCCCAGCAAGACTAAAGAAGTAGTATCCATGTTGTCTAACATACTCAAATATCTTTTTATCTTTATCGCTTTTTGTGCGTTCAGGACGCACCATTAACTCGCCAAATTCCATCTCTTGATGCACACAAAAATTATTTGCTACATGATAATATACTCTATCAAAGATCTCATCGTTTTTTAGATTATTTTTAAATCTATCAATTCTCTCTTTTAGCTCATAAAATTTAGGATAGTATGGCTCCTTGCCACGCTCAATCTCTTTATTAGCATTCTCAACTGCCTTGCTAATCTTTTTAAATAACTCTTCGCAAAGCCTTTGTTTTTCTACACCATATCTAATCAAATCCTCTACTAGCTCTTTTTGTCTTTTTATCTGATCTTTTGCATCTTGTGGATTTATTGGCATAGGTTTTATAATCTCTTTTATACTATTTTCAGCTAAAATTTCATCTACAAGTTCACTAAAAGGCTTTTCTATCGTTCCATGAATTCTAGCCCCACCCTCAGTAGCATTATAGACTTTAAATTTATAATCATAATGAGCTGGCTCCATCATAGATTCAAAATATCCACGGAAGAAATTCCATACATCAGTAGTTTTTACTTCACCCTCTCCACCGTAAGCTATGGCAGTTTGCGGCCTTTGTCTAGCATTTGGATTGATAGTTATAGTTCCATCTTCTTTTATATAATTTTCAAATATATTTCCCTTAGCGTGGCTTGAACCATCTTTGGCAAAGGCAAGGTCTTGTCCGATAAATATAATTCTTTCACATTTAAGCCTAAGCGCCATATCAAGAGCAAAATGTGCTGAGCTAGGACCTTTACACATAAATGGAATATCATCTTTTAAGATAAATTCAAATCTAATTGGCCTATGTGCATAGCATCTATTTCTATCTTTTAAATTTAAAGCTGTCTTAGGATGAGTAAGAGATGCGGCCATAAATATTATCCCATCATCAAATTGGCTTGGCTCACTTTGAAAAAACTCGCTAGTCTTTTCAACTCTCTCCATTGTAGCGACAAAATCAGGCTTAATACCATTTATCTTAAGTACATGATATGAGGCATCAGGTATTAAGATTAACGCATGTGGAGCGACCTTTCTTAAAAGCTCAATCTGTTTATTTAAGCTAGGGCCTGTAGAAGCTATGATTGCGGTTTTATTTTTACCTATATTTAGATCTATTATATCTTTTAATTGGTAGCCGTTATAAATATGAGGCATATTAGCTACTACATGCTTTATACCAAGAAGATTATCATGTGCATCATTACCCATATTTAGCACCATTTTAGATGAGGATTCTATGATTTTATTATTTATCTTTTGAGCTATCTGGCCATAATTTTTTGCATAATAATCGCTATATATATGAAAATTATAATTTCTAATATTTGATGCAACTGCATCATAATGACAAATTAACTCAATATGTCCATCTCTATAATAATCAGGATGAACTACTATAAATCTCTCATGAAATATATCAGCACCAAAATCACAAAGATTAAATGTAATAAATATAATCTCAATCTCTGGTTCAAATACAATAATCTTCTCATGAGTTTGATTTTGTAATAGCTTAGTATAGAAATTTCCATTACCAAGCCCAAAGAAAAATAAAGAAGGATACAAAGCATACTCATCGCTAAATTTCTCTATCATAGCTTGAGTATGCTCAGCTGGAGCATTGGTATATATTGGCTCATTAAGCTCTGTATTTATGATATTTATATCTAAATTTGTCTTTCCAGCAAATACATCAAATTTAGTATTGCTTTTTAAATCATAAACTGCCTTTGCTAATCTAAAATTTATAGCACTAAGTGCTACAATATTTTTCATAAAATTTGATGGAGTGCCCTCAGCTTTAAATCTAGCCTCTAACTCACGCTGAAACTCTTCAAATGCCTGTGCTTCAAGATCTTTATCATAATTTTGCATATATCTCCTTTTTGTACTTTTTAGCATTATACTAAATTTTATCTTAAGTATCATAAGGCTGCTATTTCAAAAAAGTTAAATTTAAAAAGTTATTCACTACTTTTTCACTATGTGAAAATCTAATAAAAATACCTTAAAACCGCACTTTAAGCTCTATAAAGTTATAAATTTAATTTATCTTATTTTAAGCATATTTGTGAATTTGGATAAATATGTGAATAAAACATAATAAATTCACATATTTATATCTTAACCTTCAAAAGTTGCTATCTCTACTGGGTGATTATGCGACTTCTCTACAAAGCGAGTATAAGCTGATTGAAATACAAGCTCAATAGTCCCAGTAGGACCATTTCTATTTTTACCAATTATTATCTCAGCACTCTCTTCTATCTTATTTCTAGTAAATTGCGATTTATACTCTTTGCCATCTTGTTTAGCCTTTTGCTCTTTTTCTCTCTCTTCTTGTTCTAGATATACATCATTTCTATATACAAACAAAATGGTATCAGCATCTTGTTCAATTGCTCCAGACTCCCTTAAATCGCTAAGCATCGGGCGTTTATTGGCTCTTGATTCTAGACTTCTATTTAGCTGCGAAAGAGCGACAACTGGTAAATTTAACTCTCTGGCTAAAAGCTTTAATCCACGTGAAATCTCTGCAATTTGCAAATGGCGATCACTATATGCTGATGAGTTAGTCATCAAACCGATATAATCTATTACACATAGTTTAATCTCTGGATGGGAGCTTTTTAACTTTCTCATCTGTGTGCGTACTTGATGAATTGTAGCATTACCACTATCATAAACAAAGAGCTTCTTTTGACTCATTTGATCACATGCACTACTAAGCTTTTCTATCTCATCGTTATCCATATCTGATGTCATTAGATTTTGTAAATTTATCGATGTTTTAGCACTTAGCATTCTTAGCATTAGCTGAGTAGCTGGCATCTCTAAAGAGAAAAATACTACACCTAGATTTTGATCTAGTACTTTTTGGACTAAATTTAAAACAAAGGCCGTCTTTCCCATACCTGGACGAGCTGCTATAATGATTAAATCACCATCTTTAAACCCTTTTGTTCTCTCATTAAGCCCACGAAATCCAGTATCAAGTCCAACTACTTCATGATCTTTGGCTAATTTATGCTTATTTAGCTCCTCTATTAAATCAGTTACAATCTCTTTAGCATTTTTAATCACGCCACTACCAAAACCATCTACTAAAGAGTATATCTGACTACTAATCTCATCTACCATATCACGGCCAGGCTTATTCTCATTTACCTTGCTTGGGATTTGATTTGCTACTTTTACAAGTGATCTTTTAATAGAAAATTCCTTAAGTTCTGTGGCGTACTTTTTAATATCTAAAATTGAATTTGTAGTAAGAACGCTATTAAAGACCTCTTCATCAAATTTAGCTCCTAAATGTTTTTTGACAAAGGCTATATCTACTGGATCATCACTATTTAAACAGCTTTGCATAGCTAAAAATATATCTGCGTGACCTTTTAGATAAAAATCTTTAGCATCTATAATATCATATATCTCACCTAGATTATCTTGTTCAAATAATATAGCACTAAGTATCGAGCGCTCCATATCTAGATCATATAAATTTGAGTTTATCTCATTCATTTCTAGCCTTTAGCTCATCATCTATCTCTTGTAAAAATCTATCTACTAGCTCAGACTCAGGCAATCTAGCTACCACTTCTCCATGACGCATTATAAGACCATTTCCCTTACCAAATGCAATTGCCACATCTGCACCCTTTGCCTCTCCAATTGCATTTACTATACAACCCATTACGCTTATATTTAATGGGGCTGTGATGTGAGCTGTCTTTTCTTCTACTATTTTTATAGCACTTACTAGATCACTTTGAAGTCTTCCACAAGTTGGACATGATATAATATTTAACCCGCTTCTTTGCACTCCACTATCTTGTAAAATTGCCTTAGCGACTCTAATTTCTTCTTCAAGCTCACCAGTGATACTAACTCTCATCGTATCGCCGATACCTTCCATAAGCAAACCACCAAGAGCAATAGCTGATTTAATAGTAGCGTGAAATACAGTTCCAGCTTCTGTAACTCCTAAATGAAATGGATAATCCACCATTGGACGCAACGCTCTATATGCTGCCATTGTATTTACTGTATCGCTACTTTTTAAACTTACTGCAATATCTAAAAAATCAAAATCCTCTAAAAGCTTTATATTATATAAAGCACTTTGCACCATTGCTTCAACACTTCTGCCATATTTTTGTTCAAACTGCTCTTCTAAGCTTCCACTATTTACACCTATTCTTATTGGTAGATTACGCTCTTTACAAGCATTTACAACTTTTCTTATCTTTTCTTTGCCGCCGATATTTCCTGGATTTATCCTTATAGCATCAACAAATTCAGATACTGCTAAAGCATAAAGATGATTAAAATGGATATCAGCTACAATTGGCAATGGACTAGACTTTTTAATCTCTCTAAGCCCTTCAATATCCTCTTTATTAAACACAGCACAACGCACTATATCGCACCCAGCAAAGTATAATCTATTAATCTGTTCTAAAGTACCAGCTACATCTCTAGTTTTGCTAAATGTCATTGACTGCACACTTATTGGCGCATCACCACCTATTTTTACACTACCTACTTGAATTTGTCTTGTTTTATATCTTTGCATTAGAGTCACTTTAATAATTTTTAAATTCATAAGTTTAGCTAAATTTTAATAAAAATATCGTAAAAGTAGATAAATTAATGTTATTATTAAATATTAATTTAGAAAAATAAATTTAAATCCATATAAGCTTTTTTAGATAAAATTTTACCTTTGGATAAAAATAAAAAAGGTAAAATTAGTGATAAAAATTATAACTCAAATTCTTAGCTTTACTTTTATATATATGGCGATATTTGCCATTATGAGATTTATGATGCTATCTAGCCTACCAGATACAAATAGCAATGGCTGGGGCGAGGTATTTTTATATGGGCTTGGGCATGATATGAGAACATTTAGTACCATATTTTTACCTATTTTTCTATGTGGGTTTCTTAGCTATTTAAATGGATTTATTAGATTAAATTTATCTAAAGCCTATCAAATTTTCTCTACAATTTATATGTCCATTATATCATTTATTGTGGCTATTTTTGCATTTATTGGCTACTACTATTATCAAATTTATCAAAATAAAATTGATATGTTTATCTTTGGATTTAAAGATGATGATACCGCTGCTTTAATATCAATCATATATAATGATTATCCAGCAATTTTAATACTATTATACGCTTTGGCTTTTGCTATTTTATGTGGATATTTAAATAATAAAATTTTAAAAATTAAATTTAAAAAATCCAACCAACCACTTTGGATTTTAATTGTTTGTAATATTGTATTAATTTATGCATATGCTGTGGCACTTCGGGCTCATCCAGTATATAATGCGCTTCGTGCCTCTACATATCAATTTAGCTCATTTAAACCATTTAATGAGATATCTACTAATCCCATTATGGCTCTTTCATGGGCTAGTAAAGAGTATAAAAATCAAGCCAACTTCCCATATGTGGATATAAATAGAGGTAAAGAGCTGCAAAAGAGATTATTTGATATGTTTGCTACTACAAAGCAAAACCCTAATCACGCTAAAATGCATATACATTTTAATCTCATGGAGAGTTTTGGGCTTGGGCTGCTTCAAGAAGATAAAGCTATGCAAAAAGTACTTTTAGGCTCCCTTGATGAACATTTTAACTCTGATTTTGTATTTAAAAGATTTTTACCTTCTACTAATGGCACGATAGATAGTCTAAATAGAATACTATTTCAAAGTCCTATAATCAACCTTACAAGTAGTAAATTTCAAAAACAAAAACTACCATTAACCCTAATTGATATCTATAAAAAAGCTGGATATAGAGTTGTCTTTGCTTACGCTGGTAATGCTGCTTGGTACAATATAAACTACTTCTTAAAAGCTCAAGGTGTAGATGAGATTATAGATGAGACTATACTAATGCAAGAGTATAAAAATGCCAAAGAGTCTAAGCATCCATATGGGATAAAAGATGAATATATGTATAACAAGATTTATGAGATTTTTAATAATGCAATCAAACCAACTCTAATTATCTCTCTTGGGATTTCAAACCATCCACCATATATACACAAAGGCAAAAATGAGCTAAATTTAGATCTAAATAGCTCTGAGATTAGTCGTTATTCTACTGACTATAAGGCACTATTAAATGCATATAGCTATGCAAACAACAGCTTTGGAGATTATTTAAATAAGATCAAAAATAGCAAATTCAAAGATAATATAATAGTAGCTGCATCTGGTGATCATGCAAATAGAGAGTATAAATTTGATCACAAAAATGAGAGCGCCTTTGGAATTAGTGTGCCATTTTATCTATATATTCCACAAGTTTTACAAAATAATATCTACTATGATAAAAATAGAATTGGCTCGCATAAAGATATATTTCCAACTCTATATAATCTTAGTCTAAATAATACTAAATATCTAAGCATGGGTGGTAGAGATATGTTATCTAAACCTAATGATACTAAGATGGAGTTTGCAATACATATAAATGTCTGGGCTGATAATGATGGCATATATCCAATATCAAGCACTAAAGGATATAGATATCAAAACCCAAATACATTAAAAAATAGTAATGATAGCTTTGAGCTTGATGAATCAAAAGCTCAGTTTCATAAGCTATATGAAGAGTTTAGTTACTATCAGTTAGCTTGGAGACTAGGATTGATTAAGTAGTTAAATTTGATTTACTAAATAAGCAAATTTGATAAAATAAATAAACCCGCTATATAAAGCGGGTTTTATAAATTAGTTTTCTAATTTGTAGTTTTCAATTAGATTGAAGTTTAGATATTTATAGATCTCATCTTCTTTTCCTGCTAATTTAGCTGGAACAATCTTCATATACTCTTCTACACTTGGCAATCTACCTAGCATAGCACATACTGCAGCTAACTCAGCAGAACCTAGATAAACTTGAGCGCCCATACCCATACGGTTATCGAAGTTTCTTGTAGAAGTTGAGAATACAATTGCATTATCTGCAACTCTTGCTTGGTTACCCATACATAGTGAGCAGCCTGGAACCTCTGTTCTAGCACCTGCAGCACCAAATAGTGAATATCTACCCTCAGCTCTTAGCTGTGCTTCATCCATTTTTGTAGGTGGAACAACCCATAATCTAGTAGGTACTTGACCTTCACCTTTTAGAACTTCTGAAAGCGCTCTATAGTGACCGATATTTGTCATACAGCTACCAACAAATACTTCATCAATATTTTTAGGGCGTTTAGGATCATTTAAAATTTCACTTAGCGTAGCTACATCATCTGGATCGTTTGGACATGCAAGAATTGGCTCAGTAATCTCATCCATATTAATCTCAATTACAGTGTGATATTTTGCATTTTTATCAGCTTGTAGTAGCTCTGGATTTTCTAACCATTGTTTCATCTTATCACGGCGGCGAGCTAGAGTTTTATCACTACCATATCCAGCTTCAATCATAGCATCAATAAGCACAATATTTGATTTTAGATACTCTATTACTGGCTCTTTATTTAAAGCAATTGCACATGCTGCAGCACTTCTTTCTGCACTTGCATCGCTTAGTTCAAATGCTTGTTCAACTTTTAGATCAGGCAATCCTTCAATCTCTAAAACTTTACCAGCAAATACATTTACTTTACCTTTTTTCTCTACTGTTAGTAGGCCTTTTTTGATCGCATAGTATGGAATTGCATTTACTAAATCTCTTAGAGTAATACCAGGTTGCATTTTACCAGTAAATCTTACTAGTACAGACTCAGGCATATTTAGCGGCATTGAACCTAAAACAGCAGCAAAAGCCACAAGACCAGAACCAGCTGGGAAGCTAATACCAATTGGGAAGCGTGTATGAGAATCTCCACCAGTACCAACGCTATCTGGTAAAACCATTCTATTTAACCATGAGTGGATAACTCCATCACCTGGTTTTAAGCTTACACCACCACGACTAATCATAAAATCAGGTAGAGTTTTATGCATTAAGGCATCAGTTGGTTTTGGATATGCTGCTGTATGACAGAAGCTTTGAAGTACAAAATCAGCTGAGAAACCAAGGCTTGCAAGCTCTTTAATCTCATCTCTTGTCATTGGACCAGTTGTATCTTGACTACCTACTGTTAGAGTGATAGGCTCTACATACATACCAGGGCGAACGCCATCGATACCACATGCACGGCCAACCATTTTTTGAGCTAATGTATAGCCTATGCTATCATCAGTTGCTGGTTGAGCTGGTTTAGTAAAGATATCTTCAGTACCCATGTTTAATTCAGCTCTAGCTTTTGAACATAGACTTCTAGCAATAATTAATGGAATTCTACCTCCAGCTTTTACTTCATCTTTTAATGTATTTGGCTCAAGATTAAATGTTTTAACCACAGCTCCATCTTTTACAATCTCACCTTTATATGGATAAATTTCAATCTTATCACCAGTTTCTAAACCATCTACATTTACTATAATTGGTAACGCACCGCTATCTTCTGCAGTATTAAAGAATATTGGAGCAATAATACTTCCTAAGATTACGCCACCTGTTTTTTTGTTTGGAATTCCAGGAATTTCACGACCGATATGCCACTGAATAGAGTTAATACCACTTTTTCTTGAACTTCCAGTTCCCACTACATCGCCTACATAAACAACTTCACGGCCACTTTGTTTTAACTCAGCAATTTTTTCTAAACTACCTGGTTGGCGTTTCATTAGCATTGCGTTTGCATGAAGTGGAATATCAGATCTGCTAAATGCTTCACTAGCTGGACTTAAATCATCAGTATTTGTCTCACCAGGAACTTTAAATACTATAGCTTCTATCTTTTCTGGAATATCAGATCTAGATTTAAACCACTCAGCTTCAGCCCAACTTTTGATAACTTCAGCTGCGAATTTATTGCCCTCTTTAGCAAGAAGCGCTACATCATTAAAATAATCATGAACAAAAATAGTGTTTTTAAGCACATTAGCTGCTGCAGCCGCTACGCTCTCATCGCTACTTCTTAGACTAGCTACAAGCACGATTACACTATATCCACCAAGCATTGGTTCAAGCATTTTTACAGCATCAGTTTTGCTAATTAAGCTACAAGCTAAACCGTGGTTTATAATCTCGTTTAAAAACTCAGCCTTAACCTTTGCAGCATCATCAACACCAGGATTTACACGATTTGCAAGCAGATCTATAAGCTCAGCAGTTGGTGCTGATTTTAATAATTCACATACCTCTTTTGTCTGCTCTTTAGTAAGCGGAAGCGGTGGAATACCAAGTTTTGCACGCTCTTCTTTAGCGTTATTGTATTGTTCAAAAAAGCCCATTTACATCCTTTAAAAAAAATTTTGATAATTCTACCAAAAAAATCAAAAATTTAGTAGTAAAAAATAACTTAGATTTTATCTTTTAGTATATTTTAATTTTTCAAGAAACAAAATTTGAATTAAAAACAAAAAAGCTACCAAATTTATCTGAATTTGATAGCTAAAAAATTTATTAAAAGCGTGAGCGAAGGCCTATATTTTTATACTGTTCAATTTCGCTAATATAATCAAAATGCAACTTATCAAGCTCATTTGTCATATATGAGATTAGTTTGGCATCAGATTTTTTATGCCCTGCTACAAGCGAGATAAATTTCAAATATGGAATCGCATGAGATGGGACACGACCCTCTGATTTAGCAGGAAATGGAAATTTTTGAATAAAATACAGCACTGCCTTAGCTATCTCCTCCTTGCTTGATCTTTTATCTGATACGATTATAATGAGATCTTCTAAGGTAATCTTTGTTTGAGCTTCATCTTGCAAGGCTGCTTTTTTTGCATTTTTTTTATCTTTGTTTAACGACTTAATAACACTTACGCCAATTACACCTAAAACGATGGCCACAGCGACCATCGCAATAAATATCATACTCTCGTTCAACTAAAACCTCCTAAACAAACTTATAACTTCGTACTATATGACCTTTTACGATAGGAAAGCAAGCTTACAACTATCATCACAAGTAGAGCTATCCATACGAAATTTGGTACTGGTACAGCATCACCAGCTGCATAACTATGCATTCCAACTAAGTAGAAATTAACACCAAAATATGTCATAATAATCGCACTGTAAGCAAACATAGAAGCTACGGCAAATGCGTATTGAGAATTTACTTTTGGTATAAATCTCATATGAACTACAGCTGCATAAACTAAAATACTAACTAAAGCCCAAGTCTCCTTACTATCCCAGCCCCAATATCTTCCCCAGCTCTCATTAGCCCATACTCCGCCTAAAAAGTTACCAACAATAAGCAAGCTAAGACCTAAAATCATTGCCATTTCATTAATTCTTGTAGCTTCAATTATATTTCTTGTTAGCTCTTTATTCTCCTTTTTACCTTGAAGGGCAAATAGCACTAAAGTAAATAATCCAAGAAGAGAACAAAGCCCTAAAAATCCATAACTAGCTGTAATTACGCTTACATGTATTGTTAGCCAGTAGCTTTGTAGAACTGGAACAAGATTTGTAATTTGTGGATCAAGCCAACTAAGATGCGCTACAAATAGAGTAACTCCAGCTAATATAGAAGTAAGTGCAAGAGATATAGCTGAACTTCTAGCAAACATTGTCCCGCTAAATGCCAAACACCAAGCTATAAATACTAAACTCTCATATCCATCGCTCCATGGTGCATGTTCAGCAATATACCATCTAAGCCCCATACCAACAGTATGGGCAATAAAAGCTAAGATATTAATCCAATATACAATTTTAAAAATTAAATTTATTTTAATTTTAGGGCGTAACATCTTAATAAACACTACTATTAAAAGTGCAAAACCGGCTAAGAGATATACTGGAGTTAAATTTTGAAATATCTTATATTTATTAAATGCTAATTCTAAATTTACTCTATTACTATCAGGCATTACTGCAGCACCAAATTCAGCTTGATATTTTTTAATAGCTTCTATAGCCTCATCAGCTTTACTCCATTCGCCACTATCTTGTGCTTCAAGTACTGCTGTAAAGTATCTTTGTAGCATTATAGCTACATTTGAAGCCTCTTGGCCGCTTAGCTCCATAAGGGCTCCGCCAGGACTTAGCCAAGTGTTATTAAAATCATCTTTTTTCGGTATTACTCTAAACATCTCTCCTATAAATACCATATAAAGAATATTTAGCTTCTCATCAGCTTTTATAACATCTTTATCAAAAAGTCCTCTTGTAGCTGGTGCTTTACGATTAGCAAGTTCTGTAAATTTAATTAGCTTATACTCTATTTGACCATCTTTATTAGGGCCAAAGAAATCATCAAAACTAGCATATTTTTGACTTTTTGGAATTCCTAATACCTTTTTTAACTCATCATCGCTAATTTTAATAATTGGTACTGAACGCCAATTTTCTGAATTTGCCATCATTGATAAAAATATAGCATTAGCACCCATTGATTGAAACTTATCACTGCGGTAAATTTTATTTAAAATCTCGTGTGCCATAGTATCAAATGGCTTCATTCTACCATCTGGACCTTGTATAATTACCGTTGATACCTTATCTATATGGCTTTGTGGAATTTGTGGCATTGATAAGGCATATCCCTTACTCGCACCAAAAATTGCCATACCAGCTATCAAAATAGTGCAAATTGCCTTAGTATTTGCCTCATTTACAGCTTTAGCAAGTTTTCTAAATCTTGAATGAGGATTCATAACATTTAATAAAAGCCCTAAAGTGAGCAAGAAATACCCAAAATATGTAGGCCATTTGCCTGGATCGCTATTTACTGAAAGTATTGTACCACCTTCATCAGAGTCATAACTACTTTGGAAGAATCTATAACCTTTATAATCAAGGACATTATTCATATAAATTCTATAATCCATCTTAAAATCTCCATCTTCAACTACAATATCACTACTATAACTCATTGGGGAGTTTGATCCTGGATATCTAGCTAGCTCAAAATCTTTTAGATATATGCTAAATGGTAATGTAATAGCCATTGGAGACCATGCTACATAAAATCTTTGCCCCCCAACCTCAACAGGCTCAGGCGGATAGTAGCTTAGCAAGGCTACATCTTTACTCTCATTATTGTAGTTTAAAGTTGCAATTATCGCATCGGCACCAGTTACATTTTCTCCAGCTTTTTCTACCCCTTTTATAGCACTTACTTTCATAGTTTTAGGTGCAAAATTTACCCCACCCATACTATATAATCTAAGCCCAGCAAACTCAACTTCTGTATCCTTTGGCAATTGGCCTTTACTCATATCACTCATAACCATATAGCTGATATCTTGATTGGTTTTGATGTAAAATTTGCCATCTTTTAAATAAATTTGAATATATTTACTTCTTGTTGGTTTAGCTCCAAAGCTAAAACTCATATCACCTACTTCAAATTTATCACCAAGCTTCATAGTAACTGATTCGCTATTGCTCTCATCAGAAAATAATAGCTCTAAAACAGGCTCTCCATTTGGACTATCTATCCATGCCGGAATCGCATTTGGAATAAAATCTTTATACTTTAATGTAGCTAATTTATCATAGATTTTTAATCTTAAATTAAAATCATTACCAATAGTACTAGATATATATTTTGGCTCTGAGACTGTATAGGTATTATTATCATCACTAGAGATCATTTGAATATAGCTTTGCATACTTCTAATCTCATTGCTTCTATCATTTTCTCGGATATTCATCTGACCTTCAAAACCAAAATATCTTGTAATACCCGCACCAACTAAAATAAATAAAAAGCTTAAGTGAAATATTAAAACAGGAAGTTTTTTGAGCTTAAATAATCTATATTCATATATATTATAGACCAAATTTACACCCAAAATAAGCTGAATCAGCGCAAACCATCCAGCACCATATACTAAAGCCCAAGCAGTTTGAGTGTTATACATACTCTCAATAATTGTCGCAGCGCCACTTGCTACACCAAAAATTAAAAAAAATACAACAGCCGAACCCATACTAAAAAATAACTTATGAATAATGCCCATAAATACCCTTAAGAAAATTTGAACCATGATTATATTAAATGTAAATAAACATTTTTAAAATAATCTTGTATTGAATTTGAGTTATTTTATAGCTCAAATTTGGCTTGCTATCTGCTCAGCCTTAGCTAAAAGCTCTTTTGCGCCTTTGGCTATAAACTCATTAGCTAAAATCTCTCCAGCCTCTTTATATTCAGATTTATTAAATACTCTTTCATTTTTCAATATTTCTTTACCATCTGGAGTGCCTAAAATTGCTCTAACACTAATTTTATCACCATCTAACCTTGCACTTACTCCAATTGGGGCTTGACATCCACCATTTAATCTATGCACAAATGCTCTTTCAATAGTAGTTTCTATAACACTCTTTTCATCATTTAAAAACTCAATCGCATCTAAAATATCATCCCTATCTACTGCTTCTATGCCCAAAGCTCCTTGCCCCATTGCTGCAATAGTATTAAGCACAGATACATACTTTACCTCTTTATGGAGTTCAAGACGATTAATTCCAGCCATAGCAAGTATAATAGCATCAAATTCGCCATCTTTAAGCTTAGCAATTCTTGAATTTACATTTCCACGAAGCGAGATAATTTCTAAATCAGGTCTAAGAGCTAGAAGTTGCATTCTTCTACGCAAAGATGTAGTTCCAACTCTTGCACCATTTGGAAGCTCATCAAAGCTTTTAAAATTCATACTTAGCATAGCATCATTTATATCTTCTCTACTACAAACACAGGCTAATTTTAACCCATCTGGAAAAGTCGTTGGCACATCTTTTAAACTATGCACAGCAATATCAGCCCTTCCATCAAGCATTGCATTTTCAAGCTCTTTAGTAAATAAACCTTTGCCACCAATCTTAGCTAGTGGAGTATCTAAAATTACATCGCCTTTAGTCTTCATAGTAATAATCTCTACACTATGACCACGAGCCTCTAAAAGATCCCTAATATGATATGTCTGCCAAAGTGCTAGGGCGCTATTTCTACTTGCGATTTTAATATTCATCTATCTCTCTCCTCTATAATCTCTACATCTATTACATCATCATTTTGGTTGGCTTGGCTATATCTGTCTTGGTTATTTTGATAATTAAGAGTATTAAATTTAGCATAAATCTTTAAAATCAAAGCAACTACAATTATAATTATTCCAAAAATATCACTTATTATTCCAGGAATTATAATAGCAAATCCACCAATAGCAAGTCCTAAACTACCAAAGATATCTTTGATATTAAAGTAGTTTATATTTTGAAATAAATTAGCAAATCCATAATTTAGTATCAAAATTACGCCAAGTAATGCACTAAGAAAAATCTCACTAAATAGACTAAAAAATCCAAATTCTAATACATATAAAACAACCAATACTATCTCTAAAAAGATATATGGTAGCAATGAAATTCTAATCATACAAGCTCTTTTAATTTGCCTAAAATTTCGCTAGAAGCGACTTTTTCTTTTATTAGACCATCACGAATGATTAGTTCAACCTCATCATTAGCTAATCCTTTGCCTACTACTACACCAAATGGATTTCCAATCAGTTCAAAATCAGCTATTTTAACTCCAAACCTTTCATCTCTATCATCTAATAATACCTCAATTCCAACACTCTCAAGCGCACTCTCAAGTTCTAGAGCAAATTTAGCCTGAGCTTCATCTTTGAAATTTGATACAATTATATGAACGCTAAATGGAGCGCACTCTTTTTTCCATACGCATCCTCTTTCATCATGGCTAGATTCTATCACAACTGCTTCTAATCTACTTACGCCAATACCATAACAACCCATAATAAACGGCTTAGCTTTGCCATTTTCATCTAAAAATGTCGCATCCATCGCAGATGAATACTTATCTCCTAGCTGAAATATATGACCAACTTCTATACCTTTAGTCATACTAAGAGTACCACCATCAAGTGCTTTATCTCCAGCCTTTACAGCTACTAAATCCTTAAATCTATCTTTATTGAAATTTATAATACTTACACCAATTGCGTGATAATCTTTTTGATTTGCGCCACAAATCATCTCACTCTCACCATCAAGCTCATTATCAATATAGAAATTGACCCCTTCAGGAAGACCAATTGGCCCACAATATCCAGCTACTAATCCAGCATTTTCAATCTCATCTGTATTAGCATCACATAGCTCTAATGCGCCACAAGCATTTAGTGCTTTTGTCTCTTGAAGTTCATCATCTCCACGCAAGAAAAATATTACAATCTCACTTCTATCTTCATATATAGCCTTTTTAATAACAGCTTTGATAGTATAAAATGGATCAATCTTAAAAAACTCGCTAACTGCTGCAATAGTCGAACAATCTGGCGTATGAAATTTAAGCATTCCATTGCTTTGTGGGCGTTCTGCACTACAGGTGCGTTTAGCCCTTTTAGCAGCTTCAACATTTGCAGCATAATCTGAACTATCACTGATTAAAATATCATCTTCACCATTATCAGCAAGCACCATAAACTCTTTACTTCCACTACCACCAATAGCTCCACTATCAGCTTCAACACATCTAAAGTTTAAGCCAAGTCTAGTAAAAATCTTACTATATGTTTTTTGCATAAGATCAAACTCACGCTTTAAATCATCATAACTTGAATGAAAGCTATAACTATCTTTCATTATAAACTCGCGACATCTTAAAAGACCAAATCTAGGTCTTGCCTCATCTCTAAATTTAAGTCCAATCTGATATAAATTCAAAGGCAGTTGTTTATAGCTATTTACTCTTCCGCGAACCATATCTACAATGCTTTCTTCGTGTGTTGGCCCTAGAACAAAATCATTACCTTTTCTATCATTTAGCCTTAAAAGTTCGCTTCCAAATTTAAAAAATCTCCCACTTTGCTTCCACAACTCACTAGGCACTACAAAGCTCATAGATACTTCATTTGCACCTGCTTTATCCATCTCATCTCTTACGATATTTTCTATCTTTTTAAGCACCCTTTTACCAAGTGGCAAGAAGTTATAAAGTCCGCTACCAGTTTGTTGAATAAATCCAGCCCTAAGCAAAAACTGATGACTAGGCAAAGTAGCGTCCTTTGGAGCTTCTTTAAGTGTTGGGATATATAATTTGCTAAATTTCATTACTCTTCCTCTTTTAGTTCTGTTTTATTAATTTTTATATCAAATAGATACTCTAATGCATTAAGTATCTCATCATCATTTCTATCTTTTAATCTCATAGTAGGCGTATGTAAAAATGCTTTAAAAACTTGATGAACTAGCTTTCTAGCTTCATTTTCATCACAGCACTTTATATATCCTTTTTTTATTGCTTTTTCTATCTCTTTTTGAGCTATATTTCTAGCTTTAAATCTTAATGCTTTAATAGCTGGAGTGCTATTTTGTGATGAACGCCACTTAAAAAACTCAGCCGTCATCTCTCCTACTATTGCATATGCTACGCCAGCTTGTTCCTCACGCAAATTTAAATTACTTTTTACTATACTTTCTAAATCATCAACTGCATAAACACTTATATTATCATAGTAGCTAATATCAATATCTCTAGGCACAGCAATATCAAAAAAATATCGGTTAAACTCTACAATCTCTATAATCTCATCAGTGATAACAGGCATATTAGCACCAGTAGCACTAAAGATTAACTGATATCTATTTATCAACTCACCAAGACGCTCCCAGGACGCAATACTAGCTAGCTCGCCTAACTCACTTTGTAGCTGAGCAGCTCTATTTTGATCTCTATTTACTATTATTACATTTACTTTAGATGCTATTAAATGCTTACACGCTAATGCACTCATCTGTCCAGCACCTACTACAACTGCAGTCATACCGCCTAAATTGCCATATATCTCTTTAGCTTTAGCTACTGCTACGCTTGAGACTGATACTGGATTTTTACTAATTGTAGTAGCAGCCCTAATCTTAGACGCACATTTAGCCCCAAAATGTATAGCATAGCTAATATTATCACCACAATTACCATTGTCATATGCAAATTTAAATGCTTCTTTAAGCTGACCAGCAATTTGAGTCTCGCCAATAACCAAACTATCAAGGGAGCTAGCTACAGCAAATAGATGATGAATAGCTCCATCATCTTCATAAACATCAGCCCTAAGCTCTAAAGCATCATATGGCACAAGAGTTAAAATTGAAATAGAGTTTAAAATATGTCTAATACACTCTTTTACATTAGCTATATATGCAAAAACTTCAACCCTATTACAAGTGCTAAGCACCATAGATTCAAAGATATTTTCATTAGCACTTAATAGACGAAGCATCTCTTTTTTGCGACTCTCATCGCTAAATGATAGCTTCTCTCTAATACTGATATCTGTATTTTTATGCGTAAAGCTAATACTTATATAGTGCATTAAAACTCCCTATCTATCATACTTGAAACTATCTCTTTTAGTCCTTCATCGCTTACTGAGGCTATTGCTTTATACCCAAGCTCTTTGGCAAACTCTTTACATTTATGAACGATATTAAACTCATCAAATTTACCTTTAATCCATTTGGTTTGATTCTCATCAAGCTCTTTACCCCATAGGCTTTTTAATATCTCTTTATCATCTAGATTTAAAGCATTATATAAAAAGATATATGGAAGAGTTGTTTTGCCCTCTTTGTAATCACTAAATGCAGGTTTACCAAGAGTTGTCTCATCAGCACTAATATCTAATATATCATCAACTATTTGAAATGCTAGGCCTAAATTTCTGCCGTAATTTGCATATGAATCACTATCTATACCAGCTATTATAGCTGCACTTTTAGCTGAAGCTTCTATTAAAACAGCAGTCTTTAGCTCAATCATCTTTAAATACTCATCTAAATTTGGGCTAAACTTAGAACCAAGATCTACATCCATCATCTCTCCAATGCTTAAATCAAGAACTGCCTTAGATATAATTTTAGCAATTTGTGGATCTAAGCTTACAATCTCATAATATCCCTTAGAGTATAAAATATCACCCAGCATAATGGAATTTTTAGAGCCATAAAGTGCATTTATACTAGGCTTACCGCGTCTAATAGTAGAATCATCTATTACATCATCATGCAATAAACTTGCTAAGTGGATAAGCTCTATTACTGCACATAGCCTAAGTGAGATCTCATTTTGACCGGCTATTTTTAAGATTAGCTTACTTCGTAGTTTTTTGCCACTACTTATCTTCTCAAACATATCAAGAGCTCTTGGATAGCCACACTCCTTGACAAATTCATGCAAAATCTTATCAACCATAAATCTTCCTATCTATCTGGTATATACTCTATCTCAACCCTAGAAGCCTGATCCATTATATATGAATCCAAGACTACTGTCCCATCATAATGCCTATACTCTTTAAAATCCAAATATAGATCTACACTATCTCTAAGTGGATCTTTGATAAAACCAAGAATAGGCTGATGATACATCTCTAGCCCTCTTCTAAGACTAAGCACTATCTGGCGTGGATAGTTTCTAAATTTAGTATGGACAACTAAATTAGTATTATCATAAAGTGTCCATGAAAACTCAAATTCATCACGAATTAAGTGAAGCCTATCTATTAAGATAATCTTAGCTTTTTCATCTTTTTTAAGGATAAATTCCTTATAATGAGTCCATTTAGGTTGGGCACCAAGCAATAAACTAACGCAAAAAAATGGTAAAAGCCAAAGAGTTAATCTACTCATTTTGTGTTAAAATTTTCCCCGTAATATCTATATATATATCATTTAGTCCGCTCTCCATAATATCAGGATTTAATGCTTTAAAGCTATCTATTTGAGATTGTGTAATTCCACTACTCTCAGCTAACTCTCTTAAAGCCACAAGCTCACTAAATAAAATTTCAAGCTCATTTTCTACTATATTGCGATTTGCATTATAAACAATATCAAAAAACTTATCCCTAGGCTGACCACCAAAAATATCATCAAATATCACTATTTACTCCTATTAAATTACCTAATTATATCTCTTTGACCCTTACTGTTTGGCGGGGTGAGTACGCCATTTTGTTCTAATTGTTCGATTATACTTGCAGCTCTATTATAGCCTACTTTTAAGCGTCTTTGTAAGTAGCTAATTGAGGTTTTTTCTTCGCTTAATACTATACTTTTAGCCTCATCATATAACTCATCTATCTCACCGCTAAATTCTCCAACACCGCCGCTACTACTAACACTATCATCTTTTAAAAAGCTATTTTCATATACTACGCTCTCTTGAGCTTTTAAAAACTCAGCTATATGATCAATCTCTTCTTCACTAGCAAATGGAGCATGTAACCTTACTATTCCAGGGCTTCCAGGAGGCGTAAAGAGCATATCTCCTCGCCCTAGCAGACTCTCAGCTCCCATCTGATCTAGTATAACCTTGCTATCTACTTTTTGCCCTACTCTATAACTAATTCGGCTTGGTAAATTTGCTTTAATCAGCCCAGTTACTACATCTACGCTTGGGCGCTGAGTTGCTACTATTAGGTGAATCCCGCTAGCTCTAGCCATCTGTGCTAGTCGCCCGATATGAAACTCAACTTCTTTACCGCTTGTCATCATAAGATCAGCAAGTTCATCGATGATAACTACGATAAATGGCAGAGTCTCACCTCCATCTTTTTTCATCTTTTCGTTATAGCTTTCTATATTTTTGGTGCGAGTTTGGCTCATTATTCTATACCTACGCTCCATCTCAGCAACTAAATTTGCAAGTACTGCTATAGCCTTTTTAGGCTCTGTTATTACTGGAGTTAATAGATGTGGAATATCATTATACATACTAAATTCAAGCATCTTCGGATCTATCATTATTAAGCGTAAGGTCTTAGGTGAGTTGCGATATAATAGGCTTAATACCATCGCATTTATACCTACACTCTTACCGCTTCCTGTAGTTCCTGCGATTAATAGATGTGGAAGTTTTTTAAGATCGGTTATAAATGGATCGCCTACTATATCCTTACCAAGGGCTAAAGTTAGCTCACTTTTAGCATTTTTATAGATATCGCTTTCTAAAATCTCTTTTAGATATATTGTCTCTATATTTTTATTTGGTATCTCTATACCTACTACATCTTTACCTGGAATTGGGGCTTGAATTCTAATAGTTTGAGCCTTTAAAGCCATAGCTAAGTCATCTTGGAGTGTTAAAATCTTGCTAACTTTAACATGTGCAGCAGGTTTAAACTCAAATGTAGTTACCACAGGTCCAGAGTATGTACGAACTACATCGCCATCTATTTTAAATCTTTTTAATTTATCTAAAAGATCAGCGATTTTTTGATCTATTTCAGCCTCATTAATACTCTTGCTTCTCTTAGGCGGGTCTTTTAAAAAATCAAGGCTAGGTAGCTTAAAATCTTTTGGCTTTTCTACTTTGCCCTTTTCTATCTGGTTTAAAAGCTCCTTATTTTCAGCTACTTCGCTAAGAATTATAGCGCCACTTGATGTGGATTTTGGCTCTTTAGGCTCATTTATGTTTAGCTCATCATTTAAAATATTAGGCTCATTTTCTAAATTCTCATTTTTGCTAGTTTCAAGGTTAATTTCTAAGCTTGCAACATCATCATTGCTATCTAGCATTTGAGGTTTTGATTTAGATTGCTCAAGCTTAGTAGGTTCTACTTCTTTAGCTTTTGGTTTTGCTTCTAGTTCAATTTTACTCTTAACAACAAAGGCTTTTTTAACCATTACATCTAGCCTATCATCAAAGGTAAGCCCACAAGCAATAAAAAATATCATAAGAATAAATATAAATGTTCCAGCACTTCCTATAACGCTTCTAAGAGCTTCAGAGCTAAAGCCACCAACTACACCGCCAGCCATAGGATCAAACATAGAACAAAATAGCAAAAATGAGTAAAATAGCATTAGTGAGCCAATGATATTACCAGCTACTTTTAAGCTAAATTTTGTATAAGATTTATAAAGATTATAAACAGGATATAACAAAATAAATGGATAAAAATATGATGCATAGCCAAATAGCCTTACATTATACCAGCCTAAGACACCGCCATAACTCCCTACAAATGAAGCATACGGAACGATAGTCGCTACACCAAGATATACAAGCATACATACAGCTATAACAAGAAAAATCTCTCGTAAAATCGTAAATTCCTTAAATAAAAATCCGCTGATTATAGCAAAAATTTTGTTATATATTGCTTAGTTTTAGTAGTTTTATAGTAGCTATATCAAGTAGCCACCACCTTACCTTAAAGGCTTTGGTGGCTTTTAGGTTAATATTATAAATTACATATAATTTAATAAGCTAATCTTGCCAATCATAGATGAAGTTTGTAGCATAGCTTCAAACTGCATAAGTTGCTGTTTGTAAATTAGCATAGTCTCACCTAAATCAGCTCCTATAATATCACTTTTGACACTTTCTATATTGACAAACATCATATTAGCTCTAGTGCCTGAACTCTCTAATACATTGGTAAATGAACCTATTTGCGTATGGAGTTTATTTACATGGTCTTGGATATGGTCTATTCTTTTTAAAGCACCTTGAATTCCAGTAGTTCTAGCATCAGTACCATTAGGATTTCCTCTATAGCTACCCTCTCTTACTGCTGCAATCATATCATCTAAGTCTTTAAATATATCCACACTTGGCTCATCTATACTTATCATATTATTAGCTGTAAAGTTAAATAGCGAGCCTTCTACGCTAGAGTTAGCTTCTTTTCCAAACTCAGGCTTATCATCGCTAAACTCTTCAAAAATAGTAACTTCGATACCTGTTACAGTTTGACTCTTATCTGTAATTTGCATTTGACCTCTATAATTTAGCTCTACATTTACACCAGCAGAAGCTGCATCAACTGCTTTATTATAAGCTTCAAATCTACCAGTAGCATATACAGGATCATTTATAACTATATCTTTTATATTTTTTAATATATTAACATCTGCTGCAGCAGCACCATTAAAAGCTGTATCAACTGCTTTATCAATTATTGTATGAATTTCTGGGTCATTAATATTAGCTTTTAATTCTGATTTAACTGTGGTAGCATTTGGAATATTAGGTGGTAATGGAATAGTATTTACAGTATCAAACAACTTCTTCATATTTTCATTAAAACCATTTGATATATCATCTTCAGGCATATTTCCAGCTGCTACCATAGCTACTATATCATTTATCTGCTTATAGCTAATATCATCAGCCGTGGTTACTACACCATCAGTTGTCTTAGTAGCTTCATTATATTTTCCTAGCATTATATTGCCTTGATATACCGGATTAGCTGGTGGATTTACTGGATTACCATCTTGATCAACTTGAGTAATGCTTAGAGATGTAGCTGGTGGCGTAGCAGCTGATATAATGTCAGTAAATTGAATTTTTACCTCATAATAATTGCCATTTTTAGATTTAATATGCATTGTCATATTACTATCAGGATTATCTTGCAATCCAGCTCCGGCTACATCTTTGATCTTTGTAGCATCTGTGGCAAATTCATTTTTGCCTTTTATTATTTGTGGGACAGAGCCTGTTAGGATATTATCTTTTTGTTCAAATTGTAATTTATTATAATCAGTTGCGTTATTTTTAGCTCCTAGAGTATCTTCAAATCCACTTTTTATAAATTCAGTTAGATATACCTTGCCATTTTTGACATTTTCTTCTATGGTAGCTAGGTCGCTTAACTCACTTACATCTACCCATGAGCCATCTTTATCACGGACTTTAGTGCTAGACATTTCACGAACTTGATCAGCATCATTTGGATCAAAAGTTGTAAAGTCATTTGCATCTATACCATTATTTCCAAGATCATTTAAATCTAGTGCAAATGGTGGATTACCGATATTTTGTACAACTTGATTATTAACTTGAAGTTGGTTAGTATTATTTAAATTAATTGTATATGTTTGATTGTTGTTACCCACTGCTGTAATTTCAGTTATATTACCATCGGCGTCTTTTGTAGTTGTTATTTTATAATTACCAGATGTAGCTGGGTCTATATTTATCTCATAATTGCCAACCTTATACTTCTCAGTTGATTGTTGCGGAGTAAGGCCAAATAGATGAAGTTCGGTCATTTGATTGCCATTTCTGATATCTTTGATCTCTATTTGACCACTATTATTCATAGTTACTTCTACTAGTTTATTTTTATTATCCTTATCATTGCCTAGAGCATAACCTATATTATCTAGTAATCCTTGTATAGTTGAGTCTGGGGTCATTGTGATTTTAGTAGCAAATGTAGTGCCATCTGGTTTTCTACCTTGTAAGAAAAATGTAGTATCTTGATCAACTAATTTATCTTTTTCAAAATCGCCAGTTTCCATCTTATCAACTTTATTATACTCCTCACTTCTGTAATTCTCACCGATTAAATCTCTTAAATCATCTTCTACGCTTATATATTTTACTGCATCATTTGGATGTTCTAATTTATTATAGTGATTTATCAAATTTACATTTGTAGTTATAATTTTATTATAGTCATTATCAGAACCTAAAAATAACGCCTCTCCATCAATATTGTATTGTGATGTTTGATTAGGGCCAATAACAGCCTTTATACTTTGGTCATTGCCATGATAATTACCTAGACTATCTATAGGTTTAGTATCAAGAGCAGTTCCAGAAAATAGATATTGTCCATTTATCGTAGTATTTGCTATATCGATTAAATTTTGTTTAATTCCTTCTAGGTCATTGGCGATTGCGTTTCTAGATGTAGCATCGTGAATATCATTGGCAGCTTGGATTAATTTGGTTTTAAATTCAGTCAGTTTAAGCACAAAATCATTTAAAGCTTGGTCACTATTTTTAGAAAATTCAGTAGCTTTAAGTGTGCTAGTTTCTACTTGCTTGAGCAAATTACCTTCATACTCTAGCCTAGCAGCATCTACATATATAGCACTTCCTTCATATGAGTGTTGAATCTTAAGCCCTGAGCTAAAAGCTTGTTGCGATTGATACAATGTAGATGAGTTTTTTTGATAGTTATAGACATTGGTAAAGTTCATAAGCTGATTAGTGATACGCATTTGCTCTCTCCTAAAAGTTTAGGAGAGAGCAAGCAAATAGCGTTCCAAATTTGAGTATTCTTGCAAAGGCAAGAGATTGATTTACAATCCTAAAACATTAACTATAATGATAAATCCTATAGCTGATCCTATCATTGCAATAGGTAGAGTAATAATCCAAGCCAAACCAATTGGTTTTAACATTCCCCAATTAGCATTGCGATTATATAATCCAATACCTAGCACCGCACCGATAAGAACATGCGTAGAGCTAATTGGCAGACCCATTTTAGTCGCTATAAGAATAACTATACTAGCAGCTAATTCAGCGCTAAATCCAGTCGTAGGCAGTATCTCAGTAAGCTTTGTCCCAACAGTAGTGATAACCTCTTTACCCAAAAACCATAACCCAACTACAAGCGCTACACCAAATGTTATCATAGCAATTGTAGGAATTACAGTAGTGCTATTTATAGCTCCACTTTTTAACACATCTAAGATAGCAGCAAATGGCCCAACTGCATTTGCTATATCATTTGCACCATGAGAAAAAGCAAAAGCTGAGGCAGTGAATATCTGAAACCAGCCAAATATTCTATTAATACCTTTTTGTGGGTTATCTTTTTTCATCATATTTACTATAGAAAAGCTCACTAAATACGCCACCGTACCAATAACACATAAAATCCATACAGTCTCAATAGCACTAAAGGTTAAATTCATATGCTTTAACCCTTTAAATAGCAATGTAGATGAGATAATCATAGCTGAAATTGCCGCTAAAATAGGTATATGCAGTCTCATATACTTCATAGCATCAATTAGTTTTTCTTGTTTTTTAAATTCTTTAATTTTATCTCTAAATGGCCCTTTGCCAATGATATTTTCATCATAACTCATAGCAATAGCTCTAAGCTCTTGAATTTGCTCAGATTCATTTTTGCTAGATAGTTCATTGATATAGCTCTCTTTAAAGCTTCTTTTTTGAGCTTTAATAGCTTTTATCTGAGATTGCAACTCTATGCTTGGTGTGATGATTTTAGACTTAATATAGCCAAAAACTATATAAGCAATAACTCCACCCATAAGAGGAGATAATACCCAGCTAACAGCAATACTACCTATAGAACTCCATTTAACCATATTTAAGGTATTGCCATCATTGTAATATATATATCCCATCATAAGACCAGAACCTACGATACCACCTACAATAGCATGAGTAGTAGATACTGGCAAGCCCTTTTTAGTCGCTATAAATAGCCAAATTCCAGCACTCATAAGAGCTGAAAGCATAACCGCAGCAAATATCATAGGATTTATATCGCCATTATTTGGCAGTGTAACTATACCACTTCTAATAGTGTTTGTAACCTCTGCACCAGCAAATATAGCACCGCTTAACTCAAACACAGCTGCTATAATCAGTGCTTGTTTAATAGTAAGAGTTTTAGCCCCTACGCTTGTACCAAATGCATTCGCAACATCATTACCACCAATATTAAAGGCCATAAAAAGACCAAAAACACTAGCTAAAATAAAAAAGATTAAATGATGACTAGATATATATCCATATCCCCACACAAAAAAGACAACTAAGGAAATAATAAAAATCGAAGTAAAAAATATATTATCCCTACCCAAGCAATACCTCCAAATTTTCTTTTATTTTAGCTTTTTAGGCTTGAATTTTGACTGAATTTACGCAATATTTGATTGATTCTATATAGCTTTTTACGCTTGCTTTAGATTGATATGCAATATCAAAAGCAGTTCCGTGATCTACGCTTGTTCGAATAATTGGCAAATTTAAACTTACATTAATCGAACTATCAAAATACAAGGCCTTTAATGGCGCAAGACCGATATCATGATACATAGCTACTAAGCGATTTATAGATTTAAGAGAATTAGGTGTAAATGCCGCATCAGGCACAAGAGGTCCAGTAAAAATAGGCTTACCAAGAGTAGCATTTACAGCCTCTATGGCCATTTTTATCTCTATCTCCTCTTTGCCTCCAATAGTTCCATTATCGCTTGCGTGTGGATTAAATCCTAAAACTCCTACTTTTTCAAATTTACTCGAATAGTAAAAGTTTAGTAAAAACTTCTTTATAGATTTAAATTTAATCTTTTTGCTAACATCTTTTAACCCGATATGATCGCTAAATAAAGCCACATATAACTCATCACACCCAAGCATCATAATCGCATCACGATCAAAATAATCACTAAGTGCATCAGTATGGCCTTTATATGGAATCTTAGCCTTTTTCCAACTCTCTTTATTAATAGGCAAAGTTACTAATGCATCAGCTCTTCCCTTGGCTGTGAAATTTAGAGCATTTTCAAAGCTAATAAATGAGAATTTTCCACTTTTTTTACTCACCTTACCTGGTTTAATCTCAAAATCATCTCCACACTCATAAATCTTAAAATCATCTGGAATATAGATATTTAAAAGCTTAGCAGCACGGCTAAGTAGCTTTGAGTTTATAAAATATATTGGATTGCAAATTTGGCTTATTTTTTTATGGCTTTTTAATGCAATCTCTATACCTACGCCATTTATATCACCTACACTTATTGCAATTTTAGGCTTCATTAATTAACCTTTTCATATCTTTTATAGCTTGATTAAGCCCTGTAAAAACCGAACGCGCTATAATACTTTGACCGATATTTAGCTCAAAAATCTCTGAAATACCAGCGATTAATCCTACATTTTGATAGTTTAATCCATGACCAGCTGCTACCTTTAAACCTAAGTTTTTAGCAAATTTGGCTGCGGTTTTTAATCTATTAAATTCAATTTTTAAAAGCTCTTTAGCATCTTGATTTTCAATAGATTTAATGCTAAATTTAGTTTTTGAAATATTAGAATAAGCCATTAAATAGGCATTAGCAAAGCTTCCTGTATGCAACTCAATAGTATTAACACCTAGATGTTTAGTTGCTTTTATATCATCTAAATTTGGATCTATAAATAGCGATACATCAATATTTGCTCTATTCATTGCATTTATGCTTGATACTAGCTCTGGGCTATTTAAATTTAGACCGCCTTCAGTAGTTAGCTCTTCTCTTTTTTCTGGTACTAATGTAGCACGGTGCGGGCGTAAATCTACTACTATATCAGTAATAGCTGTAGCACACTCTAGATTGACTGGTATAGGGCAAAGATTTATAATATTTTGCGTATCGATATCATCTATATGTCTGCGATCTTCTCGTAAATGTATAGTTATCTGATCAGCTCCAGCACTAACAGCTATATACATAGCATTTAATATATCTGGATCATTTACCTGTCTTGCTTGTCTAAGTACTGCTATATGGTCGATATTTACACCTAATTTCATATTTGTCCTTATGAGTTTATAAATTTTCTTTGCTCTTGAAAATATGGCTTAAGAGCTTCATAGGCTAGGCCTATTTTTTGAAATTTATCTGTATAGTTTTTTTGAATTTCATCTGATTTAGTCGTATGACGATCTGGGTGATAGACTTTAGTTAAATTCAAGTAGCTAGTTCGCACCGTCTCATAATCATCTCCAACTTCACATCCAAGAGTATGAAAATGCTCTTCTAAAAGAGTAGCTAACATAGTAAATCTACGCTTATACTCTTTGGAATTTAACGCATTAAATCTGCGTTTAAACTTCTCAAATTCATCTTTATTATAGTTGAAATTTACTACATATTTTAGATGTTCTCTGCTACTTATAATATTTGATAGGCTCTCTATATCTTTTAAATTTTGCGGAGTGAAAAGTAGCCAATTTTGGCGTGGAAAATACTCACAATTTACATCATTAAATCCACGCATTAGATACTTAGCAAATAGCTCTTCACTATTTTTAAGATCAAATAGCACCTTTGAGTTTTCAAATTTAATATCTATATCTATTAACACCTGTAGTGAAGTTGGATTTTTATAGATTAGCTTAATATTTTTATGGTGAGTAAGCCAAAACTCAACCCCGCTACCAACAGTTTTTTTATATAAATTTGCTATAAATTTTAGCAAATATTTACGCTGGATCAGCTCATTTTCGCTATAAAATATAATAATTCTATCACGAGTACCAATCACATTGGCAAAACTTTGGCGAATTTTATAGATAAGATTTAGATACAGATCGCAATCATCAGTCACGATAGTAATTGACTCTAATGTCTGTGTAATCTTCATTTCAAGCCCTATCTTTTAATTTTGGGCTTTTAAAGCAAATTGCGTTCCATTAAAACTATGAATCTACCCAAATAGTAGGTTCATCTAACTCACAATACTCTTTTAGAATTTGATATGGTTTATAGTCGCTCTTATACTCTAAGCTTTCACAATTTTTGACATAAAATCCTAGATAAATCCATGGCAATTTATGCGCTTTAGCTAGTAAAATTTGATTTAAAAGTGAGTATTTACCAAGACTTAAATGAGCATAATCAATATCCCAAAAGCAATAAATCGAGCTAATTCCATCATTTGTAATATCTATAAGATCTACGCAAATAAGCTTATTATCATCATAATAATCCACCTCAAAGCCAAACTCTCCAGCACCATCTACATAAACGCTAAAATAGCGTTCATAACTCATTTGATGATACTCCCAGCCTCGCTTATTTTGCATAAATTTATGATATTTTTCATATAGATTTATATGTTCTTGGCTTAGATGTGGGCGAGTTACTACAACCTCTATACCAGCATCTTTATTTTTGCGAATTACTCTTTTTAGGCTTTTGGTGAATTTAAATTTTTGAGCGTCTATTCTTAAGCTTTTGCACTCATTGCAATCTTTGCAAATTGGCTTGGAAAAATACTTGCCAAATCTTCTATAACCATGCTCTACTAAAGCAGAATTATAAGCATATGACGCTTCATAAATATATTTATAGCTACTTCTAGAAGAACGACCCTTAAGATACGCACATGGCGTATCAAGGGTGCTAAATTCAATCTCAGTCAAGTTTTTTAATATCCGAATATTTGATAAATTCCATAAACTCATCTCTTAGCCTAGCCTCTTTATCGGCTGGTTCTTGAGACTCTATGAATATATCTTTGAATTCATCTCTATTTGGATTTGGCTTTGGTTTTGAAACTGGGGCTTGAGCCTTTTGCTCTTTAACCATCTGGCCTTTTATCTCTTTTAAACTATCTAAAAAATCCATAAACTACCCATTTTCTCTACTAGATTTTACCTTTTGAATTGCTGCTGTAATAGCTGCAATTACCTCTTCTTTGTTCTCTTGATTGTGATCATGAGTATTTTCTAAAATATCTTGAAGTCTCTCTTCAATATAGCTAGTATCAAAAAACCCTCTTCTAAAGTGTCTTCTTTTAGATATAGCTAAAAGAAATGGCAATGTAGTTCTAACACCTTCAATTGTAAATTCATCTAAAGCACGCTCAAGCTTGCTTACTGCTAAATCATAACTTCTAGCTTTTACTATTAGCTTAGCTACAAGTGAATCATAAAATGGCGGTATAGAATATCCTTGATACATATGGCTATCTACCCTTACTCCTGGGCCAAGAGCTGGAAAGTAGCCTGTGATTTTGCCTGGACTTGGAGCGAAGTTTTTCCATACATTTTCAGCTGTAATCCTAGCTTCTATAGCTACACCTTGAGGTTTAACCTCTGTTTGGTCTATATCTAGAATTTCCCCTGAAGCAATGCGAATTTGCCTAGAGATTAGATCTACGCCCACAATCTCTTCAGTTACGCCGTGTTCTACTTGAATTCTTGTATTCATCTCCATAAAATAAAAATTATTATAATCATCTAGCAAAAACTCAATTGTACCAGCATTAGTATATCCTACAGCCTTAGCTGCTGCAACTGCGGCCACACCCATTCTCTTACGCAAATCCTCACTAATAGTAGGACATGGCGCAATCTCAATCACCTTTTGGTGGCGTCTTTGAATAGAGCAATCACGCTCACAAAGGTGAATTAAATTACCATAATTATCACCTAAAATTTGAAATTCAATATGCCTTGGTTTTACAATTAACTTCTCCATAAAGACTTCATCGTTATTAAAAAACGCCTTAGCCTCTCTTTTGCAACTCTCATAACTACTTTCTAAATCTTTAGGATCCCATACCTCTCTAATACCACGACCGCCGCCGCCGCCGCTTGCTTTTAAGATTACTGGATAGCCTATTTTTTCAGCTTCTAATTTTATAGTTTCAATACTCTCTTTATTTAACGCTTCAGTACCTGGCACAACTGGAATACCATTTTTATGCATTAGATTTCTAGCGATATTTTTATTACCCATTTTTAAAATAACTTCAGATTTTGGCCCAATAAATGTAAGACCAGCATCTTCAACCATCTTAGCAAATTCATAATTTTCACTTAAAAATCCATATCCAGGATGTATAGCATCAGCACCACACGCCTTAGCTACTTCTACTATTCTAGCAGCATCTAAATAGCCTTTGATTGGGTCTTTGCCTATCTCATATGCCTCATCAGCAACTTTTACATGTAAAGAGTCTTTATCTGGTTCTGTGTAGATAGCTACATTTTTGATATGTAAATCTTTACACGCCCTAACAATTCTAACAGCGATTTCACCACGATTGGCAATTAAAATTTTATATATCATAAAGTTACCTTTAAAAAATTTTCCACCCATTTTAGCTAAATTTGGATATTTTTTAGCTAAAAATATAAAAATAAATGTAAATTTTAAATATTGTGTTACACAAAAGCCTAAGCACTACTTTATAGCTCACTCTTAGCAATTAAAATAAATGCATTAATACTACAAAGCCATAGCTATTATAATTTATTTTAGCTAAGCACTCCACTAGGAAGGCATACGATTCTATCTACAAGATATTTGGCGTTTTGATTGGAATCTTTCATACAGTTTTTATACATCTTTAATTGGCTTAGCAACTTCCACGCTGGGCGCATCATCACATCATTATCATTGGCAAACTCTAGCAGCTCATCACGCTTACTTCTATCTTCTAAGATTATACCCATTAGCCAGTAGTTGCTATTACACTCTATAGGTTCATTTATAAACTTTATCCCCATCGTCTCAAAAAACTTCGCATATCGTTCTGCTTGTCGTCTTTTACTCATTAGGCATAAATCTAGATTTTCTATTTGAGCTTTTAGTAGTGCTGCATTGAGATTTGGCATTCTATAGTTATAGCCTATTTCATCATGGTCATACTCATATAGGTGTGGGATTTTAGCAGTTGTGCTTAGATGTTTGGCTCTTTTTGCTAGTGCTTCATCATCAGTAATTAACATACCGCCACCGCCACTTGTTATAACCTTATTACCATTAAATGAAAATACTCCAGCTAGACCAAACCTACCACAATGAATATCTTTATATTTGCTTCCTATACCCTCAGCAGCATCTTCTATAAGCATAATCCCCCACGACTGGCATATCTGAGCTATCTCATCTATTTGACACACCATCCCAAAAGTATGCATAGGCACACATGCACTTATATGCTTATTAGTATGTTTATTATAGCATTTACCATATCTTTTAACACAATGCAAATCTAAAAAATCACTTAAGCTCTTAGGACTCATTCCCATAGTCTCCATATCCACATCAACAAATATAGGACTAGCCCCCAAATAGCTAATAGCATTAGCAGTCGCTACAAAACTCAAGGGCTGAGTTATCACCTCATCATCAGCCTTTACTCCAGCACACATTAGCGCCATATGTAGTGCTGCTGTACCGCTACACATAGCTACAGCATATTTAGCCCCTGTATAACTAGCTATATCTTTTTCTACATCTACGACAAATTCCCCCACGCTAGAGACATATCCAGTATCTATACATCTCCATAGATACTCCATCTCTCTACCTAAAAGTCTTGGCTCATGAAGGGGGATTTTTTTACGGTTATACTCATTTTTGATAAATCTTACTATCTCTTCACATCTTGGTTTGCTATATTTATTACTACATTTTTCCATCTAGATACCTACCTTTTTCTATATGATTAAACTCAGGTAAAACTCTCATAAACTCTGTCATTATCGCATTTTTATCAAATTTATTATCATATATCATAGCTTTTATATTTTGTTTGAATATTTCTAAATTTTCTGCGTTATTTATCACATCATTTTCTATCACGCCAATAGTATCAAATCTATCCATATCTAGCTTTTCGCTACCGGTGTAGAACTCTTCATAATCTTTCTCCCCTGTCGTATCACTACTGCTAAATAGACAGGCCCACTTTTTAGCCTTTGCTAGCTCTTTGGCTTTGGCTCTAGCTTCGTTCTCATCTTCGCATATATATGGCTCATAGCCTTTAGCATTTAGATATTTAATTGCTATATCGCTAAATTTGATTAAATTTAATCTCTTATCTAATTTTGGGAAAAATATATCACGATTACTTCCATATATAGCACTAATCAAACATAGCTCGCCACTTTCTTTAGGAGTGATAAAGTATCTACGCACATCATTTGGAGCCACTATTGGCTGAAGTTTTCTCATCCTTTGCTCAAACCCATATAGCAAGCTCCCATCGCTAAATGCTACATTAGCAAACCTAGCCATACTAACTGGAGTTACACTAGATCTATAAAAGGCATACATCTCCATAATTCTCTTACTAGCTCCCATCATATTGGCTGGATTGGCAGCCTTATCGCTACTTACAGTAAAGTATCGCTTGGATTTTTTCATCATCTCATCGCTATTAAATATATTTGTTTGGATTAATCGCATTAGAGTATATGGATCTTTTTCGCTTCTTACATGCTTTAACGCACTTAAATTTAATACATAATCATACTCATTGCTAGATATAAGCTTATTAAATATCTGCGAACCAGCATCAATAGCATATGTAGCAAACTCTCCACTTATATAGCCATAGCTACTTCTAATATCACGCACTAGCTCTACTAGATTATTTTCACTAATATCAACTACATCAAGGGTTTTTGGCTCTCTAGCAAATATCTCTTTAACCACAGCTGAGCCGATACTTCCAGCTCCACCAACTACTAAAAATTTAGATTGATTTACTATATCTTTTAGCTCTGTATCCACTCTAGCCATATCAGAACTAAAAAGGGGCTCATCTCTACCTATAAGGCTTAATATATCTATCATTTATCATACTCTTTTAGATTTAAAGTTTTAATTATAGCTGAATTTAAAAAATTTGAGAAGTACAAGATATTTTACCTCTGGTATCCAGAGGTAAAAAGGACTTGTAAAGTTTAATGAGTTTTGTGCGAGTTGTATTAAGCACTCTACGGACGACCGCACACCGCAAGTAGAGTATATCATTGCGATCCAATTTCTTAGCATAATATCTTTAAACTTAAGCAGATACAATGAGCGTGATAATCTTAAATTTAATTATCACTACTTTATAGAATAATTATATTAACTCACCAACTCTACTGTAGAAGTTTTAAGATATTTTGCTGTACAGCATTGGCCTGACTCATAGCGTAGCTTCCGCTTTGAGCTAGGATATTATGTTTGGAGAATGTAGCACTCTCACTAGCAAAATCCACATCCCTTATTTGTGATTCGGCTGATTTTACATTTACTTGAGTTACGCTTATGTTGTTTATAGTAGCAATTAGCTGATTTTGCACCGAACCTAGGTCTGCTCTAATCTTATCTAGAGTCTTTCTAGCTGATTCAGCTACATCTATCATAGATTGAGCACCACCATAACTATTTACACCACCTACTTGATCAGGTGTGCTATATACATTTGAGAAACCACCTTCAAAATATCCCATCGCTTTTGCCATATTGTAGCTAATAGTTCCTGAGTTCATATATTTTAAATTTACACTGGCTTGATTATACGCTTCAGATGCTATAGAAGCTGTACTAATCATGGCAGCAGCATTAGTAAATCCAGACATTGTAGATAAGCCATCTATACCTATTTTAATATCTCTAGCATCTTGGCGGATAAATGTCAAAGAACCCATGAAAGCAACACCACCTCCAGCAGATCCATTTGATGCACCAGTCATATCTCCACCCATAAAGCTAGCTCCAGAAAGAGCTCCAACCCTAATAACTCTACCATCTTTAGCAGCTAAAACTAAGCGACCATTTTGAATGCTTGCCTCTACACCGGTTTCATCTTTTTTAGCATTGATTGCACCGATTAATACATTATCACTATCACTAGCTTTAACTGTGATATTACCAATAGTTACGCCGTTAATTGTTAAATTTTTAATAGTACCTACAGATACAGTATCACTAAAAATTTGAGTATTATTAACTTTAGCTTTTACACCAGTTAAATCGCTTACGCCGTTCATCATCTCAGCAATTGCTTTAAGACCATCAGTTTGCATTACATTTGAAACGATTTTTTGAAATACATAGCCACCAGGATATCCATCTATACCACTGAGTTTTATAGTGAATCCACTTATTGTTGAAAAATGAGATACTGCAATATTACAAATTGTCTCAAACCTAGTATGCCCAATAGTATTTGAGTTTGTAGCACCTATACTTACTTTAGCTGTTTCATTACTATAAGCACCAATTTGGAAGTTTTTGTTTGAGAAATTTCCATTTAGTAGTTGTTGGCCATTAAAGCTTGTAGTAGTAGCTATCATATCTAGCTCTTCAAGTAGTCTGCTAATATCATTTTGAAGTGCTCTTCTAGAGTCACTATTTTGACCATCTTGTGCTGCTTGGATAGCTTTAGTTTTAATAGTATCAAGTATTTTAATCTGTTCATCCATAGCTTTATCTGCAGTTTGGATGATACCTACAGCATCATTTGCATTAGCAATTGCTTGACCTAGCGAGTTAGCTTGACTTCTTAAGCTATCTGCAATTGCCATACCAGAAGCATCATCAGCTGCTGTTTGGATTCTAAGGCCTGAGCTTAGGCGACCAAGTGAGCTACTAAGCGCTCTATCATTTACTACAGCATTTGCATGTGCATTCATAGCTGCGATGTTAGTGTTAATTCTAAAACTCATCTTTAAGTCCTTTTCTTAAAAATTTAAAGTTGTAGGAGTATAAGCAAATGGTGTTCCAAATTTGAAATTTAAAAGAATTAAAATATTTAGATAAAATTAAAATTCCATAAAAAGCCGTATATATGGGGTTAAGAGCTTGATTGGGTCAAAGCTTAAATAGCTATATACAAAATTTATTAGCTTTAAGTAGAAGCTTAGATGGAGCTAGCCTAGATGAATTTGAGAAAATATCTAAGAAAAATAAAATAAATAGCAATAACTTAAAAATGTTAAAAATAATTATGAACACGAAGATTTTAAAAAAATCTATTTTATATTGAATAAAGAAAAAAGGATTTGAATAGATATAAGATATTAAGTGGTGGGTTTACCAGAATTAGCATACACTCAATAAAATACCTATTTAACTATATCTATAGATTATCCAACTTTAATAATGACCTAATTAATAACTTTATTTATTGAAACTTATTAATACTCAACTACCAATTAAAACACAGATTATAGCATATATTTTAATAGATTAAAAAATATAAATAAATTAAAAAATTATATTATTTTGATTTATTAATTATATATTTACTAAATATAATATATAATCAGTTGTTTATTATGTATTGTTAAATTAGGTTAATGTTCATAAGACCTTTCTTATAAAAAAAGAAAAATGAAAAGGGGTGAGTATTATATTTTTATAAAAAATATCAAAAATTCAAAATTGTAAAACAAAATTTTATATGTTATTTTTTAAACAATTCATTTATATGTAAAATTCTATTATCAAATAAACTACTACCACTAAAAAGAATAATATTGTTAATTTTATGATATAATTATCTACTACTAAAAAAGATAGCAAAGAGTAAATATAGCTATTATTATTTTGTGTATATTTATCATTTCTGCATTTGAAACAGAGATAAAACATTTAAAACAATATATTATTTATTATCTTTTTTGCTAAAACAAAATGAAAGGTAAGATGAAAAATTTATTTGAAATTTATGATAATGAAACCAAAATTGGAGAAATGAAAGTATATGCAGTAGGTAAAAACGAAACATATTATTTTTCATATGATAAACAATGGTTAAAAAATGGATTTGAAATAGACCCAAATTTACCTCTCAAGGATATGGAATTTATCTCAAAAGATCTTTGGGGTATCTTTTGCGATATCAGTCCTGATAGATGGGGAAGACTTATCCAAAAAAGAAAAGCAAACAGCGAACTTACCAATAGTGAATATTTGATTGGGGTTAGTGATTATTTTAGAGTAGGTTCTATTAGAATCAAAAGAGATGGAGAATTTGTATCTTCAAAAACTGATATTCCAAAATTAACAAATATAAATGAACTTTGTCAATCAGCCAATAGAATAGAAGAAGGCGAAAGTTTAGATAGCGATATAAAAAATTTATTAGCTCCAAGCGGGAGTTTGGGTGGAGCTAGACCAAAGGCTAGCATTCTTAAAGATAACAAACTTTATATCGCCAAATTTCCATCAATCAAAGATGAATATAAGCAAATTTCAAAATGCGAACAAACTATGTTAGAAGTGGCAAAAATAGCAAAAATCAATGTTTGTAAAACACAACTTTATGAAACGATAAAAGGAACTGCTTTATTAGTTGAAAGATTTGATAGGATAGGAAATGAGAGAATACCATATAAATCAGCAATGACGCTTTTAGGGGTTAAAGAGAGTGAAACAAGTGATGAAAAAAGCTATGTCGATTTGGCTTTTATATTAGATAGTAAAAATAAAAAAGAGCTATTTCGTAGAATGGTTTTTAATGGTTTATTTGGCAATACGGATGATCATTTGAGAAATCACGGCGTTTTATATGACAGAGAAACAAAAAGTTGGAATTTAAGTCCAGCATTTGACATTACGCCTGATACGATAATATACTCAAAGCAAAGCCACGCTTTAAATTTTATAGATTTTGTAAATTTGCCTTCTATTGAATTATTTAATGAAATAAAAGAATTTTTTGAGATAAATGAAAGCGAATTTAAAGAAATTTTATCTGATATGCTGATTGCAAGAGATGAATTTGAAAAAATAGCTAAAAAAAACGGAATAAATAGTGATAACTTAAAAATGTTAAAAAATAATTACGAACACGAAGATTTTGAAAAAATTAGAAATTTATATAGAAATAAAGCTTATGAAAATACTAATAATAAAAAACCAGTAAAAAGAAATATTAGTGAATTTAGTCTATGATAAACAACGAGTAGAAGCTAAATTTTAAATATATCCAACCTAAGATAAGCTAGGAACTATTTTGCTTTTTTTAATATTTTCCATAAATTCCTTATACATATTTTTTGCTTTTTCTAGCAACTCAGCATATGTATATACCTCTATATTATCATCTTTTAATTTCTCAAATTCTCTTGAAGTTATATTAATTCTGTTTGTCTCATCAGTACTAGTAGATTCTGATATAATACATATTGCCTTGATATCTTCAAGTCTTATATCATCTTTATTTGGTTCGGTTAAACTTTGTTTTACCCCTTGTTTATATTTTTTGATTTGGTCATATAAACTTGAATAAGTAACCAATGCATGATCCTTTGGATTGTTTTTCTTAAGTTCTATTATAATAGGATATTTTTCTTCTTGCACTTTTATCAATATATCTATACGACCGATTTTATCTTTATCTCCGCTTCTTATTTTTATATATTGTTCTTTTATTCTTTCAAAATTTATATCGTTATTAGTATTCCAGTAAGGATTTATTAACCAAGGGTTGTTATATAAATGATCTTGAAAAATCTTTTCGGTACTTGTTGAATCGTTCATCAATTTTTCAAGTCTATCTATAGCCTTTAGCCTACGATCAATAATATCTGCAGTTTGTATTTGTTCTGCTTTTGCTATCTTTTCCATAAATTTTGACATAAGACTAAAAACAGATTTGGCATCTTCGGATATTTCATTGATCTCCTTATCTATTTCATCAATGCTGATATTATTTACAACATTTGCAATTGATGTGATCATAGAATTTACTTCTTTACTGTATATTTCACTATCATCATTTAATCTTGTAACAAATAAACTTAGTAATTTATTATTTATTGTTTTTTCATCCTCTGTTAATTTGCTCAACCATTCTTTATAACTATCATTATTTTTAATTCTTTCTGGCAATGTATCTACAGCATTTCTCATTCTAAAATCATTCCATTTAGAAATAAATTTTCTTCTAATTTTATCCATATTGTCAATAAAAATTTTTACATCATTATTTGATTCATCAAGCCCTTGCCTACTAGACGTTATTGGATCATTATCGGTGTCCAAAAAATCAACTTGAATTTCTCCGACTATATATTGTGAAGCTATTCTTGCATCAGGCTTATTTTTAAAAATATTTTCATCGGCAATTTTATTATTCATATATGCTATTACAAATGCTCCATTGCCGTCTTTAGATAGATCTTTTGGTTTTTCTACACTGCCTATCCACCCTTTTATTTTGTTATTTCTTATATAGCTAGAAATATTTGTGTCGTTATCTTGAAATTCTTCTATTATTATATTAGCATTGTTAAAAATAGCTTTAATTTCATCTTCTTTATAGCCAAAATATAAAACAAGTTGCAAATCGTTATAATATGAATTTTTTGATAGTTCTATATCTTTGTTATCTATTTTTAAAGAAAAATCATTAGAAGTTAAGTAAAACCTTTTTGATAGTTGATTTGTTAAATTTGATTCCGATGTTTGTGTGAATTTTCTTCTTAAATCAAAAATTTTAACTATAAACCCTGAATCAAAATTCATATAATTAGAATATTCACTAGGCAATTCATTTAGAAATCTAATCTTAGCAACATATGGGTCATTTTTAAGCATCTCATTGTAATCCAACATAAAATTTATCCATTGCGAATCATCTTTTGTTTTCGTAAAAATTTCATATTGATTACCTATGCTAAAAGTGGCAAGCTTTCCTATACCTTTTTTACCCATAGGTTTTCTTTGAGGCAGACCATTAATAGCGACTTCTGATTGTTTTGGATTGCCTATTTTACAATATTTATTATTTAGCTCATCAATACTCATACCTTTACCATTATCGGCGATAATTATATATGATTTTTCTATTTTTATATCAACTTTGGTTGCATAAGCATCGTATGAGTTTGCGACAAGTTCAGCCAGTGCTGGGGGAGTGCTGCTGTATAAATTTCTACCCAAATGAGTAACAGCATTATTTGTAGTTGAAAAATTAATTTGTGTCATCCGTGTATCCTTGATATTGTTTTAAGTGTCTCAAAATACTTTTTCCTATATGCTCACCTAGTTTTGGAGGAACAGCGTTGCCTATCTGCCTAGCTATTTTACGCATATTTACCTTTTCATCTTCATTTATAAATTTATACTCTATTGGAAATGACTGTAACAAAGCACCTTCTCGTAAAGATATGGCTCTATCTTGCTCAGGATGTCCGAATCTTCCTGTACCATAGTTTATAAACTGAGTGGTAAGCGTAGGAGCTACATCATCCCAACTCATCCTGCCATATACCGACTTATAGCTTTGTCCGCTTGATTTTTTATAACAATTTGGTAGCAATTCTTCATCCCAATCTTGCCATGAACCACCTGGTTTTGATTGTTTTATTCTTTTAATATTTATATCTGTAAGCATAGAGCTTATATGAAGCTTATCTTTTTTGTTGTCGTATACACCAGCTTTAATTTTAGGAACTGTGAATATTACATCTTTAATTGTTATTTTTTTTTCTTGAGATTCTACAAAATCAATATTTCCAAATTTAGAAGCTAAAAGCAAAAGTCTTTTTCGTCTTTGAGCGACACCATAATTGCTAGCATCGTGAATCTTAAAATTTACATTATATCCTTGTAATTTTAGGCTGTCAACAAAATCGACAAAGACTCTCTCCTTTCTTAGCTCTGGAACATTTTCCATAGAGACTATTTGAGGTGAAGTTTGTTCAATTAATCTTAAAAAATCATATAACAAGCCCCAATCTTTATGAGAAGATCTATCTTTTTTATTTTTTTGATGTGCTGAAAATGGCTGACAAGGAGCACAACCAACCAATACTTTAATGTCAGTATCACCAAATAATTCATCAATCTCTTTGCTATCTACATCACGAACACTTTTATGTATAAATTTTACTTTGTTATTTTGCTCATAAGCAAATTTACAACTTTCATCTAAATCTATTCCAGCTACGACTTTTATGCCAGATTTACCAAGTCCATAAGTGAGTCCGCCTATACCACAAAAGAGATCTATCGCAGTTATTTTCATATTTTCAACCATCATTTTAAATGCCATATTCTATCTTAAAATAGTTTAGGAATCTTTTAAATGCCTTTATATTCCACTCTTTATTAAAATTTAGCTTCCAAAGCTTTTATTTGATTTAATACTATCTAACTTCTCTTTTATAGCATATCTTATAAAAGCTGAAGCAGAAAAGCTCATATTAAATGCTGTTTGACTAATATCGTGGTGCTCTTCTTCTGTGAAATATATCGTTATTGTCTTTTTTCTTTTGAAATTTTCTATTCTTTTTTATTTGGGATTGTCTTTCTTTTTTTGAGCAATATCAGTATCCCCCCCCCCCTAGCTGAATTTAGAAATTCATTCTCATCTTTAAAGTCCATAATATATCCTTTCTTAATTAAATTTTTTATATTTAATTTAATTGATTTTTCAAATTCTTTATAAAAGCATTCAAATTCATTTTTATATATTTCTATCACTGGAATGATTATCTCTTGTGTATTGCTTTTCTTTTGAAGAGATATCTTTTTTCATCATATCTTTAGTCGTGTTAGAAAGTGCTTTTAAAAATAGCTCTTTTTCTTTATTTTCTATATCTTCTAAATTTGGCTTATGTTTTTCTTTGTTAATACTCTTTTGTTCTTGTATTGAATTAAATTTATTAATATTATTGATTAGCTGTTGCTTTTGCAAATTTTCATCTTTAAAATAACTTTGAATAAAGCTTCTCATAAAGGCTTGAACTTCGGGCGATAAAGTTGTTAAACTTTCTACTGTTTCAGCTATTGATTTAATTGTATTTTTAACAAATTTAGATGAGTTATCAATTATGTTTTTATACTTGCCGTCTGGAGTTTTGTCTTTTATATAATTAAACATCTTGTTTATTTTAGTTTCTTGTTTTGCTAACTCTGGCTGACCTATGGCGATTAAATAATCAAAGTCTTTACTAAAAGCTGATGGCTCACTACCTAAAAATATATTAAAATTTTTATACTCTTTTCCGTCAGCCTTAATAGAAAAATTAACTTTATGAGTTGCAAATGTTCCATTTTTTTCATTTTGTTCTCTTACTATTTTATCTAGCTCAATAAGAGATTGAAAAACAGAAACGCCACCATCTTCTCCTTTTATATATCCTTCACCAGCTGAATTTTTAATCAACTCACTAAGCATAGATACATCTTGAAAATTTTTAGCCGTTCTATCTAGGTTGAAAGAATTTAAAGCAAAAGCATATTGTATGCTATTTAAATCGTCTTTAGAAAAATTTAATTTCGTTTCGTTATTTTTATCTATATTATCGGTTTGCATTATTTTCTCCTTATTGGTTAGTTGGATTATATTTTCTTTGATTAATCTCTCTAACATTTGCGGTTTTAGCTGTGAGGCTTGTTTTGAGGCTAATATCATTTTTTGTGGCTCTATTAAATTTAGATCCATTTCATATCCAGCATTTTTAGCAAGTTCATTCATAAATATTCTTTGTGTTCTGCCGTTGCCTTCACGAAATGGATGAAGTGCGTTAATCTCCATTAATAACTCTGAAGCTCCCTTAGCAAAGCTATCAATATCTTTACAATCTTTTAAAAAATTTTTATCTTTTAATTCATCAAATATAATTTTAGAATATTTCTTTAATTCATTACCTGGGACAAAATGTTGGTTACCCTTTAGAAATACTCCATCTAGCCCAATATCTGCTCTATCAAGACTAGCAAATGTATATACATCATCAAAAAGTTTTTTTATGTATATCTTTTAAATGTTGATAGTCAAAATTGCCTTTAATTGGACTAAATTAGAATCTAAAAGCTATCTATCAAAATCATTTTTAGGGATACCATCATCTAAAAATTTAAACACTTACACCCCACTCTTTTTTATATTCGGCGATTATTTCATCAGCTGTTTTTTCATTTTTTGCAATTTTTATCATATTAATAATGTCTCTTTCATTTGCAAACATATTTTCAATAGCGTGTCCGCAAATGGTAGATCTTATAGCTTCATATTGCTCTTTATTTAAATCATCTTTATATTTATCAAGTATAGCTAAGCTCTCTTCTAAGCTATGCACTTCTGGATATCTCATTTTTTCTCCTTTATAAATTTTCTATTTTACTATTTTGTTCTAAGTCTGAATTATTTAAATCACTTACTCCCCACTCTTTTTTATATTCGGCGATTATTTCATCAGGTGTTTTTTCTTGTTTATCTACTTTTATGAGATTTATAATGTCTTCTTCATTTGCAAACATATTCTCAATAGCAAATCCACAAATAATAGATTTATTTTGCTCGTATTGCTCTTTAGTTAAATCATCTTTATATTTATCAAGTATAGCTAAGCTCTCTTCTAAGCTATGCACTTCTGGATATCTCATTTTTTCTCCTTTATAAATTTTCTATTTTACTATTTTGTTCTAAGTCTGAATTATTTAAATCACTTACTCCCCACTCTTTTTTATATTCGGCGATTATTTCATCAGCCGTCATCTCGCCTTTTAAAATTTTAATGTTATCTATAATATTTCTTTGGTTTAAAAACATACCTTCTATTGCAAAACTACCTATATTAGATCTTATAGCTTCATATTGCTCTTTAGTTAAATCATCTTTATATTTATCAAGTATAGCTAAGCTCTCTTTTAAGCTATACACTTCTGGATATTTATTCATCTATTTTCCTTTCTAAGGCTTCTGTTTTATAGAATATTTAAATTTTTATGATGGATTATATAGCATATATTCTTACGATGTCAATAGATTAAGTTAAATATAATTATATTTTGTAAAATACATTTTGTAAGTTTTTATAGAGTGCGATACCCAAATACAAGCCATCAAAGAACTCAAGCAAACAACAGAGTAGATATAGATAACGCTCAAAATAGCATAAATTCTAAAATATTAATCAAAGAGATAAAAATCGGCAAAATATTTATCAACTGACAAAACCTATAAATCAAAGTATTCCAAGCAGTGTAAATAAATCCAAAAATAAAGGCAATTAAATGGAAATTAAAATTAAGATAAAGTATAAATCACCTAAATAAGTCAATTTTGTATTTATTTGTATTTTCATATTTTTTTTGCATTCTGTACTTATTAATAATTTCATTAGCATAACTATCTATTATAGTAAAAAATTCTCCATTTTGCTTAACTGCTACTAATTTGGCATTTGATAGAGTTTGCTCTTTGTCATCTAGAATTTCACTATTGTTATCATAGAAATAGATCTTATCGCATACTCCAAGTAGCTCTTTTAGGTTATCAAAACTCTGTCCAAATCTTCTTTCTAAAGTTTCATTGTCTATATTATGTCCGCCTTTGCTTACTCTAATTGCTACTCTTTTTTTAGATATTTCAACATTTTCTAAGCCTATATAAAAAAGCGTAATATTATAGTCTTTGTTTTTAGCCAATTTTATAAATCTAACAATGCCTTTTCCACTAAGTGTTGTTTCAAGATTAAAACTAGCACCACTATTTAAAAATTTATTTCTCATAGCAATAGCTAATTTACCTGCTTTATTTTGTATATATGAGCTTTCGTAATTACCTAATTCCTTTGCTAACTCATCGCTATTTACTCTATAACCATAAAAATCATTTTTTAAAAGCTGATTAATGTAAAATGTGCTTTTGCCACTCCCATTTACTCCAGCAAAAATATATAATTGTTTAGTATCTTTTATATTATCCATATAGCAAAACCTTTTATATTGGGACTTTGATTTTATTATATTCTTATTTTACCTAATTCAATCTTTTTTATCATAAATAGCAAACTAAAAAACCTTACTCCCTTTAGGATTTCCTACAACAGCAAAATACCTTTTATCTCTTATCTCTAAAAGCTCGATATCCTTATCGCTCAAACAAGCCTTTGAAATATTAGCCATAATAACTCCTACAATAGTGACTTATTAAAATAGTAGTGACTTAATTAGTAGTAAAATTTTTTGAGAATTAATAGTATTTTTTCAAAATCAATTGAGAAAAAACAGCACTAGAAAACTCTCTCTAAGTATGAAAAATAGGCAATAAAATTGAATAAATAAAAAAGGATTTGAATAGATATAAGATATTAAGTGGTGGGTTTACCAGGACTCGAACCTGGGACCATCCGGTTATGAGCCGGATGCTCTAACCAACTGAGCTATAAACCCACTTGAATAGGAGTTGGAATTATATAGAATAATTCCTTAAATCTATATAAAACAACTCCATAAATCTAAATTTATATCAAATTTAAATTCTATTTTGTCTATCTTTCATTTTATTAAATTCATCATCAATTACTGATAAATTTGGCTCTTGAGACATCTTTTTGAGCATATTATTGTAGCGATTAACCAGCCAAATAACAAGAGATGATAATACAAATCCTGGAAGTAACTCATAAACTACACTTGATAACCCAAATAGTATCCATAATAAAACAGTTACACCCCCAGTGATAATACCAGCTAGAGCTGATAACGCACTCATATGGCGTGAATATAAGCTAAATAATAGCACAGGTCCAAAGCTCGCACCAAATCCAGCCCACGCATTACCCACAACTCCAAGAACTGTATCACTAGAATTAAATCCTATAATAGTAGCAATCACAGCAACAGCTATAACAGAGATTCTACCAGTTAAAACCTGAGCTTTATCGCTTACTTCATGCTTATAAAAAGCAAAGATAAAATCTCTAGTAACAGAACTAGCGCTAACTAAAAGCTGAGATGATATGGTGCTCATAATGGCTGCTAAAACTGCTGAGATAATCACACCTACTATAAATGGATGAAATAAAGTATCACCAAGCTTTAAAAATACAGTCTCTGGATCTGATAGCGTAATGCCATTTTGTGTAAAATATACAAAACCTATAAGCCCACTAGCCATAGCACCCACTAAGCCAATAACCATCCACGAGATTCCGATGCGTCTAGCCGAGCTAAGCTCTTTAGCATCTCTAATAGCCATAAACCGCACAATAATATGTGGCTGACCAAAATAACCAAATCCCCAAGCCAAAAGCCCCAAAATACCTAAAAATGTCTGTCCAGCAAAGATATTTAAATGGTCATAATTTGCTGCGTGACTATACTCATTTAAAAGTGTTAAAAAGCTTGAGCCTTCTGGAATTTCAATGCTAAAATATGCAACTAAAGGTATAAATACAAGAACTAAAAACATCAAAATACCTTGAAACGCATCTGTAAGGCATACAGCCTTAAATCCTCCAAAAAATGTATAAAATACCACTATACATAGAGTTACTGCAGCACCAAGAGCAAAATCTAAACCAAAAAAGCTCTCAAATGTCTTGCCTCCTGCAATAATTCCACTACTTACATAAAGCGTATAAAATACCAAAATAAAAATTCCTGAGATTATACGTAAGACTTTTGTTTTGTCTTTAAATCTATTTTCTAAATAGTCTGGTATTGTAATACTATCGCCTGAAATTTCAGTATATACTCTAAGTCTGCTAGCAAGATATTTATAGTTTGCCCACGCACCAATACTAAGCCCTATAGCTATCCAAGCATTGCAAATACCACTAAGATATAAAGCACCAGGAAGTCCAAGCAACATCCATCCACTCATATCACTAGCACCAGCACTAAGTGCAGTCATAAATGGACCCAAAGATCGATTATCTAGCAAGTACTCATTTAAATTTGACTTTTTGTTATAAGCTAAACGACCAATAACTAAAAGAATCGCAAAATAAAGCCCAATGGCTAAATAGGTAGTAAAATCCAACTTAACTCCTTTATATTATTTTCTTTTTTTAATATATTTTTCATCTATATAACCCATATCAGCAAGCTTATCAAATATCCTAGCTAGTATTGGCCCTGCTGCACCGCCCCCACTTGCACCGTGTTCTACTAATACAGTTACTACATATCTAGGATTCTCATATGGTGCATATCCAGTCATCCATGCATGTGAGCGCTCATAATACTCCATATCAGACTCTTTTATTCTTTCTTTGTCTTCTTGACTGATACCTACTACTTGAGCGGTTCCTGATTTGGCTGCGATAGTTACCTTTGATGGGCTTAATACTCTAAAGCCTGTTCCACCTGGGACATTAGCTACAGCATACATCCCTTCTCTTATATATTTTAGGGCTGATTTTTCTTTTTGGGTTAATATATCTTTGCCTATCCACTCTTGTTCTACTCCACCAATACTACTGATAAAATGCGGAGTAATATCATATCCCATTGCAAATATAGCCGTATCTCTAGCAACTTGCATTGGAGTAGCTAAGAAGCTACCTTGACCTATACTTGTATTTATCGTATCACCTTGATACCATGGCTGATTTAGCCTAGCCTTTTTCCACTGAGCATTTGGGACTATGCCTATATATTCATTTGGTAAATCTACGCCCGTTTTTACACCAAAGCCATACTTTTTAAGCACTGGAGCCATAACTTCTATACCTACATTATAAGCACCACGATAAAAATATGTATCACAACTATCACGCAAAGCCTCTACGATAGTCATCATCTCAGAGCCGTAATTTTTCCAGTTTCTAAATTTTCTATCGCCTAGCTCAAAATATGGATCACAAAGTAGCTTTGTAGTAGGTCCTATTTTGCCACTTTCAAAAAATGCCATTCCCATAGCCATCTTAACAACGCTACCAGGAGGATAAAGAGCATTTACAAGCTTATTGGTAAATGGATGGTCTGGACTATTCATCATCTCATTCCAATCGCTTTGACTAATTCCGGTTACAAATTGATTTAGATCATATTCAGGAAGGCTCGCAGCTGCTAAAATAGAGCCATCTATAGCATCCATTACAATAACAGCACCAGCTGGTCTATCAAAGGCCTCATATAGATACTTTTGCAACTCTAAATCCATAGTAAGAGTGATATCTATACTGCTTGGTTCTATATATTCTACCTCTTTTACTATTTTATTAAGTGCAGTTACCTTCGTAACTCTTTGCCCCTCTATACCTTGTAAAATTTCATTATAATATCTCTCAATCCCACTTCTACCAGTGTAATTAGTAAGTTTAGAGAGCGGATTGGTCTCTATATCTTTTAAATTTGCCCTACCTACATACCCAATGATATGACTAGCTAAATTTCCAAATGGATAGTGCCTAATAGATACTGGCTTTACATCGATATTATCACGCAAATTTAACCTAGCAAAGTGAGGCAAAACCCTATCATAATCTAAAAAATTAACCACATTTACAAAATCTTGAGAATATGGGGAGTCGTTTTTAATATACTCTCTTTTAAGCCTTGTAGCATTTAAATCTGGAAAAATTGAGATAATAAAATTTATCTCATTATCAAGTATACTCATATTTCGCCTAAGATGTGGCTTAATAGATATCTCAAATCCGAGCTTATTTACCGCTAATGGTTTGCCATTTTTATCTAAAATTTGACCACGAACTGGAGCGATATAATCAGTTTTGATAGCGTTTTTTTCAGCAATTTGTTCATAATATTCATTTGATTTAATACTTAAATAATAAACTCTAGTAAGAAGTATAATCCACACAAGGGCTATAATTCCATATACAATAGTCATTCTCATAAGATTCGCCCCCTAAATATCACAAGAGCAATCAAAGACTCTATCGCACCATATAACAAATATTCATAGCTTAAGTTCATTCTAGGCTGATTTAATACATATAATACTATATTACTTACTCCAAGAGTGATGATATAGCCAGAAAATACATAGATGGTAATTAATAGCTTTCTCCATTTGATATTAGTTTTTAACCAATCATTTATAAGATAATAAAATAACAACCAAGCCAAAATTACAGAGCAAAACTCAAATCCATTTAACTGCTCAGCAAATACCAAAAAAGCAAAGCTTAAATACCATCTTTTATCTTTTGTTCCAAGTGTTCGCTCTATCTCATCACTAAGCATAACCAAATAGGCAAAAAATATCCCAATTAACGAAGGTAAAAATATAGCCGTAATACTAAATATCTCATAACCTACAATAAAAATACAAAAAAGGCTAAATCTTAAAGATTCTGAATTAGTGCTATTTCGTTGCATACTGGAAAGTGCTTACATTTAATACAATCAGCCCAAATTTTTTGTGCTGGTAATCTCTCTTTAGAGATCTCAACAAATCCTAAATTTTTAAAAAATTCACTCCTGTAAGTAAGGGTGAAAACTTGAGCTATTTCTAAGGCTCTAGCCTCGTCTAAAAGGGCATTTACTAACCCGCTACCAACTCCTTTACCTCTATAATTAGAATCTACTATTAAACTTCTAACCTCAGCCAAATTTGAAGCGTGAATATGAAGAGCGCTATATCCAATTAGCCTATCATCATCAAAAGCCAATGTATATGAGCGAATATTAGTAGCTATCTCATCATCACTTCTAGGCAAAATCACCCCATTTTCTACCTCAGGGCGAACCAAAATTTGCATACTTGCTATATCTTTTAATCTTGCTTTTTTATACTCTATCATTTTACACCAAATACTGCATTATATATTGCTTTTGTAGCTTTTTCTATGCCTGTTTTTTTACTACTTGAGACTAAAATAGCTGCTGGGTCTATCTTTAGTACTGCTGATTTTTGACTCTGATTGAGCTTATCTGATTTTGTATATATATTTAATACACTTTGATCAGCTCTTACAAACTCATTTAAATAAAGAGTTAAATTTTCATCTCTTTCTAAACTAGCATGTCTAGAATCAATAAGATGAACAAAAGCTTTAATATTTATCCTTTGTCTTAGATATTTATCTAGATTTTTTTGCCATGCGCTATGCATACTTTTGCTAACTTTTGCATATCCAAAACCTGGTAAATCTACAAATATCAAAGGGACTTTTTCTATTCCGTTATCTACTATTACTTCAAAATAGTTTATCAATTGCGTTTTACCTGGAGTGGAGCTAGATTTAGCCAAGCCGTTATGGTTTGTTAGGGCATTTATTATAGAGCTTTTACCTACATTACTACGCCCTAAAAATGCCACCTCGCTTATGCCAAATTCAGGTGAATCATCAATTCCTTGAGCTGATAGTAAAAATTTTGCGCTAACAATTCTCATTTATCTTCTACCTGGAATATAAATTTAACCGGTTCTTTATCTTTACTTTTGACATTATAGATGCCTTTTAATTGTTCAACTATAATCTCATCGCCAAATATCTTTTTATCACTATCAATCTCATGTAAAAATGCATTGCCTTTTAAAATGTAGGTTTGATTTTTTGGTTCATATGTTAATACATCTCCACTGCCATTATAAGTTTTACCATTTAGCAATATAGTAAATTTAGCTTCGCTTATAGCTTCATATTTATAGGGTTGGTGTTTTTTATCAAAATAAATTTTGACCCTTTTTGCATTTAGTCTATCGTTTTTGCCCTTTTTTATTAACACATTACCTACAAGCTCACCAAGCCCTGCTTTCTCATCGGCATAGAAGCTATCAGCACTTACTTCTACTTGATTTGCATAACTAAAGCCATAAATCATCGCCACAGCTACAAAAGCTCTAATTATCTGTAAAACCAACCTTTAACTCCTTTTGCTGTTATATGATTACTATCTAGCTCGTATATTACGCTATTTCCTAATATTTTATCTCTATTTTGTATCAATTCAAATGGGTAATTGCTTAGTAAAATTTTTTCAACACTTCCATATAAAATTTCACTAGAGTTATATCTTAAATTTGTAACTAAATTTAGATATTTTACATCGCCAATAAATGTTATATTATCATCTTTATATATAGCTTCATTGGCGTTTATGTTGTGGGTATCTTTTTGAATGAAGGTTATATCTGGATTAATAAATTTATTATAATCATCATAGGCTATAACGCTGCTTGATATAAACTTAGCATATGTATTAGTTGCGTTTATATCATAGCTTACAACTCCATCAGCTTGCATATTTGCTACTTTTATATTGCCATCTTCAAGAGTGTGATCATATGGATTTTGCAACATTAAAGCCACCACGCTCATACTAAAAAGAGCCACAACAAAATAAAATATCTTTATAGCCAACGCCCTATCCACTCATCGCGTAAATTTTCTCTATCAATGATAATCTCTATCATCTCTCTAACTGCACCATGACCGCCATTTTTACTTAATTTTATATCTGGAGTAAGTGCTTCAAAAGCATCATTTGGCGCAAAACTAATAGCTACATTTTTTAACAATCTCATATCGTTTAAATCATCACCGATAGCTGCTGCATTTTCTAAACTTAATCCTTCTAATTCTAAAATCTCTTTAGCCTTAGCAAGTTTATCACTTACTCCTTGAAAGCAGTACTTAATCTCTAGCTCTTTTGCTCTATCGGCTACTATTTGAGAGCTTTTACCTGTAATTATGGCCGAAATTTTACCCATACGGTTCCACTGCTGTATGGCAAATCCATCTTTTACATCAAATCTTTTAAATTCATCAGATGAATTAGTTTTATAAAGACCGCCATCGCTCATACATCCATCAACATCTAAAAATATTATCTCTATCATAATACTCCTTTGGTGCTTGGAATTCCTATTTTATCATTTTTAGCTACTGCTCTGCGAAACGCTACGGCAAAAGCCTTAAATGTAGCCTCTGCTATATGGTGAGAGTTGGTTCCTCTTTGTTTAATTAAATGCAATGTAATACCTGAATTCATCGCAACCGCTCTAAAAAACTCCTCCACAAGCTCACTATCAAAACTTCCAATTTTTGGATTCATATGCGACTCATAGACTAAAAATGCTCTATTAGATAGATCCAAAGCACACTCCACAGCAGCCTCGTCCATTACAACAACTGCATTGCCGTATCTCTCTACTTTATCAAGCGGATATAGAGCTTCCTTGATAGCTTGACCTAGTACGATACCGCAATCTTCAACACTATGATGATCATCTATATGCAAATCACCTTTGCAATGAAGTTTAATATCCATTAAAGAGTGCTTTGCAAGTGCAGTTAGCATATGATCAAAAAATCCAATACCAGTATTTATATCACTATTTCCACTTCCATAAATTTCAATCTCTAAACTAATATCAGTCTCTTTTGTAGTTCTTTGTTTTTTTATCATTATATTTCCTAATCTCTAGCTATAAATGCACCTTTAAACTGGCCACTAGATATAAAATCACGAGCCTCAGCTTCACTTCTAAATCCTATTAAGAATACTCTATAAATTGGCTCACCATTTAAACTATACTCACGAACTGTTGTTTTATAAATTCCATTTGTATTATTATATTGAGCTTTATAGGTATTTGCTCCAGATAGGCGTCTAAATGCACCGATTTGCACCATAAAATTACCACCTGTATATGTATGTGTTTTGGCTGTTCTATTAGCTGGAGTTTCAATCTGCCCATAAAATCCAATAACTTCTAATTTAACAGGAGCTGTACCATCAGCTATCATACTAATCTCAGTAGCAGCTGCTTTAGATAAATCTATGATTCTACCAGCGACAAATGGCCCTCTATCATTAATTCTAACTGTTGTAGTTTTGCCATTTTTCAAGCTTGTAACTTTAACCATTGTATTCATTGGCAAGGTTTTATGTGCTGCAGTTAGAGCATACATATTATATGTTTCGCCATTACTTGTTTTCTTACCGTGAAAATTTGGCCCATACCAACTAGCAATACCTGTGGCTGTATCGCCAACTTCTACTACTGTTGGGTAGTAGGTTTTACCATTTATGGTATATGGTCTCATTGTTGCTTCTTGGCTGCTTTTACTAGTATTTGGTTGAGTATTAAAATCTGAACCAAAATATGGAATACTACTTACAGAACATCCGCTAAAAACTAACGCTGTTAATGCGATTAATGATATTTTAGTGAGGTATGACAAGATTTTCTCCTATTGCTAATTTCATATTTGTTTTACTATTTGCTTTTACAATATCTGCTACTTCTACTCCAAATTTACGAGATATAGCGCCTAGCGTATCCCCTTTTTTAACCTCATATTCATAGATAGTTTTAGCATTTGCTGGGACTGCTAGTTTATAATTAGATTTAATTTTACTTATATTGTTATACTCTTTTATATCACTTGTTTTGATATTTAACTTTTTAGCTATTATCTCAAAAGTATCACCCTTTTTGGTATTGTAAATTTTAGTTTTTGGGCCTATTTTATAGTTTGCTATAAATTCCTCTTTTTTAATAGTTGGAATATAGATATAGTATTTATCTCTATTTGGCGGGGTAAAACTATATCTTAAATGCGTATTGTATTGGCTTAATTTTTCTATGCTAAATCCTATAGTAGATGCCACATCACGTAGGCTAATTCCACCTGGAATATCTACTTTTTCAATGCCTATATATGTAGCTGAATTTAGCATTGAGCTATCCTTTGAGATTAAAAAATCACTATCATTTGCTACATATGCCATCATTATAATCTTGCGTAAATAATCTCTAGTCTCTAGTGGTAGATATTTTTTCTTTGGATTTAATAAAATATTAATATCATCACTACCAGCAGCTTTTATAGCTCTACTTAGTTTGCCCTCACCTGCATTATAAGCCAAAATTGCTAAATACCACTTACCAAATCTATCCTTTAATCTCTCCAAATAATCAATAGCAGCATGCGTAGCTTGTAGTGGATCGCGTCTTTCATCAACATATTTATCAACTTCTAGATTATGCAGTTTTGCGGTACTAGGAATAAATTGCCAAATTCCAGCTGCCTTAGCGCCAGAGGTAGCTCTATTTGATAGTTTAGATTCTACAATAGCTAGATATAATAAAAAATCTGGAGCATTTCGCTCTTTTAAAACATCTTTGATTATAGCTGCGTGTTTATACTCTTTAGTTATAGTATTTATAAATTCTTGCTTTGTTGTATTCATTCTATTATTTTTTAATAACAAAAAATACTCATTATTAACATATTTAGGCTCAATATCAAGCTCTTTTAATATTCTAATCTCCTTTTGAGAATTATCATTCCAAACCATAAATCCAAATGAATAACTAAAACTCAAAAGTGTTAATAAAAATATTGATAATACTCTCATTTTTCTCCTTAAATTCCAAATAATCTATTTGCATTTTGTGTAGTTAAATTCTCTACCTCATCTCTACTCATACCTAAAATACCAGTCATCTTATCAGCTACATATGTTGTAAATGCTGGCTCATTTCTTTTGCCTCTATGTGGTTCAGGCGTAAGATATGGAGCATCAGTCTCAAGCACAAGCCTATCAAGTGGGATTTTAGGCAAAATTTCAACCAATTTTTTACCATTTTTAAAAGTCAAAACTCCACCTATACCATAATAAAATTTACTACTTAACTCAAGCAATATAGGACTAGCATTAAAGCAGTGCAAAACTCCACCTACTAGCCTATCTTCGTACTCTTTTAATATTTTTAGACTATCTTCATTTGCATCTCTAATATGCACAATCAGCGGGAGCTTAAGCTCAATTGCTAAATTTATTTGAGAGATAAAAGCATCTTTTTGTTTAGCTTTATATCCATCTATATCATTATCAGGAAGCCTAAAATAATCCAGCCCACACTCTCCAATAGCTATGCATTTTGGATCTTTAGCAAACTGACGCAATACAGCCTCATCATAACCTTCAATCTCATATGGATGTACTCCAGCTGCAAAGTAGATATTTTCATTTGAATTTGCTATTTGTGCAGCTTTTGGTAAATCATTTATATCAGCACCAGGAATTATAATCTTATTTACCCCATTATCAAAGGCATTTTTTATCACACTATCAATATCATCATATCTAGCATCATCTAGATGGCAATGTGTATCTATAATCATAAAATTTCTACCCTATTTTTACCATTTATTTTGGCTTTTTGTAAGGCCATATAGCCTTTTATAATCGCTTGGTCAAATTTAAGCGAAGTATCAAAACTACAAACACCAACTGAAATTGTCGGCGAAATCTCTGAAGCTACTACAAGACTAGCTACTTTAGATCTAATTTGAGCCATAATTTTTATAGAATCATCAAAGCTAATATTATTTAAAACTACTCCAAACTCACCACCACTAAGCCTAGAGACAACCATTTTTTTTAGCTCACTTTTAAGCGTAGATGCTACATGGGTTATAACCCTATCGCATAGATCAAATCCAAATTTAGCATTTATATCTCTTAATCCATCTATATCTACAATAGCAATGCTAAATTCTGCTTTTTGCTCTGCTAAATTTTTAATATAATTAAAAAAATAACGCCTATTAAATAACTTTGTTAATGGATCATATTTTTTATATAGCTCGATATTAATCTCATCTTGCATAGCTTTTAGATTGCTATCGACTCTATATATAATCTCCTCTTTACTAAATGGTATGGAAATAAAATCATTAGCTCCATTTTTTAAAAATTTAGCTGCTATATCATTATCGCTGCTAGCTACTGCGATTAAGCCTAGATGATTTTTATTTTTTGTTTGGCGAATTTGACGCATAAGCTCAAAACCATCTATAACTGGCATATTATAAGCTGTTAATATAAGCTTTATATCTGGATTATCATTTAGATAATTTAACGCCTCCTCTCCATGTGCTGCAGTAAAAACTTTATAAAGTTGGGAATTTAAAATCTCTTTTAGCTGATTTCTAACACTCATTGATGGTTCTACTATCATAACCTTATAGCTACGATTTCTACACAATCTATTAATAGTATCAAATATATAATTAATCCCATCAAGGCTATCTTTTAAAACATAATCAACTATATTTTTTTGAGTAAATATCTTTTTTAAATTCTCATCTACACTACCAGTAAGAATAATAGCTAAGATATTTTTAGATAACACATAATCTACTATTTCACCATCTGGGGCATCTGGCAAATTTAAATCAAGCAAAGCGATAAAAAAATCATCATTATCTTCAATAGCATTTATCGCCTCTGCATAACTATGAGCTACTACCACATCCATATCTACATTAGCGTCCATCTTTTTAGCTATTAGTTTGGCTAAGGCTTTATTATCCTCTACTATAAGGACTCTCTCTCGCATTATAACCCCATATTAATATTTTTAAGGCCCGATTATACTAAAATTTGACTTTAAGAGTTATTAAAGCAATAACTTCTTAGCAAATTCAGTTGCCTCTTGTGTTATACTCTCGCCACTTATCATACGCGATAACTCCATTACTCTTTCATCAATATTTAACTCTTTTGCAGTAGAGCCTTTTGAACTTTTTTGTACTAAAAAATGGTGATGAGCTTTAGAGCTAAGTTGCGGCTGATGTGAAATAGCAAAAATTTGATATAAGCTTGATAGTTCTATCAATACATTTGCAATACTCATAGCCTCTTTACCGCTTAAATTTGCATCTATCTCATCAAGGATTAACACTCCTCCACCAAGACCGCTAATCTTAGCTTCACTAGCAATAAATGCTAATCTTAAACGATTTATCTCTCCACTACTTAGAGTTTTTAAATTTGAGCTATTTAAATTTATATCTACTAAATCAGAGCCATTTATATCTAAATTTTTACTATTTAAATCCATATCAATCCTATCCATATATAGATCTTTTAAATAGCTATTTATCATAGTTTCTAACTCTTTTATAGCTTTAAAACGCTCTTTTGTTATAGCTTCTGAAGAGCTTTTAAGCTCATTTGATAATTTTGCAAATTTAGATACTAAATCAGATTTTTGAAACTCTATATTTTCATAATGGGCTAATTCACTCTTTCTTTTTTTTAATATCTCTAGACACTCTTCTATACTTCCATATCGTTTTATTAGAGCATTTAGACTCTCTATACGATCTAAAATCTCCTCAATATCCAATCCTTCAAACTCATCAAAATCCACACTACTTCTAGCTATTTTAAGCTCATTTAATGCATCGCTAAAAAATCCACTATCAATCTCGCTAATATGCAAAGCGTCCATTACTGCCTTCTCATAGGCAAATATCACTTCAGCTTTATTCCAAGCCTCTTCTATCTTATCTTTTTTACTAAGACGCTTTTTAATAGCATTAAGCTCTTCAAATTCTCCTACTTTAGGAGAAACTTGCTCGATCTTTTCTATCTCAAATTTAGCAAAATCTCTAAGCTCATCGATCTTTTTTTCCTCTTCATTTATCTTATCTAGATCTTTTTTAACGCTCAAAAATTCACCAAATTTCTCTTTAAATTTGATTAAATTCTGATTATGATTTTTAGATTTTTTACTAGCTAAAATATCTAAAAGATTAAGCAATCTACTATTTTCAAACTCTGTAATATCTTTCGCGCTTAAATATTTTAAATGGCGACTAGCAACTAAATTTAGATTTTTTTTAGATATCGATTGATTATTTATAAAGTATCTTGTGCTTTTATCTTTTAAAAGCTTAAAGCAGTTTATATCATCTTCTTCTATCCCAAACTCATCTAATCCTAACTTGCACTCTACATCAGCCTCAATGAGTCTAGCCTCGCTATCTTTATAACCAAAAACACTTAAAATTGCCCCCATTAAGACGCTTTTACCCGCACCACTAACGCCAGTAAATACACTTAGTCCATTACCAAATTTTAACTCTAATTCATCAAAACTTAAATAATTTTTTAGATAAAGTCTCTCTATCACTGGTGCCCCCATCTTAATTTCTCTTTTAACACGCCAAAGTAATCCCTTCCTTGATGTCTAAGCAGATTAACTCTAATATCGCTAACGCTAATATCTACACTATCAAATTCAATCAAATCCAATCTATCTTGACCATCTATTAGCACCACTACATCATCATTACTTCTAAACTCTAGTCCAAACTCTTTAGGCAAGACAAGCGGTCTTTGAGTTAGACTATGAGAACAAATTGGAGTTACGCTATATGCATCACATAAAGGGTAAATAATTGGCCCGCCAGCGCTCATATTATATGCAGTTGAACCCATCGCAGAGCTAACTATCACCCCATCACCAAAATATGAATTAAAATGCTTTGAGTTTAAAAACGCATCAATATGCGATGTAGTATCTATCTTTTTACGCATTAAAACTATATCATTAAAAGCGAGTTTGGTAGTAATTTTACCATTTTTATTAAAATTTGCCCTAAGCATATATGGGCGTTCAACATCATAAATTCCAGCCAAAAATTGATCTAAAAATCCACCAAATCCATCTAAAGTTGAATCAGTCAAAAATCCCAAATGCCCAGTATGCACACCATATACATAAGCTCCACTCCTAGCTGCCTTGCGACATGTAGCAATAAAATTACCATCGCCACCTAAAGAGATAATAACTCTAGCTCTTTTAGTTAGATCATCAAACTCATATCCTTGCACACCAAGACTACTAGCTACATGCGATTCAAATATAACATCAATTGAGCGACTTTTAATAATCTTAATAATTTTAACTAAGGCATCTTTTTGCTCTATTGGGTCTCTTGTTGTAATTGCTATAGTATTTAAATTTTTATGAATTTCAGACATAATACTCTCCAAAAATCAAAATTCTACACAAAAAAATATAATATAAAGTATATCTAAAAGCCTAAATTTAACTTTAGCTAATTACTAATAAAAATCTCTAATAAAAGTTTTATAAAATTTAATGTATAATGGCGGCTTTTTATAAACGAAAGGATTAATATGCGGAGTCATTACTGCACCGACTTAGACGCAAAAGATATCGGTAAAAGCGTGAGTCTATGTGGTTGGGTAAATTCATATCGTGACCACGGCGGCGTTATATTTATAGATCTGCGTGATAGAAGTGGACTTATACAGCTTGTATGCGATCCAGCAGATAGTAAATCAGCTCACGATATAGCTTCAAAAGTTAGAGATGAGTATGTTTTAAGAGCTAGTGGAAAAGTAAGAGCCAGAGGCGAAGGACTAGTAAATCCAAGATTAAAAACTGGCCAAATAGAGGTAGTAATCGATGAGCTAATCATTGAAAATGAGAGCGCTCCACTGCCTTTTGTCGTTGGTGATAATAATGTCGGCGAAGATATCAGGCTTAAATATCGCTTTTTAGATTTAAGAAATGAAGAGAGCCTAAATAAATTCCAACTTCGCTCTAAAGCTAGCATAGCTTGTAGAAATGCATTAGATAGACTTGGATTTTTAGAAGTTGAGACTCCTATGCTTACTCGTGCTACACCAGAAGGTGCTAGAGACTATCTAGTTCCTAGTCGCGTACATCCTGGTGAGTTTTACGCACTTCCTCAAAGCCCACAACTATTTAAACAACTTTTAATGTGTGCTGGATTTGATAAGTATTTTCAAATTGCAAGATGTTTTAGAGATGAGGATTTAAGAGCTGATCGCCAACCTGAATTTACTCAAATAGATGTTGAGATGAGTTTTTGTGATCAAGAAGATGTAATTAAAGTTGGTGAAGAGGTATTAAAAGATATATTTGTAGCTTGTGGTCACCAAATCCAAACTCCATTTAAAAGAATGTGCTATAAAGATGCTATGGAGCTTTATGGTAGTGATAAGCCAGATCTTAGATTTGATCTAGCTATGATTGATGTAATAGATATCTTTGCTAAATCAAATAATGAAATTTTTAGCACTCCAGCACAAGATCCACACAAAAATAGAGCCAAAGCTATTAAAGTTCCAAATGGTGATAATATCTTTAGTAAGCGTCAAATGCAACGCTTTGAAGAGTTTGTACGCAAATTTGGTGCTAAAGGTCTAGCATTTATCCAAGTTAAAGAAGATGGATTAAAAGGGCCGCTTGTTAAATTCTTTGAACAAGAACAAGTTAATGAACTCGTATCTAGATGCGATCTTAAAGTTGGAGATGTTGTATTTTTTGGAATTGGCGATAAAAAGACAGTTCTAGACTATATGGGAAGATTTAGAATTTTCTTAGCTGGTGAGTTAGGCATTATAGATGAAAAAGCACTAGAGTTCTTATGGGTAGTAGATTTTCCTATGTTTGAGCAAAATGATGATGGAAGCTACTCAGCTATGCATCACCCATTTACAATGCCAAACAATCCAGACGAGCCAAATTTAGAAGATATCACAAGTATCGCTTATGATGTTGTATTAAATGGCGTAGAACTAGGTGGCGGAAGTATTAGAATTCATAAAAATGATATCCAACAAAAGGTCTTTAAGCTTCTTAAAATTGACGAAGAAGAACAAAAAGAGAAATTTGGCTTCTTATTAGATGCGCTTAGCTTTGGTGCGCCTCCACATGGTGGATTTGCCATTGGTTTAGATAGACTTATTATGCTAACTACTGGCTCATCAAGCATTCGTGATGTAATAGCATTTCCTAAAACTCAAAAAGCTTCATGTCTAATGACACAAGCCCCAAGCAGCGTAGATACTCATCAATTAAGGGATCTAGGTTTAAGATTAAGAGAAAAGGATAAATAATGAAAAAACTATTTTTAATAATCGGTGCTCCAGGTAGCGGTAAAACAACTGATGCTAGTATAATCGCTGCAAATGATAGCAAATTTAGCCACTACTCAACTGGCGATCTATTAAGAGCTGAAGTAGCTAGCGGTAGCGATCTAGGCCGTTTGATAGATAGCTTCATCTCAAAAGGAAATTTAGTCCCATTAGATGTAGTTGTAAATACTATAATATCAGCTATTAAATCTAGCCCTACTGATTATATCCTAATAGATGGCTATCCAAGAAGCGTTGAGCAGATGATGGAGCTTGATAAAGTTCTAGCTAATACTGATGATGTAGAGCTATCAGGCGTTATAGAAGTAGACGTAAGCGAGCATGTAGCTAGAGAAAGAGTCCTAGGTAGAGCCAGAGGCGCAGATGATAATGATGAAGTCTTTAATAATAGAATGAAAGTATATCTAGGCCCTCTTAAAGAGATTAGAGATTTTTATAGCTCTAAATCTCTACTACGCAATATCAATGGCGAACGCACAATAGAAGAGATTGTTAGTGATATGGCAAATTTATTAAATACTATGATTAAGGAGTAAATATGGATATAAGCAAAATCAAAGCTGGTAGTAATCCAGATAAACTAAATGCAGTAATTGAGATCCCATACGGATCAAATATTAAATATGAAATTGATAAAGATAGTGGTGCAGTAGTAGTAGATCGCGTACTATACTCTGCAATGTTCTATCCAGCTAACTATGGCTTTGTCCCATCAACTCTAGCCGATGATGGCGATCCAGCTGATATTTTAGTTCTTAATGAGTATCCACTTCAAGCTGGTAGTGTGATACCTTGCCGTTTAATCGGTGTTTTAGTTATGGAAGATGAGAGCGGTATGGATGAGAAACTTCTAGCTGTGCCAGTAAGCAAAATCGATCCTAGATATGAAGATATCAAAAGCATAGATGACTTACCAAAAGCTACTCTTGATAAGATCAAAAATTTCTTTGAAACATATAAAATGCTTGAGCCTAATAAATGGGTAAAAGTAAAAGGCTTTGAAGATGCTAGCAAAGCTGAGGCTATCTTAGACGCTGCTATAAAAGCTTATAAATAATTCCTATGGTGGAGAACTCTCCACCAGCTTACTCTCAAATCAATCTACAAAAAAGGCTATAAATGATAATCTGCGAAGATAACTATCCTCAAATTCTAGATATAATCGCACAAAAGCTCACAAATGCTGATATAGAACTGCTACTAGTAGATTCTCAAACTATGCACCAAATCAATCTAAAAGAGCGCAAAATAGACAAAACCACAGATGTGTTAAGCTTTCCATTGCACTATATACCACACTTTCCAATTGGCTCAATAGTTATAAATACAGACCTAGCAATGACTAAAGCTAATGAATTAGGACACACAATAGATGAAGAGATAGCTCTACTTTTTACTCACGGATTGCTACATATTCTTGGATATGATCATGAAAACGATGATGGACAGATGAGAAGAAAAGAGATTGAAATTTTAAATGAACTAAATTTACCAGATAGTCTAATAGTAAGAACATTAGATGAGTAGTAGGGACTAGCCCTACTATCTTTTAGAATCTACCATTTAGTGATAGATAGTATCTTCTACCTTCATCTACTCTATCATATGTATTTACATATGCATCTTTACCTCTGTTTTTATAAGTTTCAAATCCATCTGTAAAATCTTTATCAAATAGATTATATATTCCAGCATTTAGGCTCCAATTTTTATTTATCTCATATGAAGCGCCTAAAGAGGCTAAAAATACATTTTGATAATACTCTCTATCTATATTTTTATTTCCCATATATCTATCTATCTGCCACTCACCTTTTATCCATGGAGTAATTTTTTTAGTTATTGAGTAGTCAGCTTTAGCTACTATATTATGCTTTAAGCTTCCCTCTTCTGGTTTGCCTACGCTATCTTTAGTAGTGCTATCTTTAATCTCAGTATCTAGATATGTATAGGATAAATTTAGATTCATATCACTAATAGGTCTAAGTCCAGCGCTAACTTCTACGCCCATATACTGCACTTCACCATGATTTATAGCTTGAGAGCATGAGCTACCTCCAGTAGCACTTGCGTTACAATTTCCTATATTAGGTATAGCTTCGCCTTGATTGTATGATGTGCTTGAAATTTTATCTTTAAAATCAGTGATAAATCCAGTTACAGCCATATCAAATATATCATCGCTATAGCCCATACCCAATTCATAGTTTATCGATGTCTCCTCTTTTAGATCTGGATTACCATATACTGGGGTTTTTCCTTGACCGCTATAGTTATACTCTCCAGCTATTAGCCTATTTGCTGTAGGAGCTTTAAAGCCTGTTGATACACCACCTTTAAATGTGAAGTTATCATTTAGATTATAGACTAGATACGCTCTTGGAGATATATTATTACCAAATATCTCATGATAGTTATATCTAGCACCTAGTGTTAATCTTAGATTTTCTAATATCGAATACTCATCTTCAGCAAATGCCGCTATAGCATACTGGCTAAATCTGCTTGGACTAGCTATCTTATCTTGCATTTTTTCTAGTTTATACTCAGCTCCAACGCTTAATATATTGCTTTGACCAATTGGAATCACAGCCTTAGTATCAGCTATATAGTCTTGAGCTAATATATCTCTATTTTGCCCGCTATATGGATTTTGTGCTACAACTAATCTACTATCATTAGTTACGCGGTTATATTGGATACCTGAATTTATAGTAAATCCATCATACACACCCTCATGCGTTAAATAGGTTACTAATTTTTCTACATCCATAGTTGGTTCATAGCCGCCTTTTGCTCCTACTGTACCAAGCTGCCCCTCTCTATTATCAAAATGATTTCTAGCATAATCTATATCAAATGTAAATGTATTTGCATCATCATGCATATAGTTTAATCTTGTGCCTATATTATAGTTATTAGCCTTTGTTGGGCTTTCACCTTGACTTCTATCTAATTCTTTACCATGTTCATTTCTATATATTACATTTGATTGTTCTCTATAGCTTTGAGCATATCTAAATGTAGCGCCTAATTTATTATCTATTAATGGACCATCAGCATAGATATTAAATCCATATAAATTTCCCCACTGATTATCCTCATTTATTAAGGTATTTAATCCAAATGAAGCGCCCCACTCATCGCTAACCTTTTTAGTGATGATATTTACCACGCCACCTAATGCCTCTGAGCCATATAGAGTACTCATAGGACCTTTGATAACCTCAATTCTTTCAATGCTAGAAAGTGGAGGCAAAAATGCGTTCATCACCTCACCAAATCCATTTGGCCCTATATCGCCACTAATACCTGAACGTCTTCCATCGACTAAAATTAACACATATCCATTACCTAAACCGCGTATAGATATATTATTCGCACCAGTTTTGCCAGGTGCTGAGATATCAACTCCTGGTATATCTGATATAGCCTCAGCCACATCTCTATATGGCTTTCTTTCTAATTCCTTTTTGGTAATGACATTCATTGTCGCTGGAGCTTCTTTAATCTCTTGAGAAAACCCAGAAGCTGTAACAACCACCTCATCTAATGCATACTTATCACTAGCTATAGCATAGTTTGATATACATGCTAACGCAGCTATGGAAAGTAGATATTTTTTATTCATAAATTCACCTTGAAAAAAAATTAACGCGGGAATTATATGATAATAATTATTAAAATAGATTTAAAATAAAATTAAATTTAACTAAATTTAAATACCAAATAAATCAAAATATTATCTAAGTTGTTATTTAAAATTCGATTCAAAAGCCTAAAAATAGATACTTTTGATTATAATTTAATAGATGAATTTAATAATATATCAAGTTTAACTAATGTATAATTTCAGTTGATTCGTTCAAATTTACAATATAAGGGGAGCTTATGAGTAAGCAAATCGAAGGGTTTCTTGGTATAAGCGAGGATCGCAAGAAAAGTAGAATTCCTGCAAAACTCGATCTTATTCAAAGTGGAACTGGGTTAGTCCTAGGACTATTTATGTGGGCACATATGCTGTTTGTATCTACCATACTATTTGGTGAAGATGTTTATAACCAAGTTGTGCATGTTTTAGAGCTTAGATTTATGTATGATAGCCCGCATATGAGCTATGTAACTAGCTTTATAGCTGCTTGTGTACTTGTTATTTTCTTTGTTCATGCTGCACTTGGTATGAGAAAAATGCCAATTAACTTCCGTCAATGGCAAGTATATCGCGCTCATGCTGTTCGTATGAAACACGAAGATACAACACTTTGGTGGGTTCAAGCTTGTACTGGATTTATCATGTTCTTCCTTGGTTCAGCACACCTTATCATCATCATCACAAATTCAGATCAAATCGGCTTAATGGCTGATGGTACACTTGGTTCTGCTGAGCGTGTTTATAGCCATTTTATGTGGTTATTCTATCTAGTATTACTTTTTGCTGTTGAGCTTCATGGTAGTATTGGTCTATATAGACTATGCGTAAAATGGGGATGGTTTGAAGGCAAAGATGCTAAAGCAACTCGTAAAAATCTAAAAAAAGCTAAATGGATTTTAAGCGTATTCTTTATAGCTCTTGGACTATTAAGCCTTGGGGCATTTCTTAAAATCGCTATGAACTAGGAGTATATATATGAACGTAAAATATTATGATGCATTAGTAATTGGTGGTGGTTTAGCTGGTCTTAGAGCTGCTGTAGCTGCTGCTGATAAGGGTCTTAGCACTGTAGTTTTAAGTCTATGTCCTGTAAAAAGAAGTCACTCTGCAGCTGCTCAAGGTGGTATGCAAGCAAGTCTTGGTAACTCTAAAATGAGTGAAGGCGACAATGAGGATGTTCACTTTGCAGATACTGTAAAAGGTAGCGACTGGGGATGCGATCAAGAGGTTGCTAGAATGTTTGTCCAAACAGCACCAAAAGCTATCCGTGAATTAGCATCTTGGGGTGTGCCTTGGACTAGAATTACAAAAGGTAAAAGAAGTGCTATCATAAACGCACAAAAAACTACAATTGATGAAAAAGAGAGCGTACATGGTCTAATCCATAGCCGTGACTTTGGTGGTACAAAAAAATGGAGAACATGCTTTACTGCTGATGCTACTGGCCATACAATGCTATTTGGTGTAGCAAATGAAGCTTTAAAACGCAATGTAGAAATTCACGACCGCAAAGAAGCTATCGCTCTAATTCATGAAAATAATCGCTGCTATGGTGCGATTGTACGTGATCTAGTAACTGGCGAAATCACAGCTTATGTAGCTAAAGGTACGCTAATTGCAACTGGTGGTTATGGTAGAATTTACAAACACACTACAAACGCTGTAATTTGCGAAGGTATCGGTGCTGCTATAGCGCTTGAAACTGGTATTGCAAGACTTGGAAATATGGAAGCAGTTCAATTCCACCCAACTCCAATCGTACCAAGTGGTATATTACTAACTGAAGGTTGCCGTGGTGATGGTGGTATCTTGCGTGATGTTGATGGATATCGCTTTATGCCTGATTATGAACCAGAGAAAAAAGAACTAGCAAGCCGTGACGTTGTAAGTCGCCGTATTATGGAACATATCAGAAATGGTAAAGGTGTAAAAAGCCCATATGGCGAACACGTATGGCTAGATATTAGTATTCTTGGTCGCGAACATATCGAAAAAAATCTAAGAGATGTTCAAGAAATTTGTCAAATCTTCAATGGTATAGATCCAGCCAATGAAGGTCCAAAAGGTTGGGCTCCAATTCTACCTATGCAACACTACTCAATGGGTGGTATCCGTGTAAAACCAACTGGAGAGAGCCAAACACTAAAAGGTCTATTTAGCTGTGGTGAAGCTGCTTGCTGGGATATGCACGGATTTAACCGCTTAGGTGGTAATAGCGTTGCTGAAACAGTTGTAAGTGGTATGATTATTGGTGATTATTTTGCTGAATATTGCGATAATAATGAGATAGATGTTCAAACAAAAACAATCGAAAGCTTCATAAATAAAACTCAAAACTACTTAAATGAGCTACTAAGCAAAGATGGCAAATACAATGTATTTGAAATCAAAAATAAAATGAAAGATATCATGTGGGAACATGTAGCTATCTTTAGAACTGGCGATGGCCTTGCTAAAGCTGTAAAAGAGCTTGAAGAGCTATATAAAGAGAGTACAAATGTTAAACTAGCTAATAAAGAGCTATTTGGAAATCCTGAGCTTGAAGAGGCTTACCGTGTGCCTATGATGCTTAAACTTGCTCTATGTGTAGCTTATGGCGCTCTTCAAAGAACTGAAAGCCGTGGCGCTCACTATAGAGAAGATTATCCAAAAAGAGATGATGCTAACTGGTGTAAAAGAACTCTTGCATTCTGGAAAGAAGGCGATACTCTTCCAACACTAGAATATGAAGAGTTAGATATCATGAAAATGGAAATGCCGCCAGCATTCCGTGGATATGGTGCTAAAGGTAACATCATAGAAAACCCACTATCAGCTAAACGCCAAGAAGAGGTTGATGCTATTAGAGCAAAACTTGAAGCTGAAGGTAAAAATAGACATGAAATTCAAGATGCATTAATGCACTATGAACTTCAACCAAAATATAAAGCATTAAACGAAAGAGCAGGTATAGGCTATGAGTAGAAAAATAAAAATTAGAGCATTCAAATACAATCCACTAAGCAAAGTAAGCAAACCTCACTTTGCAGAGTATGAACTAGAAGAGACAGATGGTATGACTCTTTTTATCGCGTTAAATCAAATTCGCGAAAAATTCGATCCAGGTCTTAGCTTTGACTTTGTATGTCGTGCTGGTATATGTGGTAGTTGTGGTATGGTTGTAAATGGCCGCCCGCAACTAGCTTGTAGAACTCTAACAAAAGATTATCCAAGTGGCGTTATCGAGCTTATGCCACTACCTGCGTTTAAACTACTTAAAGACTTAAGCGTTGATACAGGTAACTGGATGAATGATATGAGTAAAAGAGTTGAAAGCTGGATTCACTCAAATCATACTACAGATATTAGCAAAATGGAAGAAAAAGTAGATCCAGATGCAGCTCAAGAGACATTTGAACTTGATAGATGTATAGAGTGCGGTATCTGTGTAGCAAGTTGTGGTACTGCTCTTATGAGACCTGATTTTATCGGTGCTGTAGGTCTAAACCGTGTAGCTAGATTTAAAGTCGATCCACTAGATAATAGAACAGATGAAGATTTCTATGAATTAGTAGGCGATGATAATGGCATGTTTGGTTGTATGAGTCTTTTAGGCTGTGAAGATAACTGCCCTAAACACTTACCACTACAAAGCAAAATCGCATATATGAGACGCAAATTAGCTACTGTAAAATAATTATACACTCCCTAAGAGTTTCTTCTTAGGGAGCTTGCATTTAAAACAAATTTAAACTTGAAGTAATTTATCTAGGATTTTTAAACAGAGAGATAAATAGACTAAAAAGTCTATTTATAAAATTAATTAAATAAACTATCTAGTAGTTTATCAGAGACTTTATCTATCATATCTGAACTCTTATCAACGACTTTATCGCTCATTTTATCAACGATTTTATCCACTTTTGAGTCCTCTTTTTTCTCTGATTGAGCCATCAACAATGTAGAAAACAAAGTAGCTACAACCATTGTACTAATTACAATTTTTTTCATCTATACTCCTAATGATATTTAAGTTAGATGAACATTTTACCCCCCCCCTATAACAATAAGTAAATAAAATATAGATAAAGTATAAATATAAAAATTTAATTAAATTTAATCTTTGATTTTAAAAAAATTATAAAATTGATCTTTAAATTTTTTATTATTATCATTTTTATCACCCAATCTATATTTTATACATAATATTTAATTAAATTTTATTTGAGTATTAAATTTGATATTTTTAAAATTTAAGCTTAGATTAATCTCTATTACATTGCTTCTAATTGACTATATTTAGCCATTGCTAAACTCTTAAAAATTAAATTTAACTAAAATATTAATTATATTGATAAAATATATAAATGCTTAAGTTCAAATTCACTACAATCAATCCTTAAAATACTATATTAAAAGGAAAAATCATGAAAAAAATCGCCATAATCATTATGCTGCTTTTTAGCATAGGTGTAGCTAAAGATTCTAATCTCAATCCAAAAGAACTAGAAACTAATTGCAATAAAGGTGATATGGCATCTTGTATTCATCTTGGTGGTTTATATTATCAAGGTCAAGGTGTAAGACAAGATTATAATAAAGCTGCTCAGCTCTTTCAAAAAGCCTGCGATGGTGGAAATGCTTTTGGTTGCTATTCTCTTGGTAGTTTATATGATAAAGGCAAAGGGGTAAAGCAAGATTATAATAAAGCTGCTCAGCTATACCAAAAAGCCTGCGATGGTGGATATACTAATGGTTGCTATGATCTTGGGTATTTATATTATAAAGGTCAAGGTGTAAGGCAAGATTATAATAAAGCTACTCAGCTCTTACAAAAAGCCTGCGATGGTGGATATGCTATCGGTTGCAGTTTTCTTGGGATTTTATATTTTAAAGACAAAGATTATAATAAAGCTACTCAGCTATACCAAAAAGCATGCGATAATGGAATTGCTGAGGGTTGCGATGATCTTGGGAATTTATATTATTACGGTTGGGGTGTAAAGCAAGATTATAAAAAATCTGCTCAGCCATACCAAAAAGCCTGCGATGGTGGATATGCTAAGGGTTGCTATTCTCTTGGGGATTTATATTATTACGGTTGGGGTGTAAAGCAAGATTATAAAAAAGCTGCTCAGCTATACCAAAAAGCCTGCAATGGTGAATATGCTGTGGGTTGCAGTAGTCTTGGTATTTTATATTATGACGGTCAAGGGGTAAGGCAAGATTATAAAAAAGCTGCTCAGCTCTTTCAAAAAGCCTGCGATGGTGAATATGCTAAGGGTTGCTATGATCTTGGGAATTTATATTATTACGGTTGGGGTATAAGGCAAGATTATAAAAAAGCTGCTCAGCTATACCAAAAAGCCTGCGATAATGGACATGCTAAGGGTTGCAGTAGTCTTGGTATTTTATATTATGACGGTCAAGGTGTAAAGCAAGATTATAAAAAAGCTGCTCAGCTATACCAAAAAGCATGCGATGGTGGATATGCTGTGGGTTGCAGTTTTCTTGGACTTTTATATGAAAAAGGTTACGGGGTAAGACAAAATAATATTACGGCTAAAGAGCTTTATGGCAAAGCTTGTGATATGGGTTTACAAATTGGTTGCGATAATTACGCAAGATTAAATCAATAAAGATATGTAAATGGGTATCGGTGCTATATTAATACTATTTAGTTTTGTGCTAGTTTATCTAGTGCAAAAGTTTAAAATAGGAGTTGCTAGGATTTATATCTATATTGGGTATTATTTTATAATGAGCTTAGTTCTATCGTGGAGTGTTGCTAAAGAGTTAGGCGTAGAGAGTGAATATATCATCAATCTAAGCCAAGGACAGGGATTTTCTATGCTGGTAATAGGATTGACTTTGGGGTTTAGTTTGGTTGCTAGTGGTATTTTAATGTTAATATTTAGGCTTTTTAAGCGTAATATAGAAATGAATTTTGGCAGTTTGTTTAGTTATGTTTTTTGGTATTTGAGTTCTATAATACATAATATTTTTGCATTTGTTATATGCATAATAATTTATGCGATTAGCCAAATGCGAAAAAATGAACCTAAATTTAAAACTTACTTAACTGAGTATATACCAAATGTGGCATTTATTATATTAGTATTGAGCTTTTATGGTAATTTTGCAAATATAGTTAGATAAATTTTTAAATTACAAAAGATTGTCAAGGCGATACAAATAATGCCTTGACAATGACAAACACCTACGGCCAATTAAATTAACAAAATACTACTTAAAATGCTCTTTGATATGAGAAGTCTATAAGCTCGTTTTTGCCTTCACTTGCAGCTGCATATAGGGCGAAATTTGGATTTCTTAAAAGCTCTCTACCATATGCTACTATATCACAGTATCCGCCCTCTATCATCTGCTCGCCCTGCTCTTTAGTAGTGATTAATCCTACTCCAATAACTGGTATATTTACCACCTCTTTAATAGCTTTTGCATAATCTGCTTGATACATAGGCTTAAGCTCTGGAACTAGGCTTGGCTTTGATACTACTCCACCTGCTGAGACGCTGATATAGCACGCACCAAGATCGGCACATTTTTTAGCTATAATCTTGCTATCTTCTATGGTATTACCGCCCTCTTCCCAATCATCAGCACTAATACGCACGCCAAATGGAATTATAGAGCTAACTTCTTGACATATTAAGCTTAAAAGTCTCATTCTATTTTCAATACTTCCACCAAAATCATCATTTCTTTTATTTGTCAGTGGGCTTAAAAACTCGCTAATTAAATATCCGTGAGCTGCGTGAATCTCTACTATATCATAATCAGCCGCCTTTGCTCTAATGGCTGCTTCTTTAAATTTCGTTACAATCTCATATATCTCTTGTGCGTTTAGCTCTTTTGGGTGATCATACTCTAAACTAAAGCATATACCACTTGGACTTACTATATCAGGGCAAGTTCCTTTAGCTCCAGCGTGGCCTAACTGCACGGCTGTAGTTTTGCAAGTATATTTTTTAATCTCGTAATTTAGCTTAGTGTGTGCTTCTATTTGATTATCGCTCCATAAGCCTAGATCGTTTTTGGTTATACAGCCCTCAGGAGATACTGCTGTAGCCTCTACTATTATAAATCCAACTCCACCAAGCGATCTAGCCGGATAGTGTAATCTATGAAAACAACGAGGTAATCCACCAAAATCTCTAGCCTTATAAACGCACATTGGCGGCATTGCTATACGGTTTGGTATTGTGTAATTTCCAATCTTAATTGGTTCAAATAAAATTGACATCAATTCTCCTTTAGACATTTTTGAATCGGTATTATAATACCGCTTTTATCTTTAGCAACAAAACTTTGCGTACCAAATTCATAATTATAATTTTTTTTACTAATATTGTAATCTTGACACTCTATACTATCTTTTGTATTAAACTCAGTCAAAAGTACTTGTATATCATTACTGCGTCGCTCATCATCTGCATTATATAAAAATCCAGTTATAAATAATACAACGCACACCGCAAGAATAGAGAGCTTTGAGCGCCAATTTAACCTTTGGCTAGAAATAGCTAGCACTATTAAGACAACAACTGCTAAAACTAAAAATAGCACAATTCTCATCTCTCGCCTCTTAGTTGATAGCTAATATCTCCAGCACCAAAGCCAATCACAAGGCCACTAGCTAAGCTATGTTTAACGCCAAAATTATCAAAAAATTCAATACTATCGCCGTTGCGTTTAATGCTATCAGCAAATAAAGCACCCTTAAATTCGCTCTTTAAATCCACGCCATTTGGCTCTTCTCCGGCTGCATATACTGGCAAAACTACAAGCTCATCTACATCGTCAAAACACTCTTTAAATCCATCTAAATTTGCCATTAATCTTGAGTATCTATGTGGTTGGAATATCGCTGTAATACTCTCAAGTCCAAGTAGCCTTGCATACTCTTTGGCACTTTTTAGAGTCGCTTTAATCTCAGTAGGATGATGACCATAATCATCGATTAGAGCAAATTTCTCATTAGCAACTAAAATATCAAATCGCTTTTTTATCCCTTTAAATTTCTTAAGATTTTCCCTAACTTCTTCAAGTCCCATCATAGAATTTGCTGCTAATATCGCAAGACTAGCATCAATAGCAATATGCTCACCCATACCCCAAGCCTCAAATTTACCAAGTCCTTTAAGATGAAAACTTGTATATGGTTCATAATTTCTAAGCACCATTTGCATATTGGTTATATCACCCTTTTCAAGGCGAATACAATCCATCTTAATAGTGCTTAAAAACTCATCTTCAGCATTAATAATACGAATCTTAGCCCTTTCTAAAAAGCCCTTATAAGCAGCATGAAATTTCTCAATATCATTATCATAATGCTCCATATGTTCAGGTTCAGCATTTGTTACGATAGCTAAAAATGGATTGGAATTTAAAAAGCTACTATCACTCTCATCAGCTTCAAATATCAAATTATCACTAGCTTCATACTTCATATTTGAGCCAAATTCTTTACTTATAGCGCCAATTATAGCGCTACCTTCCATAAGAGCTGCGAGCATAGCCGAAGTCGTGCTTTTACCATGTGCTCCAGCTACTGCAAATACTCTTTTACCTTCTAAAATAAATGGCAAAGCCTCTTTGCGTGATAAGCACTCAATTCCACGCTTTCTAGCCTCTAGAAGCTCTACATTATCACCTTTAATTGCAGCACTATATACGACAAAATCAGGATCTTCAATAGCAGTTTTGCAGTGTGGTACGGTGATTTTCATACCGCTGGCTCTAAGCTCTTTAGTAATAGCACTATCAGCAATATCTGAACCACTAATTATAAAATCACGCTCTTTTAAAAATCTAGCAATAGCTGAGATACCAATCCCACCAATACCTATAAAATGAACTTTTTTCATATATTTAATCCTAGTAATGCCTCAGCTTTTTGGCGAAATTTCCATATTGAGCGAGCTTGCGTAATTAGCTTTTTATCTATATCACACATTAGCATTCCCTCATTTGCATCTAGACTACTCTCGATCTCCCCGTGAGGATTTATAAGCATAGTTTGCCCGTAAAACTCACTCTCAACCTCGCCAAATTTAGTCTTGCCAAGTCTATTTACACGAATAATATATATATTATTTGTAAGCGCTCTCATCTTTAAAAGCTCGTTCCATCGCTCATTAGAATTTAGCGTGCAAGCGCTTGGCAATAATACACAATCAACCTTTTTAGCTACAATTTCAGCCCAAATTCTATCAAAATGCGCCTCAAACCCAAACACAACCCCAAATTTAATCTTATCGACGCTAAAACTCATCACGCCAAAGCTATCTTTTTTAGAGTAAAACTTAGCCTCATTCCAGTGCGGATAATCAATTAAAATATTTTGCTCTTCATATTTGATACTTTGTGGGCTAAATTTAGCTACGACTTTTCTACACTCTTTACCTTTTATTTGTAAAAGTGGAGCGATAATTGTTAGATTATATTTGCTTGCCATCATTGATAAGCTTACTCTTTTTTGTTCGCTTTGCTGCTTTATCATAGATTTTGGCATTTTGATAATATCATTAAAAAATGAATTTATCACATACTCACCAAGCACCACTACACTAGCTCCACCCTTAGCTGCTAAATTTAAATAATGATCGATTCTAGAATCACTCATAGCTAAAGTATGCAACTGTAAAGCTGCTACCTTACTCACTATCTTCTCCTATTTTAGTAATCTCTAGCTTAGCGTTTTCTAGCATATCTCTAGCTTCATTTACTAATTTTAATCCATCTTTATATAGTTTTATGCTATCGCTAAGTGTTAAATTTTCATCATTTAAACTCTCTAAAAGTTTTTCAATTTTATCTATTTTATTTTCAAAACTCTCACTCATCTAATGCCTTTTTAATATAATCTTCTATCTTTTCTATCTCAACTAAGAATGCATCATGTCCATAATCACTATCAATACATATATACTCACTTCTATGGCCTTGACCTATTTGTATTAATGCCTCATGCATCTCTAGCATCAAATTTGGTGGAAATAAAATATCTCCACTAAATGCAATAAATGTCAATCTAGCTTTAGTAAGCATTAAAGCCTCATTAAGAGAGCCATAATGTCTTGTACAATCAAAGTTATTCATCATCTTTACAACATATAGATATGATAATGGATCAAATCTTTTTGGAAAATTATTGCCATTATACTCCATATATCTATCTACTTCAAATCGTCCTAAAAGCTCATAAAGTCCATCAGTTTCGACATATTTTCTGCCAAATTTCTTATCCATAGTACTAGGACTAAGAAAGCTAATATGTCCAGCCATTCTACCAAGCGCCATGCCTGTTAGGCCATTTGCTGCTATATCATCTTTATCATAGTAGCCGCCTTTAAAATTTGGGTCTTTTACTATGCCTTCAATAGCGATTTTATTAAATGCAATCGCCCATGCTTTAGTAGCATATGTAGTAGCTAGCATTACAACTCTTTTGGCAAAATTTGGAAACTCTATAGCAAAACAAAGTGCTTGCATTCCCCCAAGGCTACCACCTACTACTGCATATGCTTCTTTAATTCCGAGCCTATCAAATAGTCTCATTTGCGCCCTAACAACATCGCTAATTACAAGAACAGGGAATCGTAGTCTATACTCTTTTTTAGTGCTTGGCTCGATACTCAAAGGATTAGTAGAACCAAATGAACTTCCTAAAATATTTACACAAATAACAAAATATTTAGTAGTATCAATTGCCTTGCCATCGCCTATTATACCATCCCACCAGCCAGCTTTTCTATCACCTTCATAAATTCCAGCAGCATGAGCTGAACCAGTGAGCGCATGGCATACGACTATAGCATTGCTTTTATTCTCATTTAGTTTGCCATAGCACTCATAAGCTAAGTCAAATTCACTTAAAATTCGCCCACTCTCTAAATGCAATGGCTCATCAAAATGCTCTACAGCGTTATAAATTTCCACTAATTAACTCTATAATTTGGTGCTTCTTGAGTTATTATAACATCATGTGCGTGGCTCTCTTTTAGTCCTGCACTTGTTATCTCTACAAACTCGGCTTTATCTTGGAAGGTTTTAATATCTTGACTACCGCAATACCCCATAGAGCTTTTAAGTCCTCCAATTAACTGATGAATCACATCACGAATTGTACCAGCATATGGCACACGACCCTCTATACCTTCTGGTACTAGCTTATCTTGAGCTGTTCCTTCTTGAAAATATCTATCGCTGCTTCCTCTAGTCATCGCACCAATACTTCCCATACCTCTATAACTCTTATATTGACGGCCTTGGAATGTTACTAACTCGCCTGGACTCTCATCGCACCCTGCAAGCAAACTTCCTACCATTATACAGCTAGCACCAGCTGCTAATGCTTTTGCAAAATCACCACTATATTTAATACCACCATCAGCTATAATAGACACATTAAATTCCTTAGCAACTTCAGCACAATCGCTAATAGCTGTAATCTGTGGAACACCTACACCAGCTACAATTCTAGTAGTACATATAGATCCTGGGCCAATACCAACTTTTACACCATCAGCTCCGGCTTTGATTAGATCTATTACGGCTTTAGGATTTGCTACATTTCCTACTATAATATCTACTCCAGTTATTTGAGATTTAATCTCTTTTAAAGTATCAATAATTCCCTTGCTATGACCATGAGCTGAATCCATTACCAAAGCATCTACACCAGCTTCAGCTAAAGCCTTAGCTCTATCTATTTGACCAACGCCAATTGCTGCAGCGACTCTAAGACGGCCAAATTTATCTTTATTAGCATTTGGATACTCTTTGCGTTTTTTAAGATCTTTGATTGTAATAAGACCTTCTAGCTTTCCATTAGCATCTACAATTGGTAACTTTTCTACTTTATTAGTAGAAAATATCTTTTGTGCATCATCTAAAGTGCATCCTGATTGTGCTGTGATTAATGGAGTTTTTGTCATTACTTCACTAACTTTTTTACTATAATCATTTTCAAATCTTAGATCACGGTTGGTTAAAATCCCAATCAATATATTATTACTATCAACTACAGGAACGCCTGAAATTCTATAATCGCTCATTAATTCTAAAGCATCTTTAATACTAGCTTCAGCAGTAATCGAGATTGGATCCATAATTACACCGCTTTCGCTTTTTTTAACTTTTTTAACCTCTTTTACTTGAGATTCTAGATCCATATTTTTATGAATTACGCCAATACCGCCAAGTCTTGCCATCATAATTGCTGTTCTATGCTCAGTTACAGTATCCATCGCAGCTGAAACTATAGGGATATTTAACTCAATATTTTTGCTAAATTTAGATCTAATATCAACTTGTTTTGGCAAAATTTCAGAGTATTGAGGCACCAATAAAACATCTTCAAAAGTCAAAGCTCTTTTTACAATTTTCATACTATTTTCCTTTTATTATATTCTCTAAGCTTAAAGCTGCGTCTAAAACTGTCTGCTCTTGCCATGAGCCACCTATTAACTGAGCTGAGATATTTAGTCCATTTTCATCATTTGCAACTGGAACTGTAATAGCTGGAAGACCGGCTAAATTTACCCCGATTGTATAGATATCGCTTAAATACGCACTTAGCGGGTCTTTTAATTCGCCAAATTTATATGCTACCGATGGAGCTACTGGCATTAAGATTATATCAACTTCATTTAAAATCTCATCATATTCATGCTTGATAAAAGCTCTAGCCTTTTGCGCTTTAATATAATAAGCATCATAGTAGCCGCTACTTAAAACAAATGTTCCAAGAAGCATTCTACGCTGCACCTCTGCACCAAAACCCTCTCCTCTAGTATTTGCATACATCGCACCAAGAGAATCAGCACTAGCTCTATTACCATATCTTACGCCATCATAACGACTTAAATTTGCACTAGCCTCAGCTGTAGCAATGATATAATATGCAGCAATATCATATTTAGAATTAGCTAACTCTTTATAGCAAATTTCATAACCAGCATTTTTTAACTTTTCTATGGTTAAATTTAATGCATCTTTAACTGGAGTGCTTGCTTCATCAACATAGTTTTTAATTACAGCTATTTTTAATTTTCTATTTGGATTTAAATTTGGAGCCACTGGAGTAAAATCTACATTTGCACTAGTGCTATCTAGTTTATCATGTCCAGCAATAATATCATATAATATTGCAGCATCTTCTACATTTTGCGTAATTGGCCCAATCTGATCTAAACTACTAGAGTACGCACCTAATCCATATCTACTAACCCTTCCATATGTAGGCTTAAATCCTACGCAACCACAAAATGCAGCTGGCTGTCTAATACTTCCACCAGTATCGCTTCCAAGTGCTGCAATAGCAATACCAGCAGCCACAGCAGCAGCACTTCCGCCACTACTTCCGCCTGGAACTCTAGAGTGATCAAGCGGATTTAGCGTTCTACCATAATATGAACTCTCAGTAGTGCTTCCCATAGCAAACTCATCCATATTTGTTCTACCAAATGGAGCTAAACCAGCTAAGATTAACTTCTCAATTACAGTTGCGTTATATGGTGCTTTATAGCCTTGTAAAATTTTTGAACAGCTTGTAATTGCCCAATTTTTTACTTGAATATTATCTTTTATAGCAATTGGCACACCAGCAAAACTCTCATCAATTGGACTATTTGTCAATTGCTCAACATATGCACCTATCTCTTTAGTTTTTTCTATTTTATTAATCAGCTCTTTACGAAGTAGCTCTAGATCGCTAGAACTTAACTTCATAGCCTCTTTTAGACTTATCACTCTTTCTCCTTATATATATTAACCAAAACTATTCCTACAGCAGTAACGGCTAGTAAAACCGCAATTGTAACAACTATAGTCATAACCCCAACTGGTTCAGTTAGCACTCATCACCTCAGCACATCTAGGACATAGACACTCATCGCTTTGAGCGCTAAATTTCCAGCATCTAGGACATTTAAATTTAGCCGAACGAGCAACAACGAATCTATTATCACCCACTACAAACTCTGCTAAAATATCACTATCAACTCTAAATACTCCAAAATTACTTACCATATACCAATCAGCTACTTCATCTTTATCAAGAGCCAATATAGAATCACTGCTAATTTGAATTTCTAATTCTAAAGTAGCTTTAATTAGCTTATCTTTTTTTAGATTGTCAATAATTTCATTAAATTTCTCTTTACTCTCTCTAAGCAATGTATCATCGATTACACTATCAAATTTAATTGGTTCATAAACTAGATCAAAAACATCGCTTTTGCCGTCTTTGATTATACTAGGTGCATACTCCATAACCTCATCTACTGTATATGTAAGAGTTGGAGCAATAAGTGGTAAAAGTGCTTTAGTTATTAAAGCCATAGCAGTTTGCGAACTTGCTCTTTTAGTGCTATTTGCAGCATCACAGTATAATCTATCCTTGCATATATCTAGATAAATACCACTTAAATCACCGCTTAAGAAATTTAATAAAATATTAAATCCTTTTGAATACTCATAATTTTTAAAGCAGCTACTAACTTCATTAAAGCACGCACTTGCTTTGCCTAAAATCCATCTATCTAGCAAGCCAAATTCATAATTAAATTCTTTTAAATCGCTAATATTAGCTAGTAAAAATCTTATAGTATTTCTAATTTTTCTATACTGTTCGGCTACTTGTTTTAAGATATCATTGCCTATTTTTAGATCACTTGAATAATCACTTAAACTAACCCATAAACGCAAGATCTCAACACCAAATTCCTTAGCAACTGCATCTGGAGCTATTACATTGCCTTTGGATTTACTCATCTTTTCGCCATTTTTATCTACAGTAAATCCATGGGTTAATACGCTTTTATATGGTGCTTTTTCATTTACAGCACAGCTTAATAGTAGAGAGCTTTGGAACCACCCACGATGCTGGTCGCTTCCTTCAAGATACATACTGGCACTATATTCACCAGCGTCATAATCACCGCTATTTAACACAGCATTCCAAGTTGAGCCACTATCAAACCAAACATCTAAAATATCGCTAACTTTTTCTAATTCATCAGCCTTAAATTTGCACCCATTAGGCAATAGCTCATCAATACTCATACTCCACCAAGCATCAGCACCTTTTTCATCAAAAATCTTAGCTATATGATCTAAAATTTCACTATCAAAAATAACTTCTTTAGTAGATTTAATTCTAAAAAATGCAATTGGCACACCCCAATCACGCTGACGACTAATACACCAATCTGGACGATTTTCTATCATTGATGATATTCTTTTAATCCCAGCTTCTGGATAAAATTTCACGCTATTTAATGCCTCAAGAGCGGTCTGACGCAGAGTTTTACCACTTAATTTTGGCTCATCCATAGCAATAAACCACTGCTTTGTTGCTCTATAAATTACAGGTTTATGCGTTCTCCAGCAAAATGGATAGCTGTGAGTAAATTTACTTACTTTAACTACTGCATCGCCTAAAAGATCTATAATTTTCTCATTAGCTTTAAATATATGCATACCTATAAACTCATCTACAACATCTGCTGGCAATAAACCATTATGTTTTAGCGTCTCATCATATAGCCCAGCCTCATCAACTGGCATTATAACCTCTATACCATATCTAAGACTAGCAAAATAATCATCCTCACCATGACCAGGTGCAGTATGGACTAATCCTGTACCGCCATCCATTAAGACATGCTCACCAAGAATAAATTTAGACTCTCTGCCATTAAGTGGATTTATAGCGTGTAAATTTTCTAATTTTTGCGAATTAAACTCACTGATAATCTCTCCACTTGTAATGCCTTGAGCTACTAAAACCTCAAGTAACGGCTTAGCAAAAATTAATTTCTCTTTTGTAATGCAGTAAATTTCATTTGGATTTAAACTAATTGCTTGATTAGCTACTAATGTCCATGGAGTAGTAGTCCATATTACTGCTTTAGCATCCTCAACTCCTATTGCTTTAGATGCTGATTTTGATAATTCAAAAGCTACATATAGACTATAATCTTCTTTATCAGCATACTCTACTTCAGCCTCAGCAAGCGCGCTCTTAGCCGCCCAGCTCCAAAATACAGGCTTACTTCTTTCTATTAAAAGACCCTTTTTAGCCACTTCGCATAGGGTTCTATATATATTTGCTTCAAATTTAAATTTCATCGTCATATATGGATCTTCCCAATCCCCTATGACGCCAAGAGATTTAAACTCAGCTTTTTGAATCTCTATAAATTCACTAGCCCAGTCTCTACACTCACTTCTAATAGCTGCGGTACTCATACTCTTTTTTTTATCACCAAGCTTCATCTCTACTTGCTGTTCAATTGGTAATCCATGACAATCCCATCCTGGAGTAAATCTAACACTCTCTCCAAAAAAGTAGTGAGTTTTAACTATTATATCTTTTAAAATTTTATTTAATGCGTGACCTATGTGAAGGTGACCATTTGCATATGGTGGGCCATCATGAATATTAAAACTCGCAGATGCATTTTGACGAGCTTTTTTCATCTTATCATAGACTCTATTTTTATCCCATTTTGCGTATCTTGCTGGTTCATTTTGTGGCAAATTGCCTCTCATTGCAAAATCAGTAACCGGCAACAAAAGAGTATCTTTATAATCCATATAACACCTTTAATAGTAAAAAATTTTTTGATTTTAGCAAAAAGTATATAAAACTTAAGTAAAAATTGCTAAATTTAATCTATATAAATTTTTATAATTCAAATTTAATCTATCAAATGCTATTTTTAAGCAAACTTTTTGATTATTATGATATAATCACCGCTCAATTTTATATACCGCTCAGGAGGTCAAATATGGCTTTAGATACGGCTAAAAAAGCTCAAATAGTTGCAAAATTTGCTAGAAAAAGTGGAGATACAGGCTCTTCAGAAGTTCAAATTGCACTGCTAAGCACAAGAATAGCAGAACTAACAGAACACCTAAAAGTAAATAAAAAAGACTTTAGCTCAAGATTAGGTCTATTAAAACTAGTTGGTCGTCGCAAAAGACTACTAAAATACCTAAAAGTTACTAAATATGAAACTTATACTAAATTAATAGCTGAACTAGGTCTAAGAGATAAATAATTCATAAGCCCTTTTTAGGGCTTTTTACTTCTATACACTATAAAATCAATATCTATTAAGCAAAAAAATTGTAGAATACTAGCTTAAATTTAAATTTAGGAATTTTTATGCTAGGAATGGGAATCGGTGAAATATTAATAGTCGCCATTGTTGCTGTAATAGTCTTAGGTCCTGATAAACTACCAAGTGCGATGGTTAATATAGCAAAATTTTTTAAGATATTTAAACAAACTATAAATGGAGCTAAAAGCACATTTGAACAAGAGATAAAAATAGCTGAATTAAAAGAGGATGCTAAAAAGTATAAAGATAGCTTAACTAGCGGCATAGATGGAGTAAGAAAAAAGCTAACATTTGAAGAGCTTGATGAGTTAAAAAGCAATGTAACTAATATAGCAGGTTCAACACAAAAATCACTAGCTGATATCCAAAATGAGATATCAAATTTAAATCCTATAAATAAATTAAATGCTGGTTTTGACTTTAATAATGAAGAAGATCAATCACAACAACCTAAAAATACAATAACTGATAATCCAGCAAATATAAGCAATCCACCAAAATCAAATTTAAGCTCATTAAATAGCATAAATAGCAACCTAAATTCCAACCAAAAAGAGTTAAAAAATGAAATTCAAAAAACAAAAGAGGCATAATGTTTGAAGATTTAAGACCGCATTTAATTGAACTTAGAAAGCGTTTATTAATTAGTGCATTATCAGTTATAGTATGTTTTATCATATGTTTTAATTTTTGGGCGCCTTTGCTTGATTTTATGACTGCGCCACTTAAGGCTGTATTGCCAGATAATAGCAACATCATATTTACCCAAGTAGCTGAACCGTTTTTTACAGCGATGAAAGTAGCATTTTTTGCTGGGCTTTTGCTTGCATTGCCTATAATTTTTTGGCAGTTTTGGCTTTTTGTCGCTCCAGGACTATATGAAAATGAAAAAAAATATATAATTCCATTTGTGCTAAGCGCTACAGTAATGTTTGCTGTAGGAGCTGCATTTTGCTACTACTTTGTAGTACCAGTTGGTTTTTCATTTCTTATTAATTTTGGTGGAACATTATTTCAAGCACTTCCTAGCATTGGTGATTATGTAGGATTTTTTACTAAAATCGTAGTTGCGTTTGGAATTAGCTTTGAGCTACCAGTTGTTACATTTTTTTTAGCTAAGATTGGTATGATTACTGATGAGAGTTTGAAGAGATTTTTTAGATATGCTGTGGTTGGGATTTTTATTTTTGCAGCGATTATGACTCCACCAGATGTGCTTAGTCAATTTATGCTAGCTATTCCATTAATTGGATTATATTCTTTATCAATTTTAATAGCTAAAATGGTAAATCCAGCACCAAAAGATGAAGATGAAGAAGAAATTGATGATGAAAAATAATATATTTGATCTAGATAGCTATGATTATGAGCTTCCCTCTAGCTTAATCGCATCATCTCCAGCTAATCCAAAAGAGAGCGCTAATTTATTAGTATATGAACGCTCTAGTAATAAAATAACGCATACTAAATTTGGTAATTTGATGGAATTTTTACCAGATTGCGATATTATTTTTAATGATACTAAAGTTATCAAAGCTAGAATCTATGGCAAAAAATCAAGTGGTGGAGCTGTAGAATTATTATTAAATCAACCTTTAGGTCAAGGTAAATTTAGCACTTTAATTAAAGGTCGAGTAAAGGCTGGGACAATTTTAGAATTTGACAATAGGCTAAGTTGTGAAGTTATAGAGCTTTTAGATGAGTATAGAATTGTAAAATTTTATCAAAATAATAGATTAGTTGATACTACTTGTTTATATCAAATTTTAAATACAATCGGACATGTCCCACTTCCACCATATATCAAAAGAGAAGATCAAAAAAGCGATGAGATATGGTATCAAAGTATTTTTGCTAAAAATGATGGCGCCGTAGCTGCACCAACTGCTAGTCTTCACTTTAGTCCTCAAATGATTCAAAATCTAAAAAGCAAACACAATATCTCATACATCACTCTTCATGTAGGAGCTGGAACATTTAAAGGTGTTGAAGTTAGCGATATTAGAGAGCATAAAATGCATAGCGAGATCTATACTATAAGCGATGAGGCGATAAATACTATAAATAGCAATAAGCCTATTCTTGGCGTAGGAACGACAGTTACAAGATGTATTGAATACTTTTATAGAACTGGAGTAAAAGATGGTTTATGTGATCTATTTTTACATCCAGCTAATCCACCCCAAAGACAAAACTATCTATTAACTAATTTCCACTTGCCAAAATCAACGCTAATTATGCTAGTAGCAAGTTTTGTAGGCTTAGAAAATGTCAAACAAATTTACAAACAAGCCATAGAAAAAAATTATAAATTCTACTCTTATGGCGATGCGATGTTGGTGATATAATGAGAGCTTTATTTTTACTTTTTATAGCAGATTTGTTATTAGCTAGTGAGGCAATTGGTATAGAAGGATATATAGCATCTAGTATTTTATTTTTCTTAATTGTTCTTTTAATTGCCATTAATAACAATTCAGTAGAGAATAAAAGCCAAAAACTGATTCGAACATCAAATAAAAGCTTAGCTAAATTAAATTTAATATTTTTTCAAAATAGAGTAGAAAATGGAGATATTGTAGAGCGTTTAGAGCTATTTTTTAAAGTGCTTCACTCAAAATCTTCTCAAAATCAAAACTCGATAATTTTTAGCTATCCACCAAAAGAGGCAAGATATTTTAGTGCTAATTTTAAAGCTATCACAAATGCAACTCATAATATATTAAGTTTTGTCAATAAAAGTGTGAATAATAGCTCAATCTTGCTATCTATAAAACCTACCAAAAATCCAAATGAATATCAAGTTTTAATCAAAACATCGGCGCATATGAATAGTAGCGAGATTAAAAAAGCGCTTGAGAATAAAAATAAAAATATCAATTATAAATTTCTCTCTATAGCTTCAAATTATGTTGAGCTAATTGGTTCAAAAATTGAATTTAACATCAAAGCCAATAACTCAATATTTTCATTTAATATCATAATGCATCAATTAAGCCAACCACAAACAATAGAGATAACAACGCAAAAAAATGCATTAGTTGCATATGAGAGTCAGACTGGATTTTTTACTATTGTAGCTCAATTAAGTGCTTATGGAGTATCTACTCAACCAGAATCAAGCTGGGAAAGTGTCAAAAATCATATAACAGATATGCTATATAAACCAAATTTTTTATTTATACAGGCTAAAATACTTAAAAAACTACCATATAGTGAATTAAATTTAATAAAAGAGTGGCAAAAAATTAAAGGATTTAAAATCATAACTATTAGTGATAATGAATACTATGATGAAGTAGCCAGTAGTTTTGGCGATGCAATTTTATATCAGCCATACACTACTGATGAACTATCTAGCTTAATAGAGTAAGCTTACTCCATCTCTAAACGCATAAGATACATATCCTCGCCACTAATAACATCTAGTGAGTTTGAACCACATTTTGGACAAAGAAACTCATTTTCTAAAAGCACACTTTGAGCACCACACTCGTTGCATTTAATCGTAATATCTTTTGAATGAATTATAAGCTTAGCATCTGAACAGATTGTATCTGCTTTAAAAGCATCAAAAGCACTTTGTAAATAGTGCGCTTCTACCCCACTTAATCTTCCTATCTCAATCTCTACTTTATTTATCTTTGTAGCGTTGTGCTTCATAGCATTTGTCTCACACAATTTAAATAGATCTTGGACTATAGCTAGTTCATGCATTGGCTCTCCTTTTAGCAAATTCTAGGCAACAGCTCACCCTTTGGTGGCTCCATAAATCTAGATGCTCCATAGCTATTTTGTATAATTACATTACCTTTATTACTATCTAAAATCTCGCCAATAGTATTTGCATTTGAGTCAAATTCTCTTAAAATCTCAAGCGCTTTAATCTCATCTTTAGGATCAATAGCTAAAACAAAGGTTCCCTCATTTGCCAACTCATATGGCTCAAACCCAAGCATCTCGCAAATTCCCATAACCTCATCACTTACAGCGATATTTTCCTCATTGATTTTAATATCATACCCACAAGCTTTTGCCCACTCATTTAAGACTGCTGAGAGTCCGCCACGAGTAGCATCTCTCATAGAAAAAGGTTCAATTCCGGCTTTAAATAGTGCTTCAATTACAGAATTTAAAGGCTTACAATCGCTTTGTAAATCACTTTGGAGTCTTAACTCATTTCTACTTGCTAGTATTACAGCTCCATGCCTACCAACATCACCGCTTAATAAAATTTTAGCTCCAATTTTTAAATTTTCTACCTTAGCTTCTTTAATAATCTGGCCAACTCCTGAAGTGTTTATAAAAATCTTATCACAACTTCCTTTGCTAACTACCTTAGTATCGCCACATACTATGCTAACTCTTGCGATATCAGCACTGCTTTTGATACTTTCTAAAATCTCTTTAAGCTCAGCGATATCTAGTCCCTCTTCGATAATCAACGCACAGCTAAGATATTTAGGCTTAGCTCCCACCATAGCTAGATCATTTACAGTACCACAAACTGCAATTTTACCAATATCTCCACCAGCAAATTTAATAGGACTAACTACAAAACTATCAGTACTAAATGCAAGTTTTCCACTTAAATTTAAAATCGCACTATCATTATTTTGTGATAAAATTTCATTATTAAAAGTCTTAAAAATCAATCCATTAATAAGATCGTTCATCTCTTGCCCACCACCACCGTGAGCTAGCATTATCTTTTGCATTTACCCTCTTTTAGTATATTTATAATACGCCGCACAGGCTCCTTCGCCACTTACCATACAGCTACCAATTGGATTTTGTGGATTACACACCTTACCAAAGACTTTGCAATCATATGGCTTAGCCTTGCCACGCAATATCTCTCCGCATATACAAGCTTTTGACTCTTTAGACTCGCCTACTTCTACATTAAAATGCTTCCTTGCATCAAGCATACCAAACTCATCTCTAAGCTTCATTCCGCTCATAGGAATTACCCCAAGTCCTCTCCACTCAAAATCGCAAGGCTCAAGATACTTATTTATTAGCTCTTTAGCTTTTAAATTTCCTTGATTACTAACGACTCTAGCATACTCATTATAGACTTTATGGGTGCCGTTTTCATGTTGATTTACTAAATTTAATATACTATCCATTAAATCCAAAGGCTCAAACCCACTCACAGCTATTGGAGTACCAAACTCATCTGCAAGCTCTTCATATATAGCACTTCCTGTAATTACGCTTACATGGCTTGGACCCAAAAATGCATCTATCTTAACATCCTTATCACTCATTATAGCTCTTACTGGAGCTGGTACAGTTACATGATTGATATGAACAAATAAATTTTTTAGTCCTAAGTTTATCGCCTGTTCTACTACTACTGCACTCATTGGAGTAGTCGTCTCAAATCCTATAGCAAAAAATACAACCTTCTTATCTGGATTTTCTTGTGCAATGCTTATTACATCAAGTGGAGAATATAAAGCCCTAATATCTGCCCCGCCAGCTCTAAGCTGAGCTAGAGAACCTTTGCTTCCAGGTACTCTCATCATATCAGCTAAGGTACAAAATATAACCCCTTCTATACCAGCAATAGCAATAGCCTCATCTATGCGGCTTCTAGGCATAATACACACTGGACACCCTGGCCCATGAATAAAATTAATATTTTCTCCTACTAATTGAGGTAATCCAAATTTCATAATACTATGCGTATGACCACCGCAAATTTCCATTATATTTAGTGGCTTTTTGCTTCTTTGTTTAATTATCTTACTTAAGGCTAAAATTTTATCTTTATCTCTAAAACTATTTATCAAATCCATTAATTTTACCCTTTTAAAGCTGCTAAACCCATATCGCCTTCATCGGCTGATATTTTGCCATTTTGCATATCATTAGCTATTTGCTCATATATTTTTAAACTCTCCAGTGCATACTGAGTATCGATCTTCTCCATAGCAAATCCTACATGGATTAACACATAATCTCCCACAGCAACAGGTTCAGCTATAAGATCTAAGCTAACTCCACGCCTAACGCCCATAGTATCTACTATTGCAAAATTATTTTCATCTATTGATATTACTTTTGATGGTATACTAAGACACATTATCTAGCCTCTTTTTTAACTTTTATATAATTTATCCATTTATCAATTCCTTGATTGCTTTTACTATCAACCTCTATTATATCAACTTTTGGGTTTAGTTTTCTAGCTTCTTTTTTCACCACTTCTACATCAAAATCAAAATGCTCTAGCAACCCAATCTTAGTAATTATCACTACATCAGCAGCTCTAAACATCACTGGATACTTAGCTACCTTATCGCTACCTTCTGGTACGCTAATTAATACAGCATTAAGGTGCGCTCCTACATCATAGCTAGCTGGACATACAAGATTACCAACATTTTCTATAAATACTAAATCAAGTTCATTTAAAGGCAAGTGATGAAGACCATTATGCACCATAAAAGCATCTAAATGGCATGTTTGACCTGTGCTAATTTGATATGCTACACCACCAGCATTTACTACGCGATTTGCATCCATATTAGTCTCTAAATCCCCTTCAACTACACCAATTTTTAATCCACTAGCCTTTATAGTTGCTTCTAAAAGTGTAGTCTTACCAGCACCTGGACTACTCATCAAATTTATACAAAGTAGTCCATATTCATCAAGATGAGCTCTATTGTGAGCTGCTTCGTGATCATTATCTTTTAATATTTTCTCTACTACTTCAATAGTCTTTTTTTCATTTAACACCGGATGGTCATGATGACCATGATGGTGATGATTATGATGATCATCGTGACTATGATGATGCGATCCACCCATACTACAACCACAATCTTTACACATAATATCTCCTTAATTTTAAAACAATTAATAATCTTATATATTAAAGCTTAGTATTATATCTAAGCAGATTTAAGCCAAAGTAAATCTGCCCCATAGCAATACCAGAATCATTCATAGGTTCATTAATTGGCAGATAATATTTAATATCATGGCGTCTAAACTCAGATATAGTTCTTTTTAACAAAGCTCTATTTTGCCATACTCCACCGCATAAAACAACTGGAAGATTATGCATTTTAGCAATCTTTAGAGCCAAATTTGAAATTCCATTTATAAAAGCAGTAGCTGCTACTTCCATAGGATCATTTAAAGCGCCTATAAAAGCATTTTTATAATTAATTACATCTTCATCTATTTCAAATTCATAGGCCACATTTATATTTTCATCATATAAAGCCTCAAGCATCATAGGGGCCTGCGCATCATAGGTAATAACTGGCAAATTTAGCACAATTGCAGCAAACGCATCAAAAATTCTACCAAGCGAGCTAGTAGCTACTATATTTAATTTATTTTCTAAGATTTTATCTAGATTAGATTTTTGAATTTGAGGTACTATGGCATCTATTTTTGGTGAGTTGAGATTGTATTTTTTTGCTATTGCGTAGGCTAGATAGTAGATATTTTTTATCCCTTTATCTGCTCCAATAAGCTCAAAATTATCAAAATGCATAACTCTTTTAAACTCATTATCTTTACATCTTAGCACTTCGCCACCCCATATAGTAGCGTCCTGGCCATATCCAGTTCCATCAAAGCTAAGAGCTAAAACTTCGCAATCTAAGCCATTTTCTAACATTACACTAAGAGCATGAGCATGGTGATGATAAACCCTATAAATCTCTTTATCTTTAAAATTATTTACAAATCCAAAATGCGGATGAGCATCACCAATGATAAAATCAAACTCAAACCCATAAATACTCTTAAAACTCTCTAGCAGCTCATCAAATCTTTTAATCACTGCTAAAGAGCCCATATCGCCAATATATGGAGAGCTAAAGATAAGGCCATCTTTATAGATAGCAAATTGATTTTTCATCAAGCTCCCAAGCGCTAAAAAGCACCCTTTTGGTGCATCTTTTAATCCTAAATTTAAAGGCATAATATTAGGCTTTAATCCACGAGATGTTCGAAGATAAATTGGCTTTGAAAATAGCTCAAAACAGATGCTATCATCGCTTGGATTTACAATATCTCTATCATTATCAAGAGCATAATCACACACACTACCAAGTCTACTAGCAAGCTCATCAAAGTTTGTTAAAATAGGCTCTTTGCTTGGGTTTGCGCTAGTAGCTATAATTGGAGAGTTTAATCTATCTAATAGCATTATATGTAGTGGAGTTGGCGGCAAAAATATACCAACGCTTCCTACACCACTAGATATTGACTTAGGTAGATTATTTTTGGATTTTAATAAAACAATAGGTTTTAAATTTGAGTTTAAAATCTTAGCTTCACTCTCATTAATATAAGCATAATCACAAGCCATATCAAGATCTTTACACATTATAGCTAAAGGTTTATGCGGACGCCTTTTACGCTCTTTTAAAGATGATACAGCCTTACTATTTAGAGCATCGCAAACAAGATGAAATCCGCCAACTCCTTTAATAGCTATGATTTTGCCATCTTTTAAATCATCTATACATCTTTTAAGAGCCTCTTTATTATTTGCAAGAATTTTGCCATCTAAACTCTTATAGCTTAGCTTTGGGCCGCAGTTTTTACATGCTACTGGTTGAGCATGATAACGGCGATTGGTTGGGTCTTTATACTCATCTTGGCACTGTTTGCACATATTAAATTTACCCATTGTAGTATTTATTCTATCATATGGCAAGCTTTTAATCAAAGAAAATCTAGGGCCGCAGTTTGTGCAGTTGATAAATGGATGATTGTATCGTCTATTTGTAGGATCTTTTAATTCAAATTTACACTCATCGCATATAGCAAAATCAGGTAAAATCGGTGCAAATTTATAACTTTCTTGCGAGCTAATTATATTAAAATCATCATATTTTTTATCGCTATTGCTAATAATAATATTATCTATTCTAGCTAGTGGAGGTAGATCTATTTTAAGCTTAGATATAAACTCATCAATATTTTTTTCATCGCCACAAAGTTCAATTTTTACACCGCTAGAATTATTTAATACAGTTCCATTTAGCTCAAGATTTTTAGCTAATGAATAGACAAAAGGGCGAAATCCAACACCTTGAACCAGCCCAAAAACTTCAATCTTAATTGATCTCAAGTGGATAGTGTCCGCTAAATTTACTTTTATAATTTGAATTACAAAACTTTAAAGCTAAATTTGCAATTACAGGATTAGCAAAGAGATTCCCGCTAAATATCATACCTTCGCACTCTAGCTCATCTTTTAAAATATCACCAAAATCACTTAAAAAAAATGCCAAACTCTCCAAACAGCCAAAGCTAATATTCTTCGCATCTGCGCCAGCTAGCCTAAAACTCATCGTACTTCTAATAGCTCTTACCCAATCAAATTCGCTCTTGCTACTCATTTTATAATCAATTCTTACCCCTTTTAAACCACTATAATCTCTAGCATAATTTAAAATTTGACCATTGTATCCTAGAATTTGATCAATTATCATAAATAGCGAATAAAAATTATTAGGTAAATTTATAGTGCCATTTGGTAGCTTGTACTCTTTTTGATAGTTTGTAAGCAGCCTATCGCCACCATCAAATTCAGAAATTTTTTGCCAAATTTCTTCAAAACTCTTTGGTAAATTAATTCTAAGCATATCAAATTCATCTTCGCCCTTATAAACTTTGATAAAATCGCTATATTTTTGACTTAAAAATACTCTAGCGATTGTAGAATTTGCTACACCTAACTCACTTACACAAAGACCAAAAAGAGCATAATTTTTATCATCAAATGAGTTTATAAACTCTCTTTCTTTAGCTCTTATAAACTCTCCAGCTCTAATAATTAAAATTCTCTCATCTAAGATTGATACTTTCATATCATCTTTAGAGCTTTTAATAGATAAAAAATTTATCCCATTTTCACTTAGGGCTTGAGTAATCTTATAAACATTGATATCCCAAGCGCTTCTAACATCAAAATATAGTGGTGCGTCTTTGTGATTACTACGATATATCGCATTAGTACGCAAATTTATAACCGGCTTTTCAAAACTAGCAAGAGCGATTAGAGATTCTTCATCGCATACAAAAATTTTAGCTGCATTTTTAAGATTTGTTGGTAGTATATAATCACAATCAAAACTACTAAATTTAGATATCTCATAACCATCATAATTTATAGTTTTACCAGCCATTATATCTTTTATAGCATTAGCTATAAATATATTATCACTTTTAAAGCCAAATTCATTTTCATCTGATTTTAAAGCATTTGGAGTAATATTTTTAAAACTAAAATCAAACTCGAATTCGCTATTTTTTGGTAATTCATCAGCTAAACTGACCTTGGACTCTTCAATAAAAATTGAGTGCGGAACTAAATTTATATACTCATCGCTAAATTTAGTTAGCTCGTTTTCATTGCCTTCTACATATAATTTTATAGATCTATTTTGAGCTGTGATAGAGTATTTTAAAGCACTTTTTTTAGCCCAAAAATCTAAAAAAAACGCTAAAACCGAGCCATCATTTGCACAACTAAATTCAAAGCAAAGTATCAAAATTGCTCCTTTTTCCACTCATCAGCCATATCTTGCACACCTTTATCATCTATCCTTTCATAGCTAAAGCCTAAATTTGAAAGTTCTTTTAATATTATCTTTTCCATTAAATTTGTAGATTTTTTAATCTCATCGCTAAGCTCAAAACTCATTGGAACAATTCTTCTAGGTACTACACCTATTATTTTAGTTTGTGGTCTATCACCTACTAAATCCATCATTTCAATAGTTTGAAGCATCTCTACTTCGTGTGCTGACCCAGACCAATTAATGCTCTTTGGCATATCATCAAAATCAAAGAAATATACATCTCCTATCTGCCCACCATCAGCATCAATACAATCAACTACTATTAAGTAATCACTATCAGCCATTATTGGAGTTAGATGATTTGCTAAAGTGCCACCATCTACAAATTTTAAACTATGTTCTTTGGAGTTAAATTTAAAGTTATTCTCAATCATCTTAATAAAATGAACGCCGACACCTTCGTCGGCGAACATTACATTTCCTACTCCTAGGATTAAAACACGCATCTACTTCTCTTTTGGGAATTTGTAGCCGCTAACTATCGCATCCATAGCGCCATCTTTGCCTTTTATAGCATTAAATACTGCCATATAAATATGAATTACCATAAAGATAAAGATAATCCACATAGCGATATGGTGAATTTGGCGTACATTTGCTAAACCACCCATCCAAGTCTCAACAACTCTCATAGGCTCATACAAAAATCCGCCAAGTCCTTCATGATACACATGCACATATAAGATTAATCCTGTAAGACAGATAACAAAAAGAATAATATAAAAGAATAGATAAGATGCAAATTGCAATGGATTATATGTCCCATGCATATGCGGATGCTTACCTAAAAATAGATAATATTTAATTTGAGCAATCCAAACTTTAATATCTAAAAAATCCTTTACACTCACTCTTTCAATATGGCTTTGTTTATCAAAGAAAAATAGATAGAACTTAAAGATAAAGCAACCAATCAATATAAACCCAGCAACTTGATGAACTGCACGCCATTTAGCGTTCATAAAATTTATAGGCTCACCAGTTATAACTGGACTAACAAATACATAAGCTAGGTAAAATCCGCTTACACTCAAAACTACAATAGCTATAGCTCTAATCCAGTGTGTAAGACGAAGTCCTATGCTAAATTCATACTCAGCGATATGTTTTTTACTACTTTTCATATCTGCTCCCTTAGATTAAATTCGGATTTACTTTATAGCTACTTAATTCATTGCCTTTTGTATCCATTACATGAACCGCACAAGCAATACATGGGTCATATGAGTGGATTTTACGCACTATCTCTAAAGGCTGTTTTAAATCAGCAATTTTCAAGCCGATTAAGCACGCTTCATAGCTAGCCATCTGTCCTTTTGCATCTTTTGGACTTGCGTTCCATGTAGATGGAACTACAGCTTGCCAATTTTCAATCACGCCATTTTTAATTCTACACCAGTGGCTTAACATACCTCTTGGCACATTACCTATAAATCTACCTTTATACTCTTTATTGGCATCAATTTGATATTTAGCACATGTGCTATCATCAACTTTTAAATTCTCAATTAGATTATTTAGTGCTTTTAGAGCATTATCAGCAATGATTTTTGCCTCAATCATTCTGCATGCAGTTCTACCTAAAGTAGATAAAACAGCACTTACTGGCAAGCCAGTTTCAGCTAGGAATTTATCCACTACTGGAACTACATTTTTATTGCCTTTTACATAATTTACTACTATATTTGCAATTGGCCCTACTTGCATTGGAAGTGAGTTATATCTTGGGGCTTTAATCCAGCTATATTTACCAGCAATATCAAATACTTTTGACTCTTCCATCTCGCCTTTAGCATTTAGAGTTTTAGCATCTTTAAAACCTGTATAATTTGGCGTTGTATCACCATCATATGGATGAAGTGGTGCATCATTTTTATACCATGAACGAGTAGCTTCTTCTGTTATTAAATTTTCATCTACTTCAAATACTTTAGAGATATCACCATTTAAGATATATCCACCATCAAATAGATACTCATTAGCACCAATTTGGAAATCTTGATATGTCATTAAATTTGGCGTACCAATATCATTTACCACGCTTGGTTCATTTGCATAAGCTTTAGCAGCCATTACAAGATCTGGCCAATAAGCACGATTAATAAAGTCAGCCATCTCTTGGAATTTAACCATATACTCACCTAATCTTGCTGGGCTTTGAAGATCCATAACGCATGTTACGCCGCCTACAGTTAGACTTTGTGGATGAGGCTGTTTAGCACCAAATACAGCCATAGCTTGAGCGATTGTTCTTTGAAGTCTTAAGCACTCAAGATAGTGACTTAGAGCAATTAGGTTTTGCTCTGGAGTAAATTTATATGTAGAGTGTCCCCAATAAGCATTAGCAAATGGCCCAAGATTACCTTTTTCTACGAATTTTTTTACCTTATCTTGAACTAGCTTTAACTGATCTGCACCACATGCATATGGAGTATCGCAATATTTAAATGCTTCTTGGCTAGCTTTTAGTGGATCTGCACTTAATGCGCTTACTACATCAACAAAATCAAGCGCATGAAGTTGATAAAAATGCACTGGATGGTCATGCATAAATAAAGCTGCATTCATAAGAGTTCTAGTTAGTTTTGCATTTAGCGGAGGGACTATTTTTAGAGCATCTTCTACAGCCTCTATACCTGCTCTATAGTGCGAAAATGTACATACACCACAAATTCTTTGTGTCATAAATCCAGCATCTCTAGGATCTCTACCTTTTACAATTACCTCAATACCACGCCAAAGAGTTGAGCCACTATAAGCCTCTTTAACTACATTATTTTCATCTACAATTACTTCTACACGAAGATGGCCTTCAATTCTTGTAATAGGATCTACTACTATTCTTTGTTCGCTCATATTTTACTCCTTCTCTTTTGTTGCAGTAGCGATAAGTGCGTGAGCTGCGACGGCTACACCTGTGATTGCTAATACACCTATACCAATTTTATCGCTTATTGCATCAGCACCAAGCCCATCAAATACAGTATGATATAATCTATCGCCTAGTGGCACCTCAAATGGCCCCATCTGATCCCAAAAATCTGGCTCAGAACAGCCGATACAGCCGTGACCTGCTTGAATTGGCCAACTTGTGTGTTGGTTAAATCTCTCACGAGAGCAGTTATTAAATGTATATGGACCTTTACAACCTACTTTATATAGACAATATCCATCTTTTGCACCTTGATCGCCAAATTCTTGTACAAATTCACCAGCGTCAAATCTACCGCGTCTTTCGCATAGATCGTGAATTCTAAGACCATAAGCCCATTTTGGTCTATTATATACATCAAGCGCTGGAAGAGTACCAAATAACAAGAAGTTAAGCACATTACCAACGATATTTTTTTCACTTGGAGGACAGCCTGGGACATTAATTACTGGTTTATTTGTAATCTTATGAAGTGGCTGAGCATTTGTAGGGTTTGGAGCCGCTGCTTGGATACCGCCAAAGCTAGAGCATGTACCAATAGCAAAAATAGCAAGAGCATTATCACTAGCATGAATTGCATGCTCTCTACCTGTTGTTCCTTTTGGTCCTACTGTTAGATAAAATGCACTATCACCATCTGGAATACCGCCTTCTACCATTAAGACATATTTTCCTTTATATTTTTGTATAGCGTGTTCTAGATTTTCTTCAGCTTGCCAGCCAGCTGCTGCCATAACTGTCTCATGATACTCTAAACTAATATAATCAAAAATTAAACTATCAATGGTTGGAGCATCACTTCTTAAAAGACTCTCACTACATCCTGTACACTCTGCCATATGTAACCAAATAACTGGAAGCCTATCGCTAAGCTCAGCAGCTTGAGCTACCATCGGCGCAAAACTTGCAGGTAGAGCCATAAGAGCTGTCATAGCCCCAGCCCATTTCATAAAGTCACGACGAGTAAAACCATGCTCGCTTAATACTTCCATAATAGAACTATTTTCTTTCATTTTAGGAAGTTTGGCTAATTCTGCTAGCCTGTTTTGTATGGTGCTTAGATTGCGATTATCTACCATAAAATTCTCCTTGAATTGAGATTAAATTTATCTTAAAATAAATTCTTTCGTGTTATTCTACTATCATTTTACTTAAGAAAATTAATAAATAAAAATTAAATTTAGATTTTAAAATTATTTTAAACATAAAAGGGTTAAATTCCCTATTTTCTATAAAAATCGCCATTAAATTTTAAATTTTGATTAGAATTTTAGAGATAAAAATATAATCATACAGATTTTATCTGAGTTATATTTAAGCCAAAAAATTAATTTTTTTATCCTAAATCACACTAAAATTAGCAATAAGAATATAAAAATTTAGATATATTTATACTTATTAAATCTTAATTTTAAAATTAAAATAATATTTAATTTTTATATTTTTTGAGTTATATTAAAACATTAGATAGCATATCTAAATTTAAGAATATATAAATAAAATTGCAAATTATCAATTAAAATCGCCCACCAAAGTGAGCGATTAAAAGCTATAAATATATAAAACTAGCCTATTTCTTAGGTGCAATCATATCTTCAGGTCTTACCCAAGCGTCAAATTGCTCAGCTGTTAAAAGACCTAAATTTATAGCCTCAGCTTTTAGAGTTGTTCCATTTTTATGAGCAGTTTTGGCTATTTTAGCTGCGTTTTCATATCCGATATGTGGATTTAATGCAGTTACTAGCATTAAGCTTTCATGAAGTAGTTTATCTATTTTTTCTACATTTGCAGTAATACCTACAGCACAATGATCATTAAAGCTAATCATAGAATCGCTTAATAATCTAATGCTCTCTAAGATATTATGAGCAATTACTGGCTTAAATACATTTAGTTCAAAGTTACCTTGACTTGCGCCCATTGCTACGCTTACATGATTACCTGCTACTTGAACAGCTACCATTGTTACAGCTTCGCACTGAGTTGGATTTACCTTACCTGGCATAATTGAGCTACCTGGTTCATTTTCTGGGATATTAATCTCACCAATACCACATCTTGGGCCACTTGCTAACCATCTAATATCATTTGCGATTTTCATTAAATTTGAACCAAGACCATTTAATGCACCACTTAAAAATACCTCAGCATCATGACTTGTTAATCCATGAAATTTATTTGGATGAGATTTAAAACTAAATTTAGTTTTTGTAATATCGTTTAATACTTCACTTACCATTGGGCTAAAATCTGGATGACTATTAAGACCTGTACCAACTGCAGTTCCGCCGATTGCTAACTCTTCAAGAAATGGAATTGTAGCTAAGATTTGATCTTTGCTAGCTTTTAGCATATGAGCATAGCCGCTAAACTCTTGGCCTAGAGTTAATGGAGTTGCATCTTGTAGGTGTGTTCTACCGATTTTTACAAGGTTTGCAAACTCTTTAGCTTTTGCATCAAGTGTAGCATATAAAGTATCAATTGCTGGGATTAGTTGCTTAGCAATCTCAAGCACAAATGCAATTCTCATCGCTGTTGGATATGTATCATTTGAGCTTTGACCTTTATTTACATCATCATTTGGATGTACTAATTTTTGAGTTCTAAAATCACTACCTAAAATTTCAGTAGCACGATTTGCAATTACCTCATTTAAATTCATATTAGATTGAGTACCGCTACCTGTTTGCCACACTACAAGTGGGAAATTGCCATCTAGTTTGCCTTCTAAAATCTCATCACAAGCTTGAGATATAGCATTAGTCTTAGCATCATCAAGGCGGCCAAGTTTATTATTTACAATAGCGCAAGCTTTTTTAAGATATGCAAAACCCTCTATAACCTCTGAAGGCATTGTGCCTTTACCGATTTTGAAGTTTTCTAAACTTCTTTCAGTTTGAGCTCCCCAATACTTATCATTAGGGACTTTAATCTCGCCCATAGTGTCTTTTTCTATACGAAAATCCATTGCATTCCTTTCAAAATTTAAAATCTAAAGTTAGTATTATCCATTAAAATGGCTTATAGCTACATAAATTTTATAATTTATTTATCTAAATTTAGCTAAAATCGCATATTTTTTATATTTATTAAAGGGTTAAATATGGCTGAATTTTATGATGCGAAAATAGTAGAAGAGAAATTTTATAAAATTTGCGAAGATCGTGGATATTTTGAAATTGATGGAAATAAAAATATTCAAGAAGATGGCAAAACATTTTGCATTATGATGCCACCACCAAATGTTACTGGTGTTTTACACATTGGACATGCATTAACATTTACTTTACAAGATATAATTACTCGATATAAAAGAATGGATGGCTATAAAACCCTATGGCAACCAGGTCTTGACCACGCAGGAATCGCTACGCAAAATGTAGTTGAAAAGCAGCTACTAGCTCAAGGTATAACCAAAGAGGAGTTAGGCAGAGATGAATTTCTTAAAAAAACATGGGAATGGAAAGAAAAAAGCGGTGGCACTATAGTCTATCAAATGAGACGCCTAGGTATAACCCCAGCATGGTCTAGAGAGAGATTTACTATGGATGAAGGGCTTAAAAACTCGGTTAAAAAAGCCTTTGTAAATCTATATAATAAAGGGCTAATAATTCGTGGTAACTATATGGTTAATTGGTGTACTCATGATGGAGCATTAAGTGATGTAGAAGTAGAACATAAAGCAAATAAAGGCAAACTATACCACTTAAAATATCCATTAGCCGATGAAAAATCTAAATTTGTAATAGTTGCTACAACTAGACCAGAAACATATTTTGGCGATACTGCTGTAATGGTAAATCCAGATGATAACAGATATAAAGAATTAATTGGCAAAGAGGTTATACTGCCACTAATTAATCGTAAAATTAAGATTATTGCTGATAGCCATGTTGACAGTGAGTTTGGTACTGGCGTGGTTAAAGTTACTCCAGCTCACGATGTTAATGATTATGAAGTAGGAAAACGCCATAACTTAGAGTTTATCACCATCTTTGATGAAAAAGGGATTTTAAACGAGTATTGTGCTGAGTTTGAAGGATTAGAAAGATTAGAAGCTAGAGATAAGATCGTTCAAAAGTTACAAGATGAGGGCTTTGTAGAAAAAATAGAAGATTATGAAAACCAAGTTGGATATTGCTATAGATGTAAAAATGTAGTTGAACCATATATATCTAAGCAATGGTTTGTAAAATCTCAAATCGCAGATGAAGCCATCAAAAGCGTCAATGAAGGTAAGGCTAAATTCTACCCATCACATTGGATAAACAGCTTTAATGCTTGGATGAGAGAGCTTAAAGATTGGTGTATATCTCGTCAGCTTTGGTGGGGGCATCAAATTCCGGTATTTTACTGCGATTGCGGCCATGAGTGGGCTGATGAAAATGAGCCTTTACAATGTCCAAAATGTAATGGAGTTAAATTTACTCAAGACCCAGATGTGCTTGATACTTGGTTTAGTTCAGGATTATGGCCATTTAGTACGCTTGGGTGGGGAAATGGCAATGCCTTAAAAGGTCAAAAATGGAACGAAGGCGACTTGAGTGAATTTTATCCAAATACAATGTTAATAACTGGTTTTGATATATTATTCTTCTGGGTTGCTAGAATGATGTTTCAAAGCAACAATGCTTTAGGAGAGTTGCCATTTAAAGATATATACTTACACGCATTAGTAAAAGACAAAGATGGTAAAAAGATGAGTAAAAGTAGTGGCAACATAATTGATCCACTAAATATGATAGATGAATTTTCTGCTGATATTTTACGCTTTACTCTAACTATATTATGCGTTCAAGGGCGTGATATTAGAATGAGTAATGAACAAATGGTACTAAGTAGAAACTTTACTAACAAACTATATAATGCTAGTAAATTCCTACTAATGAATGCTGATAAATTTAGCGATTTTGATGAAAATGCAATTAGCACAAAACTTGGCAAATATATGCTAAATCGTTTTAAAATTGCCGTAAATGAGACTAGAAAAGCACTTGATAGTTATAGATTTAATGATGCTGCTGATAGGGTTTATAAGTTTTTATGGGATGAATTTTGTGATTGGGGTATTGAACTTAGCAAGGCTGATAAAAGCGCAATTAGCGAGCTAGGAATGATATTTAAAGAGAGTATGAAGCTGCTTAGTCCATTTATGCCATTTATTAGCGAATATCTATATCACGAACTAAGTGGATCAAATTTAGAAAATAGCCAATCTATTATGATATCTAAATATCCAAAATCTAGTCAGATAGATAATAATATTATAGCTGAATTTGAGCTTATTATTGAGGCTATTATTAGCATTCGCCGCGCTAAAGCTACAATCGATCAAGGTAATGCTAAGATTGCTAAAGCCTTTATCAAACTAAATAGCAATCTTGATATTAGTAGCTATCTAAGCTTTATCAAACTACTTGCTAAATGTCAAGATGTAGAGATAACAGAAGATATTATCAGCAACTCTGCTAGAGATGTAAGTGAGAATTTAGAAAGTTTCGTACCACTTGCTGGAGTAGATACAACTGCTATTATAGCGCGTCTAAATAGTCAAAAAACAAAACTAGAAAAAGAGATAGCTAAGCTTGAAAATATGCTAAATAATGAGAAATTTATAGCAAACGCACCACAAAATGTGCTTGAAACCAATCGTCAAGGACTAGCAGCTGCTAAAGATAAATTAGCAAAAGTAGTTAATGAATTAGGCAATTTAACATAAATAAAATTTGGCAAAATCTATAAAGTATGATGATATAAATTTCAAAAATGTAGGCCAAAAGGATAAGAGTTGATACGCATAAAAAACCTAAAAAAATATTATGATAAACATCTTACTATAAATGATGTTAGTTGTGAGATAAAGCCTGGTGAAATTTTTGCTATTGTTGGTCACAGCGGAGCTGGAAAAAGCACGCTTTTACGCTGCATTAATGGGCTTGAAGGTTATCAAGATGGCAGTCTAAAAGTATTTGATAAAGAAATTTCGCAACTAAATGAGCAAGGTCTAAGAGAGTTAAGAAAAGATATAGGGATGATTTTTCAACACTTTGCTTTGATGAGTAGAAAGACCGTATTTGAAAATGTTGCTATGCCATTAGTTATGTGGGGATGGAATAAAAATGATATTAAAGATAGGGTTGAGGAGTTGCTAAAACTAGTCGGCCTAGAATCAAAGGCAAATAGCTATCCAAGCCAGTTAAGTGGTGGTCAAAAACAAAGAGTAGCCATAGCTAGAGCCTTAGCACTAAAACCAAAAATCCTCCTAAGCGATGAGGCTACTAGCGCACTAGATCCAAATACTACAAAGCAAATTCTATCTTTACTTGCTAAAATCAATCAAACTTTAGGTATTACTATAGTTATTGTTACTCACGAGATGGATGTGGTAAAAAGCATAGCAAATAGAGCTATCTTGCTTGAAGGTGGAGTTATAACCAACTCTGGAAGTATTGTTGAGCTATTTTTAAATCCAAATGAAAATATGAAAAAATTCCTTGGTGAAGAGGAGATTTTGCCTAATGATGGAGTAAATATTAAGATATTTTTCCCACCTGATGTAGCTATGCATAGTATAATAACACATATGGCAAGAGAGTTAAATATCGATTTTAACATAGTTTGGGGCAAACTTGAAAAGCTTGGAGATAAAGTTTTAGGTAGTTTAGTTATCAATGTAGAGCCAAAAGATGAACTAAAAGTAGAGGAATTTATCAAAAGCAAAGGCGCACTATATGAGATTATAAAGGAGATAAAATGATAGCAAAATTACTACTTGAAGCAACACTTGATACTTTATATATGACATTTGTATCTACATTTTTAGCCTTTATAATTGGGCTTGGATTAGCTATTATTTTGGTTATAACTAATAAAAATGGCCTAAAACCAAATAAAGCAATATACAACGCATTGGATATTATAGTAAATACACTAAGAAGTTTTCCATTTATTATTCTTATAATTGTCCTATTTCCATTTACTAAATTTATTGTTGGCACCAGTATTGGCACTACTGCAACTATTGTTCCACTTACCATTGGCTCAGCGCCATTTATTGCTAGATTAATAGAAAATGCTATGAATGAAGTAGATCATGGAATCATAGAAGCAGCCCTAAGCTATGGAGCTACCAAAACACAAATAATATTTAAAGTCATATTTATAGAGGCCTTACCAAGCATTATAAATGCCATAACTCTTACATTAATAGTAGTAATTGGCTTTACAGCCATGGCTGGTGCCGTAGGTGGTGGCGGACTTGGCGATGTAGCTATGAGATATGGATTTCAACGCTTTAGACCAGATATTATGGCCTATACAGTTATTATATTAATTGCAATGGTTCAAATAATTCAAAGCAGTGGTAATTTCTTATATAAAATTACTAAAAAATAATTAAATTTAAATTTTAGCCGATTTTATCTATGACTAAATTATAAGGAGTTCATATGTTATCAGGTATTAATGGTAATGCAGATACTCAATTAGCAGTTAGCACTATGGCGTTGAAAAAATCTATGGATATAGAACAAACTGCTATGAGCGATATTTTAAATGGCATAGTTGGTGCAAATATGCAAACTGCTAATAAAGATGTTCCAGTAATTACTGATCCTACGCAATTTGTCCAAGATGAGGCTCTAAAAGCTGGTAGATTAGATATCTACGCTTAGTCTAGAGAGGTTAAGCCTCTCTAATTATCTATAATTTATTAGTTTTAATTAAATTTAGTTTATTTATAAAATCCAACAGTGATTAATAGGCCCATTTCCATGTCCTATTGCTATTGTGTTTTTAAGTGCATTTGTTACATAATCTTTAGCATTTTTAACTGAATCTTTTACACTTAATCCACTAGCGATATTACACGCTATGGCTGATGAGAGCGTACATCCAGTACCATGAGTATTTTTCGTATCTATCTTAATAGCACTAAACTCAGTAAATTCACCATTTTCATATAGTAAATCAGTAGCATTACCTACAAAATGACCACCTTTTATCAAAACACTTTGACATCCATAGCTACTAATTTTTATAGCTGCAGCTCTCATATCATCTATATTTTTTATCTCTATACCGCTTAATACACTAGCTTCTGGTAAATTCGGCGTAACTACTCTAGCTAGAGCAAAAAGCTCATCAATATAAACACCAAGAGCATTATCATCCATCAATCTTCCACCAGTAGTAGCCACCATTACTGGATCTAATACGATATTTTTACAATTGTATTGTTTTAACATCTTAGCAACTGAATGCATAATATTTGCATTTGAGAGCATTCCTAGCTTAATAGCATCTGGAGTTATATCGCTTAAAACTGAATCAATTTGCGATTCTACAAACTCAGGCAAACAGTCTAAAACGCCACTTACTGCTGTAGTATTTTGCGCAGTTAATGAAACTATAACAGCCATTGCATAGAGCTTATGAGCAGTTATTGTCTTTATATCAGCTTGAATCCCAGCTCCTCCTGATGGATCTGAGCCTGCTATAGATAGTACTTTTTTCATATTTTTCCTTATATTATTTTAAATTCATAATCTATTTTGTATAATACCAAGTCAAATTTAATACTTAAGGATAAAATATGAAAAAATTACTTGCTTTAGGCCTAGTTGCTGCAAGCCTTGTAAGCTCTGCACTTGCTACAACTCTAAAGGTCGGTGCTACACCAGTTCCACATGCTGAGATACTTGAGTTTATCGCGCCAGAGCTAAAAAAATCAGGTATAAACTTAGAAGTTAAGGTATTTAATGACTATGTAATACCAAATATTGCAGTTGAAGATGGGGATTTAGATGCTAATTTCTTCCAACATATACCATATTTAGATGAGTTTAATAAAAACAAAGGAACTCACTTAGTAAAAACTGTTGGAGTTCATCTAGAGCCAATGGGCGTATATAGCAAAAAGATAAAATCTATAAATGAACTAAAAGATGGTGCAATAGTAAGCATACCAAATGATCCTACAAATGAGAGCCGTGCTTTAGATGTATTAGTATCTGCTAAATTGATAGAGGTTGATACAAATGCAAAACTACGCACCCCTTTAGATATTACTAAAAATCCTAAAAATCTTAAATTTAAAGAGATAGAAGCAGCTACACTGCCACGCACTTTAAATGATGTAGATATAGCAGTTATTAATACAAATTTTGCAATGAACGCAAACCTAAATCCTACAAAAGATGCTTTAATAATTGAATCTAAAGAGAGTCCATATGTAAATATCTTAGTTGTAAAAGATGGCAACCAAAATAAAGATAGTATAAAAGCTCTTAATAAAGCACTTCAAAGCCAAGCTGTCAGAGATTTTATAGCTCAAAAATACAAAGGCTCTATCGTTCCAGCTTTCTAATTTAAATTCATTTTTAAGCTAATTTTGGGGTTATTTTAGATATAATTAACCCCAAATTTTTATAAATTAAGGATATAAAATGTCAAAAAAATGTGCAATTACGGGCAAAGGCCCTATGGTTGGAAATAACGTAAGCCACGCTAACAACAAAACAAAAAGAAGATTTATGCCAAACCTTCGCACAGTCCGTGTAATGCTAGAAGATGGTACAACTAGAAAAATTAGAGTTGCAGCTTCTACTTTAAGAACAATGAAAAAACAATCAAAATAGCATATAAAAGAGGAATTTATGTCTTTAATAAAAAAGATTAAAAAATTCCTCAACTGGGCTGATGAGTCCAAACCTGAATATGATCTAAATACCGAACTATACCAACAATTAAAATCTTTCCGTCTCCCAATTATATTTGTAGTTTTGATGATGCTTTTTGGCACACTTGGCTATATGATTACTAGTAATTTTACACTCATTGATGCAATTTATCAAGCGGGGATGACATTTACTACTGTTGGATTTACTGAGGTCTCACATATAAATACTGCTGGACGCCTTTTTACCATACTTTTTATACTTATAGGCTTTTGTTTTTTTACTTTTTCTATGGGTCTTGTTATTGAAGTTATCAAAAAAGGGGTTCTAACTAGGATCTTAAAGGAAAGAAATATGATATACAAGATTGCAAGGCTTAAAAATCACTTTGTTATCTGTCATCACAATCTCTATACTATAGAACTCTCAAGACAGTTTAGAGAAAATCATATCCCATTTGTCGTAATAGACAATAGAGAGGATTTAGCTCAGATAGCCGAAACATATAAATATCCATACTATATAATAGATGAGCCACACACTCAATCAGCCATATTAAAATCTCATCTCTCAAGTGCTAAAGGATTGATAACCCTTAGCTCTAATATTGCTGATAATATCGCTCTTATAGCTACAGTTAGACTATATGAAAAAGAGCTTGGCAGAGTAAAGCCCTACTTTATCATGACTAACTCAGATAATGATAGCGATACACAAAAACTTATTAAATTAGGTGCAGATTCAGTAGTAAGCCCTTCAAAACTAGTAGCTCAAAGAATCTCAGCTATGAGCGTGCGTCCAGATATGGAGAATATTTTAGAGCAATTTTTATACAAAAAAGATTCTCCAATAGATATAGAAGAGATCAAAGTTCCAGAGGCCTCTTGGATTAGATTTAAAAGAATCAAAGAAACCCACCTAAGAAAACTAACAAATGCTGATATTGTAGGCATCACAGACCAAAATGGGAAATTTAGCCCAATGCCAAATGGTGATACGTTAATTGGTACTGGCTCAAAGCTTTTAGTTATTGGTACAGCTGAGAGTATTAGGGCTACTAAGCGTCTTATTTTTAGTAAATACAAACCAGAGGAGCTAAAATATGTTTAATATAATTAGTCTTAAAAATGGTCTTGAAAATGTTGATGGATTCTTTTTTGGTGGCGTTAGCACTGGGCTTAAACCAAATGGTGATAACGACCTTGGATTTATCAGAGCCGATGAGCCATTTATGCTTTCAGCTAAATTTACATCAAATAAATTTCAAGCTGCACCGATTGTCCATTTTAAACGCTATAAAAAAGGATTTAAATCAAATTTCTTACTACTAAACTCAAAAAATGCCAATGCAATGACAGGGCAAAATGGAGTAGATGATATTGATGAGCTTTTTAAGATTTTAAATCAAAAAACCCCGCTAATAAATCCAATTATGAGCTCTACTGGAGTGATTGGATATAGATTAAATCAAGAAAAAATCAGATCTGGATTTGATAAATTTGATCTTAATCAAAAAAATAGCGACTCTGTAGCAAGAGCAATTATGACTACTGATAGCTTTAAAAAAGAGATAGCTTTTAGAGTTGAACTTGAAGATGGCAAAAGCTTTAATATCGCAGCTATCTGCAAAGGTGCAGGTATGATAAATCCAGCATTTGCCACTATGCTTTGTTTTATCCTTACTGATGCTAATATCCCACAAAGCGATATGGATGAACTATTAGAAGCTACAACAAAGCATAGCTTTGATGCTGTAAGCGTAGATGGAGATACTAGCACCAATGACACATTAATGCTACTTAGCTCAGGCAAAAGCGGTGCATACGATAAAGAAGCTTTTAAATTCGCCCTAGATAAGATCACATTAGAAATGGCCTTAAATTTAGTCAAAGATGGCGAAGGTAGCACTAAGGTTGTCGCTTTTGAAGTAAAAGGTGCTGCTAACGATGATGAAGCTAGCAAAGCAGCTAAGGCACTTTCAAACTCACTTTTAGTCAAAACAGCTATTTTTGGAGAGGATCCAAACTGGGGTAGGATCGCATCTACGATAGGTGCTAGTGGCATAGAATGCGATAGTGCTAAATTAGTTATCTACTATGATGATGTACTAGTATATGATAAAGATCACCCCGAACTAGATGAAGCAAGAGAGCAAAAAGCACACGCAGTAATGAAAAAAGATAGCTACCGAATAATTTGTGATTTAGGTATTGCAAATGGTAAATTTACTGCATATGGATGCGACTTAGGGCATACTTATGTAAAAATCAATGCTGATTATAGATCATAATTGGCTTGGTTTAAGTATCTTTTTTGTATAATGTTACGATTTTAAATTTAAAGGAGTATAAATGCTACACGAATATAGAGATTTAATCACAGAATTAAAAGGCAAAAATGCACATTTTGATGCTGTATTTAACAAACATAATGACCTAGACCAAAAAATTCTAGATGTAGAAGAAGGTCGTGAGCATATGGATCAATTTGAGCTAGAAACACTTAAAAAAGAGAAATTAAGACTCAAAGATGAAGCTTATCATATTCTAATGGAATATAAAAAATCTAAATCAAATAACTAATACATTTGGGCTTTAAAGCCCAAATTTACTCTAAATATTTAAAAGTGATACATTTACTTATTTTCTTCATAATACTTCTTTAATTATTTGTTAATATTTTATCTGTTTTTAAATATTTTTATATTACAATTAATTAGATTTAACGATACTAAATCTATACTAATTTTGTATAGCGAGTTTTATGTTAATATATCAAGTACAAAGGATAAATTTATGTTTGGTCAATCTAAAAAAATCTCTCACTACGAAGAGCAAATTGTCGCTCTAAAAAAAGAGCTAGAAGCAAGAAATGCTGAAAATAGTAAGCTTCGTGCTGAAATTAAAGAGCTTTCATCTTGTCCGAGCAACCTAAATGAGTGTGATATAATTACATCTATTGCTCAAGATATGATTGGTGGCGTAAAAGCCAATTCAAAAAATATCCAAACCGGAATTGAAAAAAACCTAGATCTATCTCGTGCTTCTATTGCAAAAATAGAAGATAATCTAACAAATATAGCTGAGCTAAACCAATCTAGCAACAAATTAATAGAATCTCTAAATGAGATCACAAGCTCAAGCAACAAAACTCGCACGGCGGCTGAAAACCTACATAAAAGTGTTGATGAAATTACAAATGTAATCAATCTAATCAAAGATATATCCGACCAAACAAACCTTTTAGCCCTAAATGCTGCTATTGAGGCAGCTCGTGCCGGCGAGCATGGTCGTGGGTTTGCTGTTGTTGCTGATGAAGTTAGAAAACTGGCTGAGAGAACTCAAAAAGCAACTGCAGAAGTAGAGATGAATATCAACCTACTAAAACAAAATGCTAGCGATATGTTTGCTCAAAGTGAAGAAGTTGAGGCTATTTCAATTGAGTCAAATAAACATATTGAAGGCTTTATCACCAAATTTGATCTATTAGTAACTAATACTAAAGATATAGAACATAATGCAAGATTTATCTCTTATAATATCTTTACAAGCCTTGTTAAAATCGACCATATGCTATTTAAAACAAATGGTTATAATCAAATTTATACTAAAAATTACGAAACTATGCCAGATCATACTATGTGTCGTCTTGGTAAATGGTGCGAAGATCGTGGTAAGACTATATTTGGCAATACTGCTGAATTTAATCAAATTCTTGAGCCACATAGTATGGTACATAAATATGTCAATTCAGCAATTGATCTTGCAAGTAAAGACTTTACAAACAATGCTCCAGTAATTATAAAAGAGTTTAAAACATCTGAAGAATACTCTAATAAACTATTTGATATCTTTGATTCAATGGTTATTTCTAAAGCGCAATCGATGCAACATTAATCCATTAGAGAGCTACGGCTCTCTACTTTCATAACATCTCTTAATCAAAATCAAATTTTAAACTTGTTAAAATATGTAAAAACTTAAGGATTGAATTTGAGAGTAGTTATCTTGCTTTCTTTGTTCTATGTAATGATAAATGGATTTGAGCTTAGTAGAACACAGGTAGATAAACACACCACTCAACTCTCATTATCAACTATAGACCTAAGCTCTAATCTATCACAAAACTACTTTAATATGCAAACTTGCAAAGTATTAACTTCGCATTATAATCTAAACTACGAAGATAATAAAGGTTTAAGCAATATTGATCTTATTAATATTCAATCTCTTAAATTTAATCACTGGGCTATAAAAGATTTTGATTTTAATATATTTCAAACATTAAATAAGAATATAAAAGAGTATAATCTTTATGGTATCTACTCAGCATCTCATAATCTAAAATTCAATATATTTACATTTACCAATTCTATAAATACAGTATATGACGAAGCAGTAGAAAATAGCACACTATGTACTCACTCATCAAATATTAGCGCCCAAATACTAAAAAATACCAAAATCGGTACAATACTTTATCAAGATGAAACACATAAATATAATGCAAACTACTATATAAATACTAAACTTTATAAAAATCTATATCTTGATTTATCGCTTGATACTACTCAAACAGCAAACAATTTCTATACTAAATTTAAATTTAAATACTAAAGGCTCAATATGAAAAACCTAATAATAATCCTAGGCGAAGATCTTCAAATAAATCATCCATTTTTAGACTACTTTTTTGCCGCTTATAAGAAAAAATTTGATTTTCTTGCCTCTGTTAAATATATTCAAAATAACAATAAAGAACTACCATTTTATATAGAAAATTTCACCAAAAACTATGACAATATCACAATTTGTGCCAATGAAAATGGATTTTATACTCTTAGTAGAATTCTAGCTACTCTTACTACCGATACGATTGAGCTTAAATTTGAGACACTTATGCCATCTCAAGCAATTAAATTTAGCAAAAATAGCTTTTTGATAGCTATAAATAACTCTCAAATAAATTTAATCAAAGCCGAACCTACAAAAGAGTTACCAGAACTTCTTAGTAGCAATGAGCAAAACTCAAAAATATTTCACATAATAGATATAGATAAAGAGAGTGCACAGATATTACTTGAGCCATTAACTGCTACTTATAATGTAAATATCACACTTACCCAAATTATCGATGGCCTAACCAAGATAAAAGTTAGCACTAGCAAATATGGTCATATAGATAGCTTTATTGAGAGTGTAGCAAATTTATTTATAGGCAAGATTATACCATCTGATGATATAGTAGAATTTTTGGCTAAAAAGCTAATCCAAAATAATAAAAAAATTACTTTTGCTGAGTCATGTACTGCTGGTATGTGTGCAGCAACACTTGGGAGTGTACCTGGAGTTAGCGCTGCCTTTGATGGATCTCTTATAACCTACTCAAATAGCATTAAAAATCGCTGGATAAAGGTCGATAATCAGATATTAGAAAACTTTGGTGCTGTTAGCGCTCAATGCGTAGAAGCAATGGCTAGAGGTGCGATGGATTTAAGCGGGGCTGATTATGCTTTGGCAATTAGTGGTATAGCAGGTCCAGATGGCGGAAGCGAACAAAAGCCAGTAGGAACGGTATTTATAGCAGTTTCTTCAAGTAGCGGCGTAATCTCATCTAGGCTTTTATTAAGCGGAGATAGAGATTACATAAGAACCCAAAGTATTTTACACGCTTATACTTTACTACTTCGCAGCCATCCAGAACTGTGCAAGTAGCTATATATTTTGGGCGATGAATGAGATAAATTCATCGCTATCATTTAGTGCTTTAACTACCTTATAATAGCTAAATTTATTATCATCAGCAATATGCTTATACTCAATTGCAAGCTCAAAATCTGTCTCAGAATTATCAATACAAAAACTAATTGGATATATCATAGCTCTTTTACTACTCAAACTTGGCAAAACTTCACTTAAATTTGGCCCTAGCCATTTAACAGGTCCAAGACGCGATTGATAGGCTAAGCTTACGCTATTAAACCTCAAGCCGCAATTATTTAAATTTGATTTTAAAATCTCTAAATGTTCATTTAGATGCTTCTCATATAAATCACCGCTATCAATTACCTTTTGAGGCAATGAATGCGCTGAAAATATTAGATCAATTTTACTAGCGTCATCATCACCTAAACTCTTAGCGATATGACTAACTATAATATCATTAAATTTACTATTTTTATAAAAATAATCCACTACTTTTATCTTTGCCTTAATGTCAAGATTGCCAATAGCTCTTTTAGCTGAGTCTAAACTTGAAGTAATCGTAGTGACTGAGTGGTGCGGATATAGTGGAAATAAAACTATTTCATCAGCATCTTTATATTTTGCAAGAGTATCAGATGCAAATGGAGGTGTATAGTTCATAGCATAATCAAAGATTAAATTATCAAAACCGAATTTGGAATTTAGTTTCGCTACCAAAGAGCGTGTGATATCGCCTAGAGCTGACTTTCCTCCTAATTGGATATAGTTTTGCGTAGCTGGCTTTAACCTCATCATCGTTATCATCCACGCTACAAAAGCTCTTAAATGTCTATTTTTAATTCCTAAAATATATGGATCATTAAACATATTGGTTAAAAACACTCTAACTTGACTTAGATTATCTACTCCGCCCATATTTAGCAATATAACTACCCTTTTCATTATCTACCTTTTAGCTAAATTTGATTAATTATATTTAAAAAATCTTAATACTTTCTACCACTCAATAGTACGATTATAGCGAATATTTTGATTGCCCTCTACACCCATAACCTTACCATATTCACCTACTCCACTCCAAAACTCATCTTTAAACAATCTAACCCAAACAAAATCCCTACCAACAAAATGAGGATTTTTAATCTTAAACTCACCCTTTTGCTCACTATCTATCTTTATACTCATCACTCCATTTACTACACTACTTGGCAAATTTGATATATTTTCAAACTCAACTATATCATTTGAAGCATTAAAATCCTTAAATACGAAATAGTCTTTTAGCTCATCTACTGCACTCATATTTTTATCTAAAATAGGAGCAAATTCATCACTATTTTTAGCTATATCTTGGCATTTACTATCACAATATATAGCAAAGTAAATTTGTGCAAAATATGGAAAATTATCAGTTTGTGCTAGCTTTTGACCATATGCATTAGCATAGTATATATAGCTATAATTTGGCGTAGTATTTTGAGTTAAATTTGATCTTTGTGTAAGATTAATATCAAGATCATTTGTAGTGATTTTTAGTGGATTTTGTGGTTTATCTTTTGGCATTGAGAGCTTTACAAATGCCTTACCAATGCCATTTTTAAAACTATTTTGGCTCATAGTATATATATTTTGACCACTTTGATATATATAATTTTTATCATTTGGTTCTCCGATGGCATGTATGATTAGATTGCTAGTATTGCTAAAACTTACATCACTTGCATAACAATTAGCACTAAAAAGCTTAGCTACTGTATCATCAACCAATCTAGCCTCAAGTTCTATACTTGCTACAACTCCTATAAAATCATCATATGCTTTTTGGCTTAGATTGCCATCAATTGTGCCAAATAATCCAAATTTAGACTCAAATTTGCTTTTAGTATGTATGATTTTATCATAATCAAAGTATCCAATTTCAGTAACAATTCCAGCATCACAACCAATTCTACCCTGCTCGTCTGCGATATTTTCAAAACTATTTAAAATGCATAAATTTCTAATTTTATCACTATTTTGCCCATCTCTAAACTCAATTTTAGCTACTCCGATATCTGGGTAGATAAACCCTTTATTATCTGTGCTAATTACTCCAACTCCATTTTTAAATTCTATAATCTCATTAGAGATATTTGCTTGACAATCTAGCAAGGTATGCCTAATATAATCGCCATTAAAAACAGCATTATATCCAGCAACTACTACACCATTATAATCAAGTGCAATTAGCCTAATATCCTTATATCTTTCTCCGCCTTTTAAATTTTTGGGGATATTTTCTAGTTTAAACTCAGCTGGCCTAGCAGTAAAAATTTGCGATTTTATCTCTTTTTTTATACCTTTATTATCTTTAAATTTAGCTATAAAATATAAATTTTTATAATTCAAACTATCCAAATTTGGGATAATTGCACGAATTTTACCACCATTAAAACTAGTAGCTTTATAGATTTGATAATTATTGTTTAGAGTGATTTCAAGATCGCTTATTATCTGGTTAGTTATAAAATTTAACTCAAACTCTCGTCCGATAATCTGTGTATAAATCTTATCAAAACTTATATCTGAACTGATTTGATTATTATTTGATATTATATGTTCAATTACAATATCAGCTTCAAACTCATAATTATCAAGCCCAGCATTATCTACTCCAAAAATTATCAGTAAGTTTTGATTGCTTTTTAGCTTAATATCTCTAAATTTATATCCATTATCTAAATAGGTGTTATTGCAAATTAGCTCACTATTTTTAGCAGTATTGGATATTTTATAATCAAATTTGGCCATTGTAGCACCTACAAAATTAATACTAATAAGAGTATCAACTTTTGCATTTATGGATATAGCTAATTGCTTATTTGATTCTATTTTATTAGATTTTATTTTATAAATATCTTTTGGTTTTTTATTAGTAATTGGGTGAGTGATATTACTAGCTATACCCTCATTATATATAGTTGCAACGCTTGATATATCGCAATTTGCTAACGCAAAAACAGCACAAAAAATAAGTAAAAATATAATTTTCATAATTAGCCTAGTTTTTTAAAATTATATCTATAAAATACAAAAATCAACTTATATAATATATTAATTAAATTTTATAAGTTATTTATTATGATGGGGGGGGGTATAATAACAACTTTTATTTTATTAAAGGAGCATATATGCGTTTTTTACTATGTCTAATTATCCCGTGGCTTGGATTTTTTACCATCGGTAGGCCGATTGCTGGAGTTATATGCCTAATATTGCAATTTACACTTATTGGATGGCTTCCTGCTTCGATATGGGCTATTTACTCTCTTGGTCAATACAAAACAGACAAAAAAATTGAAAAAATGATGAAACAACAAAATTAAGGAGTAAAAATGTTAAAGTTATTTGCAACCATTATAACTGCACTTATTGTAAGTGGATGTGCATACACTACTGGAACAGAGGTAAAACCTCAAGCTATGGAACAAATTAGATTAAATAAAAGTACAAAATCTGATGTAGAAAGAGTTATTGGCTATCCACCTAGAAAACAAAACTTTGGTAAAGGTGAAATTTGGTATTACGATTATCAAGCTATTAGTTATATTCCATTTGCTGGAAATAAAAATGAGACAGCAGTATTTGAATTTAATTCAAAAGGTGTAGTAACTAAAAAATATAAAGCCAATAAAGCCGGCAATCCGCTAACAAATTAAATTAAAAATTAAAGTAGCAATATTGCTACTTTAATTGCTTCAATCTAAATTACTACTATTATTTTATTATAGTTTAAATATAAATCACATCTAATAATATTGATAAAATATAAAATTATCTACTAAGTGGTGCGATCAGCGAGACTTGAACTCGCACACCATAACGGCACTACCCCCTCAAGATAGCGTGTCTACCAATTCCACCATGATCGCAAAGATATATTAAAAGAAGAAGCCCCAAAAAGGGGCAAGAAATTATACTAAGAATGGGTTAGCATAAAGAGCGATAAGAGCAATAACAAGTGCATAGATAACTTGTGCTTCGATCATCGCAAGAGCAATAAACATAGTTGTAAGAAGTTTACCACCAAGACCTGGGTTTCTAGCTGTACCAAGAATAGTAGCAGCAGCAGTGTGACCCATACCGATAGCACCACCAAGAGCAGCTACACCAAGACCGATACCAGCAGCTACAACTGAAAATGCTTTGATTTGTTCGCCATCAGCACCAAATGCTAAGCCTGTTAAAGCTACAAGAAGAAAAAGAATCTTTTTCATATATATTTCCTTAAAAAATTATTGTTTGAATTAGTTCGGATAAATTCCCTACTTAGAATTCAAAACGCGAAATTATAGCTAAATTTGGTTTAATTTTTCATTAATTTTGCCAATTTTGCCACTCATTGCTATCATCAATCTCATTACCAATAGCCTCATATTTAGCATAATAAAATTTGACAAAATCTAATACTTTTAAATCTACTGGGAGATATATTTCTCCATCAAATTTAGCAAATTTGGATAGAAATTTACCTGCATCTAGCTTTTTACTATAATGTGTAGCTAATTCTATGTAATTTTGTATGGTTAATTGTTTAAAAGCTTCATAGCTATTTTTATCAAATTTAATACTCAACTTAGCACCATCAAAACTCAAAACTCCAGATTTAAATAATAATGCAAGATGAATAAGCCCTTCACAATAATACGCCCTAGTCTCTACAACCTTTTGCCAAGCTATAAGTCCTACGCTTCTTTTAATAAGTTCTGCAAAAACAGCCATTGTTAAGCTCTCATCTTCATGTAAAAAGAAATTAACTAATCCGCCAGTTGTAGCCTTATACTCCTCTATAAATTTAAACTCACCGCCAATATTCATTAAATTTTCACTATCATTATCGATAAATAAAATATGGCCAAATTCGTGACCTATGGTTGAAATTTCATAGACTTTTTTCCAAATTTTCTCTTGTTTAAATAAAATATTACGCCCAAAATCTAGAAATTCCTTATCAAAAATTTCACTAGCAAGCCTCATAAATGGCTTAGATTTACTACTTTGATATACAAAATCAACAAAAGCAAATATCTTTTTACCGCATTTAGCACTTACCATTTCATCATTTGGTACCACTTGAGCAGAAAATAATCCATTAAACTCAGCACCATAATAGAGCATAGGAGCGCATATATAAAGCTGAGTTTTATCTATATTTGAATGCACTAAAGATACCATATTGTCATTTTGAATTCCGATTTTATTATAAATTTGATTAAAGCTATTTTTAATATTTTGCTTTAAAATGCCTTCATCTACATCGCTACTATCACACAATCTTGCATCCCATTCTAATGCCACAGCGTGAGTGTAAGCATCTTCATAGTATTCTAAAGGGTGTCCAATTTGAATCACTCCACGACACTCCATCCACGCTATTTCAGCTTCTTGCCACCTATGTATAACATTATCATTATTTTTTTCTGCAAATGCCTCTTTTAATCTATTTAAATAGTTGATATAGTTTTTATCCTCTTTGCTATTTGCTAATGGATTTAAAATATCTATAGCTTTTATAAATTCATCTACTACAGCTTGACACTCACTAGAAAAAGCCTCCATATAAGGCACCATTTTATAACCATTTTCACCTTTAATTACAGCACCATAAACTCTATCACACTTATTTTTATAGGTATCATTTTGATATAGATAGTTATCATCTATAAATTTCATTGCATCACCAATGGTATCAAATTTAGATTCAAACTCTTTATTTATATCACATATTATATGTTTATGCCATATTTTTTGCATATTAGTAATAGCTATGCCTATATTGTGAATGCCTTCTAAAAGTGCCATTTCAAATGGCGTTAAAATATCTTCATCTTTTATCTGTTTTAAAAGATTAGAAAATCTATCTATATAAAATTTACTCACAAAATCATATAAATTTGACTCTACATTACTAATTTGTTCTTTGGTTTTGCCAAGTTTTTTTAGCTCATTTTCTACACTTGTAAATCTAAGAGATACTATTTTATCTGTTATAGCTATCTTTGCTTGACTGGTATTTGGTAGATTTGCTATATTTAAGCCTTGCAAAATTATTTGATGATCCATATCTTTATATAGCTGATTTAACTCATTTTTAAAAGATTTTGATATCTCATTTAATTTTTTATATCTCATATTTTGCCTTATAATTTTATTTTAAAAACCAATTATATCTACTTTAAAAAAACAAAACATCTACAAAGCAAAAATCCACTAATAGTATATATCATACCAGATAAACATTGAGTAGGCCTAAAAAGCACAATTTTCATAAAAATCCAAAGCAAAAATAGAACAAAAAGATAATAAAAAATTTATCTTTTAAAACCAATTTTTTATCATTAATAATATTAAAATAAATACTACACTAACACAGATATGTTTTGCAAAAATCATAGCAACGACAATAGATAAGATAGCTATAATCCAGTGATAAAACTTAAATTTATATCATTTTAAAAAATAGAAAAAAGATGAGAAAAATAACAAATATATCTGAATAATTAGGATTTAATGCTTGGTTAAAGTAGTGATTTTATCCAAAAATAATATATCAAAAAACTCCAATAAACTCGTAAAATCACTACAAAGTATCTAGCAAACAAAATTTCTTGAAAAATTTAAAATTTTAACTCTACTATCTTTTAATGCTAAAGTCTTTCAAATCTCTAAACTATTATCCTTACTACTTATCTAAATTTAAACTCTCATTGTAGCAAGGCACTACAAAAGATAGATCTACCCCCCCCCTTGATAATATTTTGCACAATTTTCTCCTAAATTTTAGATTTTATGCTTAATACAAACTCTAAAAATCAAAAAGTTCAGATAAAAAGCTCTCTTTTTTCTTTTTGCGATATCCATTATGATAGCCATCATCATAATATCTCTTATCTTCATATCTTCTATCATCTTTGCGTGGTTCATACTCTTTTTTGCTACCAAAATACTCATTTTGTCTTGAATTTGATGCTGATCTTTCTATAATCTTATCCAACTCTCCACGATCTAGCCAAACACCACGACAACTAGGACAGTAATCTATCTCAACTCCACTTCTTTCGCTCATTACCAAATCTACATCTTTACACACTGGACATCTCATATTGCACCTCTTTTTAATTAAATTTGACAAAATTCTAACCAAAAAAAATTAATACTAAATTTCAAAAAGTTACACAAACTAAAAAAAATCTAAGTTATTAAAAAAAATTATAAAATAAAAGTATAGAAAAAGAAAAAATTTGATAAACTTAGCGTATTTTGTTTTAAGGTGGAATATGGTAGAAAAATTTTCAAAAATTGGATTTATTCTAGCAATGGCTGGAAGTGCTGTAGGTCTAGGAAATGCATGGAAATTTCCTACAATGGTCGGCAATAACGGCGGTTCAGCCTTTATCTTATTATATATTATACTTACTCTTGGAGTAGCCATAGTGGTGTTTTTAGCAGAGCTTGCAATTGGTAGACTTGGCGGAACCGACATTGTAAATTCACTCAAAAATCTAGCACCAAAAAATAAACGCGCTTGGGGATTTGCTGGATTTTTTATGCTTACAGCAATTTTAATAGCCTCATTTTATATGATTGTCATTGGTTGGATTTTAAAATATATATTCTTATCATTTGGCACCCTGCCAAGCACAGCACAAGAAGCTGGAGCTATGTTTGGCGGTCTTGTTGAAGGGGATTTTTTAAGCGTATTTATCTGCTTTAGTATAGTCTTTTTAACTGTGTTTTATGTAGTTTCTAAAGGGATTAAAAGTGGAATCGAAAGACTAAATATATGGATGATGCCATCGCTATTTGTTCTTCTTATAGGGCTTTTATTATATGCAATATTTGCTAGTGGTAATTTTACTCAAGCTTTAAGCTTTATATTTATCCCTGATTTTAGCAAACTTTTAAATGCTGAATTAATTTTGCAAGCTTTAGGACTAGCATTCTTTTCTATGTCAATGGGTGTTGGTACAGTAGCTACTTATGCAGCCAGCCTTCCAGATGGAACAAATTTAGTCAAATCAACCTTTTCAATAGTATTTATCAATATATTAATCGGTATTATGATGGGTCTTGTAGTATTTTCATTTATACCAATTATAGATGGACAACCAGCTAGCGAAGGTGCTGGACTTATCTTTGTATCGCTTACATCTTTATTTGCTCAAATGGGAATTATAGGAAATATTCTTGCAATTGCATTTTTTATATCATTGCTTTTTGCTGGTATTACATCAGCTGTATCTATGATTGAGCCATTTGCTCTATATCTTATACATAAATTTCAACTTAGCAGAAATAGCGCTATAATGATAATTGGGGTATTTGTATATATTTTAGGAACTCTTTGTATTCTTTCATATTATGGAGTTACAAGTAGCTATTTCTCTATCCCAGCTACGGCTTTGGGTAATGAAAAACCAATAGCATTTTTTGATGTTTTAGATCTTCTTACATCAAATATTTTAATGCCTCTTGGTGCTTTAACATTTAGTATTTTTGTTGGTTATATTCTTAAAAAGGAGGGATTATTTACTCTATTTTCAGGCTTTATGTCTAGATTATGGTTTGAAATTTGGTATTTTGCACTCCGTTATGTTGCCCCGCTTGCAATTTTGTCTATTGGGGCTTATCAAATTATAAGTAAAATTTAATAAAAGGAAAAATATGGCAAAGAAATTTATAGATATAATGGATACCACTTTTAGAGACGGTTTCCAGTCTGTATTTGGTGCAAGAGTATTAATGAATGATTTTTTACCTGCTGTCAGTGCAGCTAAAGAAGCTGGAATTAATCACTTTGAATTTGGCGGTGGTGCTAGATTTCAAAGCCTATACTTCTACTTAAACGAAGATGCATTTACAATGATGGATAAATTCAGAGAAGCTGCTGGTAAAGATGCAAACTTACAAACTCTATCTCGCGGTGTAAATACTGTAACTTTAGATACTGGTAGTAGAGAATTAGTAGATATGCACGCAAAATTATTTGCAAAACATGGAACTACAACAATCCGCAACTTTGATGCTTTAAATGATGTTAAAAATTTAGAATATAGCGCCCAAAGAATCAAACATCACGGATTAAAACATGAAGTAGTAGTAACTATGATGGATCTACCGCCAAACTGCGTTGGCGCTCACGATGCTGAATTTTATGAAAAATGTTTAAGAGAAATTCTAGATAGTGGAATTGAATTTGATAGCGTTTGTTTTAAAGATGCAAGCGGTACAAGTAGCCCAGAAAAAGTCTATCAAACAATCAAAATGGCAAGACGCCTACTAGGTGATAATGTGCATCTAAGACTGCATACTCACGAAACAGCAGGCGTTAGTATAGCTTGTTATCTAGCGGCTCTTGAGGCTGGTGCAGATGGTATAGATCTAGCTGCTAGTCCAGTAAGTGGCGGAACTAGCCAGCCAGATATTCTTACAATGCTTCACGCTGTAAAAGGTAAAAATTATGATCTAGGTGGATTAGAAGTTGATAAAATTTTAAAATATGAAGATGTATTGCACGATTGCTTAAAAGACTATTTTATGCCACCTGAAGCTACTCAAGTAAGCCCACTAATTCCATTTTCACCAATGCCAGGTGGTGCATTAACAGCCAATACACAAATGATGAGAGATAATAATATCTTAGATAAATTCCCAGCTGTTATCAAAGCTATGAGAGAAGTAGTAGAAAAAGGTGGATATGGAACAAGCGTAACCCCAGTTAGTCAATTCTACTTCCAACAAGCATTTAATAATGTAATGTTTGGCCCATGGAAAAAGATAGCTGAAGGCTATGGTAAAATGGTTTTAGGCTATTTTGGCAAAACTCCTGTAGCTCCAAGCGCTGATATTGTAGAACTTGCTGCTAAACAGCTAAATTTAGAACCTACTACTGCACCAGCTATCGATATAGCTGATAAAGATGAAACAAAATCAATTGCCTACACAAAAGCACTGCTAGAAAAAGAAGAAATTGAAGCAACAGAAGAAAATATATTTATTGCAGCAGCTTGTAAAGAAAAAGGTATCGCATATCTAAAAGGTGAAGGTAAAGTTATGGTTCGCAAAAATAGCGATACTATAAAACCAGCTACAAAATCTAGCTCAAACCAATTTAGCGTTACAGTAAATGGCCATAATTATAATGTTGAAGTTGCAGATGGATTTGATAATTTCAAAGTAAAATCAATCACTCCAGCAAAACCTAGCCAATCTACAGAGACAAAAGAGGAAGTTAAAGCAGTAAGCTCTACTGGAGCATCAAATGAAATTACAGCTACAATGTCTGCTGGAGTATTTAAAATTTTAATAAATATTGGCGATAGTGTAAAAGCTGGTCAAACTGTAGTAATTCTTGAAGCTATGAAAATGGAGATTCCAATCGAGGCTGGATGCGATGGAGAAGTAGAAGAAATTTTAATCTCTCAAGGCCAAACAGTAGAAGATGGACAACTTCTAGTTAAGCTAAAATAATCTAAAAGCTGCTAAATTTTAGCAGCTTTTGCTAAATTATAAAATTTATTATTAAAATTCCTCAAATCAAACCAAAGATTAAGCTAAAAAATAATAAAATTGAACATCAAATTTAATTCTATAAAAAAAGGTAAAAATATGATAAAGGATTTAGATAAGCTAGGCTTAAGTGATATCAAAGAGATTTATCATAATCTAAGCTATGATGAGCTTTTTGCTCATGAGAAAGCAAATAATGAAGGTTATGTCACAAACAATGGAACCTTTAGTGTAGATACTGGAATTTTCACAGGTCGCAGTCCTAAAGATAAGTATTTTGTAAATCAAGATCCAAGTAATAAATATCTAGCTTGGGGTAAAGTCAATCAACCTATGACAAAAGAGACATTTGATAAACTCCTTGCTAAAGCAAAATCTCAACTAAGTGGTAAAAATATCTATATCCAAGATGCATATTGTGGCTCCAGCCTAGCAAGTCGCAAAAGCGTAAGATTTGTTACAGAAGTAGCGTGGCAAGCACACTTTGTAAAAAATATGTTTATCCGTCCAACTCAATCTGAACTAGCTGATTTTACTCCTGATTTTGTAGTATATAATGCTTGTAAATGCGTAAATGATGAGTATAAAAAAGATGGATTAAACTCAGAAGTATTCGTAATATTTAATATAGAAGAGAATATCGCAGTAATAGGTGGCACATGGTATGGTGGCGAGATGAAAAAGGGAATATTTTCTATGATGAACTACTGGCTACCACTAGAAAATAAACTATCTATGCACTGTAGTGCAAATGTAGGAAAAGATGGTGATACAGCCCTATTTTTTGGACTAAGTGGAACAGGTAAAACAACTCTATCAACTGATCCAAATAGAGCTTTAATCGGTGATGATGAGCATGGATGGGATGATGAAGGAGTATTTAACTTTGAAGGTGGATGCTATGCAAAATGTATCAACCTAGATCCTAAAAGCGAACCTGAAATTTATGCTGCTATCAAACGCAATGCACTATTAGAAAATGTCTGTATTGATCAAAATGGCATAGTAGATTATAGTGATGATTCAAAAACAGAAAATACTCGTGTAAGCTATCCAATAGAACATATTCCAAATCATGAACCAAGCCTAAAAGCTGGACACCCAAGAAATATTATATTCCTTACAGCTGATGCGTTTGGCGTACTTCCTCCAGTATCAAAACTTACAAAAGAACAAGCTATGTATTACTTCTTAAGTGGCTATACAGCAAAAGTTGCTGGTACTGAACGCGGTATTACAGAGCCTCAAGCTACATTTTCAGCATGCTTTGGAGAACCATTTATGCCGCTTCATCCAACAGTATATGCAAGACTATTAGGCGAAAAAATAGATAAACATGAAGTAAATGTATATCTAGTAAATACTGGCTGGAGCGGCGGTGCTTATGGCGTCGGTAAAAGAATGAGTATAAAAGCTACTAGAGCTTGTATAAATGCTATTTTAGATGGTAGTATTCAAAAATGTGAATTTGAAAATTTTGAAAAGTTCAATCTAGCTATACCAAAATCTCTTGATGGTGTTGAAACAAATTTATTAAATCCTATTAATACATGGGCTGATAAAAATGAATATATCGCTGCAAGAGACAACCTAGCTAATATGTTTATTAACAACTTCAAACGCTATGAAGATGTAGCTGAGGGAATACAATTTGCCAAAGCTGGTCCAATAAGCTAACAATCTACTCCGCTCTATTTGAGCGGATTCTTCTACCTATTTTTATTACTCTATTAAGGATTTTTAATGCAAAAAATGTGGCAAGGCAGATTTAGTGAAGCTAGTAGTGAGCTTTTAGAAGCTTTTAACGCCTCAATTGAATTTGACAAAAAGCTATATGCTCAAGATATTGCTGGTTCAAAAGCTCACGCAAAGATGTTAGGTAAATGTAAAATTATTGAAGATGAAGCTGTAAATAAGATTTTAGAAGGATTAGATCAAGTTAAATCTGAGATTGAAAATGGAGAATTTAAATTCAACATAGCCGATGAAGATATACATATGGCAGTCGAAAAGAGACTTAGTCAGATCATTGGAGCTGAATTTGGTGGAAAATTACACACAGCAAGAAGTAGAAATGATCAAGTAGCCCTTGATTTTAGGCTATTTGTTTTAGAGGCAAATTTAGATCTAGCTAAACTACTTTTAAATCTTATTAAAACACTTAGCACGATCGCCAAAAAGCATAAATCTACTCTAATGCCAGGTTTTACTCATCTTCAACACGCACAACCTGTTAGCCTTGCATACCATTTATTAGCTTATGCTTTTATGTTTAGTAGAGATTATGATAGATTAATGAGTAGCTACAAACGCAATAATTTAAGTCCGCTAGGTTCATGTGCTATGGCTGGAACCCCACATCCTATCGATCGCCAAATGGTAGCAAAAGAGCTTGGATTTAGCGGTATTACACCAAATGCTATGGATAGCGTAAGCGATAGAGATTTTGCTCTTGAACTTTTATTTAATCTTAGCGTGGTATTTACCCATACTTCTAGACTTTGTGAAGAATTAATATTATGGAGTAGTAGTGAGTTTGGCTACATTACAATCAGCGATAAATTTAGCACTGGATCAAGCATAATGCCACAGAAAAAAAACCCAGATGTAGCTGAGTTAATCAGAGGTAAAACTGGTAGAATCTATGGCAATTTAATCTCACTATTAACTACGATGAAATCTCTACCACTAGCATATAATAAAGATATGCAAGAGGATAAAGAGTGTGTATTTGATAGCGTTAAAAATGCAAAGAATTCTTTGATTATCCTAAATGCAATGATTGAAGAAATTACATTTAATAAAGAAAATATGCTAAAAACATGTAAAACAGGGCATTTAAGTGCTACAGATTTAGCTGATTATCTAGTCAAACAAAAGCAAATTCCATTTCGCCAAGCACATTTTATAACTGGCAAATGCGTAGCACTAGCTGAGAGTTTAGGTAAAGATTTAAGTGAATTAAATTTAGAAGAATTACAAAGCGTAGAGCCTATCATTGATTTTGATGCCTTGGGGCTACTAAAGCTAGAAAGTTCTAAAGAAGCTAGAAAAAGTCTAGGCGGCACAAGTGACTATAGCGTAGATATTCAACTTAATTTAATTAGTGATTTTTTAAATTCAAACGATAAATAATTTTGGGCGATAATTCGCTCAAAATTTTAAATTTAATTTTTAATAGCTTTTTTATATTAAAATTTACTCTATTTAAATTTATCAATCTCGTCTTGTATCATCTGGTTTAGTTCAAGCAACTCTTCATAATTTTTTCTATTTTTCTCTAAAAGTTCATCAAATTTAAACCCAAGCATAACAATGCGATATAAATTTGGTTTATACTTTCTCCAATTATACAAAGTGCTAACATCAATATCTAACTCATATGCCATATCGCGTTTGCTCTTTTTTGCCATTTTTTACCTTAAATTTTTAACTAAGTAAGGATTTTACAGCAAAAATTCTTTATTAAAAACACTAGAAATATTCAATTATTTACTAATAATATATTTAATATTTCAATATTATTTAAGTAATTATATGGAATAATTCAACATATTTTTATTAAAGGAGATCATATGGATTTTAATTCGGTTCTTTTAATCATTCAAGATAAGCTCCCAAAAGATGGTGCATCTTCTATAATATTAAAAGATAAATTTGAAAACTTAAGTCAAGATAAACAAAAAGATTTTATCTCTAAACTTTCTCAGATAAAATTAAAAAGTCCAGCTTTTGTATTTTGGGTGGGAAACTTTTTGTTTGGTAGTTTTGGTGTAGCACGCTTTATGATTGGCGATATGATGCTTGGTTTTATCCGCTTAGGATTGATGATTTTATATTATATTTTTATATCACTTTCATTATTTAACAATAATACAGAATATCCTGAATTTATATCTGTATTTATGTATCTTATTATTTCTATTTGGTGGATTGTGGATCTATTTCTAGTAGGGAAAAAGCTTCGCAAACAAAATTTAGAAAAGATTATAAATCTTATGCAGTGATTGCGATTTAAGGAGATAAAAATGAGTGAAAAATACGCACCTTTTGAAGTAGAGCCTACCTTACTTTATGAGAAAGATACCTATCAAATTGTTGCAGGAAAAGCATACACAAATAAAGATGAAAAATTTTGCATTGGTTTAAAATCAAATGGTTTTCCAACCAACTCTTATCTCATATTTCCCCCACAACTTAACCTAGATTTATTAAGAAATCTATTAGGTCAAAATGGGGCTAAAAATGATGAAATCATAAAATATATCAAAATAATAACGGAGTAAAGTAAAATGAAAAATATTCTATTTTTCCTAACTTTTTTAGCAAATATATGTTTTGCCGATATGGGAAGTGAGTCTTTTATAAAGTCATTTATACTAAGTTGCGAACAACAATCAAAAAATAGGGATTTTTGCTCTTGCATGGCAAATGAAGTTTTAGATAATCTAAATGATAAAGAAAGATTACTTCTTAATGCTTCATCTGTTACTGCTAATAATGCTCAAGATATACAGAATTTACAAATGAAAGTAATAAATCTTAGCATGGACGAAGAGTTAATTAAATATTGCTTAGGCGAATAAAAGGAGAAAACGATGAAATACTTAAATATAAAATTTATGCTTGTCGGTGCTGTAGCACTATTTTTCACTGCTTGTAGTGGCGGTATTCCAAAATGTGGCGACAAAGAGGTTCAAAATGTTTTAACTAATATAATTTCAGAAAATTATTTTGGTAGCTTGTCTGAAATCGATCGTAAAAAGTTAAATTTTACTTATAGTAGTTTTATGAGTGATTTAACTGATGAAAAGAGCAAAACCCAATTTTGCAAAGCTCAAGTAAAAGTAAATGGAGTTGTAAATTCTAAGCCATATAAATGGGACTCGTGGATTAACTATTCTGCTAGATACACTGATGATCGTATGGTATATGTAGAATTAGAATTAAACAACTGATTCTTAAGGCATTTTCGCCTTAAGAATGATACATTACAGGAGTTTATATGTGATTATAATATCTTTCTTTTAACATTCAAGATAAAGTAGATAAAGAAGATTTATCTACTTTAAAACTAAAATTTAAAAACCTACAAAACAAAAAAGTATTATCAGACTTCATTTTTTGTCACTTCCAAAGCCCATAAAATCTCTAATTGTTAATATTATATGTGGTTTTGTCTTATTGCTTTGGTAGCTAGCCATTAGTAGATTTATAATAAAAGATTATGCCTTGGAGTATTGCGTTTAATTTTTTCCATATTATCTTGCGTGTTGTTTTTTATCTCACTAGATCTATCTATTGATTATCATGATGATATTATCATTGATTTTTTACTAGTAACTACTACTATATTTTCACTTTTTTCTATTGCTTGGTAGATAGTTGATCTATTTTTAGTCTATAAGGTTAAAAAAACAAAAATTATAATAAAATTATGAAATTGATCTAATTATGCGTTTTATAAGTATTCTCATATCTATTTATTTTTTATTATCATAATAAGTGTAAATTTGCCTATCTTTTCAAAAATATATAGTTGAAATTGATATATTTTTAGCTTTTTAAACTTTTTACACTATTTATTAGGAGTATAAAATCAAATTTAAATCAAGAGTGGCGCGGCGGACGGGGCTCGAACCCGCGACCTCCGGCGTGACAGGCCGATATTCTAACCAGCTGAACTACCGCCGCACCTAAAAAATAAGAATAAATGGTGGTCGCTATAAGACTCGAACTTATGACATCCACCTTGTAAGGGTGGCGCTCTACCAACTGAGCTAAGCGACCTTGCATGGCGACCCTTGCAAGATTTGAACTGGCGTTTTTGCACAGAGAATGCAATGTCCTGGGCCGACTAGACGAAAGGGTCTAACAAAAAGTGGTGTCCTGTGTTGGATTCGAACCAACGGCCACCTCCTTAAAAGGGAGATGCTCTACCGGCTGAGCTAACAAGACACATGATGGCGCGGCGGACGGGGCTCGAACCCGCGACCTCCGGCGTGACAGGCCGATATTCTAACCAGCTGAACTACCGCCGCACCTAAAAAATTAAGAATAAATGGTGGTCGCTATAAGACTCGAACTTATGACATCCACCTTGTAAGGGTGGCGCTCTACCAACTGAGCTAAGCGACCGAAGTGGTGTCCTGTGTTGGATTCGAACCAACGGCCACCTCCTTAAAAGGGAGATGCTCTACCGGCTGAGCTAACAAGACACTTAAAAAATGAAGTTGAATTATACAAAAAATATCAACCTTTGTCAAGATAAAAATTAAATTTTAGCTCTAATTTTATTAATTTTTTGCTTTTTTCATTCTATTTGTAAAAAATATATCCAAAGAGCTTTAGATAAGCTCTTTGAAATTTGATTATTATTTTGTAGAATTATTATCTTTATTCTCTTTTTTAGTCTGTTTTTTCTTATTTTTATTTACACTTTTTAAATTTTTTGTATCGGTTATACCATTTACTATTAAATCAACCTTAATATCTTCATATATTTTATCACCAATTCCAGAGACACTTTTAATCTCATCTATGGTTTTAAATTTACTTTTAGTTCTATACTCGATAATAGCATCGGCCTTTTTATCTCCTATACCTGGAAGCTCCATCAATTCGCTTTTGCTAGCTGTATTGATATTTACAGCAGCCCACATCATACTAGCACTAAGTGCAACTATAGCTAATACTTTCATAACTCTCCTTTAAATTAAAATATTTTTATTATATACAAATATCTAAATTTTACATAATTTTTATCTAATTTTTCCTAAATTTAAGAGTTAAACTATTACTATAGGTAACATATTAGCTATTATTGCAATATTTGTACCACTTTTAAGACCTACTTATCACCTTTGTAAAAAGATTGCCATAGCTACTTAAATTATCTATTTTATTGCAAGTACTCTCTAAATCATCGCCATCTTTTATAGACTCCAAAATTAATTCCATTATCATTACAGCATCTTTTGGGTCTATATGCGCTGGACACTTTTTGGCATGCGTGTAGTGAGTATGAATTTTAGAAACAAGATCGCTATTTTTAATTTCAACTATAGTTGTCTCAAGAGGAAGCTTTAAAAACATCTTTTTTTCTTTAATATTTAGCGATAGATAAAACATATCAAGACCATAAATTTTCTTATCATATGAATCAAAAAAATAGATAGATTTATTAAGATTATCGCGAAAAGTAGCAATCATCAGTTCTAGAATTTGAATTTTTTGCTCTTTTGTATAAAAATTACCTATATTTGCAAAACAAAACTCCAAAAGCGACTTTATACTATACCACTCACTAGCACCAAATGAGTATGCTCTCATCTTTAAACCACGTTTTTTCCTATATTTAGCTGCTTCTTGACTATCAAAATCTTTATATACGCTTTGTATTACAAAATCCCTATAAGCAGGATTAGGAAAAGTTGGATGCAGTATCAAAGAGCCTTCATTTTCATTTTCATATATATACTTTAAAAGCATCTCATATCCATCATCTATTATCTTTAAGTTACTATCATCAATCTCATTTATATAGTGGTAAAACTCACTTTCATCACAATCCCATATCTCTTTGCTATAACGAAAATGGCTACAAATTATGGATTTAACCTCATCGCTTAGAGTTTTTTTATCTCTATTTTCTATCCATGTGAGCAATGTTCTTCTATCTTTACCAAGAATTGTCGCAAATTTACTCATTGATAGCTTGGATTTTTCAAATATTATTATAAATCTATCCATTACACCTAACATTTTTAACTCCCTTAATGTATAAAATGTTACTTAAAGTAACATAATTAAAAATTTAATCAAATTTTGCACAAATTTATAAACAAAATTCTTGTTAGATTATGCTACATTTTAGCTAAATTTTGTATAAATTTTATTCAATTTCTAAATTTTCTGCACAATAATTTACAAATTGTAACAAAATTTAACATTTTAATTTATTCCACAAAGTTTTATAATTTCCTCAACAAACAAGAAAGGATTACAATGAGTTCTAGCCCTTATCAAGAGTCTTACGAACTTTCTATCAATGAACCAGAAAATTTCTGGGCACAAGCTGCACAAAAAGTTCATTGGTACAATGAGTGGGATAAAGTTTTAGATGATAGTGGAGACCATTATAAATGGTTTGTAGGTGGATGTATGAATAGCTGCTACAACGCCCTAGATCTACATATACATAATAACCGTGGAGATCAGCTGGCTTTGATATATGATTCGCCAGTTACTGATACTAAGAAAAAATATACATATAGACAATTAAGAGATAGAGTAGCAAAAGTTGCTGGTATCTTAACAAATAAAGGCGTAGTAAAAGGTGATAGAGTTGTAATTTATATGCCTATGATTGCTGAAGCTGTTATTGCAATGTTAGCGTGTGCAAGAATTGGCGCTATTCATAGTGTTGTATTTGGCGGATTTGCTGCTCATGAGCTAGCCACTAGAATTGAAGATGCTAAACCAAGATTAGTTATAAGCGCAAGCTGTGGTATAGAAGTAAGCAATATCATACCATATAAACCAATATTAGATGAAGCTATTAAACAATCATCTCATAAACCAACAACCTGCCTAATCTGGCAAAGACCACAATATAAAGCAAATATGCTTCCATGGCGTGATGTTGATTGGGAAAGTGAAGAAGAAAAAACTAAAGGTGTAGATTGCGTACCAGTTTTAGCCACTGATCCTCTATACATACTATATACATCAGGAACAACTGGCTCACCAAAAGGAGTTATAAGATCAAATGGTGGCCATAGTGTTGCTATGAAATGGTCGATGGATAATATCTATAACGCTAAGCCTGGTGATGTATTTTTTGCAGCTAGTGATGTAGGTTGGGTTGTAGGTCACTCATATATCGTTTATGGACCTTTAATGAACGGCTGTACTACCATAGTATATGAAGGCAAACCAGTTCGCACACCAAATCCAGGTGCGTTTTGGAGAATTGTAGATGAATATAAGGTAAATGTACTATTCTCGGCTCCGACTGCATTTCGTGCTATTAGGCGAGAAGATGCCAAGGGTGAACTCATTAAAAACTATAATCTAGATAGTCTTAGAGCTATATTTGTAGCTGGTGAGAGATGTGATAGCGATACACTAAAATGGATAATGAAAGTAACTAAAAAAACAGTAGTAGACAACTGGTGGCAAACAGAGACCGGCTGGGCTATTGTAGCCAATCCATTAGGTCTAGAAGAGATGCCAATCAAACCAGGAAGCCCTACAAAACCTATGCCAGGATTTAACCTAAAAGTTCTTGACGAAGATGGCAAAGAGTTAGGACCAGGCAAAAAAGGAGCTTTATGTCTTAAACTTCCACTTCCACCTGCGTGTTTAATGGGAATTTGGGAAAATGATGAGAGATACAGAAAGGGTTATTTAGATCATTTTAAAGGATATTACTTAACAGGTGATACTGGTTATATAGATAAAGATGGATATGTATATGTCTTAGGCAGAATGGATGGTATCATCAATGTAGCAGGCCATAGATTATCTACTGGAGAAATGGAAGAGATAATAGCCAAACATCCTGATATTGCTGAGTGCGCAGTAATAGGTGTAAATGATGATCTAAAAGGCGAAGTTCCAATGGGCTTTATAGTATTAAAACAAGGAATTGAAAGAGATCACAGAGGAATTGTAGATGGTGCTATAGCTCTAATCCGTCAAGAGATTGGCGCTGTTGCTAGCTTTAAGCTTGCATGCGTAGTAAATGCCTTACCAAAAACAAGAAGTGGAAAAATTTTACGCAAAAATCTAAAAGAGTTAGCTGATGGCGTTGAGTGCAAAATTCCAGCAACTATAGAAGATGCTAGCGTACTTGATCATTGTAAAGAGGTTATTGCAACGCTAGGTTACCCAATAATAAAGGAGAAAAAATGAGTATAAAAAGTCCAGGTAAAAGCTTTAGAGAAGCTGTAAATTCAAATAATCCGCTTACTGTCTTAGGCGTAATAAACGCCTATAGCGCACTACAAGCTACAAAATTAGGTGCAAAAGCTATATATCTCTCAGGTAGCGGCGTAGCAAGTGCTAGCTATGGTCTTCCTGATCTTGGGATAGTTGGATTAGAAGATGTTTTAATAGATGTTAGACGCATCACATCAAGAGTTGATACGCCACTTTTAGTTGATGTTGATACTGGCTTTGGCGGTGCTTTTAATATTGCTAGAACTATTAAAGAGCTAATCAAAGCTGAAGCAGCAGCTTGCCATATAGAAGATCAAGTAGCTCAAAAACGCTGCGGACACAGACCAAATAAAGAGCTTGTAAGTATAACTGAGATGACTGATAGATTAAAAGCTGCATTAGATGCTAGAACTGATGAGAACTTTGTAATTATGGCAAGAACTGATGCACACGCTATGGAAGGACAAGAAAAAGCCCTTGAGCGTGCTTTGGCTTATGAGGCAACTGGTGCTGATATGATCTTTGCTGAGGCAGTGCATACATTACAAGAGTATCAAGAGTATACAAAAGCTCTTAAAGTGCCAGTATTAGCAAATATAACTGAATTTGGCAAAACTCCATACTTTACTCAAAGTGAGTTAGCAAGTGTAGGTATTAAACTAGTGCTTTATCCACTCTCAGCTAATAGAGCGATGAATAAAGCAGCAGTTGAAGTATTTAATAGCATTATTAAAAATGGCCATCAAAAAGATGTCTTAGATATCATGCAAACACGCGAAGAGTTATATCAAATGCTAGATTATTACGAATTTGAAAACAAACTAGACCAACTATTTGCAAAGGATAAAAAATGAGTATAAGCGAAGCAACAAAAAAACAAGGCGGACTAGCCGGAGTTGTAGCCGGTGAGAGTGCAATATGTACTTGTGGGACTGGCAATGGGTTGAATTATTATGGTTATGCTATTGAGGATTTAGCAGAGCATTGTGAATTTGAAGAGGTTGCATATTTATTACAATATGCTAAACTTCCAAACGCAAATGAACTAAAAGAGTATAAAAGCAAAATTATAGCATCTCGCCCTCTTAGCGTTGAACTTAAAGCTATGCTAAAGCTAATTCCAAAAGGCGTTCATCCAATGAATGTCTGCCAAAGTGCGGTTGCTCTTCTTGGTACTTTAGAAGCTGAAAAAGATGATTTTAGCGATCAAGATGAGAAAATTATAAGACTTCTTGGAGTTCTTCCTAGTGTAATTTGCTTTTGGCATAACTATATAAATGGTGGCAAAGAGATTGATTTTGAAAGCAAAGAAGATACAATAGCTGGATATTTCTTAGAAAAATTACACCAAAAAACGCCACCGGCTGAATTTGTAAAAGCTATGCACTGCTCACTAATTTTATATGCTGAGCATGAATTTAACGCTTCTACATTTACAGCTAGGATTTGTGCCTCTACAAAAAGCGATATTTTTTCGGCCGTTGCTGGAGCTATAGGCGCTCTTCGTGGGCCACTTCATGGTGGGGCTAATGAAGCTGCATTTGGGTTAATTTCTAGCTTTGATAATGTAGAAGATGCTATAGCTGGAGTAAATGATAAACTAGCAAATAAAGAGCTTTTAATGGGATTTGGACATAGAGTTTATGGACTTGGAGGAGATCCTAGAAATGCAGTTATTAAAAAATGGTCAAAAGCGCTAAGCAACGATCATAAACTATTTGCAATTAGTGAGGCAATTGAGAATGTAATGAAAGAAAAACGCCCTAGCCTACCGCCAAATGCGGACTTTTATAGTGCTTCAGCGTATCATTTTATGGGAATTCCAACTGAATACTTTACTCCGATATTTATTATGAGTAGAGTAAGTGGTTGGTGCGCTCACATCAAAGAACAAAGAGCAAATAATAAATTAATCCGCCCAAGTAGCAACTACATCGGGCCAGAACCAATGAAATTTATACAAATACACCAAAGATAAGGAGATAAAAATGAGTAATATGGGAATACTAGAGGCTAAACGCCCTGAATTTGATGAGTTGCTAAGCAAGATTGCAAAATATGCTGATGATTTTGAAATTAATAGCGAGCTAGCATATGAAACTGCTAAATATACTATGATTGATGCGCTTGGTTGTGGAATTTTAGCACTTAAATATCCAGCTTGTACTAAACTTTTAGGCCCTAGCGTTGAGGGTGCTGAATTTCGCCCACTAGGAAGTAAAATTCCTGGTACTTCATATCAGCTTGAACCTATCCGTGCAGCCTTTAATGTGGGCGCAATGGTTAGATGGCTAGACTATAATGATACCTGGCTAGCAGCTGAGTGGGGACACCCAAGCGATAATCTAGGTGCTATTTGGGCGGTAGCTGATTATGTAAGTCGTAAAAATTTATCACAAGGTAAAGCTCCACTAAAAGTTAAAACTGTTTTAGAAGCTATGATTAAAGCACACGAAATTCAAGGCGTTCTAGCACTTGAGAACTGCTTTAATAAAGTTGGCTTAGATCATGTTTTATTAGTTCGTATCGCTTCAACTGCAGTTGCTGCTAAGCTTCTTGGTTGCAATTATGATGAAATTCGCAATGCAGTATCAAATGCATTCATCGATGGTGGCGCACTAAGAACATATCGCCACGCACCAAATACAGGTAGCCGCAAAAGCTGGGCAGCAGGCGATGCATCTAGTCGTGGAGTTGATCTAGCACTTAAAGCAAAAAGTGGCGAAATGGGTTATCCATCAGCTCTAAGTGCGAAATTTTGGGGATTTGAAGATGTTAAAATGAAAGGCCAAAAACTAGTAATACCACAAGAATTTGGCTCATATGTAATGGAAAATGTATTATTTAAAATCAGCTTCCCAGCTGAATTCCACGCTCAAACTGCTGTTGAATGCGCTATGGCACTTCATAACGAAGTAAAAGATCGCCTAGATGATATCGAAAAAATCGTTATCACTACTCAAGAATCAGGCCATAGAATTATCAATAAAACTGGCGAGCTAGCAAACCCAGCAGATCGTGATCACTGCATTCAATATATGGTAGCTGTACCTTTAATTTTTGGCAGACTTGTAGCTGATGATTATGAAGATAGCGTAGCAAGCGACCCTCGCATAGATGCTCTAAGAGATAAAATGGAGGTTATAGTAGATCCAAGATATACAAAAGAGTATCTAGATAGCGATAAAAGAAGCATTGCTAACGCTGTTGAAATCTACTACAAAGATGGAACAAAATCTCAAAAAGTAGAAGTAGAATATCCAATAGGCCATAGAAGAAGAAGAGATGAAGGTATTCCACTATTAAAAGCTAAATTTAAAGCGAATCTAGCTACAAGATTTAGCCCAAAAACTTGCAAAATTATAGAAGATCTAGTCAATGATCAAAAAGCTTTAGAAAGTTATAACTTTAATGAATTTAGCGATCTATTCTGGCTAGGATAAGATATATAAGCTTGGGTAAATCCCAAGCTTATCCTAATTTATACATTTTATTATCTTAATTTTACTTACAATTTATAAAAATTAAATCAAATCCAAAATCCCTAAATTTAAAAATCTTATAGATAATTAATATATCAAAAACTTATAATTTCAAATTTATTTAATCAATTTTTAGGTATAATCCTTGACTTTAATTTTGCTTATACAAAGGATATTTTGATGAGTGCAGCTAAAGAGATATTTGCACAAATTGAGGAGCTATTTAGAGAAAATGCCAAGAGCTATGTCACATTTGAGCAGTTAGTAAGACTATTTGACAAGGCCCCTACTGCAGGACTTATCAAAAAGATAGAATCCCTAGCAGAGTTATACAAAATTCAGCTAACAAGTGCTGTTGAAGCTGCTAAGCAAAAGACAATCCAAGAAGCAAAAAAATCAGCTATCTCAGATCAACAAAAATCATCTGATACAAATTTAGAAGAGGAATTTGATCTAAGTAGCGAAACCGATTTATTAGAGTGGAGCCGTTCTGATAGCCCTGTTCGTATGTATCTGCGTGAGATGGGACAGATACCTCTTCTTAGCAAAGAAGAAGAGATAGAAATCAGCAAAAAGATAGAACTAGGCGAAGATATTATAATTGATGCATTTTGCTCTGTGCCATATCTTATAGATTTTATCTTAGATTATAAAGAGCCTTTGATCAACAGAGAACGCCGTGTAAAAGAGCTATTTAAAAGTTTTGATGAAGAAGATAATGAAGAAGAAGAGGATATCGAAGAGGAGTATAGCGAAGAAGAGGAGTCAGAAGAGAGAAAAAAACATCCTAAAAAGCTTGATAAAAGAGCTGAAAAGGTAATTGAAAGCTTTAAAGCATTAGAAAAAGCCAAAAAAGATTGGCTAAAAATCGCCTCTAAACAAAATATCTCAGTAGAAAACGAAGCAGATCTGCCATCTAAATTAAATTTAACATTTAAGAAAAAAGTTTTAAAAGATAAGCTTATGGATTTAGGCCCAACAAGTAAGCTTATAAATGAGATTGTAAAATCTATCGAAACTGCATTAAAAAGCGATACAGACTTTGATAAAGAGCTTAAAAGACTTGAGTATAGACTCCCTATGTTTAGCGCTGAATTAAGAAAAAACCACCAACAAATCCTAAAAGATATAACAAAACTAAGCAAAGAAGATGTAGTAGCTAGAGTTCCAGAAGCTACAATGGTATCTACATATATGGAGATTAAAAAGCTATTTCAAACTAAAGAGGCTAGTAAAACTGGATTTAATCTAGATCCAAAAGATCTAAAAAATATACTAGACCAGATCAAAAAAGGTAAAAATATTAGCGATGATGCTAAAGCCAAAATGGCTAAATCAAATTTACGCCTTGTTGTAAGTATAGCCAAAAAATACACCAATCGTGGCCTACCATTTTTGGATCTAATCCAAGAGGGAAATATAGGCTTGATGAAAGCTGTGGATAAATTTGAGTATAAAAAAGGGTTTAAATTCTCTACATATGCTACATGGTGGATTCGCCAAGCTATCAGCCGTGCTATTGCTGATCAAGCTCGTACGATTAGAATTCCAATCCATATGATAGAAACTATAAACCGTATAAACAAAATAAATAGAAAATATATACAAGAAGAAGGTAAAGAACCAGATGTCTCAATCATTGCCAAAGAGGTCGGCCTAAGCGTAGATAAGGTAAAACAAGTTATCAAAATCACAAAAGAACCAATAAGCCTAGAGGCTCCAATCGGTAGCGAAGATGATGGTAAATATGGCGATTTTGTCGAGGATAAAAACTCACTAAGCCCGATGGAGCAAATCCTAAAAGCTGATTTAAAAGAGCAAATTGATGAAGTTTTAGATCAGTTAAACGATAGAGAAAAAGCTGTAATTAGAATGAGATTTGGGCTATTAGATGATGAGAGCGATAGAACTCTTGAAGAGATTGGTAAAGAGCTAAATGTAACTAGAGAGCGTGTCAGACAGATTGAAAGCTCAGCAATCAAAAAGCTAAAACACCCAAAAGTTGGTCGCAAACTCAAAAACTATATAGAGGGATAAAATTGCTAGGGCTTTATAATTTTAGCAATATTTGCTATATTGGTTTTGCTCTTAAAGGCTCTAACCCCCCCCTAATTACTAAGGGCGATATATGTTAAATTCAGTTGATAAGCTACTAAAACATAGCGCCCTACTTTCTCCACAAAAAGTATCATTTGTAGATTCTAATGGCTCTATTACATACTCTAAACTTGATGAGCTTAGCGATATTTTAGCTAGTAAAATTTTGGATTTAAATATACAAAAATCTCCAATTTTAATAATCTTACCAAAGGGAATTAATGCTATTATAAGCTTTTTTGCTGTGTTAAAAAGTGGTAATTTTTATACAATAATTGATGAAAATATGCCACTTGAGAGAATTAACAAAATTATACAAAAGCTAAATCCAGCCCTATTAATCACAAATAAAGATTTAAATTCGAATTTAAATTTAAAAACCATATATATAGATGAATTATCAAGCTTTAAGATCGATACAAAGATTTTAAATTCAGTCAAAATCATAGATACAGATCTAGCGTATGTGCTATTTACTAGTGGAAGTACTGGCGAGCCAAAAGGCGTAAGTATCAGCCACAAAAGCCTTATAGATTTTATTATAGCTTGTACTAATGATTTAGCTATTGATGATACTCACATTATAGCCAATCAAGCTCCATTTTATTTTGATCTTAGTGTATTTGATATATATGTAAATATCTATGCTCGTGCTACTACGCATATTTTGCCTAGTTCTATTTTTGCTTTTCCTCTTAAAGCACTTGAGTATTTACGCATTAATAATATCACTACTATTATTTGGGTTCCTAGCGTCTTAGTCTATTTTGCAAATTCCAATGCACTAAATAATATAGATCTAAGCTTAAAAATGATTATAGCTTGTGGTGAGATGATGCCTACAAAACAGCTAAATATATGGATAAAAGCTCTTAAAAACTCAACTTTTTATAATCTATATGGTCCTACTGAAACCACGCTAGCTAGCTCATTTTATAAGGTTGATAAAAAGATTAGAGATGATGAAATTTTGCCAATTGGTAAAGCTTTTAGCAATAGCGAACTTTTGGTATTTGATGAGCAGATGAATCTTATAACCAAGCCAAATTTAAAAGGTCAATTATGCATTAGAGGAACTGGTCTAAGTAGTGGCTATTATAATGATTTAAATAAAACCAAAGAAGCATTTATCCAAAATCCACTCCAAAACGCATACACAGACCTAATTTACAAAACCGGAGATATTGTCGCATATAACCAAAATGGCGATCTATTATACTATGGCAGATTAGATTCACAAATCAAGCTAAATGGGTTTAGAATAGAGCTTGGTGAGATAGAGACTGCCCTTAGCTCACATCCTGATATTTATAGAGTTGCTTGTATATTTAAAAACTCTCAAATCATCGCCTTTTATCAAAGTAGCGAGCAGATTACAAATTTAAAAGAGTTTTTAAAATCAAAACTCCAAGAGTATATGATCCCGCGTAAATTTATCCATAAATCTAATTTTACACTAAACCAAAATGGCAAAATTGACAAAGAGGCGCTAAAAAATGAGTGAAGCACAAATTCTATTAAGCGATATTGGCAGAGATGATATCAGCGAACAAGAGTTAAATTTGCTTGATGATGGAATTATAGATAGTGTTGATATCATTGCACTTGTAGCAGCTATGCAATCTAGATATGGCAAGGATTTAGATGCTAAATTTTTAAGTGCTGAAAATTTTCAAAGCATTGCTGCACTAAATAATATGATAAAAAATGCTTATGGAGTTTAAGATGAATTACAAGCAAGAGTATATCTACACGCCAAAATGCTATGAGAGCTGTGCTGGATATTGTTGCGCTGGATTTACTAATCCTAATTTTAAACTCATTCGCTCAAATTTTATAGCTTTGCCACTTTTTGATATAGAGTATCAAGAGTATCTAAAAGCTGGCGCTATAAATGGTATGGAAGCAGCCAAAAAGAGTGAAAAATTTAAATTAAAAGGCGGACAAACAATAACCCTACACTGGCTTCACTGCGATAAAAAGGGGCTTTGCAATCCTCATTCTAATCGACCATTGGTTTGCAAGCTATATCCGATTTTGCCTAAAGTTAGTAGCAGTGGTGAAATTTTAGGATTTTTTAATGGGACGATTTTTGATCTATTTTTTGATGATAAAAGCCATCCTTGCACTCTTATTAAAGAAAAAAGGTCAGCCATAGAAGATATGTTAAAATCAAATTTAACAGATCTTTTAAAAGATCCAAATTATATATTTATATTTAAAGCTGCACAAATTGCAGTAGAACATCTACAAAATTATATAAAAGATATATTTGGCACATATATCATAGATGAGATTCCACAAGATAAAGTAGCTTTATTTTGGGGAGAAGTGGAGATGGCGATGATGCTTAGAAGAGCATGGAATACTCCTAAATTTATAGATGATATAAATGAAGCTTATGAAAACATAGCCAAAATTTGGGGAGAATTTTTACCGATTGAGCCATGAAATTAGAAGAAAAATTAAAAAAATCTGATCGTTTAGAAAAACAGCCGACCTACTATATAACTGAGTATATTTATAGAGTTTTAATAATCCAGAGATTTATTTTACTTCCATTATCACGAACAAATATAACGCCTAATCAAATTACATTTTTTGGTGGATTTTGTGTGATTTGTTCATTTATCTTACTCTACTTTGGACACAATATACTTAGCGGGGTTTGCTTTCTTATGTATAGTCTAGCAGATCATACAGATGGAATGTTAGCAAGATTGAAAAATCAAAGTACTAAGCTTGGTAATTTACTTGATTATATATGCGATTATGTGGCGTGGTTTGGGCTAATTATTTTAGCTAGTTATCTTTATAATATTAGTCTATTTTGCACTATTTTTCTTATATTTGCTCTACTTTTTCATCAGCAATTTTGTAAGAATTTTATTCACACAAGACTTAAAAAACTAAAAACAATACATAGGTTTGGTCTTAAAAAATATCTTTTAAATCATGGATTTTTACTTGGTATTGATGCTAGTCTTTTAGCTTTGATTTTGGCTTTTAGTATATTTAGTACTGAATTTGAGATATCTTTTTATATACTTGGAGTAATTTATATAATAGATGCAATATATAGATCAATTGAGTTATATTTAAATTTAAAATTAGGGGGGGTAGATGGACTTTAGCAATAAAAACTATGCCATCACAGGCTCTACATCAGGCATAGGTAAATCGATAGCCAAAACTCTAGCCAAAAAAGGTGCAAGACTTTTGCTACTTGGTAGAGATAATGATAGATTAAATAAGCTAAAAAATGAACTAAATTTAATAAGTCAAGTAAGCCACCATACGGCTCTATTTGACTCAAATAATCTTAATAGCATTGATATAGCCATAGATCAATTTGCTACTAAATTTAAATTCAACGGCTTAATTCATAGCGCTGGAGTATTGCACCCATCTTTGCTTAGAGATTTAAGCATAGATAAGATGCATGAGCTAATAAATATAAATCTCTTAAGCTTCTTTGCTCTAACAAAAGCAGTATTAAAACATGGAAGATATATTAAAGATGATACTAGCATAATTGCCATTAGCTCTATGGCGGCCTTTGGCGCTGAACCTGGCCTTAGCCTATATGGAGCTAGCAAAGCAGCTCTAAACTCAGCAGCACTAAGCCTAGCTAAAGAGTATGCTAAAAAAGGAGTGCGAATAAACACCATAGCTCCACTATATGTAAATACTCCTATGTATGAGAGTTTTGCTACTAATTTTATATCCAAAGAGACTCAAAACTATAAGCTAAAAGAGTTAATGCCATTTGGATTAATAGAAGCAAGCGATGTGGCTGAAGTAGCACTATTTTTGCTTAGTTCAAACTCTAAAAAGATTACCGGTGAATGTATTAAAATAAGCTCTGGGGGGGGGTTATAGATGAAAATTGCCTACTATTTGCCTAGCGATATTATAGATAATGAATATTTTGCTAATATCGCAAAAAGTGATGAATATACCACACAAGAGATTTATAAAAAATCAGGAATCCAAACTCGCCATAAAGCTAGTGATAATGAGCTAACTAGCGACCTAGCTGCTAAGGCTGTTTTGAATTTAAGTAAAGAGTATGATATAGACCTTGGCGATATAGATACGCTATTGCTTTGCACTCAATCTCCTGAGTATCTCCAGCCAGCAACTGTCTATCTGCTTCATCATAAGCTAAATTTACCTAAAACAACAAACGCTATGGAGATAAATATAGCGTGTAGTGGCTACATTCATGGTCTATTAGTGGCTAAATCATTAATACTATCTAATAGCGCTAAAAAAGTACTGCTATGTACAGCTGATATGTGTTTTAAAATGTTTGAGCATAGCGATATGGCTCAAAGGATACTCTTTGGTGATGGAGCTAGTGCTACGATAATTGATAAGAGTAACGCTCATAAAATTGCTCAGGTGATTAGCGGTACAGATGGGAGTGGGTTTTTTAGTATGTATAAACACCATGGAGGCTATGCTAGTCCATTTAACGGTCAGGATCCAAAAGATATAGCCCTAACAATGAATGGCCCTGAGGTTTTTTTATTCACTATTAGAGAGGTACCAAATTTAGTTAGGCAAACTCTAAAGGCAAATAATTTAAACAGTGATGATATTGACTTTTTTGTCTTTCATCAAGCAAATTTATTAATTTTAGAAGCCATTACTAAATCGCTTAAACTTGAGCGCTCAAAGGTAATTTTTGATATAGAAAATATAGGTAACACATCATCATCAAGTGTGCCAATTGCCCTAAAAAGAGCCATAGAAAATGGCACTATAAAACCAGGCCATAAAGTGCTAATAGCTGGATTTGGCATAGGACTTGCCTGGAGTGCTACAATCATAGATATCTAAAGGAATAAAATGGAAACAAAAATAGCAAAATTTAAAGATGTAATAGAATGTGATGAGACTCTAACACCGCAAACCCCGCTAGACTCCATAGCTGAGTGGGACTCAATGGGTAAGATTAGTACAATTGTAATGTTGGCTGATGATTATGGTTATACACTTACATTTGATGAGTTAAAAAACCTAAGTATTGTTGGTGATATTTTGGATTTGATGAATGAATAATTTTATCAAATATGGCATTAAGATATCAAAACTAGAGTTAAAAGATATAGAGACTCTGCGTCAATGGCGTAATGATCCTAAAATATCTAAAGTAATGCTAAGTCAAAATGGCCACCATATCACTAAAGAAGAGCAATTAAACTGGTTTAACTCACTTGCAGATAAAAGTGATGCTATTTATTATATGGCTTTTGTAGATGATTTAGCGATTGGGTATTTTTGCTTTCAACAAATCAACTGGCAAAATGGTCAGGCTATTCCTGGTGAAATTATGGTAATACCAGACCATTTAGATGAAGCTAGGATTACATTTGGAGCATACTGTGCTGTATATGATATAGCGTTTGATGTTTTAGGACTTAAAGAGCTTAAGGCGTATTCTAAGCTAGAAAATAAACGCGCTATTCGTATGGCTAAGCTATTAAATTTCAAAATTACTCACCAAGATGATGAGTGCATATATTTCAAACTTAATAAAAATGATTACTATCCAATGCGAGATAGTTTAATTAGTAAATTGGGATTAAATTGATTTTATAAATCTTAGCAATTTGTAATAATATTAAATTTAATCTCAAAAGCCTATTTTAAATTATCATTTTGCTACGATTTAAATAAGCCCCTTGATATAATATTTTAAATTAGATTGTAGCATTTTATAAAATAACAATGATAATTTTAATATAAAAATATTTTAAAAATAAGATAAGATAAAAATCGTAATAAAAATATAAATATAATAAAAAATTAAATTTGACAGTCTAAAGACTGTCAAATTTGGGCTTACATCATTCCGCCCATACCACCCATACCGCCCATATCAGGCATTGCTGGCATAGCTGGTTTATCCTCTTTAATTTCGCTTACAGTAGCCTCTGTAGTTAGTAGCAAGCTTGCTACGCTTACAGCATTTTGCAGTGCTACACGCTCTACTTTAACTGGGTCTATAATTCCAGCTTCAAACATATCTACATATTCGCCACTAGCTGCGTTAAATCCATAATTAGCCTCTTTAGCAGTGCTTACAGCATTAGCTACTACACCAGCATCAAAGCCTGCATTTTCAGCAATTTGGCGAAGTGGAGCAAATAAAGCGCGTTTTACAATTTGTGCGCCGATTAACTCATCACCGCTTAGATTTAGATTTACTTTATTACCTGCTTTAATTAAAGCAGCGCCGCCACCTACTACGATGCCTTCTTCTACTGCTGCTTTTGTAGCATTTAAAGCATCATCTACACGATCTTTTTTCTCTTTCATCTCTGTTTCTGTTGCAGCGCCAACTTTAATAACTGCTACACCGCCACTTAGTTTAGCTAGACGCTCTTGAAGTTTTTCTCTATCATAATCACTTGTTGTCTCAATAATTTGAGCTTTGATTTGATTGATTCTAGCGCCGATAGAATCTTTTGAGCCTGCACCATTTACGATTGTAGTATTATCTTTATCTATTACTACTCTATCAGCTTGACCAAGATCGCTAAGAGTTGCACTCTCAAGTGTTCTGCCTAACTCTTCGCTAATTACTTCACCACCTGTTAAGATAGCGATATCTTCTAACATAGCTTTTCTTCTATCGCCAAAGCCTGGAGCTTTAACTGCTGAAATATTTAGCACGCCACGAAGTTTATTAACAACTAAAGTTGCTAAAGCTTCACCTTCTATATCTTCAGCGATGATTAATAGTGGTTTGCCAGTTTTTTGAATTTGCTCTAGCACCGGAAGTAGATCTTTTAAATTTGAGATTTTTTTATCAAATAACAAGATAAATGGGCTGCTTAATTCTACTTGCATTTTTTCTGGGTTTGTGATGAAGTATGGACTTAGGTATCCTCTATCAAACTGCATACCTTCAACTACATTTAGTTCATCATTAATTGATTTAGCCTCTTCAACTGTGATAACTCCATCTTTGCCTACTTTTTCCATAGCTTCAGCAATTAGATCACCTACGCTTGTATCGCTATTTGCAGAGATTGTAGCTACTTGAGCAATCTCTTTTTTGCCTTCTACTTTTTTAGCTACACTTTTTAACTCTTCTATAACTGCAGCTGCGAATTTATCCATACCACGTTTTACTTCGATTGGATTTGCGCCTGCTGTGATATTTCTTAGACCCTCTTTGAAAATCGCATGAGCTAAAACTGTAGCTGTAGTTGTACCATCACCTGCTTCGTCATTTGTCTTGCTAGCTACTTCTCTTACAAGACCTGCGCCCATATTTTCAATCGTATCAGCTAATTCAATCTCTTTAGCTACGCTTACGCCATCTTTTGTTATTGTAGGCGCACCAAAGCTTTTTTGAAGAAGTACATTACGACCTCTTGGTCCCATCGTTACTTTTACCGCATCGCTTAGTTTTTTAACACCAGTATATAATCTATTTCTAGCGTCATCTGCAAATATAATCTCTTTTGCCATATTTTATTCCTTTATTATTTTATAATTCCTAAGATATCTTCTGTATTTAGTACCAGATATTTTTTATCATCAAGTGTAATCTCACTACCGCTATATTTAGCAAATACAACTGTATCACCTACACTTAATCCTTCTGCTTCTTTGCTAACTGCTATAACTTTGCCTTGGCTTGGTTTTTCTTTAGATGCATTATCTGGGATAATAATGCCTGAAGCCGTAGTTTTAAGCTCTTCTTCTCTTTCTACAAGCACACGCTTGCCTAATGGCTCAAAATTCATCTCTATCCTTTCAATTTATTTGATTTTTTCTTAAAAATTAGCACTCTATATATTTGAGTGATGAAAATATATCATAATTTTATATATATGTCAAGAAATTAGAGCCAAATTTAAATAAAAATTATCAAAAACATTTAGTCAAATTCACTCAAGCTTTAAAAAATTAAGAGTTAAAATAGATAAATTTAATTTTATTAAGCTATATTTGAGTATAATTAAGCAAAATTATTAAGGAATTTACATGAGAGTTTTATACTGGATTTTAGGCGGTTTGGCCCTATTTGTGGCTATTGTTTATGCTCTACTTTTTAGTAGTGTTGGAAATAGCATATTAAAGCCCTATATAGAAAAGATTGCCTCGCAAAAAAGCTCAATGAATATCAAACTTGATGAGTTTAGATTGGCAATTAGTCATCTTGATATCACTGTGAGTGTAAATGATGCTCTAAAGGCTAGAGTTTATGGAAATTATAGCCTATTTACTCAAGAGCTTGATTTTAACTACACAGCTAGCTCAAATGATCTAAGCAGTTTTGGCGTAGATATCAAAGATGATATAAATTTAAAAGGCAAGATAGTTGGTAAGCTTAAGAATTTTATTGCTGATGGTAGTGGTAAAATAGTTGGCTCAAATTTACGCTTTGCAACTAGAATTGCCAACTTTACTCCATTAGAGTTAAAGCTAGATGCTAAATCGCTAGAACTAGCACAAATTAGTGCCATAGCTACTGGCAAATCATACATAAAAGGTAAAATGAACATAATAGCTGATATCACCAGCAAAGACTTAAGCTATAATGGAAATGCTACTTTAAATATCCCAAATGCTATAGTAAATAATGAGTTAGTTACGGCTGATTATGGGGTAGCTTTACCACAAAACTTTACAATCAAAGCAAATTCTAATCTAAATTTAAATGGTCGCACAGCTAAAGCCAAAAGTGTAATTACTACACCTGTTGGAGTTATTGCTGCTTTAAATTCAATATATAATATAGATGAAAAGACATTAAATAGCGATCTAAATTTAAATATTCCAAATTTAACTAAACTTGAGCCAATAATTGGCCAAAAATTATATGGAGAGATTACAGCTAAGGCTAATGCTAAACTAGTTGGTTCAAATTTGGAGTTTTTAGATGCTGATATTAGCGGATTAGGTGGTATGATAACAGCCAAAATGGCTAATAATGAGATAAAAGCCCAGATCAAAAAAATCAAACTAAATGAGCTTTTAAAACTTGTAGCAATGCCAGCAATTGCTAATGGTAATATCAATGGAAATGCTACAATTACGTCATTAAATGATTCTAGCAAAAGAGTTGGGGATATAAATATAGATATAAATGGTGGAGTATTTAACGCTAATGAGTTAAATAAGATGATTGGTTCAAATCTTACTAAAAATCTTACCTTTAATTCTGATATAAAAGCGAATTTAAAAGGTGATAATGCCAAATTAGATGCCAATCTAAAATCTGAAATTTTAAATATAGATAACTTAAATGCCAACTATAATCTAACTCAAAAAACTGCAAATGCCAAAGCATATGCGCTAGTGCCAGATCTTGCTAAATTAGGTGCTATCTCAGGAACTAAAATAAATGGTCAAATTGCTCTAAATGCAGATATAGCAGCTGATCTAAATAATCAAAAAATGCCACTAAAAAATGCAAATATAGATATAAAAGCTATGGATGGGATAATTAGTGCAAATATAGATAGCGGCAAATTAAAAGCTAAAATTCAAAATATCCTAGCCCAAAATCTATTTTTGATGATAGGACAAAAACCACTACTAAGTGGCAAACTAAATGGTGAGTTAAATCTAGACAGTATCGATATAGCAAATCTAAATGGCAAAGGCCAAATCAAACTAGAAAATGGCGTGCTTAATTCAGCTAATTTAAAAGAATTAACTGGTAAAAATTTTCCACAAAATACTACGCTAAATGCACATATCAAACCGACATTTACTAATTCTACTGTACATTTTGCTACTACAATTGATTCAAATTTAGCTACTGTGGATAAATTTGATGGGAGTTATGATATTAATAAAAATAGCCTTGAAGCCATATATAGTGCCAATGTACCAGATCTAAATAGGCTTGAGTTTTTAACTGGAATGAAGCTAAATGGTAGCCTAAATCCAAGTGGAAAAATCTCTATAAATGAGAATATAAATGCTACATTAAATAGCGATTTCATCGGTTCAAAGCTAAAAATAGATATAGTAGATAATAAAACAAATTTGACTTTACCATCATTTGAGATTACAAATCTTTTAGAATTTTTAGATTTTGAGCCATTTTATGAAGGCAAAGCTACACTTAATGCTAACTACAATCTAAATAATTCAAAAGGTGATTTTAAAGCTGATATTGCCAATGGCCAATTAAGCAAAAATGGACTAACAAATCTAATTAGCGCTACAATCCAAAAAGATATAACAAATGAGGTCTATAAAGATGGATATCTAAAAGGGATAATAGATAAAAATTTAATTAATTTCGATGCCCAACTAAGCTCACAAAGATCTGATATCAACATCACATCAGCGAGCCTAGATACCGCCACAAAAGCTATAAATATCCCAATTAAAGCCAATATAGAAAAAACTGATATAGATGTAGTAATTGGCGGTACAAGCAGCGATCCAAAATATACAATTAGCTCGAACTACCTAAAAGATAAGCTCTCAAAAGAGATTGATCGTGGGCTAAATAAACTATTTAAAGGCGATGAGAACAAAAGCAAAGATACAAAAGAGTTAATAAACGGCCTTCAAAATTTATTTACCCGTTAAGGCTCTTAGATCAGGTTAGAGATTTTCTAGCCTGATCAATTGCACTTAATAGATAATCTACATCATCATCGCTATGAGACCAATGAAGGCTAACTCTTAGCCAACCTGGCTTAAAGCTTAATGGCTCATCATCATTAAGGCCAAGCAGATCATGTCCATACGGTCCAGCACACGAACATCCAGCACGGCTTTGAATTCCAAATTTATTACTTAGAGTTTGAGCCAAATCAAATGGAGAGATACCTTTAATATTAAAAGCAAAAATAGCAAGTCTTTGCATATTTTTTGGAGCGTAATTTATCACACCTTTTATATTTGCTAGACCTAATTCAAATTTATTCATTAGATTTATCTTTTGCTCATTTATAAACTCTAATCCAATCTTATTTCTAAGCTCAAAAGCCAAATATGCACGAATCAACTGAGTAATAGCAGGAGTACCAGCATCTTCTAGCTGCTCAATATCATCTAGATAATGCACACTTTTTTTACTCACATAGCTTACTGTTCCACCAGCAGAAAATGTAGGTAAATTTGAGCTAAATAGAGATTTTCTAATAGCCAAAAGCCCACAACTTCCTACTCCACCAAGTAGTTTATGTGGTGAGATAAATATCGCATCACATAAACTACTATTTACATTTTCATATGCTATCAAACTTGAAGCATCAATAGCAATCACAGCTTTATATCTTCTTGCTACACGGTGTAATGCGTTAATATCAGTTTTTATTCCAGTTACGTTTGAAGCTGCACTTATACTAATTATAATCTTTCTATTTGCATTGATTTTTAAAATTTTATCTAGTTCTCCCCAGTGCAAACCGCCATCTTTTGCTAAAGGGATTCTTACTACTTCGCACAATCCTGCTCTATAACTAATCTCATTACTATGGTGTTCATACGGCCCTACAATTACAAGTGGCAAGGATTTTTTAATAGTATCAAAATCAATATTTAAAGCCATTTTAGTTGCTGGTGGAATATAAATCCCCATTATCTCTTGAAATTTCTTAATAGCCGCACTACTGCCCTGCCCGCATGGCAAAAGAACAAAATCACTTTGTAAATTTAAAAATTTTTTTATTCCAGCTCTTGCATTTTCGTAGTAGTTTGTAGTAATATTTGAACACTCGCTACACTCACTATGAGTATTAGCGTAAGTTTGCAAAATACGCTTTATCTCATCTTCAATAGGTAAATATCCAAGCCCACTAGCTGTCCAGTCAAAATAGTAAATTCCATCTTTTAATATTATATTTTGGCGAATTTTATCTATATTCAATAGTTTTTCCTAGATTTTTATATAATTATACTAAATTTAGCTCAAACCTGCTTTAAAAGCTGCTAGTCTATCTTTGGCTTTTTGCGTTATATCTTCATCCATATCATAGTATTCAAATGTCGCACCATGCTGTATCGTACCATCTAAAATATCTCCAGCTTGGCGGTTTTTTAAATCTATTTGAGCTACTATAAAACCATCAAGAGTTTGAGCAAATTCCTTAAGCCTACTTGGAATTGTAGCAAGCTTAGTGTATAGATAGCACCAGCCTTGCCCGCCATGCCTGCCAACTCTACCACGAAGCTGATGTAAAGAAGCAAGCCCTAACTTCTCAGCACCTACAATTACAATAGTAGATAGCTTTGGCAAGGAGATTCCAACCTCTACAATTGTAGTAGCAAGCAATATATTGCCATCATTTGCAAACTGCTCTAAAACCTCATCTTTTTGCTTATCTTTACCATGAGTTACATAAACTTTTTCAAATTTATTTAACCAAAATGGCGCAGCTGCGCTTAGGCTTTGATAATTGCTTACTTGACTATCTTCTACAAGCGGATAGACAATTATAGTCTGCTTATTTTGCTTAATTTGCGATTTTATATGCTCTAAAAGAGCGTTAAATCCGCTATTTTGAATTATTAATGTTTTAATATGTTTAGTAAATGGAATTTGTTTTAAAAAGCTAAAACTAACCAGTTCAGACTCAATAAGACAAAGCGTTCTAGGAATTGGAGTTGCACTAAATTGCAAAAAGTGCGCCCGAAAATTCTCATTACGAGTTAATTCATCTATCTTTTGGCGTTGTATTGAACCAAACCTATGCTGCTCATCAATCATTATTAAAGTACTTTTTGGTAACTCTTGATATAAAAGAGCGTGTGTGCCAATTATCAAATTTGCCTCTTCTAGTTTAGCATTTTTTAAGCCTTTTTTGAGATACTCTATCTTCATAAAGCTTGGCAAAAGTTTAAGTGCTTGATTATAAAGCTGAGTAGCTAAAACAGTAGTAGGTGCCATTAATATAGATCTATTTGGGTAATTTAGCAACGCAGCACCTAAAATCACCAAGGTCTTACCACTACCTACATCACCCATTATAACACGCTTTGCTGCTATGCTTTTGCCCAAATCCAATCTAATATCATCAATAGCTTTTAGCTGATCATCTGTAGGAGTAAATGGCAAAGTCTCTATCCAAGATGTAATATCATAAGGCTTAATAGCACTAGCTTTAAAAAGAACCTTTTTAGCACTTAACTTTTTAAAATAGTTAAAAATTTCAACAAATTTTAAAAGCTCTAATCTTTTACTATCTAAATTTAAAACTCTATAAATTGCCTCATCGCTAAGCTCATGCAAAGCTAAAATTTCTCTAGCTTCATCATCATTAAGACCTTGAGATTTTAAAGATTCAATATTTAGATATTTTTTGATTAAATTTTGAATTTGATTATCTTTTAAATCTCTTTTATAGTGTGGGATAATCTCTCCGACTTTGGTTATAATTTTTGGATTGCTAAATTGCCAAACTCCATTATATATCGTGCTTTTACCATGAATATATAAGGTTTTTCCGCGTTTAAATGATGAATAATGCCACGACCTAGCATTAAAAATTACGATACTAACATCGCATTTCCATGAAATACAATAGGCTAATATATTAAGTGTAGTTGGACGAGTAACTAATGATTTTACCTCAATCTCAACGCTATTTTCGCCTATATTTGGCTCATTTTTGACTCTTTGGTCATCATAGCTTTTAGGCAAGATTAAAGCTAGGTCCAGCAAACTTGCAATACCTAGCTCTTTTAATTGGCTATTTTGACTCATTATACAAACAAGCGATGCTAAGCCTATTTATATCTTTTAGGCTAGATATAAACTCATTTAATATATTTAATTCTAAACTCTTAATACGCTCTAAATTCAAATCAAACTCACCAAGTTCATAACCATAATAGTACTCTTTTTGTGCTATTGATAGTCGCTTAAATAGCGTCTCTTTACTAAGAGGTTCGCTGCCAAGCAAGAAATTTCTAGCAGCTTCAAGCTCTTTTTGCGTTGCGCCATTTTGAACAAATTTAGATATTTCATCTTTTATTAAAAATATCGCCTCATCTTTATTCTCATTTTTAGTTTGCAAGTAGCCATTTAAAGCGTTATAGCTAAGATTTAAATTTGCTGAGCAATATACGCTATATGCTAGTCCTCGCTTTACACGGATTTCCTCCATTAATCTAGAACCAAAACCACTACTACCTAAGATAAACATCGCTACACTAAGCTTATATTTATCTTCTATATTATAGTTTAATGGTGAGCCAAAATATATATATGCTTGTTGGCTTGGTTTATCGATTATCTTTAAGCTCTCACTATCACTTACTGTGATTTTATTTAGCTCTTTTTTCTTACCGCTATTTAATACCTCACAAAGTTTATCAAATTTAATATTTATTGGATCTATATCTCCGCCTAAGACAATAAACATATTTTCAAGATTTAAATTTGATCTTATAAACTCTTTAATATCATCGAGCTCAATCTCTTCTATACTTTGTGGAGTTCCAATACTTGGTATAGCTAGGCGTGAGTTTGGATACAATATCTCTTTTAAAGCGTTGCTAGATTGATAGTCATAATCGCTGCTATTAGAGGCAATTATGCCTAAAGCTTGTGTTTTTAGCTTTTTTAAGATATTTTTATCATAGTTTGGATCAGCAAGCAAATCCAAAAGCATATTAAAACCATATTCAAAATGCTCACTTAAGCTCTCTAGCCCAATCTCAAATGTCTCAAATCCAGCATTTGCGCTAAGCATAATAGCTCTCATATCAAGAGCTTTATTAAACTCATTACTACCAAGCTTTTTTGTTCCTTCGCTTAGTAGCTCTGCAGCTAGTTTGGCTACTCCATATCTCTTTTCAACGCAAGTTCCAGCTGTTTTAAATACTAGCTTTAAGCCAACAATAGGCAATTCACGGCTATGTTCGTAGATTAAAGTTACATCATTATTGGCTATTTTTAAATTTAATTTTTCCACTATTTTACCTCATTTAGATAATACTCTATTTGATCTTTTCTTAAAATTCTTATATAGTTTGTGCTTCCTATCTTTCCAGCTGGATAGCCTGCTGTAAGCGTATAAGTAGATTGATAATCTATCAATCCAGCATCTTTTAACCCTTTTATTGTATTAGCTAGAAGTAAATTTAACTGATTTTGCGGGATAACTAAACTTGGAGTAACGCCCCAGACAATAGTAAGACTTCTAGCCACATTTTCATCATGTGTTACAGCTATAATTGGCATTTGAGGACGATTTCTTGCCATTTTAATTGCACTTGAACCACTACTAGTAATAGAGATAATAGCATTTGCTCCAATTCTTTGAGCTAGATGTGAGCTAGCACTTGCTACCATATCAGTCTCATCGGTAAATTCAAACTCATCAAATTTACCATATGGATAAATAGATTCACTTTGCGATATTGTCGCACTCATAGCCTTAACCACTGCTACTGGATTTATACCCACTGCACTCTCTTCACTTAGCATAACTGCATCTGTTCCATCTAAAACAGCATTTGCTACATCGCTAATCTCAGCTCTAGTGGCACTTTGGCTCTTAGCCATAGAAAGCATCATTTGAGTAGCTGTAATAACTGGGCGGTTTGCGGCATTGGCTTTTTTGATTATTAGCTTTTGAATACTTGGAACCTTATAGTATGGCACTTCAATTCCTAAATCTCCACGCGCTACCATAATACCATCGCTTGCTTCTATAATATGATCAATATTTTCTACTGCATCAAATTTCTCTATTTTAGCAAATACCTTAGCACTTGAGCCAAACTCTTTTAATATAGCCTTAGCATTTATAATATCATTTGCATTTTGCACAAAACTTATAGCGACAAAATCTACTCCATTTTGCGCACCCCAAAGCATATCATCTCTATCTTTTTGAGTAATAACATCAATATTTAGTTTAGTATTTGGGAAATTTACCCCTTTATTTGAGCTTAGTATGCCATCATTTTCTATTACAGTTTCAATCATATCTGGCAGACATTTTACTACCTTTGCCTTAATCATTCCATCATATAAATATATATATTCACCCTCTTTTAACAAGGATAAAATTTGAGGCTGATTTATGCTAAGTTCATAAATTTCTCCATTTTTATGGCCAATTATGCTATCTTTTAATACATTTAATCTATCTCCAGCTTTTAACTCAAATGGCTCTTTTAAAGCTCCAACTCTAATCTTTGGCCCACAAATATCTTGCAAGATTCCAACTCTTATACCAAGAGAATTTGAAGCCTCTTTTATCTTATCAATTGTGGATTTATGATATTCATGTGAGCCATGTGAGAAATTTAGCCTAAATACATTTACACCCTCTTGGATTAGTGATTTTATAACATCTATGGAGTCGCTAGATGGACCTATGGTTGCTACTATTTTAGTTCTTTTCATATTTGCTCCTAATTTTTGCAAATTATATCAAATTTAAGAATAAATTTTAAAAATTTTTAAAGCGTGGAGTTTAGGAATTAGGCGGATTTCTCCGCCTAGTATTAGTCAAATAGCTCTTCGTTTAGCTTAGCTTCATTAAAGTTTTTACCTAGATATTCACATATTTCACGTACATCTCTTAAGGCATTGCCAAGACAGCTTGTCGCACCTGGACTTGGAGTCATATTAAAGATAATACCGGTTTTTGGATTGATACTTGCCTCGCCTAGCATTAGCTTTTTCTCAGTTTTATTTAAAACTTGAGGACGAACGCCACCAAAACCTTTAGCATATACTATATCGCTAGTTTGAAGGCTTGGTACGATTTTTCTAGCATCTTTTACAAATAATTTTTTATTTATATATGGCACCTCAAAGGCAAAATTACGCAAGATATAATTGCGAATTTCACTATCTTTGAATAGATCAAACAAGATACCTGCTATAGTTAAATCAAAATTTAGAGTCTTACAAAAGTCAAGGAAGCTACCCCAATTATCATGATATCTTTCTAGTTTTGGTAACGCTAAAGCCGTAGGGCCAAATCTTGTACAACCATCGGCTAAGATATCTGGATCTCCATGTAGTGCTGCAAATGGTAGCTTAGGATTTTGAACCATATAAACCTTACCATTTAATAATTTTTTCTTAGTCAAATAGAAACTTCCAGCTACAGGCAGACAGCCAAAGTCTAGACCATAACCCATCTTATGAGCTAGATATAATGAGTGAGCACCAGCATTTACCACTACAAAGTCAGCGCTAATTGATAGACCATTTGCTGTTTGAATATAATATTTATCTCCATTATGAATAATCTCATCTACTCTTGAATTTAGATATACATCACACTCGCCGCCCTCTTTTTTAGCATTTTCTACAAATGTAGTTGTAAATGCACCATAATCTACTGTGGTATATTCGCCACTTTTTACACCCATACCAACTACATTTTCAGCTCTATGAGTACCATCACTATTTAATATAATTTTTGGTTCGATTTTAGCTAGTTCAGCCTTATCATAAAACTCTAAATATGGATAAAGCTCTTTAAATTCCTCATATCTATTTTTAATATACTCTACCTCAACATCGCCAACGCCAATTGCCATTTTTTGGCCATCAAACATATATTTACCTTGATAGCCGTGTTGCAAACCATATTTTACTACCATTCTAGCAGTTTTGCTTACTTTTTGAGCTTTTTCAAATGTATAGTTTGTCTCTATATCACCACAATGTACAGTCTGCGAATTAGCAGTTCCTTTTGAATTTAGCGTAGCAAGACCACCATATTTTTCTACTAACGCAATGCTTTTAATATCTGTATATCTTGCCAATTCATATAGTAGCGCACCGCCACTGATACCGCCACCGACTATCACCACCTCGTAGTGTTTTTCTTTCATCCTTTAACTCCTAAGACATTTTTTGAATTCTGTAGTATATATTAATAAAACTTAAAGATAACAAAAGAAAAATAGTAAATTACAATATTTATAAATTTATCAGTTTAAAAAATCAAATTTATCTAATAAATATCAAAATTATCTCTAATTTTCTCAATATCTTCTTTGCTGCTAAGACTAAGCATTAAAAGCACTCTAGATTTTTGTGGATTTAGTGAATCACTAGCTATAAATCCAAGCTCAGCAAAATCCAACTCGCTACCATTTATTACTCCACCATTTACACGACTTGATATTACTACAACTACTTCATTATCTCTAGCACTTTTTAAAAATTTTAGCATTTGAGGGCTTAGATTACCATTACCTAAGGCTGCACACACTATGCCTTTTATAGCATTAGATTTATAAAGCGTTTCAATTTTAGCCCCAGCATAATCATAAAGTATATCAACTCTTGGTAAGATATCTGGGTTAAATTTGCTTTGTAATGTGTGTTGTCTTAAGCTTTTGGTATAGAATTTAACTTTGCCATAATGTACTATTCCACATTTACCACAATTTGGCGAACTAAATGCATTTAGTGCTATTGTATCCATCTTGCTAACTTCTCTAGCAAGATGAATCTCATCATTTATCACCACTAATACGCCCATACCAGCACTCTCATCAGCAGCAGCCACACTAATAGCATTATATAAATTCATAGCCCCATCGCTACTAAGCGAATTATGACTTCTCATAGCAGCACTCATCACCACTGGCTTATGACTTTTAATAGTTAAGTTTAAAAAATATGCACTCTCTTCAAGCGTATCAGTGCCATGTGTTATTACTATAGCATCTACTTCATTGCTGCTTAAAAGCTCATTACATTTGCGTACAAGCTCTAGCCAAATATTTTCATTCATATTTTGTGAGCCGATATTGCAAATATCAATCCCACAAACTTTGGCTATATCTTTAATCTCATCAAAACTATCTAAAATATCATTAATATCTATTTTACCACTCTCATATTTACCGCTTAATGAGCTTGTGCTACTCCCTGCTATTGTGCCACCAGTGGCTAAAACTACTATTTTTTTCACGATCTATATTCTATCTCATCATCATTTGTAGCATATGGCAAACTCTTAGTGGTTTTGGCTCCGAGTTTTTTTAGATTTTCAAATTTGCTTATTAAATTTCCACGCCCTTGATATAGAGTGGTTTTACCATCTTCTATTATCTTATTCATAGCTATTATTTGATTTTCTAATCTCTCATAGTTTTTAATAAATACATCAAATTTATCATATATCTTACCAGCTTCATTAAATATCTTCATTGCATTTTCATCGCTTTTTAGATTTTGCCAGCAGATATAGACAGTTTTTAACGCCATAAGTAGCGTAAGAGGAGTAGTGATGAATATACCTCTTTCATAAGCATATTCATAAAGGCTACTTTGAGCACTAAGAGCTACAAAAAGCATATTATCATTTGGTATAAACATAAAGACATACTCATAATTTTTATTATCCAAAAATGCATAATTTTTTGAGCTTAGATTATCTATATGATTTTTAATATCCTTAGCTAATGCTTTAGCATAGTTCTCTTTAGACTCCTCATCTTTAGCATTATGATACTCATTATAGTTAATCAATGAGCATTTAGCATCTATTATTGCTCTTTTATTCTCATCAAATTTAACCACAGCATCTAGATATTTTTGGTTACCATTTTCATCTTTGCAAGATACTTGCTTTTCATAATTTACACCTAAAATAAGGCCACTGCTTTGCAATACGCTATCAAGCTGAATCTCACCCCAATTTCCTAATATTTTTTTATTACTTTTTAGTGCATCGGCTAAATTTTGTGCTTGTAACATTACCCCTTTTGTTTCGCTTTTTAGATTTTCAAAATTTACTTTAAAAGCACTATTTATCTCTAAATTAGACTTTTGGTATTTGCTTATTTCATCTTTTAATGGAGAGATTAGACTCTCTAAAATCTTAGCTGAACTTTCAGTTAGCTCTTTGCTATTTAAATTTAGCAAATTCTCACTCATCTGCTTAGTTTTTAATTCAAAATACTCTCTAGTTTTATTATCAAGCTCATCTTGACGCTCTTTTAGCTCAATATTTGCCTCATTTGCACTCTTTAGCTTTGTTGATAACTCTGCGATCTTTTGAATATTTTCAATATTTTTTTCTTGCAATATCTTATTTTCATCTTTTATGCTATTTAATTCTTGTTCTTTTGTGCTTAGATTTAGACTTGTATCATTAAGTTTTTGCCCCAAAGTAGCCAACTGACTCTGCTTTTTAAATAGTATAATACTAAGCCAAATACAAATAGCAGCCACAACTGCAAAAAGAGCGCTTAAAATTTCAATTATCATAATAGAGCCTTAATTAAGAATAAAGCCTAGATTTCTAGGCTTATTTAGAATAAATTTAATTAGATTTTCTTTAAAAATTCACACTTTAGCACTACTGTGCCAACGCCATTCATCTTGCACTCCACCTCGCTATCTTTGCTTGTTAATTTTATATTTTTAATTGTTGTACCACGCTTAATTGTGCTACTAGCACCTTTTACCTTTAAATCTTTAATAACTGTAACGCTATCACCTGCATTTAGCTCTGTTCCGTTTGAATCTTTTGCCATTAGATATCCTTTAGTTAAATTAATCCAAAAATTATAGCTAGTTATTGCTTAAATTTCATAATTTAAATATAAAAATTTATATAAAATTTAGTAAATTTAGTAAATTTATGATACAATCTAGCCATTTTTTTAAAATAGGGAAAATCTATGGATATTAGAAAAGAGTATTTAGAATTTTTTAAAAGTAAAGGACATGAGGTTATAGCCTCATCTGCACTAGTACCAGATGATGCAACTTTATTATTTACAAATGCCGGAATGGTTCCATTTAAAAGCATATTTACTGGAGATGTACCACGCCCTACCCCGCCAATCCGCACAAGTTGCCAAACTTGCATTAGAGCTGGAGGCAAACACAATGATTTAGATAATGTAGGCTATACAGCTAGACACCATACATTTTTTGAAATGCTTGGTAATTTTAGCTTTGGTGAGTATTTTAAAACTGAAGCAATTGCCTATGCTTGGGAATTTGTTACTGAAGTTTTAAAACTACCAAAAGATAGATTATATGTAACTGTGCATGAAAATGATGATGAAGCTTATGAAATTTGGCAAAAACACATCCAAAAAGAGAGAATCTATAAATTTGGTGATAAGGATAACTTCTGGGCGATGGGTGATACTGGCCCATGTGGTCCATGTAGTGAGATATTTTATGACCAAGGTGCTGAGCATTTTAATAGTGATGAAGACTATATGGGTGGCGATGGTGATAGATTTTTAGAGATTTGGAATTTAGTATTTATGCAATTTGAAAGAAGTAGCGATGGGACTATGACTCCTTTGCCAAAACCTAGCATTGATACAGGTATGGGGCTTGAGAGAGTTACAGCTATTAAAGAGGGTAAATTTAGCAACTATGATAGTTCGTTATTTATGCCACTTATCAACGAAGTAGCTAAGATTGCAAATTTAACCTATGAATATGAAAGTGGTGCAAGCTTTAGAGTTATTAGCGATCATATTAGATCGGTTGTATTCTTGCTAGCTCAAGGTGTAAATTTTGATAAAGAAGGTCGTGGATATGTCTTAAGAAGAATCCTAAGACGAGCTTTAAGACATGGCTACTTACTTGGAATTAAAGAACCATTTATGTATAAACTCGTAGATAAAGTAGTAGAGTTAATGGGTGGCCACTATGAATATCTAAATGAGAAAAAAGAGTATGTAAAAGAGCTAATCAAACTTGAAGAAGAGAGATTTTTAGCTACTATTGCTGCTGGATTAGATCTATTTAATCAAGAGCTTGCTAAAACTAAAGATATCTTTAGTGGCGAAGTAGCGTTTAAGCTTTATGATACTTATGGCTTTCCATTAGATCTAACTGCAGATATGTTAAGAGAAAAAGGCTTAAGTGTAGATGCTATTAAATTTGATGCTTTAATGAATGAACAAAAAGCAAGAGCAAAAGCTAGCTGGAAAGGAAGTGGCGATGCTGCTAAAGAGAGTGGTGATTTTAAAGTTTTACTTGAAAAATTTGGTGAAAATGAATTTATCGGATATAGTAGCTTAAACTCTACTAGCAAGGTTTTGGCTCTACTTGATAGCGAATTTAAAATTACTAATGAGTTAAAAAGTGGTCAAGATGGCTATATAATGCTAGATCGCACTCCATTTTATGCACAAAGTGGTGGGCAATGTGGAGATAGTGGAGAGATAAATAGCAATCCAGTATTAGATACTAAAAAATATTTTGGTCTAAACTTAAGTCAAATTCACACAATATCTCAAATAAAAACAGGTGAAATGGTGGAGTGCAAAGTAAGTCCAAATAGATTAGAAATCCGTCGTCACCACTCAGCCACACACCTACTTCACGCAGCGCTTAGAAGCATTTTAGGCTCACATATATCTCAAGCTGGAAGTAGCGTAGAGGCTGATAAATTAAGATTTGACTTTAGCCATCCAAAACCTGTAAGTAGTGATGAGTTAGCCCAAATTGAAAAATTTGTAAATGACCAAATTCAAGCTGGTGCAGCTGCAAAAGTAGAGATAATGGATATAAACTCAGCCAAAAATAGTGGTGCTATAGCACTCTTTGGTGAAAAATATGGCGATAAAGTTCGAGTACTCACCCTAGGTTGTTCAAAAGAGCTATGCGGTGGTACTCACGTAGAAAACATCAATGAGATTGGAAGTTTCTTTATCATCAAAGAAAGTGGCGTAAGTGCTGGTGTAAGACGCATTGAAGCAGTTTGTTCAAGAGCGGCACTAAATTATGCAAATGAATTAAGAAATGAGCTAGAAGAGATTAAAACTAGCCTAAAAGGTGCAAACCCAATTGCTGCTATTGCTAAATTAAAAGATGAGATAAAATCTCTTCAAAATGAGATAAAAAATGCTACTTCATCAGTAGAGCTAAGCTCTAAGCTTATAAATGGAGTAAATGTAGTTGTAGGTGAGTTTAATGGCGATATAAAGGCAAAAATTGATGAGATAAAAAATAAATTTGATAGCGTTGTAATATTTTTAGCTAGTGCTAAAGATGATAAGGTAATGCTAGCAGCAGGAGCTAAAAACTGCAATATAAAAGCTGGAGAATTAGTAAAAGCGATCGCTCCAATTGTAGGCGGAGGCGGAGGCGGTAGAGATGATTTTGCTACTGCTGGGGGAAAAGATATAAGCAAAATATCAAACGCCCTAAAAGAGGCTAATCAATTAATAGAGAATAAACTTTGAACACACTAAATAGTGCCTTTGCAAGGCTTGATCAAATAGCACCTTTTATGCATATTAGCATAGCGGTGCTATTTATTGCTTTAGAGATTACGGTTGTAGTTTGCGGACATTACTGCTTTAGAGATATTGAACAAAATCCCCATCGTTATAAACTAATCTTAAAAGAATTTAATAAGTTTTTATTTATTGCTTTAGCAATGGTTGGATTTTTATTATTTAGTGGGATATATATGTCTTATAGTAATTATTTTCCTATAGGCGATCCGATGGTTGAGGCTATTGTCAAAACCAAAATTGCAATACTTATTTTTATCTGTGCAAATATTGCTTATATTTGGTATAAATATCATCAAGCTAAAGGGGCGTTTATAAAAGATGATATGCTAATGAGTCATGAAAATTTAATTCTTATAATATATTATTTTACCCCTTTAAATATTGTATTATCGTTTATTAATATATATCTTGGTGTAACATTTAGAGGATTTTTATGATAGTTTTAGCATCAAGTTCTGCTAGTAGAGCTTTGATTTTACAAGAGTATAAGATAGAGTTTATTCAAGTTTGTATGGAATATGATGAAGATTTTGATCCAAATTTGCCACCGGCTAAATATGCTATGAGCGTTACAAACCATAAGGCTAAGCAATTTTTTGATAATTTTAAAGATAAATATGATCGAGTGCTATTTGCCGATAGCAGCGTAGCGTGTCAAGGAATAATTTTAGGTAAAGCAAAAGATCAAGAGCATGCTAGATATATGCTAGAACTTCAAAGCAACACTCTAACAAGCGTATATACAGCTATGAAATTTGTCAGTCGTAAAATTACAATTGATATGCTTAGTGTCGCAAGTTATAAATTTAGCAAATTTGATAAAAATGATTTAGATAGTTATATCGTAAGCAATTTATGGAAAGATAAGGCTGGAGCAATGATGATAGAGGGATTTAACAAAAAATATATCGAGCAAGAAACTGGCAACAAACCCACAGCTATGGGTCTAGATATTATAAATTTAAAGGCATTTTTATGAAATATATTTTTAATCTACTTATACTTATAGCTCTAGGCGGTATAGCTGGAATTATATATTTTTATTCACAAATCAAAATAGATATATCAAAAATTGTAGATTATAATCCAAAACTTACAACACATATATATGATAGAAATGGGGATTTAATTGCCTATATCTTTGATGAAGAAAATAGACAATACGCTAAATTTAACCAAATTCCGCCACGCATTATAGAAGCACTCATTGCTATAGAAGATACTGCATTTTTCGAACATGGCGGTATCAATTATGAGGCTATTTTTAGAGCAGCTATTAAAGATATTCAAGCTATGGCACTAGTTGAAGGTGCCTCAACTCTAACCCAACAACTAGTTAAAAATATGCTATTAACAAGAGAGAAGAAATTTACTAGAAAACTAAAAGAGGTGATAATTTCTTATGAGGTTGAACATAAGCTAACAAAAGAGCAGATAATTGAACGCTATTTAAATCAAGTCTATTTTGGCCATGGATATTATGGGATTAAGACTGCTGCGCTTGGATATTTTAAAAAAAATCTTGATGAGCTTAGCTTAAAAGAGATATCTATACTAGTGGGCCTACCAAAAGCACCTAGCAGCTATGACCCTACAAGGCACCTAGATCTATCGCTATCAAGGGCAAACAGCGTACTTCTAAGAATGCATAATATCGGCTGGATAACTACTAAAGAGTATCAAGCTGCTATAAAAGAGACGCCAAAAATCTATGATCAAACCCTAACCCAAAACAAAGCTCCATATCTAGTAGATGAGACCATAAAGCAGTTAGCTCCACTCTATCCTGATATACGATATGGTGGATATAAAATCACTTTAAATGCTGATTTAAAAGTACAAGAGATAGCACAAAATGCACTTAAATTTGGCTATAACGAAATCCTAAAACGAAATAAAGACGCAAATACCACAGTATTAAATGGCGCAATGATTGTTACTAATCCTACAAATGGAGATATACTAGCTTTAGTAGGTGGTGTAGATTATGCTAAAAGCAACTTTAACCGTGCTACACAAAGCTCTCGCCAGCCTGGTTCTAGTTTTAAACCATTTATATATCAAATTGCTTTAAACCAAGGATTATCCCCACAAAGCAAAATAGCTGATATATCTAGAATTTATGAAGGAGTAAATAAAAATAATAAAGAAGATCAAGACTGGAAGCCTAAAAACTTTAGTGGTAATTTTAAAGGCTTAATCACTTTAAATGATGCATTAAAACAATCGCGTAATCTTGCTACAATAAATCTTTTAAATTCTATTGGGCTTGATGTAGTTCAAAGGGATTTAGAGGATTTTGGTTTTAAAGATATTCCTAATAACCTATCAATTGCACTTGGAAGCTTTGGAGTTAGTCTTATGGATTATAGCGAACAATACTCGATATTCCCAGGACTTGGCACTAAACATGAGACTAGACTAATTAATTTAGTGGAAGACAAAAATGGTGAAGTATTTACATTTGAACCAAAAAGTAGCCAAATCATAAAGCCAGAACAGGCCTATTTGATGGTTAAAATGCTTCAAGATGTTGTAAATAATGGAACTGGTCGTTCAGCAAAAGTTGAAGGGATTGAACTAGCAGGAAAAACCGGAACTACAAATGAGAGTGTAGATGCTTGGTTTTGTGGATTTGCACCAGAAATTCAAGTCTTAATTTGGTATGGAAACGATAATAATACTCCAATGAGATATGTAGAAGGCGGATCTAGGACAGCTGCACCAGTATTTAAGCAATTTATGCAAGAGTATATAAATGAATACCCACAAACTAAAAGAGAATTTGATATGCCTCCTGGTGTATATCGTAAAGTTTATAACGGAGTAGATGCATTATATACTACTACCTCGCCTTTACCAAAAGAACAAAATAATATCCTAGAAAAGCAAGATAGAGAAGGGATAATATTCTAATTTAGAGAAAAACTCTAAATTAGAATAAAATGCGACAAAATTAACTATTTGCTACTTTAAATACTCTTGTATGGCTATCTGATTTTGATAAACTTAGTCTTATTATAGAATCTTCTAAAGCCTTTAAAGAGTGCGACACAAGAGATGGAAGTGTAATCATATCAAATTCATTCATAACAATAATGTTACCACTCATCTCAAATTCAATCTGCCCACGAAGTACTTGAACAATTATAGCATTTGGCGCTCTATGCTCTTTCATAATAGCGTCTTTAGACATTGTAATACGAATCTCTTTGCTAAATTCGCTCTCACAAAGCATAGCAGTTTTAACGCCATCAAATATATTAAAATTAAAAACAACTTTTTCCATAATAGATTCCAAAAATATTGATAATATAAATAATAAATAGAAGAAAAGCCCCAAAAAAGGGGCAAAGAAAATTGTAATTGATTACTTTTTAAGCTCTTTAATTCTAGCAGCTTTACCGCGTCTATCACGTAGATAGAATAGTTTCGAGCGTCTTACACGACCTCTACGTAAAACTGTAATACTCTCTAAGCTATCGCTATAAATAGGGAAAATTCTCTCTACACCAACACTATTGGCACCAATTTTGCGAATAATGAAAGTCTCACCAGTTCCACTACCACGACGAGCTATACATACACCTTCAAAATTTTGGATTCTGCTTTTGTCGCCTTCTTTGATGTGGATAGCAATTCTCAAAGTATCACCAGCACGAAAGTCAGGCACAGACTTAGTCGCGATTTGAGCATTTTCAAATGCTTCAATATATTTATTTCTCATCTTTTTTCCTTAAAGTTTTGGCGATTTAAGAGTTTGATACAAATCAGGGCGAAAAAACCGAGTTTTGCAAAGCGCCATATGATTTTTTAGAGCGATGATTATACTATGATTACCCTTTAAAAAAGCTGAAGGTACAGGTGAACCATTAAAAATATTTGGCTTTGTAAAGCTTGGAGCCTCCAAAATTCCATTTTCAAAACTCTCAATATCTAAAGAATTTGCATTGCCTAACACTCCAGAAATATTGCGACTAACAGCATCACAAATACTCATAGCAGCAAGCTCACCACCTGTTAAAATAAAATCTCCGATACAAAAAACCTCATTTACCTTACTTTCAACCACTCGCTCATCTATACCTTCATATCTGCCACAAATAAAAGTAATATTGTTAAATTTTGCAAGTCTTTTAGCATCATTTTGATTAAATTTCTTTCCAGCTGGAGTAAGATATATTACATGTGTCTGCCCTATGCTATCAATTGCATCACAAAGAGGCTGTGCATACATCAAAAGACCAGCACCACCGCCAATCATATACTCATCAACTTTATCATGTTTTTGCTTTGTATAATTTCTAGGATTAATACAATTAATCTCTATAATGCCATTTTGGCAAGCTCTACCTAGTATAGAATCAGTAAAATATGGAGTTACTAAATTTGGAAATAGTGTAATAAAATTAAATTTCATAGCCAAATTTAAGAATTAAGCAGTATATTCATGGAATTTTTAACATCTATTCTCTTATTAGATATATCAACTTTTATAATAAAATTATCCTGATAAGGGATATAGAATTGCTTAGATAGATTATTTTTAACTAAATCTTGATCTGTCTCAATACTAAATAAAAATCCAGCACCAACTTCTAAAATATCATTAATTTTACCAAGCAAGGTTCCATCTTCATAAACCATTGAGTCTATAATATCAAAATAAAAATACTCATCTTTTTTAAGCTTACAGCTCTTTTTAGTATCTTCTAAAGTACGATATAATACTTTATTTACAAGGCCTTTTGCCTCTTCTATACTTTCATAACCATCAAAAATTACAAGTGAATTTGAAGGTTCATAGCTTTTAATAGAAAAAAGATTGCCAAATTTATCATAAAATTTAGCACCTTTTTTATACTGCTCTATAAAATCACTACGATTATGAAGCTTTAAAGCCCCCTTTAGCCCTACAGTTTTGCCAAGTATGCAAACCTCTACTAGATCACTCTTCAATAGCTTTTACCGTAATTCTATATGAGGTTGGATCTTTTGCTTTATAGCCTATAACTACTGTTTTGATAGCATTAATCATCTTGCCATCTTTGCCAATTAATTTTCCAGTATCAGCCTTACTAGCATAGATAATTATCTCATCAAAATTCTCGCCAAGATTTATCCGTTCAGTACGAATAATCTCAGGAGAATCGCTTATAAGTTTAGCATACTCTTTTAAAAAATCTTCAACCATTATTTTGTAATTTGAGCGACTCTATCGCTTAATTTAGCGCCAACACTTTTCCAGTATGCTAATCTCTCAGCATCAAATTTAACTACTTCTGGTTCTACCATTGGGTTATAATAACCGATGCTTTCAATCCATCCGCTATCACGTCTTTTTCTACTATCAGTTACTACAATACGATAAAATGGTCTTTTTTTGCGTCCCATTCTTGTTAGTCTTACTACTGTTGCCATTTCTTTCTCCTAAAATATTTTTTATAAGGCTTAGTTATAGCTAAATTTATAGCCATAAATAAACCCTAATTATCTAGGGCGGTTAGCATTTGCTAGCATATTTGCAAAACCTTTCATACTATCTTTATTTGAGAATTTTTTAGCCAGTTTTGCAGCACTATTAAATTGCTTTAAAAATCTATTTACAGTCATCTGATCAAGCCCAGCACCAGCAGCGATTCTACGCTTTCTAGCGTTATTTAATAGATCTGGATTTTCTCTTTCTTTTGGAGTCATTGAGCTTATCATTGCTTTTATATGTTTAATCTGTTCTGAATTGTCTAGATCAATATCTTTTAGCTGATTTGCCATTGAGCTCATACCAGGAATCATTCCTAAGATCCCTTTCATACTTCCAAGCTTTTTAACACTCTCAAGCTGAGCTATAAAATCATTAAAATTAAACTCGCCCTTTTTAATCTTTTTATTTAATTTTTTAGCCTCTTTTTCATCTATGATAGTAGAAGCTTTTTCAGCTAAAGTTGCTAAATCTCCCTCTCCTAAAATTCTACCTACAATTCTATCAGGAATAAAACTTTCAAGATCAGCTACCTTCTCACCTACACCAATAAATCTAAGAGGAATTCCAACTTGATGTGCTATACCTATAGCTACACCGCCTTTTGTATCAGCATCAAATTTACTTAAAATAACCCCAGTAATGCCAAGCGCTTCATTAAAACTAGTAGCAGTGCGAACGCCATCTTGACCACTCATTGCATCAGCGACATAGAATATCTCATCTGGATTTAATGCAAATTTAACCTCTTTTAATTCACTCATTAATGCTTCATCGATTGCTAGACGACCAGCAGTATCTACTAAAAGCACATCATAAAGACCATCTTTTGCTTTTTTTAATGCTTCTTTAGCTACATTTACTGAATTACTCTCACCATCTATACTAAAAAGCTCAATCTCATTTGCACTACAAAGTTGTCTAAGTTGTTCTACTGCTGCTAAACGCTGTAAGTCGGCTGCAGCTACTAAAACACGCTTTTTGCGTGCTTTTAGATAACTTGCTAGCTTTATAGTTGTTGTGGTTTTACCACCACCTTGCAATCCAGCCATTAATACAACTGTTGGAGGATTTGGAGCAAATACAAACCCACTACCTTTATTGCCATCATTTGGAGCGGTTAATATATTGGTTAAATTTGCTTTTATGCTATCTAAAAACTGCTTTTGGCCTATAGCACCCTTTTTCATATCGGCTTCTACAAGTCCTACAAGCTCTTTTGTTACCTTGTGATAGACATCAGCCTTTAAAAGCGACTTTTTAAGTGTTTCTAATGCGTTTTTTAAAGCCTTTTCATCATCAACAAATTTAAGTTTATTTACAGCTGATTTTAATGATTCGCCAATAAGTTCAAACACTATATACCTTTTGAAATTTTGATTAAAAAGTGCTAATTATACCTTAAATTTCTTTAAAATTCTTTAATCATTCCATTACGCATATATTTTTTGCTATAATATTTTTTACAGTATGATAAGATACATATATAACCATCACACAAAGCAAGATAAAAATAGTCATTCCTATGTAGAGAAAAGCTATGTTGTTATTAATATTATAACCCTCTAAAATCGCTATAGAAGCTGCAGCACTAGGAAAAATAAATGCCCACCATGATAAGAAAAATTTAAGTTTTAAAAAATTTTTATACATATAAATCACCATAAAACTAAAAAATATAGTAAGATTAAGCATAATATTAGCAGCAACATCAAATCCTACAAGCTTACAATATCCCAAAAATCCAACAGCTGGAGGAGCTATCATAATAAATAGTGTAGGCATAAATTTTTGTGCTAGCTGCTCATGAAATAATATTCTATAAAACATTATAGAAAATAAAATAATCCAAAAAAATACCCCTATGCTAAAATAATACCATAACCATTCATAGTTTTTATCTGATGATATAACAACTATTAAATTGCCTACTACTGGTATAAACCAAGCTGGATTGGAGTGCTTGATCTCTAAATTCTTATTAATCCAAAATGCAATAACCCTAAAAGTTATATAGGTTTGCAATATTAAACCACTATAAAACAACCACTCATATACAATACTTTTTTGCCATAGATTGGCTAAAATTAAAAAAGATATAGGTATCGCACCAAAGAAATTTAATCTTATTTGGTGATTAAATTCACTTTTTACCTCATCGATATTTATAAATATTTTAATAGCATACAATAATACAACCAATAAAAAAATAGCAGATGTAATAATTTTAAATATATCAAAATATAAACTATTAATTTCAAATACTACACTGACTTTTCTTATAGCCATACTAAATCCGCCAAATCCCATTATAATAGCAAAAAACATAATAGGGAAATTGCTTATTCTACTCATTTTTACTCTTACCATTTTTTAATATTTTATTAGCCTCTTTTATACCCTCTTTCCACAATTGATGACGCTTTAATGTGTATTTTGCATCTACCTTGCCACTAAACATTGAAATAAGCAAAAAGCGATTAATTTTAGGTATAAAGGCTGCTAAATGGGCAATAATTAATATTATGATAAGTATCATACCCAAATTATGCAATTGTGCTGCCCAAAAATATGCCCAATTTGCTATATCAAATCCTAATAAATTCTTATATGTTTTTATTAATCCTGTAAATACTAGTATAAAAAGCGTAAAAGCAATTGCTATATATGCTAAGCGTTGTTCTGGTAGATATTTTTGGTTTGGTGGTTCTTGATCTTTTGTTATCATAGATTTTATAACTAAATAACTATTTTTTATATCTCCCTTTTTAGGTATGATATCAAACTCTTTTTTTAAACTATGATAAACTATATGATAAACTCCAAAAAATATAAGCCCTATAGCAAAGATATAATGCAATACTAAACCTTCAAAATACTCGCCACTCCATTCCCATATATTTGCTACGCCATATCTTTTAGCCACTGGCATTTGAAATATACCAGTTAAAATAAGTCCAAAAGTAGATATAGCAACTCCCCAATGTATAATACGATTTTGCAAACTCTGTCTATATATTTTCATTATTTATCCTTTTTATTCCATTTTATAGCAGATATAGTTGCAGCACCTATTGCAGCTAGTGGAGTAATCATTACAGCCATAGCTAAATTTTCGCTCTTTTGTAATGGACTATCTACTCTAGCCATATGAGGTCTGCCTATTTTATTTGATAAATTTTCATATTTTTTTGTTATTGCTTCATTTATAGATTCAAAATCTACACTACTTAAATATATTGTAGATGTTCCACCATTTTCTTTTAATCCATATATATGCCTGTTTTCTTTATTTACTATACTCATTATCTCATTTTTTGGAGCAAATTTTATAGCTTTTTTTGGGCATTGATTTTGACATGCTGGCTTATCGCCTTTATTTAGCAGATCTTTACACATATCGCATTTATACATTACACCGCCACCTGCTAATTTTGGTGCTATATTTAAATATAATCCAACTCCAGCTTGACGCTGCGGTATCTGCCACGGACAAGCATCTCTACATTTAGCACCGCCAAAGCAAAAATCCTTATCAATATCTACAGCTCCATATTTATCTTTGCTTATAACGCCAAAAGGGCATAATTTTTGGCATGGAGGGTTATCGCAATGCATACAGCGTCTTGGTATATTTATCTTTTTACCATTTATCTCTATCTTTTGAACATATGTCCAATTATATGGGGTTAATCTATCTATAATATCTTTTTTATCACTATAATCTTCATATTTTTTTTGAGGCCAATAATTCATTATAGGCTTTTTAGGATCTGGGAATTTATCTTTATTATGTGCTTTGCAAGCGCTTATACATTTTGGCACTTCAAAACCTTCGCACCCATCGCATAAATCAAGATCTATTATACTCATCATTTGAGAATTCTGCCTTGATATTTCTTGATCGGCTAAAAGTGGTGTAGCACTAGTTATAAGGGTAAATTTTAAAAAATTACGCCTATTCATCTTCTTATATCCTTATATATTTTTAAGGAATTATAGATAAAATAATGCAAATTTTCAGTGATAAAGTTACCAAATGAAAAAAGATATAGAGCAATTTATAGATAAATTTAAAAAATTTAATTTGTCTAAAGAAGATTTAGATACCGTTATTTCAAATGTTAAAATAATGGAATTTAAAAAAGGCGATGATGTAATAATCAATAAAAATAGCTGTCAAGGTTTTATATATGTATTAAAAGGGAATTTAAGAGCATATGCCATATCTGCAACAGGAAAAGAGATAACAGTATTTAATCTTAACTCTGGAGATGAATGCTTACTTTGTGCTAATTGTATAACTGATAATTTGCAACTTGAATTAAATTTACAAGCCAATAAAGATACAAAAATACTCTTATTGCACTCTAGTTACTTTTCAGTATTAAAGGATAAATATCCATCAATAGCATCTTTTGTAGTAGAGCTTTTATCCATAAGATTAGCTAGTGCTATTAAAGTTATGGCACAAGCTCTATTTACGCCAATTACACAAAGGATTATTGATTTTCTTAAACAAAATGTTACAAATAATCAAATTCAAATTACTCACGAAATACTTGCTAGCCATTTAGGTACTGCAAGAGAGGTGGTATCAAGAATTTTAAAAGATATGGAAAAAGAGAATCTAATAAAATTAGAGCGCGGGAAAATAATTATTTTAAATTTATAATCTTTTGTGACTTTATCACTGATAAAAATAGAAAATCTATATATAATCATAATATCTATTTCCCTAATAAAGGATATATTATGAACGAAATTCAAAAATCTCGCAGAGACGCTCTAAAAATATTTACCTTAGGTTCTGCCTTAGCAGCTACTTCTGTTACTATACCTACACAAGCCAAAGCTGCAAGTGATTTATCTCCAAATATAGCTATCATAGGAGCTGGACTTGGCGGTATCACAATGAGTGCTCATCTAATAGATATAATGCCAAAAGCAAATGTTACCTTATATGATGCAAATCAAACAATGCATTATGAGCCTGGATTTACGCTAATTACTGCTGGTGTTTATACTACCAAAGATACAAAATATGATAAAGCAGATCTAATAAATGAAAAAGTAAAATGGGTAAAACAAAATGTACAAAGCGTAGATCCAAATAATAATTCACTTACAACAAATGATGGCAATATCCATAAATATGATTATTTAATAATCTCTACTGGGGTATATTATGATTTTCAAAGTGTAAAAGGTTTAAATGCTGATATTATAGAAGACCCTAACTCTAAAATTACTAGTATATATACTCCAAATGGAGCAACAAAAGCAAATAAATTTATTCAAGAATTGATTAAAAATGGAGGCAATGCTCTATTTGCCGAGCCAAATACACCATCAAAATGCGGTGGAGCAAATAAAAAGGTAAATATGTTATTAAATGATTTAGGTCAAAAAAATAACCAAAAATCTTTAAAAACTATACTATGTATAGGTAGTGCAAATATGCTCTCAAGCCCATTGCACGCTAAGATGATTGAACAAATATATATACAAAGAGATATGGAGTATAAAACACGCCACCTTTTAGTAGAAGTTGATACAATAAATCAAATAGCTAAATTTGACAAACTAATGCCTTATACTCAAGACTCAATACAAAAAACAGCAAAAGAGAGAGTAGAAATACCATATGATTATCTATTTGTAGTGCCTAGAATGAAAAGTGCTGATTTTATAACTCAAGCTAGTTTAAACACAAGCAAAGGCGATGTAGCTGGCAATTGGGTTGATGTTGATCAATATACATTGCAACACAAAAAATATCCAAATATATTTGCACTAGGAGATTGCGCTGGAGTACCAAAAGGCAAAACAGGAGCAAGTATACGCAAACAATATCCAGTTGTAGGAGCAAATATATTATCTCACTTAAAAAATGAACCTTTAGAGGCTAAATTCGATGGCTATACAGCTTGCCCGCTACTTACTAGATATGGTAAGGCTGTTATGGTTGAGTTTAATTATAAAGGAGCCGCACCGACATTAGAATGTATGGGTTCTACAAGAGAAAGTTGGCTAAACTGGGCTGTTAAGGTATATTTAATGAAGCCTATGGTTATGCAAGCTATGATACATGCTAAAGCTTAAAAATAAAAAAAGGATATAATATGAGTAACTTAGATAAAACTATAAGACTAATAATAGCAGCTGTAATATTTTTTGTATTTGGATTTGTATGCCAATGCTGGTGGTGGTTAATCGGACTTGTTCCTTTGCTTACTGCAGTATATGGATATTGCCCATTATACTCACTAATAGGCAAAAAAAGTTGTAAAAAATAGCTATTATGCCTCAAACGAGGCATAATACTCTTAAAATCCATGTAATCTTTTTAAATCTTTATCTATTAATTTTTTATTACCTTTTTCATCTACGCTAACATAAGTTACTTCAGCAGTTGTAACTGGAACACACTCACAAAATCCTTGCGAATTTAATCTTTGCACGACTACTTTTACCACTGTTGTTATTGAAGTTTGACCTACTTGAGTTATTTTTGCATAGCAACTAACAATATCACCGATAAATACCGGCTCTTTGAAAATTACCTCTTTCATCGAGATTGTTACAACTCTTATAGGTGCTAACTCTCTAGCAGCTATAGCACCAGCAAGGTCAATTTGAGAAAGAATCCATCCACCAAATATATTGCCAGCTGGATTTGTATCGCTTGGCATAGCGACGATTTTTATCCTTGGTTCGCCCATATTTTTCATTATTAAATCCTTAATATTTTTTAAATTTAAATTTTAACTTTGAATTATTAATTATAATTAAATTTAAATTAAAAAAAGGATATAGTTCTAGCCACCTAGCTGGTGGCTATATTTGGATTAGGTTTTGAATTTATTTAAATCATCTTCTAGTGTAGTTGATACATCTTTTAAACTAGTTGATACTTCTAAGAATTGATGAGCTATCTTTGCATTGTTATCAAAAGCCTCTACTGAATTTTCAGATTGATTTAGCAACGCCTTTATCTTATCATTAATTGCTATAGCCATTGCTGAGACCTCTTGAGCTATTTGCATAGACTCATTTGTAGTTATTTGAGTTACTCTTGCTCTGTCCATTAATTCATTAGCACTTGTGCTAATAAGTGCGATATTTTTAGCATTTTGATTTAATGCAACACCTAGTTCTCTAGTTGATTCTATCATATTTTGAGCATTTGAGTTTATGCCACTTAATGATTGATTTGTCTTTTCAGCTAGTACCCTTACCTCTTCAGCTACTACTGCAAAGCCTCTTCCCATCTCTCCAGCGCGAGCTGCTTCTATAGCTGCATTTAGCGCAAGTAAATTTGTCTGATCAGCTATATCGCCTATAATATCTAAGACCTTTTTCATATCTTCAGTTTGGCTTACTACGCTTATGGTTTTATGAGCTATTTCTTGTTCTTTAGCATTAGCCTCATTTAGACGAGTTACTACCTCATTTAAAGATTGAATCATCTCTTCGAGCTCATCATATGATTGTTTATTTGCCCCAGCGGCTTTAGTTGATTTATCTGTTGACATCTCTAACTCATCAGATATACTCTTGCTTACTGCATATGAATCTCTAGCTTGAGTCTTGCCAGCTTCTGTGCTATCTAATAGCATTGATGCGTTATTGTTTAAGGTTAAGGTTTGACTCTCTACGCTTTTAGCGCTATTTTGTGCTTTTTTGACAATATCTTGAATTTTTTCTATAAAAGCATTTATATGCGTGCAAGATTGGCCAATCTCATCATTACTCTTTACTGAAATTCTAGCACTTAAATCTCCATCACCACTACTTAAATCCTTAGCACGGTTTAAAAGTTCTGTAATTGGAGCGATAACAACCTTGCGAAGAACTACTAAAACAATTACAACTGTTAAAATAAGCGAAATGGCAAATATCAATAAAAACATAACGCTTTTATCTCTTAAATCTTTATCCATAGCATTTAATGAGTATGATAAATCCATCACGCCTAAAACATCATTTTCTTTAGATAAAGCATGACAAGCTAAACATTCGCTCTTAGCAATAATTGGAGTAACTAATCTTAATTGATGGTCATCTTCGGTTTTGATAGTCTCTGTATAATTTTTTGGATTTATAAATTGCTCTTTGATAATATTATCCTTGGGCACCACCTTATCTAATCCAAACCCTTCAGATACAACATCAGAACGATAAATATTTAAAGATGCTACGCCTTTGATTAAACTTGCATCATGAACTGATTTTTCTATAATTTGTGGGTCGCCTGTATTCATAGCTGTTTGAACAGTTTGAAATATAGAGGTGCTTAGCATATTTAGATTATCTTTTGTGAGTTGAGTAGATGAGCTATTAAACTGTGCAATTATGATAAATTGCATAGCAACAAAGCTAACAAACAGAACAACAATCATACTTAAGACAATTTTTTTACCTATGGTATTTATCACGGTTCATCCTTTTTTATTTTTTCAAACTTTGAGTATATAATTTTTATGCTAATAAAAAGATTAATAAGATAAATTTAATCATAAAATGTAATAAGATTTTTTCAAATTTAAAAAGCAAATTTAGGCTTATAAAAAAGCCTAAATTTATTAGTGTAAAAAGTGGCGAATGGCTGTAAAATACATACTCATACCAGCCTTATTTGCAGCTGCTACGACATCTTCATCTCTAATTGACCCACCTGGCTGAATCACACTAGCTACACCCACACTAGCTGCTATCTCTATGCTATCAGCAAATGGGAAAAAGGCTTCACTAGCCAAAGCACAACCCTTTAAATCTATCCCCATATCATTTGCCTTAGCCACTGCAGCCCTAGCAGCATCAACCCTACTAGTCATTCCCATACCAATTGCTAAAAGAACACTATCTTTTACATAAACAACGCAGTTTGATTTAGTAAGTGCAGCTATCTTCCATGCAATTTTTAAATCAGTTATTTCGCTTGGGCTTGCTGCTTTTGTAGTAACTTGCTTAGCGTTATCTACTTCGCTATCACTTAGGCTATCTTTTTCTTGAAATACAAACCCACCATCAATATGTTTAAAGTCCCATTTATAACCAGAAGTAACTAAGAATTTATTATTTTGTGTAAAGATTTTAGTACGCTTTTTATCACTATAAAACTCTAAAACACCCTCTTCTACATTTGCAGCTATTATAACTTCTATAAATATCTCTTTTGTTTTAAGAGCTAGCTCTTTTGTAAGAGTACCATTTATTGCTACTACTCCGCCAAATGCACTAACAGGATCGCATTTAAGAGCCTTTATATAGCTATCAAGCTCATTTTCTCCAATAGCAAAACCGCATGGATTAGCATGTTTGCAAATAGCAACTGCTGGAGCATCGCCAAATGCCGAAGCGATAGCTACAGCTGAGTTTATATCTGTCATATTATTAAAACTTGCTTCGCCTTTTAACTGAGTAAAATTTAAACTTAAAAAGCTATCAAACTCATATGCAGCGCCTTTTTGATGAGGATTTTCGCCATATCTTGTATCAAATACTTTTGATCCAGTTATAAATCTTTTAGCACCAAATCCGCCATTAAATCTCTCATTCATATAGTTAGCTATCATAGAATCATATGCTGCGGTATGTTCATACGCTTTAATCATCAAATCGCGTCTAAACTCATAGCTAGCATTTTTATTTTTAAGTGCTTCAAGCACTTTTTCATAATCATTTATATCAGTAACTATTAAAACATCTTTAAAATTTTTGGCTGCACTTCTTACCATAGTAGGGCCACCAATATCGATATTTTCAATAATCTCTTCAAAATCATCTGTACGGATTGTAGTCTCTTTAAATGGATATAAATTTACACATACCAAATCAATACCTTTGATATCGTGCTTACTAGCTTGTTCTACATGATTAGCATTATCTCTTTTGTGTAAGATTCCTCCATGGATTTTTGGGTGAAGTGTCTTAATTCTACCTTCAAACATCTCAGGACTAGCAGTAAATTCGCTAACTTCTATAGCCTTAATACCATTATCTTTTAAGATTTTATATGTACCTCCAGTACTTAAAATCTCAAAACCCAAAGCCTCAAGCTCTAAAGCAAACTCAACCACACCACTTTTATCACTAACACTAATTAATGCTCTCATCTACGCTCCTTATTTAAATTTAGCTTTTAACATATCATATGCTTCATTTATTTGTTGCATTTTTTTAGTTGCTTGAGTAATTATCTCTTCACTTTTATCCATTGTAAAATCAGGATGATACTCTCTAGATAATCTACGATAACTAGCCTTAATCTCCTCAAAACTAGCATCTTTTGAAACCCCTAAAACTTCGTACGGATCGATATCGCTACTATCTTTGGATAAATTTTTAAACTCAGCCTCAAAATGTGCAAAAAGATCATCAACAATACTCTTATGCAAGCCAAATCCATCGCAAATTTCTTGCAATACTATCTTTTCATCGCTGTTAAATTCGCCATCAATATAGGCTAAATTCATAAAAAATACTATACGATTTATCCAGATTTTTTGGCTAAATCTCATCTTTTGTTTATACTCTTTAGCAATGGCATAGGCTGAGCTATGGCCATCTTTATGCCAAATATATAGCTCTTTTAAATCATCTCTAACATCAACATCTCCAAGCTTTAAGCATATATCATCTAATAAAAGCGATATATAACTAGCCTCATCTTTGCTTACTACTCCATCGCTTTTGGCGACTTTTGCAGTAAGCATTATAAGGTATTTAGCATCATCATATTGAAGCTCTTGAAGGCTTTGTTTTTTAGAGTTTGAACTAGCAAACCCACGACTAAGCAGCCAAAATACAACAACAAGCCCAATTAAGATTAAAAATATATTCACTTATCAATCTTCACTTTTAATAACAGCAACAAACTCGCTAAAATAGATATTTTGTAGTTCTTTTATATTGATTTTTATATCATTTAGAGCAAACTCATCACCGCCGCTTAGGCCAATTTTGATAAACTCAACTCCATATTTTTTAGCTAGCTCTTCAAATTTAATAGCATCTTTAACCCCTACTACTGCTCTAGAAAAACTCTCATCAAATATAAAGCGACTATCATCAAATTTAACATCACCACTAAAACCAATAGAGCTAACTGCTGCCATCTTAGCTAGAGTTATAGCAATACCGCCAACCCCTACACTATTAGCAAAAGCTAAAACTCCATTTTTATTAGCCTCAATTACTAAATCCCAAAGCGCTCTTTCTGCCTTGTAATCAATCTCCTTTAGCTCTCCAGCACATAGATTTGCTATAACTTTCATATATAGCGATCCAGCAAACTCACCAGTAGTTTTACCAAGCAAATAAACACTCACGCCAGCGCTATTAAACTCACTACCCAAGCTCTTACTAGCATCTTCACCTACACCTACTGTTACGATACTTGGAGTTGGCTGAATGCTAATACCATCAGTTTCATTATATAGACTCACATTACCACTAACTACTGGAGTATTAAGCGCAGCACAAGCCTCTTTAATCCCTTCGCAGCCATTAGCAAACTGCCACATAACTTCAGGATTTTGTGGATTACCATAGTTTAGACAATCTGTAATAGCTAGCGGAGTAGCTCCACTCATAGCCACTTTTCTACCACTTGTTGCAACGGCTGCAGCAGCGCCAATTCTTGGATTTACATAATTATATCTAGTATTACACTCCATACCCATAGCAATTGATTTGCCATTTTCTTTTATTCTCATCACAGCAGCGCCTAGTTTGCCAGCTTTTTTAATTACATTTGTACCTACAGTTGAATCATATTGATCATATATTAGGCTTTTATTTGCCACATTTAAATCTTTTATTAATAGCTCAAATGCTTCTTGATTGCTAATATTTGGCATATTATTTAGATTAATTTTTGCAATTTCATCAAGATATTTTGGTCTGCTAGTTGGGCGATCTAGCATAGGAGCAGCCTCGCTAAGTGGAGCAATAGGCACACTACCAGCTAGTTCTCCATGCCAGTATAACTCCATCACACCAGTATCAGTTACCTCTCCGATAATCTCAGCATCTAAATCCCATTTAGCAAAGATTGCTTTTATCTTATCTTCGCACCCTTTTTTAGCACAGATTAACATTCTTTCTTGCGATTCGCTAAGCATTAGCTCATATGGAGTCATTCCGCTCTCACGCATAGGTACTTTATCTAGATACATTTTCATACCGCTACCGCTTCTGCCTGCCATTTCAAAGCTACTTGAAGTAAGACCAGCTGCTCCCATATCTTGAATACCTACAATATAATCGCACTTAAATAATTCTAAGCACGCCTCCATAAGAAGCTTTTCAGCAAACGGGTCGCCTACTTGTACAGTTGGTCGTAGAGATTTATTTTCTTCATTAAAGCTATCGCTTGACATCACAGCGCCGCCTAAGCCATCTCTACCTGTTTTTGACCCAACATACATTACTGGATTTCCTACGCCTTCAGCTTTTGCATAAAATATCTCATCACTTTTGCAAATTCCAAGACCAAAAGCATTAACTAAAATATTGCCATTAAAACTCTCATCAAATGTAGTTTCACCACCTACAGTTGGCACACCCATACAATTGCCATAGTGGCTAATACCAGATACTACACCTTTTACTAAGTAGCGTTGATGGCGATTAGTCTTATCATCTCCACGAACCTGCCCAAATCTTAAAGAGTTCATACTAGCCTCAACCCTAGCACCCATCGTAAAGATATCTCTAAAAATACCGCCAACTCCTGTAGCAGCACCAGCAAACGGTTCAATAAAACTTGGGTGATTGTGGCTTTCCATCTTAAATACAGCAGCCATACCATCACCGCAATCAATCACTCCAGCATTCTCGCCTGGACCTTGAAGAACCCATGGAGCTTTAGTAGGAAAGCCATTTAAATATTTTTTAGATGATTTATAACTACAATGCTCACTCCACATTGCAGAAAATACACCAAGCTCAAGTAAATTTGGCTCACGCCCTAAAATCTCTAATATCTTTTTATATTCATCATCGCTAATTTTATGCGCTTGTATCGTTTCTTTATCCATATGTTTCCCCTTTTAAATTTATTTTCCTAGACAAAAACTGCTAAACATTTTATCTAAAATTTCAGAATTTTGAAGTGGTTTTGTAATGCTTCCTATCTCTTTTATGGCTCTATTTATCTCATAAGCAAATAGCTCCAACACAGACTCATCTAAAAGCTCAGTTGCTCTATCAATTGCATTTTTAGCATCTTGGCATGCTTTTATTTGGCGATTTGAGCTTAGCATTATCTCATTTGTATCTTGCGAGTTTAAATAGCTCTCAAGTGCGGATTTTAAAGCTGTGCATTCATCTTTTGCACTAAGCAAAATCCCATCAATATCAAGATCAAATTTAAATTCCAAATCAGATTTATTCAATACAAAAATCACCTTTTTATTTAAACTATTGATAAAATCTAAAATAGCTATATCTTCACTATTACTAACTCTTGAGCTATCAAATACACAAATAATTATATCAGCGCTATTAGCAGCTCTTTTAGAATACTCTATTCCTATATTTTCTATATCATGATCGCTATGCCTAATACCAGCAGTATCGATAATGCGTACTAAATGAGTGCCTACTTTTATCTGCTCTTCAATAGTATCACGAGTAGTACCAGGAGTATCACTAATTATAGCGCGTTCATAATTTAAAAGTGAATTTAAAATTGAGCTTTTACCTACATTTGGACAGCCAATAATAGCTACTTTATAGCCATCAATTAAGCCTTTTTTGGAATTTGAAATTGAGATTATGCGATCTAGTTTTGATGATACTTCTTTTAATTTTAGCTTAATTTGCTCCATTATATCAGCTGGCAAGTCATCATCAGCATAATCAATACAAGTCTCAGTATAAGCTAGAGTTGATATTAGTTCATCACGCAAAGTATCACAAAATAAACCAAGCTCACCACTCATAACTCTAGCTAAAATTTTAGCAGCACCCTCGCTTCTAGCATTTATCAATCCTTGAATACTCTCAGCCTTAGCTAAATCTATCTTGCCATTTAGCAATGCACGCTTACTAAATTCTCCAGGATCAGCAATCCTAGCTCCATACGCTAAAATTTCATCTATAATTAGATTTGCTACAACTACGCCACCATGAGTTTGAAACTCCACAACATCTTCACCAGTAAAACTAAATGGAGCCTTAAAATATATAACAATAGCCTCATCTAAGACATTGCCATCTCTATCTTTTAACTCTTTTAAATGTGCAACTCTAGGCGTTAAACTACCACATATTTTATCAGCAATGCTTAGAGCATCTTTGCCGCTAAGTCTTATAATCGAGATTGCCCCTACTCCATATGGAGTCGCAAGTGCTACAATATTCATTTTTTATGAAAATCATTTATAACGATAAATTTACCTTCATCGCTATTTTTAATTCCAACATATTTATCTGGGAATCTATCTCTAAGTTGTTCTAAAGCAATCTTAACTAACACGCCATCAAGCGGTTTAGTCTGTGCTTTACCGATTAACTCTACTCTTTCAATTACGCCACTTAGATATGCTGCCATACTACTTTCTTGATTTTTTAAAAACTCAGCAATCTCTAGGCGAATTCCTTTATTATATCTAGCATTAACCCAGTTAAATAGTAGATAAGAAATCGCTTTGTATCTATAACCCTCTTTACCTATCATTAAGGCAGCATCAGCACCATCAAGTTTAATATATATTGTATCAGCGTCATATATTGAAAGCTCGCTAACTTCAATATCAAACATACTTACACCAAAAAGTTTATCAAGTCCAGCCTTAATCTCTATAAGCATATCATCATTAGATTTTGCGGCTTGATTTTCATCAATTTTATGAAATGAATCGAATATAGAGTGATCTATATTTAGCGTCTGCTTTTTAGCAGGTTGTAGCTTTACTGGCTCACTTTTAATTTCACTTTGATTTATAGTAGTTTTTGTATCAATTTTTTCACTATTTTTATGAGTAGATTCAATTTTAGGAGTTTTTACCTTTTCGCTTCTATCGCTTTTTTCAACTCTTTCGTTATTATTATTTTTTGGTTTTTTAACCTTTTTTTCTCCATCTTTTTTTATTGCTACCTCAAAAAGGCCATCTTTTTGAAAAAAGCCCAAAAAGCCCTTTCTAGCTGGTCTAATTGGAGTAATTTCTAAATTTATAGTAGAGCATCCAAGTTGACTAGCTGCTTTTATATAAGCAGCCTCTAAATCCTTAGCTTCAATCTTAATGCTCATGGCGTTTCTCCGCTATCTCTTGAGCTTTATGACGAGCAAATATTTTATTTACCACCATCTGCTGAGCTATAGAACATAGGTTATTTACAAACCAATAAAGAGTAAGCCCTGCTGGGAATGTAATAAAGAAAAATGTGAATATTAGCGGTAAAAACTTCATAATCTTCTCTTGCATTGGATCGGTAAAATTAGTTGGAGTGATGTGTTGCTGAATATACATCGTAATACCCATAAGTATAGGTAAAATAAAGTATGGATCAAGCTCTGCAAGGTCATTAATCCATAATATCCATTCAGCTCCTTTTAACTCAATAGCATTTAATAAAACCCTATAAATAGCAAAGAAAATTGGAATTTGAATTAAAATTGGCAGACAACCACCCATTGGGTTTGCTCCATGCTTTCTATATAATTCCATTACATGGGCGTTGATTTTTTGAGGATCTCCTTTATATTTAGCTTGGATCTCTTTCATTTTTGGAGCTAAATCTTTTAACTTATTCATAGAGACCATTCCCTTATATGTAAGAGGGAATAAAACTATACGGATAATAATAGTGAGCGCTACAATAGCAAAACCCCAGTTGCCTATAAATGAGTATAACCAATCAAGCAATAAAAATGCAGGCTTAGCAATAAATGTAAACCAACCATACTCAATAGCATCAACCAAACTTGGCTCAATAGCTTTTAAAGTTTTATAATCTTTTGGCCCGATATAACCCTTAACACTAAAATTTCCAATATTTCTAATAAAACTTAAAGTATTCTCATCAGCATCGTTTTGGATAAAAACCTCCATTGATCTTTTATTATCATAAAATAGAGTTGTATAATATCTATCACTATTTGCTAAAAGATCAACGCTTCTAAATACCTCATCGCCTTTAGCATCGCCATCTTCAATAATCTCCAGACTATCATCTTCTTTTCGTAATAAAACCCCATGAACTGTATATCCATCTACTGCTACAATTGGACGAAATCCAGCAGTGATAAAATATTCATGATTTGAACTAGTTTTAACCTCAAGATCATATGAGCCATCTGGATGGAAAGTTATATTTTTAACAACATTAAAAGAACCTAAATTTTGTGTTAGAGTAATAGTGGCTGGAGCATTACTAGCATCAATTTGGCTACTGCTTGCTTTATAAGGCACTTTAAAGGCCTCTTCATTTATAGCAGTATCAGAAAAACGAATTTCTAAAGGAAGTGGTGAGCTAGGTTTTAAAAGTGAAATTTGCTCTCCATTTTCATTTTTAAATTTAGAATCTTTAAGTGTAAAGCTACTAATTCTTCCTAATTCATCAATTGTAGCACTATAACTACCGCCTTCAATTGTGGCTATATTTTTACTAATTTGTTTTGGTGCTAAATTGGTTGATGAATCAGTGCTTGAGCTTGTAGTGGTAGTAGCTGGAGCGCTTTGATTTTGTTCTACTGTTTTGTTAAAATCTAATGGTGGCTTTGGTGCAAATAGAGCATCATAAGCTATAAAAAATAAGACAGATATAACTGTGGCTATGATTAGCCTTTTTTGAGTTGAAAGTTTATCTAACACTTCTTTTCCTTTGATAGTCAAATGCTTTTATTAAATAAAATTTATCTTTTTTATGCCGAATGAGCCAAAACTTTGGCTCTACTTGACTCTGCTTTAAAAATAGATAAGAGGGCGTAAATTTTCGTTTGATAATCGGATAATCTATGCCACCTCTAAAGAGTTGATTGCATCGCAGAATACGAAGACTAATAGCAAATATAGAAGCAATTATCCCGCTATGGCTAAGCTGCCAAAGAGCATACTCAGAACAACTAGGATAGTATCTGCACGACCTTGGCAATAATGGTGAGATATATTTTTTATAAAAAATAACCAAACTAGTAGCAATTTTCATTTAATTTGCGCCTATAAATTTGCAAACAGAATGAACACAAGAGTGCTAAATTCGCTACTTTAAGGATAAGAGCGCTCACTATCTTATAGAGTCCATCCTTTTTAACGCCCATTTAAAATTTTTACAAATCTTCTCAAAGGGCACCTTATCTGCTCCGCTTTTTGCAATAAAGATATATATACCATCTTTTAGTTCACTGCTAAGTGTAGAAAATGCAGCACGAAAGAGTCTTTTGACTCTGTTTCTTACTACTGCTTTTCCTATCTTTTTACTTGCTACTGCGGCAAATCTACTCGTATCTGACTCTAAAAAATAGACAACTGCTAAATCACAATGCCATTTTTTGGCATTTTGATAGACTCTGCTAAACTCTTTACTATCGCTAATAGAGTCAAATTTATTAATTTTCAATTTATATCTTAAGCAGCTAGTCTTGCTCTGCCTTTTGCTCTTCTAGCGCTAATTACTTTGCGGCCATTTTTAGTTTTCATTCTAACGCGGAAGCCGTGAGTGCGTTTTCTAGGTGTTTTGTGTGGTTGATAAGTTCTTTTCATAAACTTTTCCTTTAGGTAAAAATTAAGTTTTGGATTCTATCTAAATTTTACTTAAACTGCTTTGAATTTTATAAATTTATCTAGCATATATATATTTAAATTCTATCTAAAGCAAATTACGCTAAAATCAATAAATTTATTTTGGAATTTAATATGATACTTTATAATCAAAACTATGAAATGATCGGCATCAGCAGTGAGGGGCTTTCGCTTTTTGGCTTTTTAACTCCGGAAGATTTTTTTAGAAGTTGTAATGATGTAAGCGACTATTTTTTAGAAACTAGTCCGCTATATAATGCTCAAAATCACTACATAGACCTAATAATCTCTCAATCTCAAAGCAATATCCAAGATATGCAAATTAAGCTTGATAATGGCGAGATAATGAGTGTAAAAATAGCTGTAGAGGTGGTAAATTTAAAGGATGTAAATGAACATTATTACAGTGTAAAATTACTATTTGATGGAAATCGTCTAGCATATGTTAATGATAAAAATAGATGGCTTTGGGATATCTTATATCTTAGTCGTCTAGATTCAGTTGAGTTTAAGCGTAGAATTTTGGAATTTAGTCAAATTGCCAAAGAAAAATATGAGTCGCTATATGAGGCAAAACTACTACTAATAGATGCTAATGATACTATAAGAGAGCTTGCTTTACTAGCAACTAATCTAAAATTAACTGAATTTTGCCAAATTCTAATAAATATCCAATCAACTAATGATGAAAAACTGCTTAATGATGAGTTTTATAAATATATGCAATTTATAGATAATATAGAAAATATAATTAAAAGCGAGATGTAATGAGATCATATTTTAGCCTACTTGGAATTTTACGCTTGATTGCGACTTTGCCACTATTTGTTATATTTTTGATATCTAGCTGGTATTTGATATCGCAATATAATATTAATATGAATTTAAAAGATCTAAGATATAAATTTGCCATTTCGCTTGATTTAGTAAATTTATCTAAAGAGCTAGATAAAGAGATGATTATCAATGATGTCTCAAGCAAAAATATAAATCGCCAAATTACAGATCACACAATTGAGCATATCAAAAATCTCCACTTTGATACAATAGGTTTAAACCCTATCTTAAATAGACTTGAATTACTACCGCAAATACGCCATACTCTAGATGATCCAAATTTCAATAAAACTGAAATCTTAAGCTATTATAGAGATATAAATTTATTAATTAAAGATGAAATTCAAAAACTAAGAAACTACAATGTATCTCATAGATTAAATTTATTTATATTTACTTTTGTATCATCATACTCTAATACCATTGCTATAAGTGCTAAAAGAGATCTAGTAGCCAATATCATAAACCACAGAACCCTTAATGCTGATGAGTTGCTTTTATGGCTTGATCTAATACGCAATAATAAATTAGATTACAGCCATTTACCAGATAGCTATGCTAAAAGCACCATAGAATCTATATTTAAAAGCGATGAGTATAAACAAGCTATAAATAACCTTAGCACCTTTACAATAGAGCTTATAGAAAATGGTTCGCCAAGTAGCTATTTAGCACAAAAATATTATGATCTAATCAGTAGCGAATTGGGATTTTCATATCAAATTCAAGATGCGATCAGTTCGCAGATAAAAACTGAACTAGATGAGTTTTCTAATAAGATTTTATTTGATTCTATCATTGCTTTTATAATTTGGGTGATTAGTATTGTATTATCACTAATATCATATTATACAAAAAATTATATAAAAGCCAATATAGATAATCTATCTAAAATTATTAAAAAAATCAAATCAGTCTCAGCAACTAATCTACTTGAATCCACCTCAGCAGCAACACTAGAAAGTGGCCATAAGATTATCAATGAAGCCTTAGATAAAATTATCGCACAAAAGGATATAGCCCAAAGTGATAGTAGGTCAAAAACTGTCTTTTTAACCAATATATCTCATGAGATTAAAGCTCCATTAAATGGCATAATGGGCTTTAGTGAGCTTTTAAAAAGTCGCTCATTAGGCAAAGATGAAAAAGAGCTAATTGATATCATCGAACAAAGCACCCAAAATCTACTAAAAGCTATAAATAACATCATAAATATGGCTAAAATTGAAGGCGGCAATGTAGAGCTTTATGAAAGTGAATTTTTGCTTTATGATCTATTTAATGAGATTATATCTTCATATTTTAATAGATTAATAGCTAAGAATTTAACTCTAACTTATTATATTGATCCAGAACTAATGGTAACTGTATTTAGTGATGAAGAAAAGATCAGACAAATAGCTATAAATTTAATTGATAATGCTATTAAATTTACTCAAAGTGGCGGTCAAATATCCATATATGTCAAAAAAACATCATCTACAAATAGCGATATTAGCTTTAGCTTTATAGTAAAAGATAGCGGAATTGGAATTACACAAAATGCTATTGGCAAGATTTTTGATAACTTTTATACTAATGAAAATATATCAAAAACCTATGGTGGAACCGGTCTTGGACTAAGTATAATAAACCATTACGCTAAGATGTTAAATAGCAAAATAGATGTCCAAAGTCAGCTAAAAAAAGGTAGCGAATTTAGTATAAATTTAACTCTAAAACTTCATTCAAATAAATATAAAAGCTACGAAAATATATTTAAAGGCTCTAAAGTTTCAATTAATAAAGCCAATATAGATGAAGCAAATTTAGAAATTATAAATTTATATTTAAAATATCTTGGCGTAGCAGTAGAGCCAAATACAACTCCAATAATTGGCAAATTTCAAAATGATAAAAATCCAAAACATATAGAGTATCAAGAGCTAAATCATGGCTTTAGCCCTAGCCTAATCTCATTAATCAATGCTCTTTTAAATAGCTTAAAATCTATCCAAAAATATGATCTAAAAATTTTAATAGGCACCAATGATACAAGCAAAAAAACAAAAGAGATGTTTGAAGAAATTTGCACAAATGTAGATGTGGTAAATGATGGCAAAAGTCTATATGAGCTTACTTTGATTAATAACTATGATGCTATATTTACTGATATTGCGCTAAATAAACAAAATGCTTTAATAGCTACAGCAAATATAATTAATACTCAAGATGAAAAAGATATAGAAAGAACGCCTATAATAGCAATGCTCTCAAGCTCCAAAGAGCAGATAAATAAGACAAATTTGCTATTTGATTACTACTTGCAAAAGCCTCTTTTAAAATCACAGATTATAGAAATTTTATCAAGCATTGGCAATAAAGACCCATTAAATGCTCTTGATGATACAAGAGATATATTGCTATTTAAAAAGAGCAAAATGGAAAATAGAATTTACCAAGCTGTTTTATCAAAAGTCTGCCATAGCATAGATACAACTGATTCATTTGAAGAGTTTGAAGATATTATGCAAAATAGAGCTTATAGATTGATTTTAATAGATTATAGCAACACTTCATTTGATGCTCAAAAGATCTTAAATATAGTTCAAACTAGTTATGAGTTGCATAATTTTAAAAGCAAAGTGGTGCTATTTGTAGAACCAAACATCAAAATACCAACCCATATAAAAGCGCAATTTGCTTTGATGATTAATACAAATATTAGTAAATCTGATTTAGAAAACCAGATAAAAGAGCTACTGCAATGATTAAGCTAAATATACTTGCAATTGATGATGAAATTAGCCTAAAACTTTTAGAGCTAATCTTGGCTGAAAATCTCTATATCTCTAGCATCACTACAGCCAAAGATGGATTGGAGGCAATGGAGATTTTAGAGAGTAGATTTGATATTAATTTAATACTTTTAGATATATATATGCCTCGTCTTAATGGGTTTGAATTTTTAAATAATTTTAAAAAACGCCAATACTTACAAGATATTCCCGTAATTGCTATTAGTACAGATATGGCTCAACGCCAAAAGGCTTTAGAGCTTGGCGTATATGAGTTTATAGTAAAGCCAATTAGTAAAAAATCGCTAAATAAATTAATTAAGCAAATTGCTAACGCATCAATCTAAATTTAACTCGATTTTTTTACCAAACCCTAGAGTGTTATCTGTAAATTTAAGCCACTTTAATCTAATTGTATAAATATTTAACCTCATCAATCGTGCGTATGTAAATCTAGATATATAGGCATCTTTATGCTCTAAGGCTTGACTTTTACTAATTATTGCACTAGCTTGTAGGCCTTGAATTTTACCCAATATTTTTGTCTGCAAAGCTATATTGATAAAAACTCTATTATCATTTTGAACTACCTTAGCATGATAGCTCTCATCACCAAAAGCAACAATAATCAAATTTGGCTCAATAAAAGCATAAAAACAACTACAAAGATAGGCTCCATTTTCTCCATTTACCCCAAGAGTTAATATATGCTGACTTTTAATAAATTTAACTATTTTCTCATCCATTTTATACTCATTTTGGCACTATTTTTGCTTGATTTTAGCCAAATTTGGCTTAAAATAAATCACTTTTTTGCCGATATTATTATAAAGTTTTAAGGAATTCATATGATAACAAATAACTATGCAAACGCTTCATATAATGCGTTTAACTACTCTTTTAAAACTAGTTCAGGTGATACTATTAATCTTTCAATGTATGATAATAAAGAGTTAGCCTACTCTAGTAAAACCTCTAAAGATTCAAAAGAGCAGACTCTAAGCCTTAGCCACTCCTATGGATATAAATTTGAATTAAATAGCGATAATGGATTAAGTGAGCAAGATAAACTTGAAATAGCAAAAGCGATGCAAGAGCTACGACCAAAAATTGATGATTTTATGAAACAAATTAAAGAAAATGAGCCTTTTAGCGATGAGACAATCTCAAACATTGCCAACTCGCTTAAAAAAGAGCTACCAAATTTAGCCAATAGTGATGCAAAAATAGAACTAAAAAGATCGCTTTTAGATATGCTTGATGAGATGCTAAAAGAGAATAAAACTAGAAATAATAATATCAACAAAAATCTACTAGAACAGACTCACAAATTATTTGAAAATATGATTAAGCCACAAGATAGCCTAAACTATTACGCATAAGCTTGCTAATCTAGCAAGATTTGTATTTTGCCAAATTTTAACTTCAAATTCAATCATTAACTAAATTATTGTATAATCTTTGATTTTAAAATTTTAAGGCAAAATTATGATATATAGAAATTTAATAAAAGAGATGCTACAGCTCCAGCAACAACTCAATGATGATACAAATGGTATTGGCTGGGAAAGTGGCTTTACTAAAGATGGCAAATTAATCAACTGGAAACGCTGCATATATATGGAGTGTGCTGAACTAATTGATAGTTTTGCATGGAAACATTGGAAGTCTATAAATGCTCCTTTAGATATAGATAATATCGCTATTGAGATTGTTGATATTTGGCATTTTATTATGAGCTTTGGACTAGAGAGCTATAAGATAAATTCACTTGGCGATATAGATAGTTTGACCGATAATATCATGGCTTCAAGTGGATTTAATGAATTTTGTAAAGAGCCATATAATATAAAAGAGTATAGCATATATGAGATTATAAATGATACTGAGCTTATAATCAATCGATGTAGTGGATTTAATATAAATTTCTTTGATCTTTTAAGAGATTATTTTAGAGTATCGTTAAAATGCGGAGTAAATTTACAAAAATTATTTAATATCTATATTGGCAAAAATGTTTTAAATAAATTCCGTCAAGATCACGGCTATAAAGATGGCACCTATAAAAAAATATGGAATGGCATAGAAGATAATGCTATAATGAATGAGATACTACAAAGCGGCATAAATAGCGTAGATGAGATCTACTCTAAACTTGAAAACCAATACCAAAAAATCTCAAATGAATAATATAATTAAACGCTCATTGGGCGATTTTTTAACCTTTAGATTCATTTTATTATCTTTTTTGCCGCTTGTGGTTTCTCTTGTTAGTTTAGTAGGGTTAGTTATATATTTTGGCGATGATATTTTTAATATTTTTGCTCAGCCACAAATTCAAATTTATATTGATCAAGGTGGATTTATAGCTTGGCTACTATCTTTAAGCTTTGTAAAATTTATGATAACCTCATCATTTTATGTAGTTGGCATATTTTTAGCTATCATCTTAAGCGTTATAATTGCTGCTATAATTACTGGATTTTTAACTCCATATATAGTTAAATTTATAAATCAAAAATATTATAATTATAATACAACTCCCTTGCCAAGCAATTTTAGAGTTTTTAAGGCAATAGGGGTTACTTTTATTAAATTTATATTGATTTTTTTAATTTGTATTCCGCTTTTATTTATTCCAGTAGTAAATTTATTTATTTTAAATTTGCCATTTTTCTATCTATTTTATCGCCTTATATTAATAGATATAGCTAGCAATACATCTGATAGCTTAATTTTTGAGATTGATCTACAAAAAGGCGGTGGAATAAAATTCTTTAGCGCTTCAGTGCTATTTTATATTATCACTTTAATTCCATTTGTTGGGCTATTTTTACAAATATATTTTGTAATATTTTTAAGCCATGTTCTATTAGAGAAAAACTCAAGAGGCTTTTAATGAAAAATATTCTATTTTTTAGCTTTATAGTTTTAATATCTGTTTTGATGTATATTAGTCAAAGTTTTCTTACTATTATTTTTGGGGTTTGTATATTTTTGTATGCAATGAGCGTATTAGAAAAAAGCTTTTCAATGATGGCAAGTCTAGAGACTTTCCTTAAAAAGATGACTAAAAGCAATTTTCAAAGCTTTATATTTGGTTCAGTTAGCACAACCATAATGCAATCAAGCGGCCTTGTTAGCGTACTTGCAATATCATTTTTAAGCGCTGGATTAATCTCTTTAGCTTCTGGTCTTTCTATTATTTATGGAATAAATTTAGCCACTATAACTACTGGTTGGTTTTTGGCTGGATTTGGACTAAAAGTAGATATAGCAGCATACTCAATGCCACTTATTGTAATTGGTATGTTATGTATGGTTAATAAAACTGAAAAAATCAAAGGCTTTGGATATTTTTTATTTAGTATCGGGCTTTTATTTCTTGGTATTTCATATATGAAAGGCGGTTTTGATCATATCAAAGATAGCATTGATCTATCTCAATTTGCAATGTCTGGGCTTGGTGGATTGCTTGTTTATACATTTGTAGGGATTATTGTTACTGTATTAATACAAAGCTCACACGCTTCATTAACTCTAGCTATTGCAGCTCTAAGCGTAGGTCAAATAACATATGAAAATGCCGTAGGAATTGCAATCGGATCAAATGTAGGATCAACCGTAATGGCTGTTATTGGCTCACTAAATGCCAATATCGAAGGCAAAAAACTTACCGTAGCCCATGTATTATTTAATGTCTCGTGTGCTATTATCAGCATTATTTTAATTACTCCTTTTATGTATATTACTGATATTACTAGTGATTATTTTGGAATTGCTAGCGATGATTATACACTTAGACTTGCGGTATTTTTATCATATTTTAATGCTGTTGGTGTAGTAATTTTCTACCCATTAATTCCAGTTATAGAAAAATTACTAAATAAATTTATGAAAGACTCACGCAAAAGAAGTAAAATTGATAGTGCCAAATATCTTGATGAACAATCTCTTCAGTTTCCAGATAGTGCGCTTGAAGTTTTAAGCAAAGAGATTCTTCATCTATATGCCAATGCAAACTCTATTATAGCTAAGGCTATTAGTATAAATAGTAATGATATACAAAACGATAATATATCAGCCAAAAGCATAATCAACTCAAGACAAACTCCTATCAAAATGGATTACGATGAGCTATATAATAATAGATTTAAAGAGATATATAGCCAAATCATAGACTACGCTATACTAGCTGGGGCCAATGCTAAACCTGAACAACTAAGCAAATTTATGGATATTAGACGCGCTGCATTAATTATGGCTGAAGCATTAAAAGATATGAAAAATACACAACCAAATATCTATAGATATATCACTAGCTCCAATCAATATGCAAAAGAGGAGTATGATAAATTAAGAGTTGAAATGCTAGAAAGTCTTCGCATTATGTATAAAATAGCAAGTATCAAAGACCCTGATGAGCTAGAGACTCAAATTAAAAATTTACGCAAAATTTACTATGAGTATGATAGTGAATTTGATTTTGATATACTTATCATAAATAAAAAAATCACAAATAAAATGGCTACATCTTTGATGAATGATACGGCATTAATGAAAAACATCACAAAAGGTATGTTAAAAGTAGCCGAGATGATATTTATACATCATCACAGCAATGAAAAATTAGATGAGATAACAAATATATAATGATAAAACGACCACAAAATAAATATAAAAAGATTCGTAATAATATAGAACAGCCGCTAATGCAGAGCCAAAAAGAGCAATTTGTATTAAAAATTTCACTATGCTGTGCGGTTGTGCTTGCTATTTTTGGAATAGCATATGGAATTTATATTGGCTCAAAAGCTATTATATTTGATGGATTAGTGGCATTTTTATCTATTATTTTAATCTTACTTAGCGTAATTACATCTAAATTTATATATAAAGAAGATGATGATACTTTTCAGTATGGGTATATGCGTTTTGAACCGATGGTAAATCTATTTAAAAGCTTGATTTTACTTCTGCTTTGTATTTATGCGCTTATAAATGGAATTCAAGGAATTTTAAGCGGCGGATATGAGGTAGAATTTGATAAAGCGATGTTTTACTCATTTTTTTCTATGCTTTTATCTATTGGAATTTGGCTTTTTACATCATATAAGGCTAAGATTTTACAATCTCCATTAATCTCTGTAGATAGTCTTGAATGGCTAATTGATAGCGTTTTATATCTTGGTGGCTTTTTGGCCTTTGGTGCGATATGGTTATTTGATAAAGATAATCAAACCATCTGGGCAAAATATCTAGATCCTACACTTTTAGTAGTTTTATCTATTTTTTTAGGCATTATGCCGCTTAAGGTATTTATTAAAAACTTAGCTGATCTTGTGATGGTAGCACCAAAAGATATGGATGATAAGATAGATGAGCTACTACAAAATATATCAAAAGAGTATAATTTTAGCGACTATGATACACATGTAGCAAAAAGTGGAAGATTTTTTATGATCGAAGTAAATATCTTAATGGGTGAATCATTTAAGCTTCAAAGCATAGATGAACTTGATCTAATCAGAGACAAGATTGAGCGAGGGCTAGAGATTCCAAGTTATAAAATCTGGCTTAGTGTAAGCTTTACTAAAAATCCAAAATGGCTTTAAGTTATTTTGGATTTTTATTAATCATCCACCAAAGGATAGAAAATTGTAAATTTGGGGCTTTTATTTTACTCTCATCATATATAAAATCTAAAATCTCGCTACGCTTTATAAATACCAGCTCTATCTTTTCATCATCGATACCACCACCTAAGCCAAGCTTCATACTCTCATCAATTTGAGCGTAAAATAAAACTTGACAATTAGCCCCAAACCCAAGTGCTGTAAAACTACTAGTAACACGCTCTACATCATTTAAGCTATATCCAGTTTCTTCCATAACCTCTTCAATTATAGTTGCTTTAGCATCTAGCCCCTTATCCATAATTCCAGCACAAAGCTCATATGTAAGACCATTTTTGGCTTGAATTTGATTTTTATCTTGATAATACCATACAGATGGACGAAATTGCCTAACAAATAAAAATGAATCAAATTCTTTATGATATAAAAGACAACTTACGCTATCATGCGCCTCTACGCAGTCCCAGCGTTTATCCTTGCCATCTTGAGTATATAAAATACTAAAAGGCTTTACAAATTTTGACTCCTTTAGTGGCACAACCCTTAAATTGCTTATAGTAAAATCCATGTTGCTAACCCCAAAAATACAAAAAATCCAATAATATCAGTTGCAGTAGTTAAAAAAACTGTGCTACCTACAGCCGGATCAAGCCCTACACGCTTTAGCGTAAGTGGAATAAATGTACCTAAAAATGCCGCCATAATAATATTAGCAATCATCGCTACACCAATAACTACTCCAAGCATAGGCATATCAAACCAAATTCCTACTAAAATTCCTAAAAATATAGCAAAAATCAGCGAGTTAAAAACTGCCATTATTATCTCTTTTTTAAGTACAGCCCAAAAGTCACCAAGCTCAATCTCTCCAAGGGCAAGCCTTCTTACTGTAACGGCTAAGGTTTGGTTTCCAGCATTGCCACCCATACTAGCAACTATTGGCATTAATACTGCAAGCGCTACTAAACTCTCAATAGACTTTTCAAAAAAGCCAATCACAATTACACCCAAAATCGCTGTAATTAAATTCACAAACAACCAAGCAGCCCTAGCGCGTCCAGTTTTTACAAGCCCCTCTTCTTCGGCTTCATCATCAACACCTGCTAGATTATAGATCTGTTCAGTTGCACTCTCTTCTAAAAAATCGTGAATATCATCTGTTGTAATGCGGCCAAGTAGCACACCAGCTCTATTAGTTACAGCAATCGCACTTAAATCATAATCCATAATCATATCAGCAGCTATCTTTATATCATCACTATCAATTGCAAAATGTGGCTTAAATTTCTCCTCATCTTGACTTACTATCTGACTTAAATTTAGATTAAAGTCATAAGTTATTAGATCCTCAAGTGCAATTGTATATTTTAGCACTCCACCTTCATCTACAACAAAAAGCGAAAAAACATTTTCTATCTTATCTTCTTGTTTCATAATGCGAAATCTAGCTATAGCGCTGCCTAGACTCTCATCTAATCTAGCGCTAAATAGCTCTGTTTGCATATATGCACCAGCTTCATTCTCTTCATAATTTATAAGCTTGCTAATCTCTTTTTGGCTATCTATCTCAAGCGAGCTAAATAATTCTTTAGCCTTTTCTTCATCTATCTCTTCTATAGTCTGTATAAGGTCAGTAGCATCATCACTCTCAAGCTCATCTATCGCCTCAGCTATCTTATCGTTTGGGATATTTTCTATCACATCACGCAGCATATGCTCAGGCATCTCCATAGCTGCTTCACCAAGAGTTTGCGGATCAAGCTTTTCTAGATACTTTGCATACTCATCTTCATCATGAGTTTTTAATCTCTTTAAATGACTTGCTATATCAGCAGGGCTTAGTTCGCTTTCATCTATTATATGCTTTTGAAGTTGCTCTTTTACCTCTTCTAGATTTTTATTTGGCATAATTATATCTCTGTTATATTTGCTATTTCTTCAAGTGGAGCTTTATTTGTATGGTTTTGGAAACTAGCTTGAATTTGACTATTTAGACTCTCTTTTAACTTGTTAAACTCTATTTTTTTGCTTTTACTTAATTCAGATTTAGTGATTTTGACTATTGATTCTGGATTTATAGCGTTGCCATTTTTATACAATCCAAAGTGCAAATGCGGTCCTGTGCTAAGTCCAGTACTACCAACATATGCTATTAGTTGGCCTTTTTTTACTTTTTTGCCTTTTTTTATACCTTTAGCATAGCCATTTACATGCGCATAAAGCGTCATATATCCACTTGAGTGCTGAATTGTTACAGTCTTACCATATCCACCTTTAGTACCTACAAAGCTTACCACGCCATCACCGGCAGCATAAATTTTAGTGCCTCTTGGTGCAGCATAGTCAGTGCCAAGGTGGGCTCTATATCTTTTTAATACCGGGTGAAATCTTTTAGGGTTAAATCTTGAGCTAATTCTTGCATTTGGTATCGGTCTAGTAAGTAAGAAATTTTCAACCTCTTTGCCATTAGCGTTGTAAAATACATCATTAAATTTATATATATAATTTTTTTTGCCTCTTGTCTCTATCATAGCAACTTTGATATTTGGCTCACCAATATACCTACCAAGACGCTTTTTACGCTCATATACTATAGCTAATCTATCACCCTTTTGCAAAGTTTTAAAATTCATACTTCCGCTAAAAGCTTTATTAAACGAATTAGCTAAAGCCTCGTCATTTGTTGCTCTTTTTATCTCTCTATATGGTGAGTCATTTATCTCTACATTTAGTATGAAATTTTCATTTTCATAAACAATTGGAATAAAATCTAAAGAATAATCATCATTAAAATCTTTAAAAACATGAATTTGAATCTCATTGCTTATCGGTATTAAAATTTGACTAATATTATCATTTGTATCTCTTAAAATTTGAAACTTTGTTCCAGCACTCAACTCACTGGCTAGTTCTTTATCTTCTCCTGAGAGATTATAATATATAGATAGTGGTATATTATGTCTTTCTAAAAAGGTCAAAAATGTATCGCCTTGTGGCCATGTCAGCTCTTCAACGCTTGTAGTTGCTGCATATAAATTCATAAAAGTTAAAATAAATAAGATAAATTTTTTCATTAAAAACCCTATTAAAAGCAGATTAATTTTGCAATTATAACTTAAAATTATTTACACTTTGCAAACATTTACCCAAACTAAGATATAATTATGGCCAAATTTATAAAAAGAATTTAAAAAGGGGATATAAATTGAGAAAAATTATACTTTTAATCTTTGCTATATATTCATTTAGTTTTGGCGCTAAATTTGACTTAAAACCAAGCTACAATCTAATTTTAAGCACCAATCAAGGTAGTGCTACAATCATAGATAATGATAGTTTTATAGTCGGCTCAAGCGGCGTTGTATTGCATAAGCTAGAAGATGGTAGCAAAACTATAATAGCTCGTGCTGTAGTAACTAGCAAAAAAGATGGCTATGCAAATTTAAGATTTGAGCTATTTGACCAACTTAAGCAAACAGCACTTCCACTTCCTACTATCTTGCCGCAAGCTGGCGATGAAGTAATTTTAAATTTTATGTATAATAGATCTTTAATCGTAGTCCCAAACAAAGAAATTTATGATCAAGTTACTAAAGCTTTTAGTAATATTGATTTTATTCATCCTGATATTATAGCTGCTTATTTAAGCTATGAGTATAAGCCAAACCCAAGCCGATCTGATTTTCGCAAAATGTGTGCGCAAAATGCAGCCGGACTTATATTTATAGCACTTGATAATGAGGCTGTTTTTGCTGATTGTGGTAGCTTTGAAGTGTTGCATAAATTTAAAACAGGTAGCGTAGGTTATTATGAGTTGCCATTTTATACAAGAATTAAAAATATAGATACAGTATTTTGGAAGCTAGATGGTGCTAAAATTGGCAATTATGATAAATATTACAAGAAACTTTTAGCTAGATAAGGGGATAAATATGGATTCTAAACATATAAAATATTTTGAGAATTTAATAGGTAAAGATAATGCCAAATTTGACAAAGCCCACCAGATCGCCTACTGCTATGATGCAACCAAAAAACGCTATGAACCAGATGGAGTTTTATTTCCAAGAGATGAAAATGATGTAAGCGCAATCTTAAAATATTGCAATGAAAACAGTATAATAATCGTCCCAAGAGGCGCTGGAAGTGGCTTTACTGGCGGAGCTTTAGCTAGTAGCGGTGGCGTAGTTTTAAGTTTTGAAAAACATATGAATAAAATTCTTGAAATAGATATGCAAAATATGGTTGCTGTGGTTCAACCAGGTGTGATCAATATGGATTTACAAAAAGCCGCACTAGAAGTAGGACTATTTTATCCACCAGATCCAGCTAGTGAAAACTATAGCAGCATAGGTGGCAATGTAAGTGAAAACGCAGGCGGAATGCGTGCTGCAAAATATGGAATTACCAAAGATTATGTAATGGCTTTGCGTGCTGTATTGCCTAATGGAGAGATTATAAGAGCAGGTAAAAGAACTATTAAAGATGTAGCTGGATACAATATCGCTGGTATCTTAATTGCAAGTGAAGGAAGCCTAGCAGTAATCACAGAGATTACTCTAAAATTAATTGCCAAACCTAAATTCAAAAAAACAGCAATGGGAGTATTCCCAAGCGTAAATTCAGCAATGAATGCTGTATATAAAACAATGGCAGCCGGTGTAACTCCTGTAGCTATGGAGTTTTTGGATTCTTTAAGCATTAAAGCAGTTGAACAAAAATTCAACAAAGGCCTACCAACTGATGCTGGAGCGATATTAATTAGCGATGTTGATGGTCCAAATTTAGATGTAATTGATGGAGATTTAGCAATTATCAAAGATTGCTTTATGCAAAATGGAGCTATAGATTTTAAAGTAGCAAAAGATGAACAAGAGAGTGCTGATATATGGTTTGCTAGACGCAACTGCTCTCAAGCAATCACAATGTATGGCAGCCTAAAACTAAATGAAGATATCACCGTTCCACGCTCAAAGCTTCCTGAGCTTCTTGATAAAATAGCTCAAATTTCAGCCAAATATGATGTAGTTACTCCATGCTTTGGCCATACAGGCGATGGCAATGTCCATACAAATGTAATGGTAGATAAATCTGATCCAAAAGCCGTAGAAAGAGGTCATGAGGCTATTACTGAAATTTTTAAAGCTACTGTTGAGCTTGGTGGTACTTTAAGTGGCGAACATGGCATTGGAATATCAAAAGCTCCTTTTATGCATTTAGCATTTAGCGATGGGGAGATGGAGCTATTTAGATCAATCAAAAAAGCCTTTGATCCAAATAATATACTCAATCCATTTAAAATGGGACTTTAATGCAAGAAGCTAAAAAAATTGCTAAGATTATTATAAAAGAGCTAAGAGATAAGCAGATATTTCATTTTGCTGCTAGTCTTAGCTTTCACACTTTACTTTCAATAATTCCTATTATTTTTGTATCGCTTAGCATTTTTACTACTATGCCAAATTTTGCTGATTATTATGCTAAGATAAAGGAATTTATCTACTCAAATTTACTTCCAAGCCAAAATATCACTCAATATCTAGATCAATTTTTAAGCAACTCTAGTTCGCTTGGAGTGATGGGAGTTGTAGCGATATTTTTTACTAGTTTATTATTTTTTAATGAATATGACTATGTTATCTCTAAAATTTCAAACCTACCTCAAAAGGGATTTTGGCAAAGTCTTAGCAATTATTGGACGCTAACAACCCTTATGCCTCTTGGGTTAGGTCTTTCATTTTGGCTATCTAGTTTTATTCAATCTATATTAAAAAGTAGCGAATTTACAAGCTCAATAAATTTTCTAGCTATATTTCCTCATATTATAATCTGGGCAATTTTTGCTATTACATATCTAATTAGTATCAACAAAAAATTATCATTTAAAAGCATAGCTGTTGGCTCATTTATTAGCTCACTAGCTTGGTCGCTATCAAAATGGGGCTTTATCCAATACTCATTTTATAATAAAACTTACGCTAGTATATATGGCTCATTTTCTATTTTATTATTTTTTATAATCTGGATATATATCTCTTGGATTATATTTTTATATGGTATTAGACTATGCTGGGCTATAGAAAATAATAAAGAAACAGTTTAAAGCTTCTTTATTATCAATCCTATGTTCAATTAAAATGGCCAAATAGTCTCTAAAACCCTAGTTCCCCACGGTTTATCAGTTGCACGCTGCAAATCGCCTTCTGTACGATATAAAATCTTAGCATCAGATATATGTCTAGATTCTATCTCATTATATTGACTAATATCATATGGCCTAATTACTCCACTAATTTGCATTATCTGTTTTTCATTATTTAGCAATATCTCTTTACTACCTTCTATAAAATAGTTACCATTGCTTAAAACCTTAATAATCCTAGCTGATATTGTAGTAGTAAATGCCTCAACTCTACTAGTTGTCCCGCCACCTGCATAGCTACTTCCACTTCCAGCGCTAAATCCTATACCAGCAATTTTATTTACATCATTTAATGGGCCTTGAAGTGGCGAACCAGCTGGAGTAGTAAATGCTCCACCGTTTAATGATGTTAGGCTATCTTTAGAAGTTGAACGGTCAGCTTGTGAGCTTTGATTTGCATTTTCTTTTATAATTACAGTAACTATATCATTTACATTCATAGCTTTTCTATCTGAAAATAACGGATTATCCCCCTTGCCAAATAAGCTTCCAGGATTACCAGCTCCATTGCCTTGCACTCGACTTGGCAGCTCCTCTACATATGCAGGCGGAGCCATAGAAATATGCGGATCAGCCCCAGTAGTACAACCACTAAATACTACACCAGTTAAGCAAAATAGAATAAAAAAAGAACTTCTTTTCATAAATAACTCTCAATTTTATGATACAATATACTAATAATACCACAAAATGATACCAAATATAGGATAAAACAATGCTAAAAGCTATATATATATTCAAAAACGATTATGAAAATAGCGAATTTAGAGCTAAGCTAAATTCCAAATTTGCCCAAAGTGTTACATTTTTACCCATTAGTTTTGATAATCAAGATAATTTTAGAGTTTTTAACCCTGATGAGGCTATAAATTTATTACAAAATGGAAAAGAAAATGAGCTAATCAAAGCCGTAATGGCTAAATTTGATAGCATAAAAGCTGAGTTTATAATAGTTGTAGGCTCTGGCGATGAACTTCTTGATAGCGTGTTAGCTCGCAATTTAAATGCACCATTTTTACTTAGTAAGCAAAATGCTCATAAAGCAAAACTACTAGGATTTAAATCTATTTGCGATATAGATGAGATTAGCAATCTACAAAGCAACTATATAACTCCTCTTAAATTTGAAACCCTTTTATACCAAAAAGCAGCCCAAAAACCAAAAAGAGTAGTCTTGCCTGAGAGCGATGATGATAGAATTCTTAAAGCCTGTGATATACTACTTAGAAGCAATGCAGTTGGTATTACCTTGCTTGGAGATAAAGGTCAAATCAGCCAAAGAGCCAATGAATTGGGATTAAATTTAGATAAAGCAGATATTATAAATCCAGCTACAAGCGATCTTATAGATGAGTTTGCTACTACTCTTTATGAACTTAGAAAGAGTAAAGGTATGGAGCTAGCTCAAGCAAAAGAGCTAATTAAAGATAGAACATATTTTGGCACAATGCTAGTATATAAAGGCTTAGCTAATGCTATGGTAAGTGGAGCTAGCACAACCACAGCCCAAACTATCCGCCCAGCACTTCAATTTGTCAAGACAAAACCAGGAGTTACTAGCGTTAGCGGCAGCTTTATTATGTGTGCTAATGGTCAAATTCACTTCTATGCAGATTGTGCTATTATGCCAAATCCTACACCAAAAGATCTAGCCGGTGCTGCTATTGCCACTGCTGCTACAGCTCGTGAGTTTGGCTTTGAGCCTAAAGTTGCTATGCTAAGCTACTCTACTGGAGATAGCGGAAGTGGCCCAAGCGTTGATGCTATTATAGAGGCTACTAAAATCTTAAAAGAGTTAGACCCAAGCCTAGATGTAGAAGGGCCAATCCAGTTTGACGCTGCCATAGATCCAGTAGTAGCAGCCAAAAAACTACCAAATTCAAAAGTTGCTGGAAATGCAAATGTATTTATATTTCCAGATCTAAATTGTGGAAATATCTGCTATAAAGCAGTTCAAAGAACAGCAAACGCTCTAGCTATCGGTCCAATATTGCAAGGATTAAATAAGCCAATTAACGATCTAAGTCGTGGTTGTTTAGTTGAAGATATTGTAAATACTGTATTAATTAGCGCAATTCAAGGAGAATAAATGAAAATTTTAGTTATTAACTCTGGTAGTAGCTCTATCAAATTTAAACTCTACGATATGCGCAATGAGAGCGTAATGTGTAAAGGATTAATAGAACAAATAGGCTCAGACAACTCATTTGCCAAAATCTCAACTGCTCACGGAAGTATCAAAGAGATATCTAGACCTATAACTAACCACGCTCAAGGTATAGATATTATGAATGAGTTGTTATTTAATTCTGGAGTAGTAAATAGCCTAGATGAGATTGATGGCGTAGGCCACAGAGTAGTTCAAGGTGCTGATATATTCACAGATGCAGTACTAATAGATGAAAGCGTAATGCAAAAGATAGAAGAGCTAATTCCACTTGCTCCACTTCACAATCCAGCTCACTTAGCAGGTATGAAAGAGACGCTAAAAGTTCGCCCAGATATTCCAAATATAGCTGTGTTTGATACGGTATTTCACCAAACAATGCCAAAAAGCTCTTATATGTATGCTCTACCACTTGAATTTTACGAAAAATACAAAATACGCAAATATGGCTTTCACGGCACATCTCATCAGTTTGTTTCTAAAGCTGGAGCTAAGATTTTAGGCATTGATTATGATAAATTTAGCTGTATTACTCTACACCTTGGCAACGGTGCTAGCATAGCAGCTATTAAAGATGGCAAATGTATTGATACTACAATGGGGCTAACTCCGCTTGAGGGTCTTATGATGGGGACACGCTGTGGCAGCATTGATCCAGCTATTATGCCATTTTTGATGAAAAATGCAAATTTGAGTGGCGAAGAAGTAGATAATATTATGAATAAAAAATCTGGCCTTCTAGCTATTGGCGGTAGCAACGATATGCGTGTAATAGAACAAAAGATGGATGAAGGCGATGAAAATGCTAAGCTTGCATTTGATATGTTTGTTTTAAAAGTTAAAAAATATATCGGTTCATATATTGCAATTTTAGGCAAAATAGATGCTATCATATTTACTGCTGGAATTGGCGAAAATGATTCTAGAATCAGAGAAGCTATATGCGATGGACTAGAGATTTTTGGTATTAAGTTAGATAAAGTAAAAAATAAAGAATCCAAAGATGAACCACGCAGAATCGGTCAGCCTGATACTTTAGTTCGTATTATCATCGTTCCTACAGATGAAGAACTAGCCATTGCTAAAGATACAGTAAGAATTATAAATAACATAAAAGGCTCTAAATGATACAAACCAAAAGCTATCAAATAGATGGCATAAACGATGCTGAGCTAGATATCAAAAGAGACTCAAAACTTGAATTTAAACTCACCTATGATAACGCCAAAGAGATTAGATCTATTATTACTGTAATTCCAGGTCTTGGCGAAGATGGCGATGCTTATTACAGAAGCAAGCTAGCCCAAAGCATAGCAAGAGATATGGACGCAGCTGTAATTACTGTAAATTATTTTGGTGTCAAAAGCAATCCACCAGCGGCAAAATTTAGCATTGATGAGATAGATGAATTAATATTAAAAACAGTAGCTGATAGTATAGGTAACCCAATTCCAGATGATATAAAACTAACCAAGATGGACTCAGATGAAATTTGGAATTATATTAATGAACATCTATTTAACTTTATAGGTATGCAAAAGATTACTGGCAAACTAAGATTAGATTTTAAACTCCCAATTCATATGACTCTAGCTCCACCAAATGGAGAGTATCAAAATTTTGGTCTAATGGCTGCTCTTGATGTGATCAACTCTGTTTTATATATCAAAAACAATCCACCATTTAAAGTATCTCCAAGTTGTAAAAATGGGGGGGGGCTTGCTACGATCTATGTAGGCTCTAGCCATGGTGGATATATAGCTAATCTCTGTGCTAAATTTGCCCCATGGGCAGTAGATGCAATACTAGATAACTGCGGCTGGAACCTAAGCACTCAAATCTTTGATAAGCAAGATTACCAACAAGGAACATTCCGTACTATTGGATTTGGTAAAGAGATTGACTTTACTAAATATAGGCGAGATAGTAGAGATAATGAAAACTTTCATCTATGTGTCTCAGATAAGACCTACTGGACATCAAACTCACAAAGCCCAAACTATTTTAGTCGCTCTAGATATGAGATTAGAGATGTCAATGAACCTAATCATCTAAAAGTACTTAGCAACTATCCAAAACCGATTTTTAAATGCTATCATGTAAAAGGTGATAGCGTAGCGCCAATTGATGAAAAGATTAAATTTTATGAGCAATTACAAGCCAATGGCTTTGATGCTACTCTTGATATCGTAAGCGATAAATCAAGAATCGATGGTAAATTTATCAAAGACCTAAACCACGGAATGGGTATGAGTATGAAGCTATTAGTGGCAAATAATTATGAGTGGCTAATGGATAAAATAGCTCAAAATAAAAAGCTTAAGCATGAGCCAAATATTAAATTTAAAACCAGCCAATATCTATATGAATTTAACGAACAAAATAATCAAGTAAGCCTAAAATGTAGCAAAATCACGCAGTAATTGCAAAACAAAAAATTTTAAATATTTAAATTTGCTTAAAATCAAACTTAGTATTTTGCAAATTGTGCTTTTGCTTGGCAATTTAGCAAAGCAAAAGCTAAAGGCTTTTTAGCTATTCTTGAAGGGATAGCAATATATAGCAAAAAGGAGTAAATAATGAACGGACTTGATTATATCTTAATCGCAGGTGCTTTCATTTTGGTTTATTTAAGCATTAAAGCATATCAAATTTTCAAAAAATCACAACGCTAAGCTAATTCAAATATATCGCTTTTAAAATAAATTTAAAAGGTGATATAAAAGCTTAGTTCAAAATCACCACTTTAACATCATAAAATATTTTATACAGCATATAGCAAAGCAGCGATATTAAATTTGTCTTAGCTTAGCAATCTCATCACGAAGAGTAGCTGCCTTTTCAAACTCAAGATTTTTAGCCGCTTCTAGCATCATAGCCCTTAGCTCTTTTACCATCTTAGCGCGCTCATTAGCTGGCATTTTTTCAAGTTTTTTAGCTTTGGTGTATAGTGCTGGAGCCTCCTCTTCTTTTAGGCTATCTTCTATGTTTCTGCTAGCACTTTTTGGGATTATTCCATTTGCTTTATTATACTCATCTTGATACTTACGGCGAGCCGTTGTAATATCTATGGCTTGTTGCATTGAGTTAGTTATTTTATTAGCAAATAGTATAACTTTACCATTTACATTTCTAGCTGCACGCCCCATAGTTTGAATAAGACTAGTTTTAGAACGCAAAAACCCCTCCTTATCTGCGTCCATTACTGCCACTAGACTCACCTCAGGTAAATCTAGCCCCTCACGAAGCAAATTTATCCCAACTAAAATATCATAATCCCCGCGCCTTAGGCCGCGTATTAGCTCATTTCGCTCCACAGCATCAATATCAGAGTGCATATATTTAATTTTTAATCCTAGTTCTAGATAGTATCTTGTTAATTCTTCAGCCATCTTTTTAGTTAAAGTAGTTATTAGCACTCTCTCGCCTCGCTCTATTACAGCTTTTGCTCTATCATAAAGAACTTCAACTTGATTATCACTACTTATCACCTCTATCTCAGGGTCTAAAAGCCCAGTTGGGCGTAAAATTTGCTCATATATATGATTGTTTGCTAGCTGAATTTCATACTCATTTGGAGTAGCAGATACAAATAGAAATTTCCCCTTTTTAGCTATAAACTCATCAAATTTAAGCGGTCTATTATCTAACGCACTAGGCAATCTAAATCCATACTCTACTAAGATCTCTTTTCTACTTCTATCACCTGCATACATTCCACGAAACTGTGGCAAACTCACATGACTCTCATCAACTATAATTAGATAATCCTGCCCACTCATCTCAAAATAATCAAACATCGAGTATGGCGTTTCTCCTGGCTTTTGACCTGTTAGATATCTTGCATAATTCTCCACGCCCTTTGTACTTCCAGTGGTAGCTAGCATTTCTAGATCAAATTCCACCCTTTGTTTTAGCCTTTGATACTCTACTAATCTTCCTTGACTCTCATAAAATTTAAGCCTATCTTCTAATTCAGCCTCAATTCCCTTTATCGCCTCTTTAAGTCTATTTTCGCCCACTACAAACTGACTTGTTGCATATAGTATAAAGCGATTTAAATTTTTAGTTTTTTTATTCTCTAGTGCGTTAAAGTGATAAATTTCTTCTATCTCATCACCAAAAAACTCAAGCCTTATCGCCTCATCATTAAAGTAAGCCGGATAGATATCTATCACATCTCCATTAACTCTAAAATCAGCCCTATCAAAGTAGCTATCATTTCTTTTATACCCCATATCAACTAGCTTTAAAAGTAGCTCTTTTTGGCTAATTTGCATACCACGCTCTAAAGTAATAATCATACCCTTATACTCAGCTGGATTACCTAGACCATAATTTGCTGATACACTAGCTATCACGATAGTATCATCGTGTTCAAGCAAATTTGCCGTAGCTGAGAGCCTTAGGCGCTCTAATTCATCATTTATAGCGCTATCTTTTTCTATAAATAAATCTTGTCTTGGGATATATGCCTCAGGCTGATAATAATCATAATAGCTAATAAAATACTCCACATGATTATTAGGAAAAAATCCTTTAAATTCACTATATAATTGCGCTGCTAAAGATTTATTGTGTGTCATTATTAGCGTTGGGATATTTAACTGCTTTATTACATTTGCCATAGTAAAAGTTTTACCACTACCTGTAACCCCCAAAAGAACGCTATATTTTGCTCCATTATTAAAAGCATTTACAATATTATCAATAGCATTTTGCTGATCTTTGCTTGGTGTAAATTTACTATTTAAATCGAATTTGTCCATATTATTGCCTTAATTTTTGGTGATTTTACCATTTTTTATTTAATCAAAATTTTAAATCAATCACACCAAAAAAAGCTATAAACCAGCCCCAAATTTAGGCCATATTTATAATAAATATGATAAAATTACCCTAATTAATCACCACAAAATAAGGATATGTAATGTTTGAAAATGAAAAGGTATTAAATACCCTAGCTTCAAAAGTCACTGAGCTAATGCTAAAATATGAAGAAGTATGCGAAGCTAATGAAGCATTAAGAAATGAATTAATCAGCGTAAAAGCACAAAATGAAGCTAAATCAAATCAGATAATGAGGCTTGAAGAGGAGCTTAAAAATCAAGACCTAGCAAGCGATGATCTATTAAAACAAGTTGAGGCTGTGCTTGGTCGATGAGACAAATCACTTTAACTATAGGATCCAAAGATTTTAATATCACACTTGATGATGATTTTGCTGACTATTTTGAAGCTGATATCAAAAAGCTTTTAGATGACAAGCATCAGATTGCTCCTAAGGATCTACTTATAGCTTTTGTTAAAAAATGCCATGAAAACTATGAACAAAAAAGCGAACTCAATTCACTTCTTGGCAATATAGACAAAGCTCTTACTCATGATAAAAGCATTTAGTTTAATAGAACTAGCATTTGTCATTATAATCCTTGGCGTTTTGCTATCTATAGCAGTGCCAAGGGTATTTTTTAGTAAAAATGAAGCAGATATTCTAAAAATCAAAACCGACTTAGCTACAATCCAAGCAAATATTTTACATCAAAAAACAGCCCTACTCCTAAGCGCTAAAATACAAGAACCAACACTAAATACTCAAATTCTACACTCAATAAATCTATCTAAGTGGAGCGTAGATGCAAATACCTTAATCTATAATGAAGAAGTGAAATTTAGCTATGATAATAACGCTACTATAAAATGCCTATCACCACAAAATATATGCGATAAGCTTAAACTATGAACTACTATCTAATCGCCATAATAGGCGCAAATCTACAACCCCTAATATATCAGAGCCAAACAGAGCTAAAAGAGTATGAAATCATCAAAGTATCACTACGCAATAAAATCCAAAATGGCGTTATATTGCACAAAACTACTAAGCCAAATTTCAAAACCTCTACTATAATAGATAGATTAAATTTAAGCTTTAGCAAATATCAAATCACTTTAGCTAAGTTTATTAGCCATTATTATACCTGTGAAATTGGCGTCGCTTTTGGGCTTTTTGAACCTTTTAGCAAATACCAAAGTGTAGATTGTAGCTTTATAAAATCACCAAATTTAAGCCCTCTACAACAACAAGCAGCCGAATTTACTAAACAAAATTTAATTAGTCTAATCTTTGGCGATACAGGAAGTGGCAAGAGCGAAATCTATATCAGCCAGATACAAGAGTGTTTAAACAAAGGCAAACAAGCTCTATTTTTAATGCCTGAAATATCGCTAACCCCACAAATGCAAGCTAGGCTTGAGGTCTATTTTGGACAAAGTATAGGCGTATGGCACTCCAAAATCTCACCTAAAAATAAAAAATCACTACTATCTGATTTTAGCTCAGGCAAGATAAAATTAATCGCTGGAGCGCGTTCAGCTCTATTTTTGCCTTTTAGCAATTTAGGTCTAATCATAGTAGATGAAGAGCATGATGATAGTTATAAAAATAGCAGCGATCCATATTACAATACCAAAGACCTAGCCATCTATATTGCCAACAAACTAAATATCAAATGCATTTTAGGAAGCGCCACCCCAAGTCTAAATAGCTATGTCAAATTCCCGCACTTTCGCCTAAAAGGTCGCTACTACAACTCTCAAAAAGAGTATATATATGATTATAGCCCAACAGGATTAAACAGCCTACTATTAAAACAGATATCCATAGCTCTTGAAGCTAAAAAGCAGATTATAATATTCTTGCCTACTAGAGCCAATTTTAAATTCCTAATATGTCAATCTTGCTTTGAAAGCCTACAATGCCCATACTGCTCAATATCTCTAAGCCTACATAAAAAGCACAAAACATTAAAATGCCACTATTGTGGATTTACTTGTGCTATACCAAATCTATGCCCAAGTTGCAATAGCCATATGCTAGAATCACGCAAAATAGGAACCAGCGAGCTTGTAGAGCAGATTAAACAATACTTTCCCCTAGCAAGAGTAGCTAAATTCGATAGAGATGAGATCACTACACAAAAGAAGCTTACCACCTTACTTAAAAACTTTAATGATTATAAAATAGATATAATAGTAGGAACTCAAATGCTAAGCAAAGGCCACGACTATCACAATGTCAGCCTAGCTATCATCATGGGACTAGATGGCCATCTGGAATATAGCGACTACCAAGCAAGAAGTAAAAGCCTAGCTCTAGCAATGCAAGTAGCTGGCAGAGCCGGCAGAGCTAGTTATGGAAAGGTAATAATCCAAGGGTTAAAATGCGATTTTTTTGCTGAATATATGGATAAATTTGATAAATTTATCGCCGATGAATTAAGCATAAGAGAAGGATTATATCCACCTTATACAAGACTACTTCGTATTAAAATAGAAGATAAAAACGACACCAAAGCCAACCATAAAATGAATGAAATTTTAAATCAATTATCTAAAATTAAAGATATAGAGATAATAGGTCATGGAAAATGCATAATCGAGATGATAGCATCAAAATACAGATATCAGATATTACTACGCTCACTTACTCACACTCCGCTATTACAAGCCAGTCAAATTGCTAGGGCTTATGGAGCCTTACCTGATATCGACCCAATAAGCTTTAGCTAAATTTAGATTAAGCAATTAAAATAAATTATTATAATTAATTGTGATAATTCAAACACTATAAAAACAAGATTTATAGTTATAATAATCTTTAGTAATTATTTAATATATCATAATAAAAAGTACAATAACAAAGCAATCCCTAAGGATTTTGGAATTTAAATTTAAATTCCCAATAATAAACAAGATAAAATATTTAACCCCAAAGAGACTAGATTTAGTCTCTTTGGGTTAAATTACTGAAGTAGTCTTAAGATGTTTTGTTGTACTGAGTTGGCTTGACTCATAGCGTAGCTACCACTTTGAGCTAGGATATTAAATTTAGAGAAGTTTGCACTCTCACTAGCAAAGTCCACATCTCTTATTTGAGATTCAGCTGATTTTACATTTACTTGAGTTACTGTAATATTATTTATAGTAGCTACAAGCTGATTTTGAACCGAACCTAGATCAGCTCTTAATTTATCTAGAGTTTTTCTAGCTGATTCAGCTACATCTATCATAGCTTGAGCACCACCGTAAGTATTTACGCCACCAGTTTGATCTACTTCTTGACCAGCATTAGATGCATTTCCCATAAAGTAACCCATAGCCTTAGCTAATGCTGCACTAACAGTACCTGAATTCATATATTTAAGATTTACAGAAGCCTGATTAAATACTGTTGAAGCAGCACTTGCCAAACTAACAGCATTACCACCAGTAGTAAATCCTGATAGTGTTGAAATTCCGCCTATACCAACTTTAATATCTCTAGCATCTTGGCGTATAAATGTAAGTTGTCCTAAGAATAATGCACCACCGCCAGCGGTATAAGCAGATGCACCAGTAACTTGTCCACCCATAAATTTAGCACTTTGTGAAAATGCTCCAATTCTAATAGCTCTACCATCTTTAGCTGCTAGAACTAATTTACCATTTTCAATGCTAGCTTCTACGCCGGTTTCATCTTTTTTAGCGTTGATTGCTCCGATTAATACACCATCGCTATCGTTTGCTTTTACATGAATATTACCAATTGTTACGCCATTAATGGTTAGATTTTGAATTGTACCAGCGGATATGCTATCACTAAAAATTTGAGTATTATTTACTTTAACTTTTACACCAGTTTTATCTGAAACTCCATTCATCATTTCAGCAATTGCTTTATAGCCATCTTTTTGAATTACTGTACCAGATATAGTTTGAAATGTATAACCATTAGGATATCCATCAACACCACTTAACTTAACTTCTATATTTAATGCAGAAACTGCTGAAAAGTTAGAAACTATAGTATTATTCATTGTCTCAAACCTAGTATGCCCAATAGTATTTGAGTTTGTAGCACCTATGCTTACTTTAGCTGTTTCATTACTATAAGCACCAATTTGGAAGTTTTTGTTTGAGAAGTTACCATTTAGTAGTTGTTGGCCATTGAAGCTTGTAGTAGTAGCTATCATATCTAGCTCTTCTAGCAGTCTGCTAATATCATTTTGAAGTGCTCTTCTAGAATCAGAGTTTTGACCATCTTGTGCTGCTTGGATAGCTTTGGTTTTAATAGTATCAAGTATTTTAATCTGTTCATCCATAGCTTTATCTGCAGTTTGAACAATACCAATTGCATCATTACCATTAGCTATTGCTTGACCTAAAGAGTTAGCTTGACTTTTTAGTGAATCAGCAATAACAAGACCAGAAGCATCATCAGCTGCTGTTTGAATTCTAAGACCTGAACTTAGGCGACCAAGTGAGCTAGTAAGCTCTCTATCAGTAATAAGTGAGTTAGCATGTGCATTCATAGCTGCAATGTTAGTGTTAATTCTAAAACTCATTGTATATCCTTTAAAGTAAAATAATTTGGCTTAAACTTAATCCTTTGTTTAAGCATATACCATTATATCGCACACAATATTAATTTATTTATATGGGGGGGGGGAATTTGATATATTTTTCATAAAATTTGCAAATTTCTTTATAAATTTAATAGAATTTGAGTTAAATTTGATAAATGTAACTATTTTATCATAAGATGAAATTTGAGAAAATTTAAAGAATTTAGCCAGATAGTTAAAATGTAATGCAAGTGTAATTAAATTTAAGAGATTTGAGGTTTTGGCTAGAAATAAGGGGTGAGATGGGTGGTTATTGCAAGAGGGATAAAGATAAATAGATCTATAAAAATATTGATTAAATAGCTTAAAACCATATAAAAGTATCAAATATAAATACACTAAATCCAAATATACCAAGGCATTGTTTTATAAAAGATAAATATGAGAAGCTAAATCCTAATAATATACACTATAAGACAAAAAGCTACTCTTATGAGTGGTAAAAGTTTTAAACTTGCTGAAGTTATTAAATAAGGTAGTAGATAAAGCCATAAGGGGTTGTATTTCTTCACTTTCGTGGGGTAAAGCTTAATAGCTTGATAATAATTACGCAAAGTAATATAATTACCATGAATACAAATTTTAGCATTTATTCTTTTCTCCTTTCTATGGAGATAGAATTTGCCATAAGGATGCCGCCCTATGGCATAATCCCCATAACGCAATATATCATTATAATCTACTGATTTTCTTAAATTTTATACAACTCCACTTCTAAATCTTTACACATAAAATAATAAAACATACAATCAAACTAATATAATAAAAGTAGCTTTTAATATAGCATAAACTAAATATTATAAAAATATAAAACCCTAGATATAAGAAGAAGAATACGCAAATAGATATAAATAGATATAAATAGATATAAATAGATATAAATAGATATAAATAGATATAAATAGATATAAATAGATATAAATAGATATAAATAGATATAAATAGATATAAATAGATATAAATAGATATAAATAGATATAAATAGATATAAATAGATATAAATAGATATAAATAGATATAAATAGATATAAATAGATATAAATAGATATAAATAGATATAAATAGATATAAATAGATATAAATAGATATAAATAGATATAAATAGATATAAATAGATATAAATAGATATAAATAGATATAAATAGATATAAATAGATATAAATAGATATAAACCTAAAACATACTAGTAAAACAGATAAAGAATATAAAATATTGATTATATAATAAATATTGATTATAGAATAAAATAAAGATATAGAATATAACAAAGCTCGCAGCAACCTACTTTTCCAACATCCCAGTAAGGGAGAGTATCATCGGCCATGATGAGCTTAGCTTCTTGGTTCGAGATGGAGCAAGGCGTTTCCTCATCTGTATAGCCACGAGCAGTGTTAAATAAAATATCATATTAATTATAATATCTTATTTAACACTACTAATGTTAAATAATATTGTTAAAAATCACTGTTTTAATATCAAACAGAACCTATAAGAATAAAAGTTTATCCTTAACAAGGAAGTGATGCTTATAAGATAAGCAAACGAGCTATTAGTACTGGTCAGCTAAAGGACTCTCATCCATTACACACCCAGCCTATCAAACTAGTAGTCTACTAGAGCTCTTAAAAGAAGATTCATCTTGGAGTTGGCTTCGAGCTTAGATGCTTTCAGCTCTTATCACATCCCAGCTTAGCTACTCAGCGATGCTCTTGGCAGAACAACTGATACACCAGTGGCTGGTTCAACCCGGTCCTCTCGTACTAGGGTCAACTCTCCTCAATCTTCTTACGCCCACGGCAGATAGGGACCGAACTGTCTCACGACGTTCTGAACCCAGCTCGCGTACCGCTTTAAATGGCGAACAGCCATACCCTTGGGACCTGCTCCAGCCCCAGGATGCGATGAGCCGACATCGAGGTGCCAAACCTCCCCGTCGATGTGAGCTCTTGGGGGAGATCAGCCTGTTATCCCCGGGGTACCTTTTATCCTTTGAGCGATGGCCCTTCCACACAGAACCACCGGATCACTAAGACCGACTTTCGTCTCTGCTTGACATGTACGTCTCGCAGTTAAGCTGGCTTATGCCTTTATACTCTACGAACGATTTCCAACCGTTCTGAGCCAACCTTTGTAAGCCTCCGTTACATTTTGGGAGGCGACCGCCCCAGTCAAACTACCCACCAGACATTGTCCTACTTGAGGATAACTCAAGCTAGTTAGCTACCCAAATAAAGAAGAGTGGTATCTCAACAATGGCTCACCATAAACCAGAGTCTATGGATCAAAGCCTCCCACCTATCCTGCGCATCTTTATCCAAATAGCAGTGTCAAGCTGTAGTAAAGGTCCACGGGGTCTTTCCGTCTTGCCGCGGGTAGGAGGAATTTTCACCTCCACTACAATTTCACTGGATCCCTCTTTGAGACAGCTCCCATCTCGTTACGCCATTCATGCAGGTCGGTATTTAACCGACAAGGAATTTCGCTACCTTAGGACCGTTATAGTTACGGCCGCCGTTTACTCGGGCTTCGATCAAGAGCTTCGCTAATGCTAACCCCATCAATTAACCTTCGAGCACCGGGCAGGCGTCACACCCTATACATCCTCTTACGAGTTAGCAGAGTGCTGTGTTTATGGTAAACAGTCGGGAGGGACTCTTTGTTGTAACCTTCAATGCTTTGGGAGTAAATCTTAATACACTGGTAGGCACACCTTATACCGAAGATACGGTGCTATTTTGCAGAGTTCCTTAAAGAGAGTTCTTCCACGCGCCTTAGAATACTCATCCCACCCACCTGTGTCGGTTTACGGTACGGGCAATTATTACTAAACTTAGAAACTTTTCTTGGCTCGATAGTATCATGGATTCTCCATCTACTCCGAAGAGCGTCAAGAGCCTTTGAGGTCTCGGATAGAGAGTTACGGATTTGCCTATAACTCAACCTACGCCCTTAGACTAGCACTTCCATCCGCTAGCTCCACTAACTTTAAGCGTCCTTCCATCGCACATAATAATTGGTATCGGAATATTAACCGATTTTCCATCGCATACCCCTTTCGGACTTTGCTTAGGACCCGACTAACCCTACGATGACGAGCATCGCGTAGGAAACCTTGGGTTTACGGCGCCCAGGATTCTCACCTGAGTTATCGCTACTCATGCCTGCATGCTCACTTCTATCCGCTCCAGCACTCCTTACCGGTATACCTTCAACGCTGAATAGAACGCTCTCCTACCACTTGTAAAAACAAGTCTAAAGCTTCGGTACTCATTTTAGCCCCGTTATATTTTCCGCGCAGAATCACTAGACCAGTGAGCTATTACGCTTTCTTTAAAGGATGGCTGCTTCTAAGCCAACCTCCTGGTTGTTTCAGTAACTCCACATCGTTTTCCACTTAAATGAGATTTAGGGACCTTAGCTGTTAGTCTGGGTTGTTCCCCTCTCGACGACGGATTTTATCACTCGCCGCCTGACTGCTGTGATTACACTTTGCGCATTCGGAGTTTGATAGGGTTTGGTACATTGGTGTATGCCCTAGCCCATTCAGTGCTCTACCTCACAAAGTTACTACACAACGCTATACCTAAATATATTTCGGAGAGAACCAGCTATCACGATGTTTGATTGGCCTTTCACCCCTATCCACAAGTCATCAGGAGCCTTTTCAACGGCCGTCTGTTCGGTCCTCCACTGGCTCTTACACCAGTTTCAACCTGCTCATGGATAGATCACATCGTTTCGGGTCTGCAGCATCTGACTATACGCCCTATTAAGACTCGCTTTCGCTACGGCTCCGGGTTTCCTTAACCTCGCCAGACACCACAACTCGCAGGCTCATTATGCAAAAGGCAGTCCATCACCCTGATAAATCATAGGGCTCTGAATGATTGTAAGCAAATGGTTTCAGGTTCTATTTCACTCTGATCACCTCAGTTCTTTTCACCTTTCCCTCACGGTACTTGTGCACTATCGGTCTAGTAGTAGTATTTAGGGTTGGATAGTGGTCTACCCAGCTTCAGACAGGATTACACGTGTCCCGCCCTACTCAGGATCCTGCTAAGTATAAACGCACTTTCATATACGGGAGTATCACCCTCTACGCTTAAGCTTTCCAGCTTATTCTATTAGTTTGTTTAAGTCTATATTGCAGTCCTACAACCCCACTAGCAAGCTAGTGGTTTGCCCTCTTACGCGTTCGCTCGCCGCTACTAGCGTAATCTCTTTTGATTTCTTTTCCTGTTGGTACTAAGATGTTTCAATTCCCAACGTTCGCTCCGCATTGCGGTAGTATATATCACTATATACTGGGTTGCCCCATTCAGAAATTCCCGGATCAAAGCCCCTTGACGGCTCCCCGAGACTTATCGCAGCCTGGCACGTCTTTCATCGCCTCTACTAGCCAAGGCATCCACCATTTGCTCTTAGTAGCTTACCTTTTTTATTAGATTATTATGTATATTCTAATTCGCATCACTTCCTTGTTAAAGATAAAGTCTAGTAGATATAAATTAAATAGGTAAATATAAAAATAAACTATTTAATTATTTAAGAATTAATTACTTAATTCTTGTTAATCTATTTAGATTTATAATATTTGAATTTAAATTTAATAAGACGGAAAGCATTAACATACTATTAAGTAAGTTTTAAAAACTTAATAGCTTGTGAAGTTAATATTTATACTCTATATAAACTATATTGGGATAACATAATATAGAGTAGTTGCAATCAAATCAAATTCAAAGCTTTAACAAGTCCTGTAAAATTGTTTTAAATATTAAAACTTGATTGTGACTTTTAACAATGGTAAATTAAATAACTAAACTTTAGAAGTTAAAAGGTTTAACTTGAAAAGTGATTGGAATTATACAAGAGTAATGCTTAAATAATTATTAAATTTCTAATATTTTTAAAAGAAATTTTGCTAGAGTGAAAACAACAAAAAACATAATAATAGCAATAAATATATCTATAATCTTGTTAATTATCGGTTTTGATAAGAAGTGACTAAATTTTTTAGCACCAAAACCTAATGAAAAAAACCAAATAAACGAAGCAGAAAGACTACCAAGTGCAAAAATTATCTTCTCTTTCATATCAAATGTTAGCGCTGAAGCTCCAACCAAAAAAACAGTATCTAAATAAACATGTGGATTTAAAAGCGTAATACAAAGGGTTAAAATAATAGTTTTTTTAATAGAAAAATTTGAATGTTCTATCTCAAATATTACACTATTTTTGGTAGAAAATGCTGAAATTAATGCTGTTATAACATAATAACTAACAAATAAAATTCCAAGAGCTGTGATTAATACATTTACTATCACATTTTTTGCTATAACTTCACCAACACCGAAAATTCCAGCTAATATCAATACAAAATCACACAAAAAACATACAAGGCAAACATAAAATACATTATTTTTAGCTATACCTTGTCGCAAAACAAAAGCGTTTTGAGCTCCAATTGCCATAATAAGCGAAAGTGATAAAAAGAATCCTTTTAAAAAAATAAAATTTTGCATAACTATAATCCAAAAATTTTCTTTACTTTATCAAAATCAAAATCATTTTTATTAACAAAAATATAATCTCTTTCGTAAGCTGATACAACTAATACACTTATACATTCTTCTTTGAGCGGTCTTAATATCTCAAATAGAATGCCGCTTTGTGAAAAATCAAAATTAATATTTTTATAAATTTCATCATTATTAATTTTCGTAAATTTAGAGATATAATCGATTTTGTTTTTATGTAACAAATATAAATCATCTTCATATTCATCATAATATGATTGTAGTTTATTTTGAATTTTTTCTAAATCTAAACCAATGTCAATACAATCAACAATAGTAATAGGAAAAGCTACTTTACTCATTTCTTGCTCCTAAAAATAGGAATTATATAAGATATAAAATAAATTAAGAAAGAGAATAAAAATATTCATTAGCAGAAGAAATATAAATGGTGGGCCTAACAAGACTTGAACTTGTGACCTCACCCTTATCAGGGGTGCACTCTAACCAGCTGAGCTATAGGCCCTTAAAAATAACTATTTTTATATATCAATCCCTCAAACCTAAACAAGTGTGATTGAGACTCCTTTGAAGTGATAATTGTGAGATCATCACTTTGTACTCTAGAAAGGAGGTGATCCAACCGCAGGTTCTCCTACGGTTACCTTGTTACGACTTCACCCCAGTCGCTGATTCCACTGTGGACGGTAACTAGTTTAGTATTCCGGCTTCGAGTGAAATCAACTCCCATGGTGTGACGGGCGGTGAGTACAAGACCCGGGAACGTATTCACCGTAGCATGGCTGATCTACGATTACTAGCGATTCCGGCTTCATGCTCTCGAGTTGCAGAGAACAATCCGAACTGGGACATATTTTATAGATTTGCTCCATCTCGCGATATTGCGTCTCATTGTATATGCCATTGTAGCACGTGTGTCGCCCTGGGCATAAGGGCCATGATGACTTGACGTCGTCCACACCTTCCTCCTCCTTACGAAGGCAGTATATTTAGAGTGCTCAGCCGAACTGTTAGCAACTAAATACGTGGGTTGCGCTCGTTGCCGGACTTAACCGAACATCTCACGACACGAGCTGACGACAGCCGTGCAGCACCTGTCACTAAGTTCTAGCAAGCTAGCACCCTCGTATCTCTACAAGGTTCTTAGGATATCAAGCCCAGGTAAGGTTCTTCGCGTATCTTCGAATTAAACCACATGCTCCACCGCTTGTGCGGGTCCCCGTCTATTCCTTTGAGTTTTAATCTTGCGACCGTACTCCCCAGGCGGTATACTTAATCCGTTAGGTGCATTACTGCCATGACTAGCACAGCAACAACTAGTATACATCGTTTAGGGCGTGGACTACCAGGGTATCTAATCCTGTTTGCTCCCCACGCTTTCACGCATTAGCGTCAGTTAAGTTCCAGCAGATCGCCTTCGCAATGGGTATTCCTGGTGATCTCTACGGATTTTACCCCTACACCACCAATTCCATCTGCCTCTCCCTCACTCTAGATTATCAGTTTCTCAAGCAGTTTAATGGTTGAGCCATTAGATTTCACAAAAGACTTGATAATCCGCCTACGCGTCCTTTACGCCCAGTGATTCCGAGTAACGCTTGCACCCTCCGTATTACCGCGGCTGCTGGCACGGAGTTAGCCGGTGCTTATTCGTTAGGTACCGTCATTGTTCTTCCCTAACAAAAGGAGTTTACGCTCCGAAAAGTGTCATCCTCCACGCGGCGTTGCTGCTTCAGGGTTTCCCCCATTGAGCAATATTCCCTACTGCTGCCTCCCGTAGGAGTCTGGACCGTGTCTCAGTTCCAGTGTGACTGATCATCCTCTCAGACCAGTTATGCGTCATAGCCTTGGTGAGCCATTACCTCACCAACTAGCTGATACAATATAGTCTCATCCTACACCGAAAAAACTTTCCCGACTTAACTTGTGTTAAGAAGGAGTATGGAGTATTAGCAGTCATTTCTAACTGTTGTCCTCCAGTGTAGGGCAGATTAACTATACATTACTCACCCGTGCGCCACTAACTCATAAGAGCAAGCTCTTACTTGTCCGTTCGACTTGCATGTATTAGGCACGCCGCCAGCGTTCACTCTGAGCCAGGATCAAACTCTCCATAAAAAATTAAAGTAGATAAACTACTTAAGTATTATGAAGTTTTAATCTAAAAACTTTATATTATGTATATAAGTGTTGAATCTAATATTATATAATATAGATTCTGGCTCAATCGATCACTTGTTTAGATTTCAAAGATTGACTATAAAAGATAGTTTAACATTATATAAATTAAAAAACAAAAACGATAAAGAGATGATTTAACCAAGTTTAAAAGATGGTTAAGGTGTTTCTCAATTCGTGAGCTGGAATTATATAAGAGATATGCTTAAAAGTTGCTTAAATGGGTGGATACTACTATAAATGTTTTAAATTTTTAAGCAAATTTAATAAAAATTCAAATTTTTATCGTAATTTAACATTTTTTTTAAACTTTTTGCTAAGCGTTTTATATATTATGATAGACTTTCTTTCTTTAAAGTATGGAGAAAATATGCAGTACTATATAAATTTACTCAAAGAAAATAATCTTTTAAAAATAATAGATAAACCTTGCGATATAGATCTTGAGATTGCTCATATTAGTTACATTGAGGTTAAAAAAGATAATTCTAAAGCTATACTATTTACCAATCCTATAAATAAAAACGGTGATAAATTTCATCCAGTAATTACAAATATTTTTGGTAGTTTCAAGGCTTTAGAGCTGATATTTGGGCGAGATGTTGATAATATTGCCAAAGAGATTGCAGCTCTTTTAAAACCTAAAAAACCAAATTCAATGAAAGAAAAATTTGACTTTTTTTCATATCTTTTAGGCTTAAAGTCTATCTTTCCAAAAAGATTAAAAGGCAAAGGCATATCTCAAGAGTGTCAAATGGAGCCAAATTTATATAAGCTTCCAGTTTTAAAAACATGGGATGATGATGGTGGAGCATTCATCACAATGGGGCAAGTTTATACTAAAACTTTAAATGGAACTACGCAAAATTTAGGAATGTATCGTTTGCAAATTCACTCACAAAATGAGCTAGGAATGCATTGGCAAATTCATAAAGATGCAGCTCATTTTTTTCACGAATACAAACAAGCTGGCCAAAAAATGCCTGTAAGCGTTGCCATTGGTGGAGATCCACTATATATATGGTGTGGGCAAGCACCACTACCAAAAAATATTTTTGAATTAATGCTATATGGATTTATTCGTAAAAAACCAGCAAAATTGGTAAAATCACTTACTAATGATATTTATGTACCTTTTGATGCTGATTTTATTATCGAGGGATTTGTAGATCCAAATGAGTTAAAAGATGAAGGAAGATTTGGCGATCATACTGGCTATTATACACCAATAGAGCCATTTCCAGTAATGAAAGTAAGCAAAATTACGCATAAGAAAAATCCAATATTTGCTGCAACTGTCGTGGGCAAGCCTCCTTTAGAAGATAAATATATGGGATATGCAACAGAGCGTATATTTTTACCACTTTTACAAACTACTGCGCCAGATTTGATTGATTATAAAATGCCTGAAAATGGAGTATTTCATAACTTAATATTAGCTAAATTTAATAGTCTTTATCCAGCACACGCTCAGCAGCTTATGCATGCATTTTGGGGCGTTGGTCAGATGAGCTTTGTAAAACATGCTATATTTGTCCCAAGCAATGCGCCTGATTTAGATGATTATGAGAATTTGGCTAAATTTATACTAAATAAATTTAGTCCAAAAAGCTGCCTAATAACAAGTGGAGTTTGCGATCAGCTCGATCATGCTAGTCCAAACTCATGCTATGGAGGCAAACTAGGCATAGATGCATCTATAGACTACTCTACTTTAGCACCAAGCGTGATAAGTAATACCGAACTACTAGATAAATTTAAAAAAATAAGCTCTGATATTTTAGAGGTATATCAATATTTTACCGATACCAAAAATCCAATCTGTATGGTAAAAGTAGATAAAAAATCAAACCTAAAATCTCTTTTTAACTCTCTTTTAACGCTTAAAAGACATTTTAAAATTATAATATTTACAGATATTGATTCAAGAATAGATAATCCATATATGATGGTATGGCGTATTACTAATAGCATTGATGCCCAGCGAGATATATATATAGATGATGAGCAAATTTGCATAGATGCGACTCGCAAAACCATAGATGATGGCTATACAAAAGAGTGGCCTAAAGAGACCAATTGCAATCAAGAAGTTGTTAAAAATTTGATTGATAGAGGCTTGATAGATAATGATACAAAATTATTTGAAAAATTTGAGATATTTGGCTGATGGTTGTAGCAGTATTTGACTCTGGGTTTGGTGGGTTAAGCCTATTATATGAGGCAATGAAAAAGCTTGAGGGGTGTGATTTTATCTATTTTGCTGATAATGAAAATGCACCCTATGGCACTAAAAGCATAGATGAGATAAAAGCACTTAGCATTGATGCGGTTGATTTTTTAGCTAGTAAGGCTGATATTGTAGTCATTGCTTGCAATACTGCTACGAGCGCTGCTGTAAGCGACCTTAGAGAGAAATTTAACATACCAATTATCGGGATGGAACCAGCAGTAAATCTAGGTAAAGACGCAGATGGAGATATCTTAGTTATTGCTACACCTGCTACGATAAAAGGTGTAAAACTAAATGAATTACTAAAAAAATCAAATTTAAATAATAAAACTCATCTTCTGCCAATGCCTAAGCTTGTAGAATTTGCTCAAAATATGGAATTTAACTCACCAAATGTTAAAGAGTATATAAAAAATCAAATATCTAAATTTAATAGTAAAAATATATCTCTTTTAGTCTTAGGTTGCACACATTTTAACTACTTTAAAGATAGTTTTATAGACTTAATGCCAAATTCTAAAATAGTAGATGGAGTTGATGGAACCATAAGGCAGATAAAAAGAAAAATAGATGAGCTTAATAGTAAAGGCAAAAATTTAGATACAAAATTACTATACTACTCATCAAAAAAGCAAAAAGATATAAATTTAATTACCCCATTTCTCTCAAGGCTTGATAAAATGGCTAAAATCTAAGCAAATAAGCTGTGGCAATTATCTGCTTAGATTATTTAATTTATCTATTATTTAATCTTGTATATTCATCACAGCCTTTTTGTAAGCCTAAATCACAAGCCTTACCATAATACTCCTTGGCTATAGCATTATCTTTCTTTACGCCTTTACCTTCTTCATATAAGGACCCAAGAGCACCGCAACCATTTGCATTGCCACCATCACAAGCTTTTTTAAATAGTTCAGCAGCTTTTTGGTAATCCTGTTTTACTCCTTGACCTTTATAATATAAATTCCCAAAAAGACCGCAACCATTTGAATCGCCATCATCACAAGCTTTTTTAAATAGTTCAGTAGCTTTTTGGTAATCCTGTTTTACTCCTTGACCTTTTATGTATAAAATTCCAAGTAAAGTGCAAGCACGTGCATTACCATCACAGGCTTTTTGCAATAATTTGGTAGCTTTGTGGTAATTTTGCTTTACACCTTTACCGTCTCTATATAAAACCCCAAGATTAGAACAACCAAGCATATAATCGCCATCACAGGCTTTTTGATATAACTCAGCAGCCTTTTGATAATTCTGTTCTACACCATAACCATTTTCATATAAAACCCCAAGATTAGGGCAACCAACCACATAATCGCCATCACAGCCTTTTTGATATAACTCGAGAGCTTTTTGATAATTCTGTTCTACGCCATAACCATTTCTATGCAAATGTCCAAGCAAAACGCAACCCATTATATTATCACCATTACAGGCTTTTTGGTATGACTCAGCAGCTTTTTGATAATTCTGTTCTGCACCTTTGCCATATGCATATGAGAACCCAAGATTAAAGCAACCATCCACATTATTACCTTCACATGCTTCTTGATATAGTTTAAAAGCTTTTTGGTAATCTTGTCTTACGCCTTTTCCGGTTGCATACAGTTTTCCAAGAAAATTACAACCATACATTTCGCCATTATTACAGGATTTTTGATATAACTTAGCAGCTTTTTGATAATTTTGCTCTACGCCTTTACCGTCTCTATACAAATCAGCAAGAATAAGGCAACTAAATCGAGAGCTGCCATCACAAGATTTTTTAAATAATTCAGCAGCTTTTTGGTAATCCTGTTTTACACCTTTGCCAGTATAATATAACTTTCCAAGAGAAAAGCAAGCATCCATATCTCCATTATTGCAAGAGCTTTCTAGCTTTTTAGGATCCATATCCTTAGCCACAATCACGCTAAAAAGTAGCCCAATGATTAAAATGATCTTTTTCATCAATATCCTTTAACAAATAAATTTAATTCTACTCCACCGTTACACTCTTAGCAAGATTGCGTGGCATATCTACATCATTACCCAATCTAATAGAAATCTCAAGTGCAAATAACTGCAACACAACCATAATCTCAAAAAACTCACTCATAGGATGAGAGTGCGAATTAATCCTAATAAAATCATCGCTTAGCTCAAATTCAATCGGAGAGATAGTCGTGATAAATGCATCTCTAGCTGCAAGCTCTTCTACATTTGATTTAGTCTTATCATATAAGATAGTTTGTGGTAATAATGCAATCGTATATAACCCCTCATCTGCTAAGGCTATTGGCCCATGCTTCATCTCTCCAGCTGGATAACCTTCAGCATGTAAATAGCTAATCTCTTTTAATTTTAACGCACCTTCAAGAGCTAATGGATAAAAAATATCCCTTCCGATAAAGAAAAATCCATGTCCATGCACATAATGCTTAGCTTTGCGATAAATTTTTTCTTGCAAACTTTTATCAAAATTTACCACGCTTGGGATATTTCGAAGAGCGCTTATCTCATCTTGTAAAACTTTAGTGCTTATAGTGCCACGAACTTTAGCAAGTTTTAGAGCTAACATCCATAAGCAGATCATCTGAGTAGCAAAAGCTTTAGTACTTGCTACGCCTTTTTCTATACCTGCACGAGTTAGTAAAACCTCTTTAGCCATTCTAACAATACTTGAATTATCCACATTACAGATGGCTAAAGTTTTTAAATTTGAGTTTTTAGCAATTTTTAAAGCCTCTAAAGTATCTGCCGTTTCGCCACTTTGGCTAATTACTACAAATAGCGAATTTGGATTTAAAAACGGCTCTTTATATCTAAATTCACTAGCAACTACCACAGTAGCTCTAATCTTAGCTAATCTTTCTAGCAGATAACTAGCAGCTAGTGCTGCATGATAGCTTGTACCGCAAGCACATAGCACTATCTCATCAATGCCATCAAGCACACTCTCATCTATATCTAAGCTCAAATCATCATCGCTTAATCTTCCCATTAAACACTCAGCAATCACTTGAGACTGCTCATAGATCTCTTTTTCCATAAAAAATCTATAACCATCTTTTAACGCATAGCCTTTATCTTTTGGCAACTCGCTAAAGCTCAATTTTACTTCATTATCATTTTCATCATATATATTTAAACTTCCAAGTTTTACTACGCCATATGTGCCATCTTCAAGATATATCGCGTCTTTAGCCAAACCAATAAGTGGAGAATCTGAACTAGATAGATAAAACTCATCAGCATCTCTAGCGATGATAAGTGGAGCTGCATTTTTAGCAAAAAACAACTCACCAGGAGCTGCCTTAGTTACAAGCAAAGTAGCATATGCACCTTTTAATCTTGATATAGTCTTTTTATATGCATCAAATGGAGTTTTAGCACTTTTATTATACTCTTCAAAAAGATGAACAATAACCTCAGTATCAGTTTGACTTAAAAACTTCACTCCAGCTGCTTCTAGCTCATCTTTTAGCTCTTTGTAATTTTCTATAATACCATTATGGATAACAAAGCTATACTCACCAAGATGTGGATGAGCGTTAATCTCAGTAGGCTTTCCATGCGTTGCCCATCTAGTATGACCGATAGCTACGCCAAAGCCTTTAGACTCATAATCTTTCATCTTATTGGCTAAATTTTCAAGTTTTCCAACAGCCTTATAATATCCTATCTCATCGCCACTAGCTATAGCCATTCCAGCACTATCATAGCCACGATATTCTAACTCTTTAAGTCCATTTAATATAATATTTTTTTTCTCTTTATTACCAATATAACCAACAATTCCACACATATTTTACTCCGTTATAATCTCTTTTAAAAATTGATCTATTTTATCTTTTAGCTTATCTTCTATATGTAGAAGTAGCACATTTCTGGTGCGATTTTTGATAGTTTGTATTCTAGCATTTGCTAACTTAATTTGGAATTTACTAAGCATACTTAGGATATAAACCATAAAACCACGCTGATCTTTTGAATTTATATTTAGCTTAGCATAATTTTGTGAATAATTCATATCAAAACTAATCTCATTAGATAAAATAACTGGTTTATCACACTGCGGATTATCTTTAGAGCATAAAGCTTGGATAATTTGGTTTTGACTATTTTCAATCTTAGAATTATAATCAAGCCTTATATAACTCTTACCATCAAAAAGCTCAAAAATCTCCATATAAGCAAGATCTAAATTGCGTAACTCCCATAAAACCATAGCCATATTCCAGCTGCTTTTAGTGATAATTTTTACGCTATGGCTTGTTAATTCTAGATTTATATTTGAGCAATCATTAGCCTTAAGTGCGATATCGATAATTTGCTGCTGAGTATATTTAAGAAAGAGCAAATTTGACTCTATGGCCAAAATTCTATCTTTTATCTGCTTATCTAATGATATAAATTCTTTTTGCTTTTTTAAAAGCTCAATCTTTTTAGTACGCTTACTTACGATATCTATTAGATTCTCATCACTATCAAAAGCGCTTAAAGCACTATCATAAATTTGGCGTAGCTTAGCATTTTGTGTAGCGCTAAATGGGTGTGAATTCTTAGCTTTTAATCTAGCATAACTTAAGATATATAACAATTTTAAAGCTTGTTTTTCTTTAATAGAGCTTACTAGGCTTAGCATTGCTGATTCATTAATCGGCTCTGAAAGTAGATCTATAAGCTGATTTTGATTTTTAATCAAATTCATACCCATATTTATGGTCTTTTGCATTAAATCTAATTTAACACAATATGAACGAAATATATTAGCACTACTTGTATAATTCATTGAGGCTTTATGCATAAGAGCTACTAGCTTTAAGAGCATTTTGCCATTAGCACACAAATCAGCATAAAGACTAAAGACAAATTTATCCTCAATGCTCTCTAGCTCACCCACAACTGCTATACAGCTCTCATCTAGACTATACTCGCCCTCCAAGCTAGCAAGATGTGAGCTAAATTCCATTGGTTTAATAATTTTAAGAAGCTTTGAACTATCTAAAAGAAGCTTTAAAATATCCTTACTATGCTTACGATTTAATATCTTTTTTAGCCCTTCATAGACCTTTGTAGAGCTACTATCTTCTAGGCGTTTTATATATATTAAAGCACTTATATCAAAAGCAAGCTCAACATCAGGCAATAGGCTTAATTCTTTAAGGACAAGCTCAAAATCTTTTGGCTTTTTACAGCTTGGCACATAGATAGTATTTGCAATATTATATATCCCATTTGAAAGCCTACAAATTCTAGCAGTACCTAAAGATATTCTTACGCCAAAAGCGCGCCTTGCTAGATATCTTGAATAGATATATATAGTATGCATTGCCCATAGGCATTTACTTAGGAGTATCTCTTGAGGGCTTAGGCCCTTTTTTGCTTTGGTTTGCATAATTTTAGTTACAGAATCTAGATATTCACGACCTAAAATTTCGCCACCACCACTAATTTGCAAGGCTGAGCGTAGCGAACTAATATAATCAAATGCTAAATTCATCTCGCTTAATTCATTTTCATCTATATATTTTAATGCATTAGATTTTAATGTGCTGCCAAAGAGACTAAATAGCCAAAACGCCCTTTTATAATCCATAAATCCACCACTACCATTAAGCAAATTTGGACTACAATCTAAATAGTGCGGACAACTCATCGGCTCAAGCTTATTTAAATGATAACGAATTAGCTCATCTTTTTTATCTTTATTGATTTGAGTAATTTGAGTTTTAATATTTTTATATAGAATTTTTGAGCCACATACTAGACGAATATGACTAAACAATACAGCCAGCTCGATATCATCGCAGATCGCACTTAGCTCATCTTGTTCATATAGCTTTGCTTCTATATCTAAGCCTACATTTTTTAGAATTTGCAAATATCTTTGAGCAATAGCTTTAGAATTATAGCCTAATTCATTTTTATAGATTATAGCTAGGTCAATTCTGCTTTTAACACTCATTTCGCCAAGCGCATAACTACCGATAGCCACCACACACAAAGGCACACTATCATCACTTAGTATAAACTCACCAAATGAATCTAATTTAACTATATCAAAGGCTGATTTTAAAAATTTATCTATCTCTTTGGCTTGATAAATTCCATAATTCCTACCACCAAGTTTTATAAATTGACCTTTTAAGCTCTCTTTACATTTTGCTATATCTTCTTTTAATTTCACATTTGTCTTATTTTTACTTGATCTCATCTACTTCCTTTGGTGGTATTTTATCTAAATTTGATTAATACATCTCTTTGTAATAAGATACAAATAGGTAGGTTTTAAAATTAAAATACTATCTTAGCATAGAGCAAAACAACCCTTTAATGGATATTAAAGTAATGATGATTAAATTGAATTAAAATAAAGCCTAGCCTTTTAGCTAGGCTTGTAGTAGTTTAATTTAAATTAAAAGTTATATCTAGCTTCAAATCTTAAGTGTTGATTATCGCTAGCCTCATTATCTCCGTTCATATATGAGTACCAAGCTTTGAAGTTAAGTTTTTTGCTATATTTATAATCTACTCTAGCTACTGCTTCATATGCATCTACAGTTGAGTTTGGCTCAATATTTTTTATTTCATTATAGACAACCCTCATACCTACATAATCAGCGCCTACTCTTACTTTATTAGCAAATGTATAACCAGCAGTTGCAAAATAAGCTGATAAATCACCATCTATAAATGTATAATCTAGCAGATCTTCACCAGCTGTGATAAAGCCCCCTTGATCTTCAAATGAGATTAAAGAATATCCATTATCTTTAGTATTTATGTTTATATAACCTACACTACCATCAAAGCCAAAGCCTTTAGCACCTAATTTAGCAGCTAAAAATGTAGCATCATCTAAATTCAGATCTGCCATTTCATATTTAGCTGGAACTTGCGTAGGGTCATATACTACTGCTCTAGCACTATTAGCCCACATACTCGAACCAGCAGCTTGAGCTTGCAAGCTTAGATCTACATCGCCTATATTAGCGCCTAGAGTTACATCAGCAGCGTATAGCTGGGCTACGCTATCAAGTGCGCTATACCATAGTTGGAAGCTAATAGGGTCATATGAGCCAATAGCAGCTACGCCATATAGATTTCTATCAGTTACATACTCTAGTTTGCCACTAATTTCGCCATCAAGATCAAGAGTTGCTTTTGCATTACCTAAAATAAAAGCACTTGAACCAATATCGCTATCACCTTGCAAATTATCAAACGCCATACCAACTAAAGTTAATCCGCCAATATCACTATTAAGCACCTTAATACCAGTTCCCACCATATCATCAGTAAAAAATGTGCCTAGAACTTGGCGACCAGCTGTAAGGGTAGTATTACCAGCTGTATATCCTAGATAGAATTGGCGAATATTAAATGTTTGACCGAAGCTATCCTCACCCCTATCATCTACGCCAACCATAGTTTTAGAATTAACATTTTCACCTGAGCTATCAACGCTATCATATCTAAAGCCAATAACACCAAAAAATCTATCATCTAAAGTAGCCTTAAAATCAATATCAGATGTAAATCTATGTTCATTATCTGTATCTTCAAAAGATGCTAGTTTTGCATTTTGACTATCAAATCTATATCTTGCATAACCTGTTACTTCTACATTTTTAATAGCTTCTTCAAGTGATGTAGCGTTTGCTAAATTTGCTAAAGCACCTGCAGCTATGATTGTAGCTAAGCTTAGTTTGGTTAATCTCATTTTATTACCTTTGTGTTGTTTTACTCTAAATAGCTACCTTGAGTAGTTGGGGTAGTTTTGATATCATCATTTTCATCTTCATCTATGGCAAAGGCATTATCGCCTTTTAAATAGGCTATTATATGGCCTAAATCTTTTAGACTCATCTTAATTGCAATTGGTCTCATTAGATACTTCAATCTACCACCATACTGAGCATCACCTCTATATCCAGCCATTGAGTCAGCTATATCATCTCCACTCATATCGCTTAATCTTTCTGAAACTGACATAGCCCTTTTAGTGCCTTTTTCGCCGTGGCAGGATTTGCAGTTTTTATCATATAATTCTTTGCCTTTATCGCTGTTATAATTAGCATTTTTATTTATACCAATATTTATAAATCTATCATCTTCATCATCTTCAAATTTAGATGGCTGTTTATTGCTATTTTCATATACTTTTACGCTTAGGTTATTATCTTTGGCGTGTTTTTCTACTAGGGCTTTTAACTCCTTGCCAAACTCTCCATCAGCTTCTATTATATAGCTATCATTTGCAGCTATTAGGTTTGAGGCTATTAGTAATGGTATCGCCCATTTTGCTATTTTCATTTTTTTCCTTTTGTTTTAATATGCTATTATCAATTTATTATTACTACAATTATAAGCCATTGCAAAATTTTAATTAGCAACTATAAGGTATGATTTTATCTAAATTTGACTTTAAGAAATTTGAATTTATTTAGTATTTTTTTACCCTTTTGTAATTATAAATTCTATTGTCCAAATCGCAAAAAATCACACTATGAGTGAGCATAACAATATTTTAAATTTTGATTCAATAGACAAATTCAAATCAAAAATCAAATTCACTAAGCTAAAAATATTTTAAAATAAATTAGGATATAATCACGCTTGAGGGTTTGCCACAAGGTCCGACCCTTGTGGCAAATTTACGCCCCAAAAGGAGCGATAATGAAGCCACAATTCATTATTGTTGTTATTATACTACTTTGTGTAATAGCTGTCAAGGCTTATTAGTCTTGAGCCTCGCTTATGCGGGGCGATAATGAATTACCTTGTGGTAATTTTTGACTACTTTTATCCAAATTTTTACTAAAATTTTATAAAAAATCTGTGATATTTTATATTTTTAAGTCAATTTTAGCCATTTTGGTTTGTAATGATTGGAATTTATAAAGCTATATGAATTTAATTGATAAAGCATAAAAAAAGGGAGCCTAGCTAAGGCTAGACTCCTGTGAAAATTTAAGATAAAACTCTATAATTAGAAGTTATATCTAGCTTCAAATCTTAGGTGTTTAGCGTCATCTTGACCATTTTCTTGATTTATGTATGAGTACCAAGCTTTGAAGTTAAGTTTTTTGCTGTATTTATAATCTACTCTAGCTACTGCTTCGTATCTATCAACATCTCTTGCAACAACACCGTTAGAGCCTTCACCAGCTACATAGTCAGCACCTACTCTTACTTTATCAGCAAATGTATAACCAGCTGTTAAGAACCAGTATTTATTATCACCTGCAAATGCTGTGTAGTTTAGTAGATCTTCACCAGCATCGATGAAGCTTCCTTGATCTTCAAATGAGATTAGAGAGATTTCATCTGAATCAAATTGTACATAACCTACGCTACCATCAAAGCCAAATGCTTTAGCGCCTAATTCAGCTGCCCAGAAAATAGCATCATCTAATGCTACAGAATTAATCAATCCATTATTATCAAATACACCAGCATTATCTGCCCACATACTTGAACCAGCAACTTGAGCTTGTAGGCTTAGATCTACATCACCTAGGCTAGCACCTACTGTTACATCAGCAGCGTATAGTTGAGCTACGCTATCAAGTGCAGCATACCATAGTTGGAAGCTAACTGGATCATATGAGCCAATAGCAGCTACACCATATAGGTTTCTATCATATACATACTCAGGACGATTAACGTTCTTAGATCCAAGTAATAAATCACCTGTACCGATATCACCATCATCTTGTAGGTTATCAAATGCTATAGCAGCTAGAGTTAGACCGCTGATATCGCTGTTAAGTAGTTTAATACCTGTACCTACCATATCATCAGTGAAGAATGTACCTAGAACTTGGCGACCAGCTGTAATTGTAGTATTACCAGCTGTATATCCTAGATATAATTGGCGAACATTGAATGTTTGACCGAAGCTATCGTTACCTGCATCATCTACGCCCACTTTTGTTTCAGCATCAAATCTTTCACCTGAATTATCAATGCTATCATATCTAAAGCCTAAAACGCCAAAGAAGTTGTCATCTAGAGCAGATTTGAAATTAACATCAGATGTAAATCTATGTTTGTTTGCTGTATTATGACCGTTATCTTTGCTATCAAATCTATATCTTGCATAACCTGTTACATCTACATTTTTAATAGCTTCTTCAAGTGATGCAGCACTTGCTACGCTTGTTAAAGCACCTGCAGCTACGATTGCAGCTAAGCTTAGTTTAACTAATTTCATTTTGTCTCCTTATTAAAATATAGGTTTGAGAATTGTAATGGGTTTTTACTTAATATTTACTGAAATTTAGCCAAATTATTACCGATTATTTACCGATTAATTGATTTTGGGTTGATTTTATACTGAAGATTGCTACAAATTGCTAAAATAATTCTAGTAATGATAAAGGCAGTAATGAATAAAATATGATATAAATAAAAATGGATAAAATATAGTTGAATCAGTGGCGGACAGAGAGGGATTTGAACCCTCGAAGCCCGATTAAGACTTGCACCCTTAGCAGGGGTGTGGTTTCAGCCGCTCACCCATCTGTCCTAAAAAGAACTGGAATTATACAAGTTTTTTACTTAAATGCTACTTAAATTTGAGCCAAAATCTTTTTAGCGATCTCTTTTGGGTTATCTGCTTTATATATAGGTCTTCCAACTACTATAAAATCAGATTGATTTTGAGCTGCTGTGGATAGATCGGCTACTCTTTTTTGATCTGCATTATCCTCGCCAAATGGCCTAATGCCTGGCGTTAAGGTTAAAAACTCTCTACTAGTAGCCTCTTTAATAGCTAGACTTTCATATACTGAACAGACCATACCATCTAAGCCACTTGCGTATGCCATTTGAGACATATTTACTACGCTTTTTTTAATACTAGAGTTATACACAGCCTCAAATCCACTCTCATCAAAGCTAGTAAGAGCTGACACTGCTAAGACTAGTGGCCTACTAGGCAAGGCGTTTAATCTATCCATAACTGTTTGCATAGCTACTGCTCCAGCACTAGCGTGAATATTTATCATATCAGCGCCAACTCTAGATACTACCTCGCAAGCATCTGCCATAGTGTTTGGTATATCATAAATTTTAAGATCTAAAAAGATCTTAAAATCACTAATGCTTTTTAACTCTTCTATAAATTTTGCTCCATCTCGCAAATAGGCTCTAAGTCCAACCTTTAGCCATAAATCAAGCCCTTTAAGCTCTCTAGCTAGTGCTAAACACTCATCTTTTTGCGCCATATCTAATGCGATACAAAGCTTCACTTTTTATCCTTTGCGATAGCGTCTAAAACGCCATTTATAAGCTTGATAGAAGACTCACTGGCTAATTCATTAGCTAGTATCACAGCCTCATTAATCGCAATAGCTGAGTCTATATCGCTATATCTCATCTCATAAGCTCCAAGTCGTAGAATTTGTCTTTCTACGCTACCTATCTCGCCTATTTTCCACTTGCCAAGATAGTTATCTAGCTGTTCATCAATGCTAGATAAATTCTCTAAAATACCATTATATAAGCTGATTGTAAAGCTCTTTTGGTCGTTTCTTATCTTTTTTTCTTCTAAGAAATCATCGCTAAAATGCTCCATCTCGCTACCCATCTCCTTAGCATATAGCAAACTAACGACGCACTGTCTTACTTGATGTCTAGTAGCCATTTTATCCCTTTAAATTTTCATACAAACTAAGCAACTCAATAACTCCAGCCATTGCTTCAAAGCCTTTATTTCCAGCTTTTGAGCCGGCTCTTTCTATGGCTTGTTCTAGATTATCAACTGTTAATACGCCAAAGGTTACTGGCTTAGCGTATTTTAGCGTTATATTTGCTACGCCTTTGGTAGTTTCTGCACTTACATAATCAAAATGTGGAGTAGAACCACGAATTACAGCTCCTACGCATACTACAGCGTCGAATTTACCACTTTCTAGAGCTTTTTGGAGTGCCATTGGTATCTCAAATGCACCAGGGACTAGGATTAAAGATAGATTTTCTTCTTTACCGCCATGGCGTAAAAACGCATCTTTTGCACCTTCTACAAGCCTATCAGTTATAATATGATTAAATCTAGCGTTGATTATAGCTATTTTTTCATTGCCTTTTAGGGCTAAATTACCTTCTATTATATTCATTTTAACTCCTTATATTAATTTTAACATTATTACACTAAAAACTATCAAAAATAGATAAACTGCCTTTTTGATACCTATCTTTTCTTTATTAAATATTACTCCAACTCCAACAGCTCCAACAGCTCCAATCCCAGTCCAAATTGAGTAGGCTACTGACATTGGCAATATATTCATCGCAAAGCTAAGCAGACTTAAAGATATTCCAAAAGTTACTGCTACAAGCATAAAAAGTGCAATCTTTTTGATATTTTGACTTTTTGCCATTTGATTTAAAAATACGACGCCTAAAACCTCGCAAACTCCAGCACCAAGGAGTGCGGCTGTATATATCACGCTTCACTCCTTTTAAGCCCTAAAACGCCGATAATAATAAGCAAAATAAATAAAATCCTAAGGAAACTAATGCTTTGATTATTAAAATAGTTTGTAACTATCTCAGCGCCTACGATGAAAATTGTCCCAAATCCAATAAACATTGTATAAGCTATACTTGCACTAAGATATTTAAAGCTCATCATAAATGCCCAAAAACTAAAACAAACAAGCAAAGCAGTAATCACCCATTCAAATGGTGTATTAGCATACTTTAAGCCATAAGCCCAACCAGCCTCAACGCTAGCTCCACTAATGACCCAAAAAAATCCTTTATTATTCACCTAAGGCGTCCTTGATTTTTTTGATCTGTTCTAAATTTGCCTTAAGAGCTTCAAGATTTAGCATATTTGGCCCATCACACATAGCCTGGCATGGATCAATATGCGTCTCATAAAAGAATCCATCAACTCCCACAGCAGCTGCAGCTCTAGCAAGATATGGCACGAATCTGCTATCTCCACCACTTGTAGAGCCATTAGCGCTTGGCATTTGAACGCTATGAGTTGCATCAAATACAACTGGAGCAAACTCTCTCATAATAGGTAAACTTCTCATATCTACAACTAAATTTCCATAGCCAAATGTAGAGCCTCTTTCGCATAAAAATACTCCATTTGCCTTAGCTGCTTCATAACCAAATTCACTTACTCCACGAGTTTCTAAGACTTTTTTAACGCTGTGTTTCATAGCATCAGGGCTTAGGAATTGGCCTTTTTTGATATTTACTATCGCTTTAGTTTTGGCTGCTGCTACTAATAAATCTGTTTGGCGGCATAAAAATGCTGGTATTTGTAAGGCATCAGCCACTTGAGCTACGGGGCTGGCTTGATAGCTTTCGTGGATATCTGTTAAGATTTTAAAGCCAAACTCACGCTTAACCTCATCTAAAATTTTTAAACCCTCATCAAGTCCTGGCCCCCTAAAGCTACTAATGCTTGTGCGATTAGCCTTATCAAAACTGGATTTAAAATAAAAATCTATCCAATCTAAATCTGCAAACTCTTTAAGCTTACTAGCAACTTTAAATACTAAATCTCTACTTTCTATTACGCAAGGTCCTGCTATTAATATCATTTTTACACCTTAAATTTAATTTTAGCTATGATTATACCCAAATATTGCTAAATTACCGCTCACGAGCAACTAAAATTCCAGCACCAATAATCATTACAATACCTAAAAACGCCCACGCACTAGGCAAAGAATCGCCCAAAATTAGCCCAAAAATCATACTAAAAACTACATCGCTATAGCCTACAGCTGCTACAACTCCAGCTTTTTTACTTGCTGCATAAGCTTTGGTTAGATAAATTTGAAATCCAGTGGCTAATAATCCCATTAATATCACCATTGCCCAACTAGCTAAACTAGGCATAATAAATGGACTGATTAAAAAATCTAAATCTGGCCTATAATAAAAACTCCCTATAATCATAGATAATAAAGGAATAGCACTCCCACATAACATAAATGATAAGACAATAGCACGAGTATCATAGTGCTTTCTAAGTCCTCTAATACTAGTATAGGCAAGAGCTGCACCAATCCCGCTAAGTAGGCCTATATATTCATCTTTGCTTACGCCAAGAGTTGGTTCAATGATAAATAAAATTCCAATAAATCCGATAAAAATCGCAAACCAGCCTAAATAGCTAAGCCTCTCTTTAAAAATAAAAGCAGCTAACAGTGCTGTAAAAATCGGACTGGTTTTAGAAAATGTAAAGGCTGTTGCAAGGTCTATATGAGCAATATTGTAAAAAAATGCATACAGACCAATTGTCCCGATAATTCCACGAAATGCAAGGAGCCAAAACTTTCCACCAGCTTGATGGAGTGGCTTTTTGTAAATCATCCAAATTATTAGCCCAAGGCCTATGATATTGCGAAAAAATACAATCTCAATAGAGCTTAGCTCACTGCTTAAAATCTTAGATAACGCTCCAGTCCCAGCAAAAAGCAAAGAGGCGATCAGCATATAATAAATACCCAAATGGCGAATTAAAAATCTGTTATATCTCATTTTATTACTTAAATTTGATTTAATATTTTTGATGTAATATTAGTTAAATTTATTGAATTTAAAATAAATATAGAAAAAAGCTATGGCTATTTTGGCTTTGAGATTTAAATTTATAAACTTGCAAACCTAGAATTTGATATAAAATCTACATATAAATACAAAAATATTTAAAATAATAAAAATATTAAATGCCACGGAGATTATCCGTGGCGATAAAGGAGTAAAACAAATCAGTCAATAGTAGAATTATATAACTGATTTGGTAAATAATTAGCCAAAAGTCAAAAACTATTGGCTAAATCTAAATTTAAATAAGTTCATCGCTATAATCAGCTGCTGCAAGGCGTTTTAGCTGTCTGTAGCGTCGTTTAGCATCGCTTAAGTTTTGTGCAAATAACTCATCTGCGTGTTGAGGATTTATCTTTTTGAGCGAGTTATAGCGAACTTCATTTAATAAAAACTCCTCATATCTATCCCATTGCGGCTCTTTTGATGTGATTTTAAGAGGATTTTTGCCTTGTGCTACTAGACTTGGGTCATAGACATATGTCGGCCAGTATCCACACGCTGTAGCTAGCTCGGCTTGTTCGCCAGACATTGTCAGACCGCCTTTAATACCATGTGCGATACATGGAGAGTATGCTATGATAAGGCTTGGGCCATCATATGCTTCAGCTGCTGTGATAGCTTTAATCACATTGGCTTGACTAGCATTTAGATTAATTTGAGCTACAAAGATATTTCCATAAGTCATTGAAATTTGACCTAAATCCTTTTTTTGTACGCTTTTACCACTAGCACTAAATTGAGCTACTGAACCGCTGCGGCTTGATTTTGAACTTTGACCGCCTGTATTTGAATAGACTTCAGTATCAAGCACAAGAACATTGACATTTTCACCACTTGCTAATACATGATCTAATCCACCATAACCAATATCATAAGCCCAACCATCGCCTCCGATAATCCATTGAGATTTTTTAGCGATGTATTGTTTTAAGCTTAGAAGCTCTTTGGCTCCTGGGATATCTTGATTTGCCTCAAGGAGTGGAACTAGAGTATCTCTAATACTTTGAGTTACTAATCTATCTTCTTTATTTGCTAACCAGTCATTATATAGAGCTGCAATGGCATTTGGTGCTTTATCTTTGGTATTTAGCATAATATTTTCTACTCTGTGGCGAATAGTTGCAGTAGCTATCTTCATACCCATACCAAACTCGGCATTATCTTCAAATAGTGAGTTTGCCCATGCTACGCCGTTGCCAGTTTTGTTGGATTTTCTATATGGAGATGATGGAGCTGAACCACCATAAATTGAGCTACATCCTGTGGCATTTGCTATCATTAACTGCTCACCAAATAGTCTTGTAACTAAGGTAATATATGGAGTTTCGCCACATCCTGGACAAGCGCCGTGGAATTCAAATAATGGCTGAGCAAAACCTGAGCCTTTTACGCTTTGTTTATTTACAAGATCATCTTTATAGACTACCTTTTTAAATAGATAATCAGCGTTTTCTTGTTCGCCTTTTTCTATCTCGCCATTTAATGGAACCATTACTAGAGATTTTTCTTTGCTTGGACACTCATGGGCGCATAGCTCACAGCCTGTACAATCTAATGGGCTTACTTGAATTTTATATTTTAATCCAGCTAGCTCCTTACCTTTAGCATCAATTGCTCTATCTTTGACACCTTGTGGAGCGTTAGACATTTCATTTTCATCTATTAAAAATGGTCTAATAACTGCGTGCGGACAAACAAATGCACATTGATTACATTGGATACAGTTTTCTCCTATCCATTTTGGCACCATTACGCCTACACCACGCTTTTCAAATTCAGTTGTACCAGATTCAAATGAGCCATCTTCATATCCGACAAAAGCAGATACTGGTAAAGAGTCTCCTCTGGCTGCGTTCATTGGTTTTACGATATTTTCTACAAAGCTACTACCTTTGTATTTATCCTCTTTTATCTCATCTTTTAAATTTATCCAGCTTGGGTCAATCTCAATTTTAACAAGCTCGCTAGCACCTTCATCAATAGCTTTATAGTTCATCTCTACGATTTTGTCGCCTTTTTTATGATATGTTTTATAGGCGTACTCTTTCATATATTTTTGTGCTTCTTCGTAGTTAATAATGCCTGAGAGTTTAAAAAATGCTGATTGCATAATAGTATTTGTACGATTACCTAAACCTATCTCATATGCTAATTTTGTCGCATTTAAGATATAAAAATTGGCATTTTTTTGTGCTAAGATTCGCTTTACCCTATTTGGTATTTTTTCTACTGTTTTTTGTGCATCCCAAATGGAGTTAAGCAAAAATGTACCGCCATCTCTTAATCCATCTACTACATCATAAATATCTAAATATGCAGCAACTGAACAGGCTACAAAATGTGGATTTGATACTAGATATGTAGAGCGGATTGGCTTTTTACCAAATCTTAAATGGCTTCTAGTGTATCCGCCTGATTTTTTACTATCATAGGCAAAATATGCTTGAGCGTATAAGTCGGTTTTATCCCCGATAATTTTAATAGAATTTTTATTAGCTCCTACTGTTCCATCGGCTCCAAGTCCATAAAATAAACACTCAATACAATCGCTATCGCTAAGAGAGATTTTCTCTCCTACTGGTAATGATGTAAATGATACATCATCTACAATACCCACTGTAAAGCCATTTTTAGGTGTATCTAAATTTAAATTCTCATATATAGCAATCATCTGTGCTGGATCAACATCTTTAGAACTTAGACCATATCTGCCGCCTACTATTACTGGGGCGTTTTCTTTGCCATAATATACTGCTTTAATATCTAGATATAATGGCTCTCCTAGACTACCTGGTTCTTTAGTGCGATCTAAAACTGCGATTTTTTCCACAGTTGAAGGGATTACATCAAACATATGCTTAATACTAAATGGTCTATATAGATGAACTTTTAAAACACCTACTTTTTCACCTTTGGAGTTTAGATGATCTACTACTTCTTCAAGAGTTTGAGTTACTGAACCCATAGCTACTATCACTCTAGTCGCATCTGGTGCGCCATAATATACAAATGGAGCATATTTTCTACCTGTAACTTTTGATATTTCATCCATATAATATGCTACGATATCTGGGATTGCATCATAGAATTTATTGGTCAATTCTCTTGTTTGAAAGTATATATCATCGTTTTGTGCTGTGCCTCTGATTTTTGGATTTTCAGGATTCATTGAGTTGCGTCTAAACTCTTCAACAGCCTCTTTATCAAGCAATCTATCAAATACACTATAATCCATTACCTCAATTTTTTGAATTTCGTGGCTTGTTCTAAATCCATCAAAAAAGTGCATAAATGGCACTCTACCTTTAATAGCGCTCAAATGAGCTACTCCAGCTAGATCCATAACCTCTTGAACTGAACCAGTAGCAAGCATAGCAAAACCAGTTTGCCTACATGCGTATATATCTTGATGATCTCCAAAGATAGAAAGAGCTTGTGCTGCAAGAGAACGAGCTGCTACATGGATAACGCCAGGTAGCATTTGACCAGCAATTTTATACATATTTGGGATTTTAAGTAATAAACCTTGAGCTGCTGTAAATGTAGTAGTTAATGCACCAGCTTGAAGACTTCCATGAACCGTGCCAGCTGCACCAGCTTCGCTTTGCATTTCAATAACCTTAACAGGCATACCAAATAAATTTTTCTTACCTTCACTCGCCCAAATATCGACAAAATCTGCCATTGGTGAGCTAGGTGTAATAGGATAAATTCCGGCAACTTCGGTAAAAGCATATGAAGCATAAGCTGCAGCTTCGTTGCCGTCCATAGTTTTCATAATTTTACTCATTTGATTCCTTTCTAAGCTAAATTTTTATATTAAGGAATAAAAATTTAAGACTTATATTAGTTTAATTATTTTTAACTTAAAGTTAGTAATTATATTATAAAAACTTAAAAAATAAGTTAACTATAAATTTATTTTTATATAAATTATCAGTTATATAAATAATAAAGCGATTAAAGTAAGATTTTATAGGAATTTTATAATAAAATAACCAAAAGAAATTAGCTAAATTTCTTTAACTAATTTCTAAGTTTTAAATAGAATTTCAATGAATTATTGATAAATTGGATATATTTTTGGATTAAATTTAAGATTGTTGCTTATATATTTTAATATACTCTACCGCACTTACAGCATCGCAACAGACATAATCACAATTTAACTCTAAAATCTTCTTGCTCTCATATCCACATGTTACGCCTATACTAAATACTCCAGCACTCTTAGCTGCTTTAGCATCCATAGGAGTATCGCCGATCATATAGGCATTTGATGCAGTTGCATTTATAGCTTTTAATGCTTTTAAGATAGGCTCTGGATCTGGCTTTGGATTAATAACATCATCTCTGCCAATTACAACGCTAAAATATTTTAAAATTCCAAGATTTTCAAGTAATATTTTAGAATATAACGAAGTTTTTGTAGTAACAACTCCTAAATTTGCAAACTCGCTAGCAATATTAACAGCCTCAAAAGCCCCGGGTAAAAGCGTAGTTTGAGCTAAATAATTTTGTCTATAATCCTCTTTATAAACTGCGATAAAATTAGATATTAGATGATTTGGCACACCAAGAGAGCCAAACATATACTCCAAAGGATGACCAATAAAAGAGCAAATTTGCTCCTTTGATGGCTTAGCAAGATTATGCTCTTTAAATGCTTTGTAAAATCCATTTACAATAGCATCGGTTGAGTCAATTAGCGTGCCATCAAGGTCAAATAAAATTGTAGGCTTAAAGCTCACTCTCTTCCTTTTGGTCATATATATGATGAGTAACTAGCTGAGGATATGGGATACTAATTCCTGCATTATCAAACTCTATTTTAACACTTTCTAGCATATCTGAATTGACTTTTGCATAATCTTCATTAAGCACCCAAACCTTAGCGATTAAATCTATACTATGAGCTCCTAAAGCAGCAACTGATACACTAGGGGCTGGCTCTTTTAGAATTAGCTTGTTTTGTTCTGCTACATTTATAATTATCTCTTTGGCTAATTTTAAATCATCTTTATAATCTACGCTAAATAGTAGGTCTATACGCCTTGTAGGAGTTAAAGAGAAATTTATAATCTTACCGTTCATCACCTGTTGGTTTGGGATAATAACGCTTTTACCATCAGCAGTAATAACACAAGTACTAAATAAATTTAACTCACTAGCAACGCCAATATGTCCGCCGATATCTACGCTATCTCCGATCTTAAATGGTCTAAAAAATACGATCAAAATACCAGCACCAATATTGCCAAATGAGTCTTTAAACGCCATACCAATACCAAGCCCAATGGCTCCAAGCATAGCTACAAATGATGTAGTTTCAATCCCAAGATTAGCAAGTGCAGCAATTATAACAACAATTAAAAGAATAGTTTTAGAAGAGTTGATAATAAAGCTAGCTATTAACTCATCAATTTTAGCCTTATAGATAACTTTTTGTAAAAGAGAACAAATCCTAGCAACAATCCACTTACCAATAAAAAATATAAGAAGTGAAAAAAATAATCGAAGGCCATATTTGGCAACAAGTGCCAATATGACCGTATAATCAAAATCAGTTATAATCTGCATGATTAATTTCTAAATTTAGCATCAACGCGGCGATTTTGCGCACGACCTTCTTTGGTTTTGTTTGTAGCAATTGGAGATAACTCGCCATAACCAACTGTTTTAATTCTATCTTTGCTAACACCCATTTTGATTAGCTCTGCTGCTACTGCTTGAGCTCTTCTTTCTGATAATTTTTGGTTGTATTCTTCTGAACCAGTAGCATCAGTATGGCCTTCTAATAAAACTTTATACTCACTATTTTGAACCAATACTTTTGCTACTTCATCTATTTTTGCAATATATTCTGGGCTTAGCGTTGCGCTATCAGATTCAAAATTTGCACTTAGACTCAATCTAATTACCTTTTCACAGCCATTTTCATCAACAATAGCACCAGCTGGAGTGCCAGGGCATTGATCTTTACTATTTAATACTTTATCATTATCATCATCGCCATCTACACTTGTAGGTGCAACTGCTGGGGCTTGAGCTGTTGGCTCAGCCTTAGCACTACCACCAAATCCACTAGCAAAACCTAAAGTGTATAAAAATGTATTAGCACCATCTTTGAAAGCTATAGCGTCTCTTGCTTCTAATTTAAGAGCAAAATTATCTACTACTTTAAATTTAAGTCCAAGACCAGCCTGACCAAAGCCATCATCATTAGCATCATTTGCCTCTTTGCTCAAATCTTGATAACCAGCACCAACTAAGCCATAAAGCGAGATAGCATCAGTTATAGCAAAGTCTTTTACTAAGTTTAGATAGTATCTAGCAATATTTGTATCATATCCTACTGATTTGCCATTTCTATCTTCAAATGTAGCTTTTGGAGTATAGTCAAATCCCAATTCAACTTGACTTAACCATGATAGATCTAAATTCTTACCCAGTCTAAGACCCATTATCTTTTGATCATCAATACCTTGAGTACCTTCTGGATGAGCGTATCCACCAACAATAGTAAATTCATAGCCATTATTTGCAAATAAGGCTGAAGCTGCACATAGTGCTAAAAGAATTTTTTTCATTTATTTCCTTAAATAATTAATAATAATCAACAATAAAATTGATTTTAAGAATAATACAGCAAATAAGTTTAAAAAAATATAAATTAATAATATAGAATAAAAACTAAAAGAGATAAAGACCGGAGCTAAAAATTTAGCTCCGAAACTATTACAAAAAGGAGGTTTATCTGTTGGACTTTGAAATTATATGTAATCAATTTTAACTTAATGAAAATCTATTATAAATTTTTGCTAAATATGTAAATATTAAATAAAATGATACCAAAGACCATAAAGGCCTTTGGAAATTTGAATAAAGATATTATCTTTTTGAGAATTGTGGGCTTCTTCTTGCTTTTCTGCGACCATATTTTTTACGCTCAACAACACGACTATCACGTGTTAGAAGACCTTGTGGTTTAAGAGCTGCTCTAAAAGTAGCATCGATAGAAGCTAAAGCTCTAGAGATACCATGGCGAAGAGCTTCAGCTTGAGCTGAATATCCACCACCTAAAGTTGTAGCAGTGATATCCATAGAAGTCTCTTGTTTTGTAACTAATAGAGGTTGAACAACTTTAAGCTTAATAGCTTCATGTCCGCCTAACCAGCTATTTAAATCCATACCATTTACTATAATTTTGCCGCTACCTGGTTTTACCCAAACTTTAGCAACTGCTGTTTTTCTCTTACCTGTTGCGTATGTTGTTGCCATTATTATTTTCCTTCTTTAGCTATTTGTGCAGTGTGTGGATGCTCACTACCAGCATAGATTTTTAATTTTTTAAGCATCTCTTTACCTAACTTTGTTTTAGGTAGCATACCACGAACCGCCAATTTATAAAGCTTTTCAGGTTTATTAGCTAATAAATCACCAAATTTTTCGCTTTTTACGCTACCAAAATAGCCTGAATGTCTATGGTATAGTTTTGTTTCAGCTTTATTAGCACCTGTAAATTCTGCTTTGCTAGCATTAATGATGATTACATAATCACCGCAATCAACATTTGGGCTAAATCCTGGCTTATGTTTGCCACGAAGTAGTGTAGCAGCTTCAGTTAGCAATCTACCAAATCTCTTTCCAGAAGCATCTAGAACGATCCAATCGCGTTTTACTTCGTTTGGCTTTGTTATATTTGTCATAATCTTGCCTTTTATCTATAATTAATTTAAGAGTTGGAATTATATCCAGTTTTACTTAAAAATAGCTGAATTTAAGAAAATTTTTATATTATAGATTAAGAATTTGAATTTCCCTACTCATTATATAGATAATGCTTGCATTTATCGTTTTTTGTGGATAAATTTGAGATAAAATCTTAGCATAATGAGCTACTTGTATCTTGTGTTCATCGCCTTGATTGGTTGAGCTTTTATAATCAATTATATGAATCTCTTTTTCGTTCATACATAATAAATCTATACGCTTAAGTTCGCCATTAAAACCGATATCTTGCTCTTTGTATAGCTCTTTATTTTTTATAATTTCTAAAAACTCACTACAAGCTAAAAGTTTATCAACTCTTAATTTAATATCTTCTAAGCTACTCATCTCTAAAAGATTTCCAAATTTATTATACAAGCAATTTTGCGCTATCTCTTTTGAGTTTGGATCGTTAAAATCAATACTTTCAAGATAGTAATGTAAAGCCTTTCCAAAATAGACTGAGGCTAAATTTAATTCACTATTTGTCTCATTATTTGCTACTATATCTTGAGGGGCAACCTTCATAAATGGCTCAAGATTAACTACCTGGCTAGGCTCTTTTGGCTCTTTTTTATTGGAGGCTTGAATACTTCCTATCTCACATTCATCTAAATTTACATACTCTATAAGATCATTACTACTTGTATAATAACTTGTAAAATACGAGCTATGTTGGCCTTTAGGGGTTTTGTTTGCTAGAATAATTAAGCCATGTTTAGCACGAGTAAGAGCAACATAAATTTTATTTATGGTCTCATCTTTATCAAGAGATTTTTGTTTGTTTTTAAGATTTATATAGTTCTCATCGCCTAAGTACTCAAAAATCTTATTGTGCAATCTAACATCCCAGCTATTTGTATCTAAATTATATTCCATTAAAAACTTATCTGTATTATTATTTAATTTACCAATATAATCAACTACAATTACATAATTAAATTGCAATCCTTTGCTCTTATGCACTGTCATTATAGTTATGCCATTTTGGCTACTTTTAGCACTTAGAGTCTGGTCATTGCTAATATTAAAAGCAAAATCATATATATCGCTATAACTACTGCTAATCTCATATAGTTTAAGCATATCAATATCGCCAGGTTCAATGCCAAGATATTTAGCAATAAATTTAAGGGTTTGAGCTACGCTGCTTTCTTTTTTTAACTCTAGTTTATCTTTTTTGATATTAAGAATTTCATAAACTGCCCAAGAGTGTATCTCATCACCGAAAATGCAGTATTTAACAAACTCTACAACAGCAGCGACATTAGCACTTTTTATAAGATTATTTGTGGTTTGTGTAGATATCTTTAATCCTTTAAACTCTAAAAAATACTTAATCTCATCTATATCTTTATTATTCCAGCAAAGTATGGCTATATCTTCATATGCAACGCCTAAATCATACAAATGAACGATATTTTCATAAATTTTATCTTGATGTTTGCCTGTATCAAATTTAGCTACTTTGACATAGCCATCATTTTTGCTATTTGGGATCTGGTCTATGTAATTTAAATACTTATCTTTAAATACTCTATTTACATACTCTACTACGAGCTTATCACTTCTGTAATTTTTATCTAGACTTTGACTTTTTATCTGTATAAAATCGGCCTTTAGTTTATCAAAAAGCTCCTTTTGACCCCCACGAAATCTATATATGCTTTGCTTAGTATCGCCTACATAAAAAAAGCTTCCAAGCCCATTTTGCCCTACTCCAGATACGCTCTCAGCAATAAGTGGCTCAAGAATCTCATATTGTTTTATGCTAGTATCTTGAAACTCATCAATTAAAATATGTCTAATCTTTGCATCAAGTCTAAAATAGAGCATATCAATATCTTGTTTATTATCACTAGTTAGTAGCTCATTTACCCAGTTTGTAATATCATCAAAGCTTAGGCTATTTTCACGGCGATTTACATTGGAAATTGCTTTTTTATACAACTTTGCAAACTTTGAAATTTGAGATATTTCATACTTTTCAAGAGCTAAATAGTACTCTTTTAAAGCTTGCATAAATCCATCTCTAGCACTGACAAACTCAACATTATCTCTAACTTTATTAAAATTTCTACTTGTGTAATTTATCACTACTGGCTTTTTTATAATCTGGCTTAATTTTAGATTTTTATCAAAATTATTATTATATGAAGCAACATTGTGCAATCTTAAAGCTACATCACATAGCTCATTATATTTTTGCATAACATCATCAATCATAGGGCAAGGCGCTTCAAATGGTTCAAATTTACACTGGCTAAGTAGTTTAAGCTTATCAAATAGATTATTTTCATTATTATCAGAATCATTTAAATATTGCGCTATATCTCCTACCATAGAGTTAATTTCTAGTAATCTTTCAAACTCTTTTTTAATCAAATCTGTATTATTGCTAACTGAATTGAAATCTGGCATTAGACCCAAATTTAAGCTAAACTGTCTAAGAATCGTAGCAAAAAATGAATCAAATGTAGATATATTTAACTCATTTGATAAAAATATATCCATCATATTATCTCGAAGGCTTAAAACCTGCTTACTATCCATATCCAAAAGCTCACAAAGTGCTTCTAGTTCTCCTTTTTGATCATCTTTATGAAGATTACAAAATGTAGTTGTAATCCTATGAAGCATCTCATTAGCAGCTTTATTAGTAAAGGTTAGGGCTAGAATTTTATTTGGGTAATTGCCTTTTAATAATAAAGCAATATAACGAACAGAAAGCGCAAAAGTTTTTCCACTTCCAGCACTAGCTTCTAAACATAAATAGTTTTTAAAGCTCATTTTAATCCCTTTAGACATAGGGTCTCATATGGGCAATTATTGCAATTTTTCGTATTTTGTGTAAAGCAAATTTGGGTATTTGAAATTTCTTTTAGTTTATTTAATTCGCAACTTAAATCATCAATACTCTTTTTATTCTCTACAAATTTATTATCTTTTAATGAGTAAAAATAACCCTTAGTCTCTTTATGAAATTTGGCTAAATATAACATCTGATAAAATGCCAATTGAAGTGATTTATCAACAATATTTCCAGTCTTATAATCAATCAACCAAATATCATCTCCATTTATATCTACTCTATCAATATTGCCCATAATAGGCACACCATTAAACTCAGCCTCGATACTAAGCTCGCAATCTTTTACGCTAAAACCATCTTTAAAGTGCTTGTTTTGTTCAGATTCAAATGCATCAAGTTTGATTTTAAATAGCTCATTTTTTAATGTTGGTGTTGTATTTTCATAGTTATTATACAAATTTAAAAACTCATTTTTATCAAAATTATATGGTGATTTTTTAAAATATTCACACAATGCGCTATGTACAATATTACCAAACTCAAGAGCATCTTTATTACCAAATCTAGACTCTTTAATATTTTTAATATATTTATAATAATATCTTCTTGGACACTCTAAATATGTATTTAAACGACTAAATGAGATTGCACTATCAAAAAAGTTATGCATCTTTATAATCTCTTTTGAATTAAGATTAATAGCAATGCCACCTTGATATAACGCATTTTCGTATGAGCTTTGAGGTGATGTAATCTCTACTATATTATCAAAATCTTTAATAAATCTTGAGAGCATATTTTCATCATCTTTGACATAGCTAATAGATACAATTTTGGCTCTATTTATCAAACTTTCATAATAAAATCTTTGCAAATTTTCTCTATCACTATGGCTTATAAGTCCGGCATCTTTTCTTACTGATGAGCTTAAAAACATCTCTTTTTGGCTTCTTTTTGGGACAAATGAGTCGTTAAAATCCACTATCACAACACCATCATAACTTCTAGAGCGGCTTTCTAAAATTCCCATTACAGTAACTAAACCACCGCCTACTATGCTCTCTTTTTTATTGGCAAAATTAAGCAAAAATAGCTCAAAAATTTCACTAAATTTAAGATCTATTTGAGATAAAAGATTTTTTATATTAAATAGCTCAATTGCGATGATTTGATTAATTTCTAAATTTATCTTAATAGTATCTAATACTGATTTTATCAAATTCTCAAAACTATCATAATTAACTTTAGAGTTAAATCTATTTTTAATATCAATATATATTTGCGTAGGCAATTTAAAACTATTTAATGTAGCAATTATTTGGTTTGGAGTTTTTATATCTTTTATATAATTTTCATTAAATTCATAATTTATATCTTGAATTATAGCCTCTTTTAGATTGTGTAAAAGAGTATAAATTGGATTATTTTTTAAGCTTTTACCCATAGCATAATTTAGCATATTATTCTCATCTAAATTTTGCAAAACCAAAGCAAAACTCTCATCAGGCAAAATTACAGCTATATTTTGTGGTTCAATACCAGCTCTAATCATTTTAGATATCTCATCAAAAACAAAGGCTGCTTGAAGACTGCGAAGCCTAAAACTTTTAAGATTAATACTTGAGTGGGTTTTTATTTTTGAAGAATTATTAATCGTTTTATTGCTAAGATTGATATTATAATTATAACCAATTTCTAAATTTAAATTTGTAAAATGGGCAATCTCTTTAATAATTTTTTTATTAAATTTACTACAATCAACATCTATAAATAGCTGTATTTTAGAGCTAATTTTAGTTAAAATTTCCCATTCTAAAGAGCTTAAATTTCCATCGATTCTAAACTCAATCTTATCAAAATTACTAATAAAATTTGAGTTTATCTCATAGCAATCGCTAAGAGTAATTTCATCATATAAACCCAATGTAGTTAAATTTTGCCTATAAATTCGCCCTAAATTATCTAAAATAGCTAGATGTTCATCATAGCTAGAATATGTATCTGCCATACTTAGGTCTGATATAGTGCGTTTTTCTCTGCTAAGTTCTTTAAAAAATGAAAATAGATAGTTTGAATTTTTTAAAAATAGTAAAAATTCATTTTTGATGTTTAATATTTCAGAGATATTTTTTACCTTGCTAACTGCATCTTTCATATGAAGCAAACACTCAGTTTGACTAGCATATCGTCTATTTGGCACATAAATAGCCTCATTGAAAAAATCAGCTATACTAATAGCCTTAGGCAAAAGGCAATTAGAATTTAATCTACTAGAGTAGAAATCTCGCACATTTCTAGATGAACTAAGTACAAAAAGGCTATTATTTTGCATAAAGTTCTATATTGTAAAATCCAGTTTTATTATCATCAACAATAAGTTTAGCTTTAATCTGCCATCTGCCTACTTTAGTTAAATTTAGATCACTTATAGCCAACTTGCCATTAATATTTCGCCCATTTAGCTCTCTATCAAATTCACTACTATCTGGACGAGTTAGCAATATCTTAGAACTATATTTAGTAGCATTTGTATCAAATTTGATATTAAAGTTTTGATTTAATGGAACTATTGTAGCAGTTTTACCTTTGCGAAGTTTTTGAATTTCATTTGGCAATATCTTGGAGTTTAGCTCAATTTGCGGAGTTGTATCAAAGGCAAATTCACGATTAAAATTTGCTTGAGCTGCTTGAATTTCATTAAAATTATTATCAACTTTTTGATATTTATCAAAGTAATAATCATCCATATGCACAGGATAATCAAGCGAATAATATATAGTGTAAGCACATGAACATACTATGGCAAATATAGAGATTACAATCCCGTATGGCCAAAAAGTTTTATTTTTTTGCATTATTAACCTTTATTAAATTTACGAAAAATTAAAACAATAATCACAAGAATAATTGAACCATATATTAAGTATCTAAAGATATTTATAGTGTCTCTATTTTGTGAGCCTATTGAATTTTCTAAAATAATATTTTTACTAGCTGCTATTTGATCGGCTATATCGGCATAGCCATTTAGCATAGAGGAATTATAGATATCTTTACCTTTATTTTGTGTTAATAGTGGAATTATTGAACCAGTTTGTGGAAATGGACTTAATACTGCCTCTTTATCAAATAGTGCTAAAGCATCATTTGAAGCAAATATATCAAGCTGACCAGCCTTGCTAGAAAAATCCTTAGGAATAATAGCTAAAACAACATATGGTGCTTGAAGTGTTTTGATATGAGAACTAGCTATATCTTTTAGATTTATCCCTTTTATGTTCTCTGCAGTCAATAGATCTAAACTAACTCCGGTTTTACTCTTAAGTTCTTTACCGATTGAATTTAGCTTGATCTCCACAGCCTCACTGATAATATTAGCATTATCAATTACAGCTCCATACGCACATATATTAAGCAAAGCGGCAATAAAGCCGCTTTTAAGAATATTAAATACTCTCATCCGATGAAAAGACTATTTGGTGTAAGCACTGACCAAGCAGTTATAGCCGCAGCAATCACAAGTCCAATTACAATCAATGATTCTAATAGATTAGACATATTTTACTCCTTAATTACCATAACTTCAGCAGCTTTTTCAACACTACTTTTCATCTCTACAGATGTAGGATTTACTAGTTTATATGGCTTTTGCATTACATCTTGCTGAGCCACTATACCTAGATATGTAAGCACAACTAATATAGATAGCAAAAGAGCAGTAGCAATCAGCATACCAGTAACTCCGCTTAATGAAAATACAGATCTATTTGTGTTTTCCATATTATTCTCCTTTTGAAAGCGAGATTATATATTCGCCAACAGCTTTTTCTTGAGTAGGATTAATAAGTCCTGTGCCAGTAAATTTAGGCATATGGCCAATATCTCCTGTTTTGCCACGAGCTAAAATCTCTACTACAAAATCACTTGAACCATATTTAGTAAGATCTGGAGCCATTCCATCCATACCTTTACCATCTTCACCGTGGCAAGCTGCACAAGTAGCCCAAGCTGCACGACCAGCCTCTACTAAGTCTTCATTTACTGTAGATTTAATAGCTGATATCTCTTTAGCAGTAAATGCTGCTAGTGCCTTAGCAGTAGCTTCATCAATACCATTATCAGCTGCACTTAACATATCGCCAAGCGGGTATCCTAAGCCTTTTGAACCTTTGATGATAACATCATAAATTCCTTTTTCGCTACCCCATTCTATTAGGTTAGCTGCTTTACCATTAATACCATCACCTGTAATACCATGGCATGCAGCACATTGTACTAAGAATACTTGCTCACCAATAGCTTTTAACTCTTCTGGACTAGCGTTTTGAAATTTAGCTTGGAAACTAGCGTTATATTTTTTCACCTCTTCATTATACTCACCAATTTGCGAATATGAATTTAAAGGATATCCAGCTAGAAAATACCAAATTGCCCATACTATAGTAAGAACAAATACAACAGCCCAACCAAACGGAAGCGGATTTTTATATTCACCAATTCCATCCCAGTTATGCTCGCTTAGCTCACCGCCCTCTTTTTTCACTTTCATCAGTTTAAATAGCCTACCTACGACAACTAATGTCAATAATACGATGGCTATAGCACCAAGAATAGAAAGCGAATTTACATTGTCTTCTAGATTAAACCATTTCATTTTTTAACGCTCCTATTAGCATCTTTGTCAGAAGTAGAGACGCTCTCAAGAATTTCATCTTGCAAATTATCATTTAAGGCTAAATTTGAGTATTTCTCATAGTCTCTTCTGCCTGTTTTTTCTGATTTCTTTAGATGAAACCAGTAGCTATATAGTATAACTACCATAGCTACTAACATTATATAAAAGCCATAAGCTTGAAGCTCTCTCATAGTCTCTACACTCATAACAAACCTTATTTTAAGCTATTTAAATATGCAATCAATGCAACGATTTGGCGAATTTCACCTCTAGCAAATGCATCTTTTACATCTTGATCTTTCATCTGGCTTACGATAGCCTCCGCTTCTGCTCTTACCTCTGCTTGAGCCTCTTCCCAGCTACCTAGCTTTGGCATTCCTTCCATATCATAAGGAACATTAAATACTTTTTTAACTGTAACAGCCTCAGCATAAGCAGTCTCTATGTCTGCATTTTTATTAAACATATGAACATAAGCAGGCATAATAGATCCTGGAACTACGCTTACTGGATCTTTCATATGATTTTCATGCCAGTCAACACTTCTATAATTACCAATTCTAGCTAGATCTGGACCAGTTCTTTTTGATCCCCATAAAAATGGTCTATCATAAGCAAATTCACCACTTACTGAATACATACCATATCTATCTGTTTCAGATTTAAATGGTCGAATTAGCTGAGAGTGGCACGCATTACAGCTATCAGATATATATACATGGCGACCAGCTAATTGTAATACTGTATATGGTTTTTTGTGCTCTACAGGTCTAGCACGATCAGCAAAATCTGGCAAAATTTCAACAATACCAGCATATGCTATAAAGATAAATACAAATACCGCAAAAAAGAATGGATTTTTCTCTAACCAACTAAACATACATCCCTCCTTACGCAGCCATTGGTGAAGCACTAACTGGCTCACGATCTATAGGCTTACTTGATGACATAGATTTTATAATGTTGTAAGTAAACATAAAGAAACCGATTAGATATAATAAACCACCGATAGCTCTAATCCAATAATATGGGATAAGAACAGTAACTGTATCTATAAATGAATAAGCAAGGTTACCATATTCATCTGTAGCTCTCCACATCATACCTTGTGTGATACCAGCGATCCACATAGATGCAAAGTATAGTACGATACCTGTTGTTTGGATCCAAAATTGTGCTTCCATTAAAGATTTACTATATAGCTCACGCTTAAAGATACGCGGAGTCATATGATATAAAGCAGCCATAGTCATAAATCCAACCCAGCCTAAAGTACCATCATGAACGTGGCCAGGAATCCAATCTGTAAAGTGCGCTAGAGCATTTACTGATTTTATTGAAAGAATTGGCCCTTCTAAAGTAGAGAACATATAGAATGTAGAGGCTAAAACCATAAATTTAATTAGTGGATTATCTCTTAATTGTCCCCATTCGCCTTTCATTGTTAAAAGCATATTGATAGCAGAACCCCAACTAGGTAGGATAAGAACAATAGAGAATATAGATCCCATAGTCTGCATCCAATCTGGAACAGTAGAGTAAATAAGATGGTGACCACCAGCCCAAAGATATACAAACATTAAGCCCCAAAATGAAAATAGTGATAGCTTATATGAGAATATCGGTTGGCCGCTCTCTTTTGGTAAGAAGTAGTAAATTTGAGCAATAATTGCAACCGTAAATACAAACGCAACCGCATTGTGTCCGAACCACCACTGTACTAAAGCATCATTTGTACCAGCATACATAGACACAGAGTGAATCCAGCTGCCCATACCTGATACCAAGCGAGTAGGTACTTCCATATTATTAAATAGATATAGCATAGCCACGCCAAGGAATGTAGCTATATAGTACCATAATGAAATATATAGAGTTTTTTCACGGCGGATTCCAATTAATCCAAATATACTAACACCCCATAAAACCCACACAACAACAACTATAATATCAATCGGCCATTCAAGCTCTGCGTACTCTTTAGATGTAGAAACACCAGCAAAAAGAGTTACAACAGCTAAAGCTATAACCAATACATATAGCCAGAAGTGAAGCTTACCTATGAACATTAGAAATTTAGATTCGCTCATAGATACTTTAAGCACTCTTTGTCCAATATAATACCAGGTAGCAAAAATACCTGACAACATAAATCCATAAATCACACCATTTGTGTGAAGTGGTCTAAGACGGCTAAATGTACCATACTCACCAGTTAGATAGTTAAGGTCTGGGTAAGCCATTTGAAAGGCTATCAAAGTACCAATACCCATACCAACTATACCAAAAATAATAGTGGTAAACATGAAGTACTTAGCGACTGTATAGTCGTAGTTCAATGCATTACTCGGCTGCATTAAAAAGTCCTCCTGTAAAGTTTATTATCTTTTTAGAAAAGAATATTCTTAATTATATGGTAAATAAAATATAAATTAACTTAAATAATCAAAAAATATCAAAATAAATTTAAAAATATTTAAAATTTAAGAAAAAAGTATGAAGTTACCCTATTTTAAGGCAACTTCTATAATAATTAAATTCGATTAAATGTTACGATTTTACTCATCTTTTGTGCTAATTTTATAGCCAAGACCTGGAATATTTTTAATTAAATTTGCTCCAATTTTATCACGTATTCTTTTAATAAATGTTCTAATGGCTGCATCGCTTACTTTCTCTCCGGTCCATACGCTTTGCTTAATCTCTTCATGAAGCACTAAAGTATCAATTCTTTGAGCTAAAATAGCTACAAACGCTAGCTCTTTTTTAGTTAGGCTAATCTCTTCACCAGCGCTATTTATAAGCACTCTTTTGGTTTTATTAAATTTGATTCCATTGCCAATATCAATCTCAGAAGCGACACCAATTTTATTTTTAGCAAGTTTGCAAGTTGCCTCAAAAAGCTCTTCAACATCAATTGGCTTAATTAAATATTTATCAATTCCTACATCAATCGCACTTAACAATCTCTCTTTTTCACTAAATGCACTAAGAACCATAATAGGAGTAAATTTAGATATCTGTTTAATCTCTTTGGCCATCTCTAAACCATCCATAATAGGCATTGTTATATCTGTAATAACTAAATCTGGATTGTATTTTTTAAATTTTTTTAATCCTTCATCGCCATTTCCAGCCAAAATAACAGATTTAAAAACATCTTCCATAACTCCAGCTAGCGAAGTTCTTATCTTCTCTTCATCTTCTACAAACAAAACTGTCAAGTTTTTTAATATATCATTCATCATCATCTCCACTTAATGGTATTTTAATCTCAAAACAAGCACCCCCATTGCTGTTTGTAACACTTATTTGACCCTGCAATTTACTTACTATTCGTCTTGTAATATATAGACCAAGCCCAGTTCCTACACTTGGGTGTTTAGTAGTAAAATATGGATCAAATAGATTTTCTATTAAGCTTGTTTCTACTCCACCAGCATTATCAGCGATTGTGATTATAGCATATTTAATCTGTTTATTAGTATCATTTTGAACATATGCTTTTACATTTACCACCCTATTTGCTATATTATTTTGCAAAAATGCATCTTTTGAATTTGAAAATAGATTTATAAAAACCTGAGCTAGCTCATTTTTACGCCCTATTATAGAAAAATCATCTTCTATATCTATATTTAATTCTATTGATTCGTTTTTAAATGTATTTTCCAACATCAAAGTTGCATCATCTATAGCCTCTTTAATAGAGAATTTCTCATCATCTCCATTGGAAGTAAAAAAATTTCTAAAATTATCAATAATACTACTCATACCCTTAATTACAGCCTTTGAATGCTCATAAACCTCCATAAACTGCTTGCTTGGCTCTATTGCGCTTTGTTTTAGCTTGTATAAATTTATACTTAACTCATTTAATGGCTGTCTCCACTGATGAGAGATATTTGCCAACATTTCACCCATATTAGCTAGTCTACTTTGCTGAAACATTAGCCTTGTTTTCTCCTCGTTTTTAGCCACTTCTAAGGCTATTCTCTCTTCAAGTTCTCTATTTAACTCTAAAAGCTTTTTAGTTTTGCCTGAAACTTTTTGCCATAAAAGCGAATTTAGATCTTTTAGATCATTTTGCGTTCTTGTAAGCCTCTCATTTAGTTCAATCATCTCAGTAACATCATGGCGAATAGCAACAAACTCTTCAATATTATTATCATCATCAAGAATTGGAATTATTGTTGTATTTAGATAGATAGCTCTACCATCTTTGGTTTTATTTTTGATTAGTCCTTTATGAATTTTTTTGTTTAATATTGTCTCCCAAAGTCGTTTAAAATTCTCAGCTGGAACATCTGGATGACGCACTATACTATGAGGACTGCCTATTAACTCCTCTTTTGTATAGCCACTAATCTTGCAAAATTCATCATTGACAAAGGTTATAACTCCATTGATATCAGTTTTTGATACAATATTACTCTCATCAATAGCTCTTTGATATTGTCGTAATTTCATTTTAACACCATAAATCCTAAATATAAAAGGTAAATTCCATACCCAAGCATAATTAAAAATGAGACTAAATTTATATAATTTTTAAATTTAGCACTCAAAGTTGATAAAATCCAGCTTGCCCCAATCATTACTGGAATTGTACTAAGGCCAAAAATAGCCATAATAATCGCTCCATTTACCAAAGATCCACTTCCAAATGACATAGCTAAAAAATAATATACAACCCCGCAAGGCAAAAGCCCATTTAAAAAGCCTAAGATAAAAAATGAGGCAGTACTATTTTTTTGTTTAAATTTGCCAAATAATGGCATAATTAATAAGCTTAATTTTTGATTTTCAATACATGAAAGAAGTTTGCCTCTTTGAAAAATACCAAAAGCTAAAATAATTAAAACTACTCCAGCAAAAAATATAAGCAAACCTTTACTAACACCGCTAAAGATAACTGCTGAGCCAAAAAGTCCAAATAAAAGACCCAAAATCACATAAGCTAAAACCCTACTAAGATGATAGCCTAGAGATAAAATTATTCTAGTTGTTCTATCTTTTTGACTAAGCTTTAAAGCACAAGCTACTACAAATCCGCCACACATACCAATACAGTGCGAAAGACTAAAGCCAACTGCAAGAGCTATAGTAGTAAAGATTGTAGCAAGCTCCATTATAAAATATCTATAAATTTCTTAAAAATATATTTGCTCTCATTTGGTCCGCTACTTGCTTCTGGGTGGTGCTGAACTGAGAATACCTTTCCACCGTTATAACATACGCCTTCAATTGTATTATCAAACAGATTTCTATGAGTAATCACAGCAACCTCGCAAATGCTCTCTGGAACATTATAGTTATGATTTTGTGCTGTAATTTCTATGCTTTTTGTCTCTAAATTTTGAACTGGATGATTGGCTCCATGCTGACCAAATTTGAGCTTATAAGTCTCATACCCATAAGCATTTGAAAGCAACTGATGGCCAAGACAGATACCAAACATTGGAATATTAGCTGCTATCAGTTTTTTAATCTGAGCAATTTCATTAACTAACATCTTAGGCTCACCAGGACCATTACTTAAAAATACTCCATGAATTTGACCTTTATTAAATTTATCAATTAAAACCTCGCCTTGGACATCGTGCGGATATACTTCAAGCTCAAGTCCAACACTACAAAGCTCATTTAATATATTTCTTTTAACACCATAATCAATAACTGCAACTCTTTTACCAATTGAATTTACACTACCATAAACTTGGTTTTTATGCTCCCATCTTGAAGCAGTGTGAATATATGGCTCTTTTGTGCTTACTATACTTACGTAATTTATCTCATCGATTCTAGCGCTATTTTCTAAAGCTTTTTTAAGCTCATCTTTATCACTAATCTCAGTTGAGACATATACTCTTAAATTTCCGCTATCTCTTAACATCTTAGTTAAATATCTAGTATCTACATCATACACACCAAATTTACCTTGGTCGTAAAAAAACTTTTCAATATTTTGCTGCGATCTAAAGTTGCTAGGATTGGCATTAAAATTACGCATAAATACGCCACTTGCGTGAATTTTGCTACTTTCTGTATCATCATCATTTATACCTACAATCCCAATCTCAGGCATAGTAAATACAATAAACTGTCCAGCATAACTAGGATCTGTAATAATCTCTTCATAACCAGTCAAAGATGTATTAAACACAAGTTCACCAAATGCACTTCCACCTTTGCCAAAAGCCTTAGCTTCTAAATAAACACCATTTTCTAAATAAATATATGCCTTCATTATATCATTCCTCTTTTGCTAAGCTCTTCTTCGTATAGTTTTTCAAATATTAAATCATACTCATCAGTACCAGGAATCACCTTTTTCTTATAGTTTTCTAAACGATCAGCTACAATATCTTCAATAGATTCATACTGCTTTAGATAATTTTCAATTGCACTATATATCAAATTTTTTACCCTATTTTCTGATACACTATAATCTATTAAATTATTTTTCCATAATTTTTGTAAAATTTCATGCGATAAACTACTATATCGATCATCATATGAGAGCATTACACCAAACTCTTTAGCCAATTTTTTCTTAATAAGCCAAAACATACTTTTACGATCAACTTGCATAAAGTCAATTTCGCTCTCATTTTGTTCTAAAAGCTCTTTTACTCGCTCTTCTAAGGCTCTTTCTTTATTTATATCAGCACAAAGAATATCTTGAGCTACAGCTGTTACTGGCTCAGTGCCACTTGTAAATTTGATAAATCCAGAGTTAAATAGATCAATTGTAATCTTTCTTGCTATATATGGAGCATGTGGGAGTTTAATACGCATTTAAACGACCTTTATAAATTTTTGGCTAATTTTATCAAAAAAATATATAAAATCAGCTAAAACAGCAAGATATGTTAAATTTATTTATCCAAATTCGTCTCTTTAAAAAGTTCATCATTTTTTAAAATTTGAGTTAGCTCTGCTGCAATTTGTGGATCCATCTTAGCAAAAATTGTAGATATTTTCTTAGCTTCAAGCGAGTGCAAAACTTTAGCCGCTTCATCGCGTGGAAGTTCTGATATTATCGTAGCTGCAGCACCATCTTTCATCTTGGCATACACCTCTAAAACTTTATCGCTTGTAATGCTTTTTAGCTCAGCTAAAATTTTCTCATTTTTTGCAAGCATATTTTTAATATTTTCTTCTTTTTGGCTTATTAATTCTAATGTTTTATTTAAATCCTTTTCTTTAGACAAAATTTGAGCTTCTCGCTGATTAAATAGCGTATGAGTCGCTGCTCTATAAGCCTCAAGCTCTTGACGAGAGCTATCTATGCGCTCTAAATTTTTAGCAATATTTGCCTCTCTATCAGCTAAAATCTCATCGTTATTAGCATGTAAAAATATAACCAAAAATAGTACAAAATATATAGACTTCAACTACTTATCCTTATTAAAAAACGAATGCCTCATAGTGCCTAATTCATCTAGGTTTTTAGCCTCTTTTTTCTTAATATTTTTTAGCTCTTTTTGTATCTCTTCTTTTTCCATATATCTTACTTTTTCAAGCTCAATATAGGCTTTTTTATACTGAAATTCAAAATGAACAATCTCTTTTTGAGTAAGAAGAATTTTCTCTTTGATCTTATCTTTTTGGCTTCTTAAAAGCTTTTGATGCTCAATTGTAGATTGAATTTTAGATGATGAGCCGCTTTTTGGGAATTGGCTCATATTTATCTCTGCATTTATCGCATCCATAGATCTAGTAAGCTCACGAAACATCGCCTTGGACTTAGCTAGACTCATTTCAATCCTATTTAGCTCCTCTTCTTTTACCTTAACGATTTGTGAAAATTGATTACTCATCTTAGTATAGTATCACTCCTTTCAGGACTAGTAGAGACGATGCTAACTCTAACTCCAGTTAGCTCCTCTATACGCTCTATATACTTTTTAGCATTTTGTGGAAGCTCATCATAGCTTTTTATACCACTGATACTATCCCAGCCTTCAAGCTCCTCATAAACTGGAGTAACCTCATCTAAATTTGCTGGCATATAGTCTATTAATTTGCCATTATACTCATAAGCTTTACAGATTTTAATAGTTTTAAATCCATCAAGTACATCTAATTTCATAAGTGCATAGCTATCTACGCCATTTAGTCTTGAGGCATATCTAACTGCTACGGCATCTAGCCATCCGCAGCGTCTTCTTCTACCTGTGGTAGTTCCATACTCTTTGCCTACTTCGCACATTGTATTACCATCATCTCCATGATCTTCAGTTGGGAACGCACCATTACCAACTCTTGTGGTGTAGGCTTTTAAAATACCAATTACATTGCCAATGCTTTTTGGGCTTAAACCAAGACCAGTGCATGCACCAGCAGAGATAGTATTTGAGCTAGTTACATATGGGTATGTTCCATGATCTATATCTAGCAATGTTCCTTGAGCGCCTTCAAGAAGAATTTTTTTATTCTCATCCATTGCCTTCCATAGAATTTGAGTAGTATCAGCAATATAAGGAGCCAAAGCCTCTTTAAATCCTTTAAGCTCTTGATAAATCTCATCTTTACTAGGAATTTGCACACCAAGAGCATCTAAATAAACCCTATTAGTTTCAAAATCATTCATTAAATTTGTACTTAATAGCTCAGGATTTAAAAGCTCACCAACTCTATGCCCTGTACGGCTAATCTTATCAGCATATGCTGGACCAATGCCTTTACCAGTAGTTCCTATGGCTTTATCACCTTTTAGTCTCTCTTTGGCTTGGTCAATTAAAGAGTGATAGGCTAAATTTAAGTGCGCTCTATCGCTGATATAAAATCTACCTTTTAAATTCTCAAATTGCGCCATCTCTTTTATCAATACTTCAGGATTTACTACTACGCCATTGCCGATAATATTTATGATATTTGGATGCAATATACCACTTGGAACTAGATGAAGTGCATATTTTACGCCATTTACCCATATAGTATGGCCAGCATTATGTCCGCCACCGCTTCTGCACACTAAATCATAATTTTGTGAAAGCATATCAACTATTTTGCCCTTACCTTCATCGCCCCACTGAATTCCAACAATTAAATCTGCTTTTGTCATATCAATCCTTTATTTGCTTCTTAAATTCTCTATCACAGCATCGCTAAATATAGCAAACCCAGCTGAGATATTTCCATCTATTTCATAGCTACCACCACTACTTAAAATGCTATTATCGCATAAAAACCTAAAAAATAGCTTATCATAATATCTCATTTTGGAGTAATAAAGTGGTGCATATATGCGTTTTTCATAGTTGCTAGCTAATCCTTTTATTGAGTTTAATGGCTCTTTTAACTCGCTTGGTGCTATATTTATTACTGAGTCTATATCTGCATCACTTTTGATATTAGCTAAACGATTTAACCATGGCAAATTTAGTCCCAAAATTACCTCTAATCTGCCATTTTCAAATACGCTAATTGGTAAATTTAAAAGCTGGCATATTATCTTTGGAATTTGAATATTACTAATTTGCAAGTGTGCATCAATGCCAAATTCTTTAAAAATCTCACTAGCTATATCTATACATGGCATAATGTTGCTATCGCCTAATATCTCAGCGCCAATTTGATAAATTTCGCTATTTGGATATTTAAATACAGGCTGGATATAAAACCATCTTTTAGTATTGCTATCTTTTAATCTTTTAGTAGCTATTCTAACAACATCTATTGTGCTATCACCACGAAGTGCGATCTCAAGATTTTCTTTATCTCCAAAGCGTATTAAGCTCTCAGGCTTTACACTAAGTCTTTGATGATGACTAAAATATGGAGTAATAATCTCACTAAAGCCGTTATTTTCCAAAATTTCAGCAGCTTTGGATTCAATTAATCTTTTTAGCTTTGCACTAGAGCCAAAGTATAGCTTTGATCCATCTGGAATGTCGTGTTCGTAAATTTTTTGCATATTTATATTCAAATTCCTCTCCTTACTCCATTATTTTATAAAATGATGCTATATATCGCTGGATTATATCATGTTCATCTTTAACAGCTGTAATAACTAAATGCTCAAGATATATCTGCCCTGCGCGGTTTTTATTATAAATTTTACCACTCCAACTGCCAAAATGCTTAATATCAGACCACATCTTAGCGTAAAATACATTATCATGCCTATCTGAGCGTAAAATTTGAGGTTTTTTGCCTATTACTTCTTCTTTACTATATCCTGTAATCTGTGAAAAACTATCATTAATATCAAGGATATTTCCAGATGCATCACATATCATAATTCCATTTATAGAGCTTAGCATTATCGCATTTATTAAAGCTCTTTGGACTACATAATTTTGGTGATCGCTAACATCAGTAGCAGTACCAATAATCTCATCAGAATCATTTAGCGTATCTAATGCCTTAGCTTTTATTCTAGTATAAATTTGACTTCCATCTTTTCTAAGTAGCCTTATATCGCACTCAATCAGCCTTGAAATACCATCTACATATCTATCTAACTCATCAATCAATATATCAATATCATCTCTATAAACAATTTTATAGATATCTTCAATAGAGCTTACACCCATATCAAAGCTGTTTTTATAGCCTAAAAACTCGATAAAATCAATACTAAATTTAAAAGCTCCACTTTGAGCAAAATACTCAAATCCAAGTAGATTACTACTTAAAATTCTGCTTTCATATCTTTTTAATTTACCAGTTAATATCTCTTTTAATATCTCTTGTTCATTATTGTCAAATAAAAACATAGTAATCTCTATTTGATCATTTATGTTCTTACTTGATACAAAAAGCCTAAACCAACTATATTCTCCACTAATTAATCTAAATCTATATGAGCGATCAAGCTCCTTTTTCATATCATATATACTATTTTCTAGTTTGATTTTACGATCAAGTTCTAAGCTTAAAAACTCTATATCATCGCTATGGCATATGGTTTTAAGATCTATTTCTTGATTTTCATTTTTGATTAATAAATCAGCATTTGAACTAAGCTGAGTAGTTAGCCATTTATCTGAGTATATAAATTTAATTACAATTGCTGGATTATTTTCTATCATTGAAATTTCGTTATTTAGGCTTTGTATTCGCTCTTGAGCTTTTGAGGCATCAAGGATAATCATAAAATATGAATCATTAAAATATAGACTAACTGGAGTGCTAATAACCTCAACAAATTTAATCTCTCCATTAGATAATCTATGCTTTTGATACTGGCTTTTATGATTATCTTGTATTCTAATATCAAATATACTCATAGTCAAAAGCTCACCCTTAGAATATCCATAAAACTCTACAGCACGCTTACTAGCATCCATTATAGAGCCATCTTTGGCATCTATAAAAAGAATCTTAATATCACTTTTATCAAAAAGCAAGCTATAATATTCCATATAATATTTTAAGCTATTTTGCGAACAAACCCACGATGTAAAAAACTCATAAATATTTTTATTAATATGATAAAAATCTAAATTTGAAACTGGGTCAATAATCTCTTTAGCAGCTAGTTTATCAATAAAATTTTTAGTATGAGAGATTGGCACAATAAGATTATTTTTAATATATAAAAATATCTCTATAAGCAGAGCCAAAAGTATAATACTAAGTGTAGAAAAACCCAAATATATAATATTATCTACATTATCTTTAGTAAATATAAAATATAAGCTAAAAATACTCATAAAAATAAATATAGCTAAGATAATTACAGCTCTTTTAAGTAGTCCAGAAGCAAGAAAAACTCTGCCTTGTCGCATATACCTAACCTTTGGCATAACTAAATTTACACAATGTAAGACTAAATTTTATCTAAATTTTAATAAATTCAAGCTAAATATCTATTTTTAAGAAAGCCTTGGTTAAAATTTCGATAAAATTACACGATGAAATTTATCGCTTGTACAATTTTAATTGGTATTATTCTTAGCGGTTGTTCGCTTAAATCTCCACTGCTTAATATAACTTCTGCATATGATATTTATACTATTGGCAAGGACGAGCGTGGCATATATACAATCATAAAAGATAATATAATTCAAAAAAAGATCCAAGCCAAAATCCTAACTAGTTCAAATTTAAGTAACTTTGATATTGATGTGGTTTCTCAATGGGCAGAGGTATTGCTAATTGGCGAAGTAGAGAGCATAAATGATAAATTAAAATTGATAGAATTAGCAAAAAACACACTTGGAGTAAATCACATAAAAACATATATAAATCTAAAAACTCCAAACTCGTGCCACTTCTTAGATGAGTTTGCAATCTTAACAAAAATAAAAACAGATCTAATCTCAGACTCCTTAATTGATAGTACAAATATCAATATACATATTGTACAGTGCGATGTAGTATTTAGCGGAGCAGTAGCAACTAAAGAGCAAGAAAAGCGCGCTTTGTGGTATGCTTTACACACTGATGGAGTAAATAGCGCTTACTCATTTTTGCATATTTTAAATTAAATTTTATCCAATAATACCAATTCACATCTTTTTAACACCCCTTTGTAATAATTTGCCAAATTTAACCAAAAGGATAAAATATGAAAATCTCTAGACCAATAGCTACAACTGCTACAATAGCTACATTTTTTCTTGTTGGAGCCACTGGTGCTCTTATGTTTTTTGATCTTAAAAATCACAATATTAAGACAATTCATGAATATATAGGTATAGTAATGGTGCTTGCGTGTGTGCTTCATATAGTTGTCAATTTTGCCGCATTTAAAAAATATTTTACAGGCAAAAAGCTTGGCTTTATCACCCTTAGCATAGCAGTAGCAGTAGCATTTATGATTTTTACCCCTACTTCATCAAATATGCCAAAAAACCCACAAAAAGAGTTATATAATAGTTTTATGAGTGTTAATCTAAATAACGCTATAACTCTTTTAAATAGCGATAAAACAGTATTAAATAGCTATTTAAATAGTAAGAATATTAAATTTGAAGATATAAATATTAGGGAATTTATTGCTAAAAATAGATTAAATGAGCAAGAGTTTATAAATATTCTTTTAAATAAATAAAGATAATTGGAGGCTTTGCCTCTAATTATCTTTTATACAATGAAACAATCATCGCTGGAAGTAGTATTAAAGCTCCAAGCAGCATCATAACCATAACTAAATCAGTTAAAACACCAAAGTATATAGTTGGCCAAAAATTACTAAGACTCATCACGCTAAAGCCTAAAAATATCGCAAATGATGTATAATACATCGCATAACCAATACTTGTATGCGAACGCTTAATAGATTCAGTAACGCTATATACTCTATTTTCATTTTTAAATCTATGGATATAATGGATAATATCATCAACACCAATCCCAAGACTAATAGCAGCTATGGTAATACTCATAATATCAAGAGGAATTCCAGCTATACCCATTATGCCAAATACAGCACAAAGCGGTACAAGATTAGCGACAATCCCAATAATTGAGAGCTTAAGACTTCTAAATATTACAACAAAGACTAAAAATAGAGCCAATACAACAAAGATAAATGTATCAGCTTGAGAGCTAAAGAGAGCTTGAAGCATATTGTTATATAAAACCATCACACCAGCTACTTGCACCTCTACTGGTTCATTTTTAAGTAGCTTTTCAAGATCAGTTTTTAATGATTTAACAAACTCATCACGGCGTAAATTTGGATCACTATCAATAGTACGGATACTAAATCTAACCTCATTGTTTTCTATATTTAAATATGGAGTTAAGATTAATTCTTTATATTCATCAGGTAGATTTTTATATATTAACGAAAGAGCCAATGGATCAAGCTCACTGCCTTTATTTATGCTTTTTCCGACTTCAAGTAAGGTTGCTAAAGAACCAACATTTCCAATAAAATCACGCTGATTTAAAAATTTATCAACCTTTTTAATAATCTCAAGCCTATAGGCATTAAACCAATATTTAGCATCATTAGCTTCACTAGCAAACTCATCTTCAAAATCACCCAACTCATCATCACTAAAATTTTCTTCAATTGGATTAAATTTGATAATAACATCAAGAGGAATTGTCCCGCCTAATTCTTGATCAATTACCTTCATACCTTGATAAATTTCAGTATCTGATTTAAAATACCCAATAAAGCTATTTTCTACTCTTAGCTGAGTAATGCCATAAATTCCAATTACAACAATAATAATGCTAATAGCATATATAATTTTTGGATTATTTATAGCAAGATTAGCACACCACTGGGTTAATTTAAAATGATTTTCAAAGCTCATTTTTGGTGCTTTTTTCTTAAGCAGCATAAGCAAACTACCAAAAATAAAAAATACAACTAAAAGCGATATAGAGATACTCACACTCATCATCGCCCCAAGCATAATAATAGGCTTAATATCGCTTAAACAAAGTGATAAAAAGCCAATCACAGTGGTAAAAATCGCAAAAAAACATGGATTAAATTTAGATCTTAAAGTTAGATAAACTAGCTGAGCATTTGTATAGTTTATATGTTTTAGATACAGCTCACGATAAGCGACAATTAAATGTATAACAACTGAAATGGTAATAATAAGCTGAAGTGCTATATAATTAGAGCTAATAACAGTAATCTCATATCCCAAAAGCCCAAATAATCCACTAGCTAAAATTACACTTAAAAAGCAAACAATAACAGGCAAGACAACAAATCTAATCTGCCTAAAAAATAACCATAAACAAAATCCAAGAAGCAACAAAACGCTACTTCCATAAATTGCTAAATCATTTTTAACAAAGCTTACCATATCATTAGCAATCATACTAATTCCGCCTAAAAATAGCCGCTCATCTCCTTTATGACGCTCTATAATCTCTCTAATTTTAGCTATATTTTCGTGTTCAGCAATACGCTGAACATCTCTATATTTTTTAAATTCAATTTCTAAATTTGCTAACTCTTCTTGCTCGCTTTTGCTTAGCTCTTTAGTGCTATTTTTTAGTGCGGCTATTTGTTCTAAAAATTTAGTATAAATCTCATCATCTTTTAAATTTACCAAAATTGATGTAGTTTTAAAATCACTACTTGTTAGAGAACTTTTATATAATGGGCTATTTAATAATTCATCTTTTGCAGCACTCATATCAATGCCAGATTTACTTAAATTTGGCACATCATCTATAAGTTCGCTAATGCTTAAATTGGGATTATTTGTTAAAAGAGGAGCCTTTAATATAGAAAATACAGAATCTACACTTTCTAAACTCTCAAGCTCTTTTGAGATTGCTTCAATTTTATTTAAACTTTGCTTGCTTAGTAAGCTAGAATTTGGCGTATAGGCAATTACTAAAAAATTCTTACTCTCATAGCGTTTAGCAATCTCTCTCCAAATGGCTAAATCTTTATCATTTTCTAAAAGCAAAGTCTGAGTTGATGCATCAATCTCTAATTTATACGAAAAAACTCCAATCCCAAGACAAATAGCCAAACTTATAGCTAAAACTGCCTTAGGAAAGGCAACTATGAGTTTAAATATATTTTTCATTTAGTAGTTGTATTGTTATCAAGTGAGACACTTTGGAGGCGTTTAGTTATCTCATTAAACCCAGCACTTTGCGATAAATCGCTAAATTGACTTCTATAACTTTGGATTATACTTACATCTAAAATATCTACATCATATATGAGATAATCACTTCCATTAGCTGGATGAAATTTAAAAATTAAAGGGTAATTCTCGCTCTTATTTTTTATAATTGCATGGACATTGTATCTATTTTTATTAGTTAATTCACCCTTTACAAACTCAATCTCTTGATCGCTATAATATCCAAGTTTTTGAGTAAAAGAGGTTTTTAAATTTGCTACAAAAAGCTTTATAAACTCATCCTGTTCAGCCTTATTAAGTGTTTTATATAGCTTAGATAGCGATAATCTAGCCATCAAAGAGTAATCAAAATATGCATCAAAAAGCTTAAAAAGCTCAAGTGGTTTTTGCTCTTTACTTATCTTGCTATCAGCCATTATGTTTAACGCTTTTTTAAAATCACTCTTTAGAGTCTCATCAATACTTTTAAGCTCTATACCAAAAGATATTGAGCAAATTAAAAACAATAAAATAAAAACTTTTCTCATACCTTACTCCTGAATTTGTGCATTTCTGCGTTGTTCATATCCATCTTTAATAAATGAATATAGATCAATTGCGCCACTAGTTAATTTATTATACAACTCTGGATCCATAGAGCCGTCGTTGATTATCTGCCATGATTTTGCAGCTAAATTTAGGTGAAAATATTTATTTCCATCATCGGTAAAAACTTCATTTGTATAGGTTAATGGATTTATGAAAAAATCTCCGCCCATTCCTACTAAATCTCTTAAATTTGTCTGTCCTAAAATAGGCAATACTATAGGAAAGCCACTACCAATTCCCCAATATCCTAGCGTCTGGCCAAAGTCTTCATCATGTTTTTTAAGCCCATAAACATTAGTTGCAGCATCGCTTATACCGCCAAAACCAATAATAGTATTAGCAATAAATCTGAGTGTCTCCTCTCCAGCTGCTGCAAATTTAAACTGTAAAAGATTATTAACTAGCCTAATTGGAAACATTAAATTATCAAAAAAATTACTTATAGCATCTTGAGCCGGGTCTGGCATTATATAATCATAGCCTTTAAATGTTGGTATCAAGATATTTTGATATACAACATGATTAAACTCAGTCATAACCCTATTATATCCACTAAGTGGATCAAAACTACTAGTAGCATACTCATCTTCAAATGAATCAATATCATCAGCAAAACAGCTAATTAAAAATATAAAACTAGCCAAAAAAATCCTAGCCATAATATTACCTCATAAATTTAAAAAGGTAATATTATATCAGCTCAAACTTAAGTTAGTATGAATTACAAAATTTACTATATTTAGTATATTTTATTTTTATTTTTTCAAATATAAACCCAATTTTAATAATAAAATATTATAATACGCCAAAGAAAAATAAATTTAAAAGAGGTTTTTATGAAAGCTAGGATAAATCTTGAGCTATTTTTAGATGATGAAGTAGCCCTTTTGCCAAAACATATCAAACTTCTAAAAGCCCTAGATGAGACTAAGAGCATCACTAGAGCCGCAGCTGCAGTAGATATATCATATAAAAATGCCTGGGACTGCCTAGATCTAATCAACTCTAAAGCCAAAGAGCCATTAATTGCTAGAGTAAATGGCAAGAGAAAAAATAGTGGTAGTGAGCTTAGTGCATATGCAAAAGATATTATAGATATGTATGAGGCGATTTTAAAAATTCAAAATAATTTATTAGATGAAATCTGTAGCAATCCAGATATTCACGCCATAAATAATTTAAAAAGGAACAATATGAAGCTAAGCGCTAAAAATCAACTTCAAGCTACAATCACAGATATAAATATCGGTGCAGTAAATGCGCAAATCACAGCTAAATTAAGTGATGGAACATTGCTAAAATCCATAATCACAATAGATAGCCAAAAAGAGTTAAACTTAGAAGTTGGAAAAGAGGTTTTATTTATCTTTAAAGCTTCAAGTGTAATTTTAGCTAAAAGCGATGATAATGAGCTTAAAATTTCTGCATCAAATAAACTAAAAGGCAAAGTAGCTAAAGCTACAATAGGCGCAGTAAATGCACAAATTACCATAGATATAGGAGATAATAAACTAATCTATGCAACTCTAACAAATGAATCAGCTCAAGATATGAGAATTAATGTCGGTGATGAAGTTGAGCTATTTATCAAAGCTAGTCAAATTATCATAGCGACACAGGCTTAGTTTATTACTTGCTTGGTATTAGCCAAGCAAGAGTAATTACTAACTTTTTAAAATATAAATATATAATTTATATTTATAAATATCCATTTATTTACTATTTTTTCATATAATTACAAGTATAAATTTATAATATTAAGGATAAATATGAGATCAATTTTTCTACTTTTAGCTTTTGCGGTTTGCTCTTTTGCTTCAACACTCAATGTAGCCGCAGCGGCAAATGCAGCCTATGTCTTAGAAGAGATAAAAAGCGAATTTATCAAACTTCACCCAGATGCTAAAATCAACATCACACTAGGCTCAAGCGGTAAATTAGTAGCCCAAATCAAAAATGGTGCCCCTTTTGATCTATTTTTAAGCGCAAATATAGATTTTGCTGATGTATTATATAAAGATGGTTTTGCCCTTAATAAACCTGTTATTTATACTAGCGGAAGCGTGGCTATTTTGAGCGTTAGAGGCTATGAACCAAGCCTAAACTCATTAAAAAACAAAGATATAAAAACAATAATAATAGCCAACCCAAAAACCGCCCCATACGGCGCCGCCACGATAGAAGCATTTAAAAATGCCGGAATTTATGATGAGATTAAAGATAAAATCATTGAAGCAAATAGCATAGGCGATGCTCTAAATCAAACTATAAAAGCTGGTGATATCGGTTTTGTCGCAGCTAGTGCTTTAAAGGCTGAACAGATGCTACAATATACAAATTATGCTATTTTAGATGGCTCACTTCATACTAGTATAGACCAAGCAATGGTAATCTTAAATCATGGTAAAGAAAATAAATTAGCTAAAGATTTTTATGATTACTTGCTTAGCAAACCGGCTCAAGATATATTTGTTAAATTTGGATATAAAGCGATTAATTAGGCGAATTTATGATCCATTTCCACTGCCAAAAGTCCTTTGACGGATTTAAGCTTGATCTTGAATTTAAAATAAATAATGGCGAATTTGTAGCCTTATATGGTAAAAGTGGTAGTGGAAAAAGCACGATTTTAAGACTCTTAGCTGGTTTTGATAAACCAAATAGCGGAGTAATTAGCAATGATGAGCAAATTTATTATAATAAAAATATATTTTTACCACCTCAAAAAAGAAATATTGGATATCTATTTCAAGATTATGCCCTATTCCCTAATATGACTGTAATGCAAAATCTGTTATTTGCTAGCAATGATCTTAAATTTGCTACTGAACTTTTGGAGTTTATAGAGCTTTTAGAGTTTAAAAATGCCCTACCTAGCACTCTCTCAGGTGGCCAAAAGCAACGCATAGCATTAGCTAGAGCGCTTATGAGACGTCCTAAAATACTGCTTTTAGATGAGCCGTTATCTGCTTTAGATATGAGCTTACGCACTAAATTGCAAGAGTATTTAATCCAAATTCACAAAAAATACTCCATGAGCATAATCTTAGTCAGCCATGATAAGCACGAAATTTATAGACTTGCAAGCCGCATTTATGAGATTAATAATGGTAAAATAGTTCGATCTGGCTCACCAAAAGAGCTATTTTTAAGCTCTAATTTAGATGATAATATCAATCTATTAGCCACAATTTTAGACATCAATGATAATACAATCACTTGCGAACACGCAAATCAAATTTATCAAATAAATCAAACTACTCAAAATAGAAATTTAAAAGTAGGCGATACTATTACTCTAAGCGCTAAAATATCAAATTTAAAGATTAGCAAATGATTGACTGGACTCCATTTTTACTATCGTTTAAACTAGCTTTTATATCAACAATTATACTATTTTTTATCTGTTTGCCTCTTGCTTATATAATAGCTAGGTCTGAGTTTAAATTAAAGCCAATTATTGAGAGCATTATATCACTTCCTCTTGTATTGCCTCCATCGGTGCTTGGATTTTATATATTGATATTTTTATCTCCATACTCATTTTTGGGCGAGTTTATGCAAAAGCATTTTGATATTAGACTTGTTTTTAACTTTACTGGCCTTGTTATTGCTAGTTGTATCTACTCTTTACCATTTATGTTTGCTCCTATTTTATCTGGATTTAAATCTTTGCCAAACTCTTTAATTGAAGCTAGTTATAGTCTTGGCAAAGGCAAAATTACTACACTATTTAAAGTAGCAATGCCAAATATTAAACCATCTTTATTAAGTGCAATTATCATTAGTTTTGCTCATACTTTGGGTGAATTTGGAGTAATTTTGATGATTGGCGGAAGTATTGAAGGAGAGACTAAAGTTGCTAGTATTGCTATATATGACGCAGTTGAGATTTTAGATTATAAATTAGCTCATATATATTCAGGAGTTATGCTTGCAATTAGCTTTACAGTGTTATTTTTAGTATATTTTATCAACCAAAAAATAGAAAAAAAATAGTATAATACCTGGTTTATTTTAAAGGATTTTAATGAAAAATATAATTATTTCTTTGCTTATTGCTTTAACATTTATAGGTTGTGGTAAATCTATACAAACTAGCTATCTATCTACATCAGATCCGGTATTTATCACTGAAAATATAAAAGGCAAAAGCTTTAGCATAGCCTCACAAAATTTCACACCAAATTTTGAGCAAAATTTAAGCAAAGCATTAGAGAAAAACGGCTATAAAAAAGCTATAAAAAATCCAGATATCGCTATCAAAATAGCTCTAAATTATATACGCAAAAATAGTGATATTAGAAATAATAACTTTATGGAATTTGGGTTTGGTAGTGGTGGATTTAGAAGAATCGGCTTTGGTAGCGGATTTGGTGGCGGCTATGAAAGTGAGTATTTTTATGATGCTCAAGCCTCTTTATATATCGCTATTAATAACGGCAAAGATTATCAAACAAATTTAAACCTACAAAGTCAAAAATCTAGCTTTGATTATGGCCTAAACCAAACTAAAGATAATTTTGAATCTAAAATAATAGATAAGATTATAGAAATTTTAAATGGCTTTTAATATAATCTAGGAGTTAAAAGCTCTTAGATTATATTAAAACACAATATTTTTTATCATTAAAATAAACATAATTATATAAAGCCCCAAAGCTAATTTTTTTTGAATTTGCTTATTTGCTCTATGGCCAACTTTAACACCAAAATATACCCCAATTATCGAGCCAATACCTATCATTAAACCGGTTTTATAATCTACTAAATCAGCATTTGCCAAACTAATAAGCCCAGCAAATGAGCTAAATACTACAAAAAATAACCCAATTGATACTGCCTTTTTAATATCCATTTTTAAAAATCCAACAAATATCGGAGTTAAAAATAAAGCCCCACCAAGACCAACAGATATAGCTATGGCACCGACAAATACCCCTACACCAAACATTATAGGCTTTGAGATCTCTTTTGGATTTGTATTTTGTACATCGGCTTTAAAAAATTTAATTATCGCAACCAAAAGCATAAAAAGCACAACTAGTTTAAGCACTATACTAGGAGTATTAGCAACAATTAACCCGCTAAAACTCGCTCCAACAAGCCCACCAATTCCAACTATAATCCCATCATTTAGCACTAATTTTTTATTTTTATAATTCACATAACTACCAAATAACGCTCCCATAAACATCTGAAGCACACTAATACCAATTGCACTTTTAATATCAAAACCTAAATTTAGTAGTATTGGAACCAATATCGTACCACCACCAATACCAAAAAATCCACTAACAAACCCAATTCCCATACCAATTAAGACAAAGATAATAAACGCTGTAATTATCGCCATCATAGGCATATTATCAAACATTATTAAACCAAATTCGCCAACCATTTTTATACCTTAAATTTAATACCAAATTATAATAATCTTAATATAAAACTAGCTTTAAAAGATTAAATTTTAAGATTGATAAAGAAAATTTTTTGTATAATATTTTTTTAAAAAAACTTTTTGGAGATAAAATGCTTTTATATGATCCCACTATATATTTTAGAGAAATTTTAAGCAGATATCCACGCTCATATCTAGCCGAAGATGAGACTCAAGCAATTATAGGAATTGATTGTGAATATATAAGTGGAGATGATTTTGCTAAGCTAAATGATAGGATTAAAAATGGCAATAAAATCTCAAATTTTGCCGGACTTTTTGGAATTTTAAGCTATGAAGCAGTATATAAATTTGAAAAAATTGGCGATATCAAACCTATGCTTTATGAGTTTCCACTATATCATTATAGCGATGCTAAAGCATATTTGCACTATGATAAACAAAGTAAAATTTATAGTTTTTATGGAGATAGCATCTACTTTAAAGAGCTTGAAAATATAAAACCTCAAAATATCCAAAATCAAAACTACTTCTACACTATAAAAAGTGATTTAAAAAATGAAAAAGAACACTATTTAAATATGATCCAAACTGCCAAAAAATATATAAAAAGTGGGGATATATTTCAAGTTGTTCTATCTAAAACCTTAGAGTTAGAGAGTGATTTTGATCCACTTGAGTTTTATGAAATTTTAAAAATACAAAATCCTAGCCCATATATGTTTTACTATCCAAGCGAATTTGGAATTATAGTAGGTAGTAGCCCTGAGCTTGTAGTAGAGATTAAAAAGGGTATAATCCACACAAGCCCAATTGCTGGTACAAGAAAGCGTGGAGTAGATGCCAATGAAGATGAGAGTATAAAAAAAGAGCTTTTAAGTGATGAAAAAGAGCTTAGCGAGCATAGAATGCTTATTGATTTAGCTAGAAATGATATAGGTAAATTTGCTCTTAGAGGCAGCATAAAGGTAGTAAATCCAATGCATATCAAACTCTATGAAAGTGTAATGCATATTGTAAGCGATATCTATGCAGAGCTAAGTCCATCATCAACTCCACTTAAAGCTCTTACTACTATTTTTCCAGCTGGGACACTTAGTGGTAGTCCAAAAATTAGAGCAATGCAGATTATAAATGAGCTTGAGAGTTATAGTCGTGGAATTTATGGCGGAGGGATTGGTTTTTGGCATTTTAATGGAGATATACAGATGGCTATTCTTATTCGTTCAGCTATCTTTACTAAAAATTTAAATTCAACTTCAAATAGAGTATTTATCGGTGCTGGAGCTGGAATTGTCTGGGATAGCGTTGCTCAAAATGAGTATGATGAGATCTGCAATAAACGCAAAAGCTGTCTAAAAATATTTGAAAAATACGCAACCCAAAGGGATTAAACCAATGATTTTAATGATTGATAATTATGATAGCTTTGTTTATAATATATACCAATATCTCTTAGATACAACTAGTGAATCTATAAAATGCGTGCGAAATGATGAGATTAGCATTGATGAGATTAAAAGATTAAAACCTAGCAAGATCATCTTAAGTCCAGGTCCAAAACATCCTAAAGATAGTGGAGTTTGTATTGATATTTTAAAGGCAAATTTAGGTATTCCAATTCTTGGAATTTGTCTTGGTCATCAAGCAATCGCTCTAGTAAATGGTGCCGATATTAAGGTTCTTAATACTCCAGTTCATGGCAAAACTAGTCAAATTCAAACTCAAAATAGTAGCATTATATTTAAAGGATTGCCAAAAAGTTTTAGCGTAATGAGATACCACTCACTATATGTTGATAATCTACCGCCAAATTTACAAGTTACAGCTTATAGCAGCGATGGAATTATTATGGCATTAGAGGATAAAGATAGGCAAATTTTTGGTATTCAGTTTCATCCTGAAAGCTTTTTTAGTCAATATGGAAAGCAGATAATTGCCAATTTTGTCTCATTAAATAAATCTAAAGATCAAATTCAAGAAAAAGCAAATTTTGCTCCATTTCTTACTAAATTACAAAAAGGCTTTCCTTTAGATGCTAGTGATTATGAGATAATATGCAAAGAAATTTATAATAAAAACTACGATGATGTACAACTAGGCGCTCTTTTGGTGCTAATAAGCGAAAAGTCGCTATATCCAGATAGTCTAGCTGCACTTGTTAAAAATATACTAAAATACTCTACAACCTATAGCGATAACTCGCCTATGATTGATATAGTAGGTACTGGTGGAGATGCACTAAAGACCATAAATGTATCTACTACAGTAAGCTTTATTTTAGCTGCTTTAGGAACTAAAGTAGCCAAGCATGGAAACAAAGCTATAACATCAAAAAGTGGAAGTAGCGATATTTTAAATCAGATTGGAATAAATCTTGATAGCGATATAGAGCGTCTAAAATCTCAATTAAACGAGCAAAATCTAGCCTTTTTTCACGCTCCATATTTTCATCCTATAACTGCAGCAGTAAAAGATGTAAGGCTAAGGCTTGGAATTGGAAGCGTTTTTAATATTCTTGGGCCTTTATTAAATCCAAATTTAAATCTAACCAATCAAGTTGTAGGCAACTACTTAGAAGATGTAAATGAGTTAATCGCACATACTCTACTTAATCTAGGTAGAAAACACGCTTTAGTAGTTCATGGTATGGATGGTATGGATGAGATTACTCTATGTGATGAGACGCTAATTCACGAAGTAAAAGATGGTAAAATTTTAGAGTATAAAATCACGCCTGAGCAGTTTGGTTTTGATAGAGCATTTCATGCTGATATTGCTGGAGGTGATGCTAGCTATAATGCTGATATTTTAAGAGCTACGCTAAAAGGAGAGCTTAGCGGGGCTAAATTTGATATAGTGCTTTTAAATGCTATGTTTGCTCTATATGCTGCTAATCAAGCTACCTCGCCTATGGTTGCTAAAGATATAATATTAAACGCTATAAATAGTGGTAAGGTTTGGGAATTTTATAAAAACTACACCGGAGATAATAAGTGAAAGAGAGTAAGGAATATCTAACTACTCAATTAATTAGTTATTTAGGAAACAAAAGAACACTCCTAAATAGCATCGAAGAAGTAATAATTGATAT